>CAVWQU010000023.1:0-41160 GCA_963757225.1 uncultured Actinomycetota bacterium
GACCGGTCTCGAGATGGATCTCCAGCAGGGAGGCGTGCCGGAACGCCTCGACGACCTCGTAGTGCGTCACCGCGTTCCGGCCCGAGTCGAGGACGGCGAACTTGTAGTCCGCGCCAGGGTGGCGCCCGATCGGCGCGTCGATGGTGCCGACGAGCGGGTCCGGCAGGCCTTGGACCAGCGCGTGGTAGGTCTTGTCGACGGTTCGGTGCTTGAACGCGCGCTTGAGGACGGAGTAGGCGCGTTCGCTCTTGCAGACGACCATGAGCCCGGACGTGCCGACGTCGAGCCGGCTGACGACGCCCTGCCGTTCGCTCGCTCCGGACGTCGAGATCCGGTACCCCGCCGCGGCGAGGCCACCGAGCACCGTCGGTCCGGTCCATCCCACACTGGGGTGCGCGGCCACCCCCACCGGCTTGTCGACCACCACGATGTCGTCGTCGTCGTGGACGATCGTCATCCCGGGTACCGGTTCGGCGATCACGGCCAGCCTCGGGCTGTCCTCCGCGCGCGGCAGGGCGACCTCGAGGAGGTCCCCGGCCGAGACCCGGTCGGACTTCACGGCCGACCGGTGGTTCAGCGAGACGTGGCCCGCCGCGGCGAGGTCCGCCGCCTTGGTCCGGGACACGCCGAACAACCGCGCGATCGCCGCGTCGACGCGCTCGCCCTCGAGACCCTCCGGGACGTGCAGCATCCGCTCGTCAGGCGTCATCGTCGGCCGCCTCGTGGCGGCCGGCCTCCTTCGACTCCCGCGTCCCGTCCACGCTGCGCCCCGTGAGGGCCAGCAGGCCGATGAGGATGGCGGCGCTGACGATGGCGATGTCGGCGATGTTGCCGATGAACCAGCTGTTGTAGTTGAGGAAGTCGACGACGTGACCGCGACCGAGGCCCGGCTCGCGGACGACCCGGTCGGTGAGGTTGCCCAGCGCGCCACCCAGCAGCAGCCCGAGCGCCCACGCCCAGCCGATCGAGCCGAGTCGTCGGCTGACCCGGATCACCACGATGAGGACGACGACGGCGACGATGGTCAGCACCCAGGTGTTCCCGGTGCCGATGGAGAAGGCCGCGCCGGGGTTGCGGATGAGGTCCAGCCGCAGGAACGACCCGATGAGGTCCCGCGGCGGCTCGTCGGTCAGGGCGCTGACCGCCCACCACTTCGACAGCTGGTCGAGCAGGTACGTGACGACGGCGATGCCCGCCAGGAGCAGGAACAGCCGCCGCCTCCGGGCCGGCGGGGGTCCGGAGGGCGAAGCGTCGGTATGCGTCGGGTCGATCGGGTCGCGCTGTGCAGGAGTAGCGGGGATCAGCGGTGCTCCTGCCTCGTCTTGCACGCGAGGCACAGGGTCGCGCGGGGCGCCGCCTGCAGCCGCAGCTTGCCGATCGGGTTCCCGCACGACTCGCAGATCCCGTAGGTGCCGTTGTCGAGGCGCTCCAGCGCGTGCTCGACCTGGTCGAGCTTGTCGCGGGAGTTGGCCACCAGGCTCATCTCGTACTCACGGCCGAAGATGCTGGCCCCCGCGTCCGCCTGGTCGTCGCCGGCGCCCTCCCCGGCGTCCCGCATGAGGCCCTGGAGGTCGTGCTCGGCGATCTCGAGGTCGGCCAGCGCCCTCGCGCGCTCGGAGTCCAGCTCCTCGCGGATCTCCCGCAGCTCCTTGGCGGTCCACGGCTTCTCGGTGGTCGCGACGCGCAGGGTGGCCGTCGCCGTCGCGGTAGCGCTGGCCGCCGTGGTTGCCTTGACGGCGCGAGGGGGACGCGTGGTGGTCGTCTTGGCCGGAGCCGCCTTCGCGGTCTTGGCCGGAGCCGCCTTCGTCGTCTTGGCCGGAGCCGCCTTCGTCGTCTTGGCCGGAGCGGCCTTCGCGGTCTTGGCCGGAGCCGCCTTCGCGGTCTTGGCCGGAGCCGCCTTCGCGGTCTTGGCCGGAGCCGCCTTCGCGGTCTTGGCCGGAGCCGCCTTCGCGGTCTTGGCCGGAGCCGCCTTCGCGGTCTTGGCCGGAGCCGCCTTCGCCGTCTTGGCCGGAGCCGCCTTCGCGGTCTTGGCCGGAGCCGCCTTCGCCGTCTTGGCCGGAGCCGCCTTCGCCGTCTTGGCCGGAGCCGCCTTCGCCGTCTTGGCCGGAGCCGCCTTCGCCGTCTTGGCCGGAGCCGCCTTCGCGGTCTTGGCCGGAGCCGCCTTCGCCGTCTTGGCCGGAGCCGCCTTCGTCGTCTTCGCCGGAGCCGCCTTCGCCGTCTTCGCCGGAGCCGCCTTCGCGGTCTTCGCCGGAGCCGCCTTCGCGGTCTTCGCCGTCTTAGCCGGAGCCGCCTTGGTTGCTGTGCGCTTCGTCGTCGTGGCGGCCGGAGACGGAGCCGACCGCCCCGCGGAGGTCGTCCGTCCCGCCTTGGTGGTGGCGGGGGTCCTTGTGGCTGCCATGACGTACCGGCCCCTTCTGGGGTAGCGATCCTCGAAGATGGTCGGGGCGAGGATAAGCCCCGCACACGCCGACTCCAAACCTGGCTCACCGCACGGGACGAGACAGGACGAACCCGAATCCACTCGCATACCCGCGCCGGACGAGGCCGCTGAGCGGCTCTTCGTCACCGAACGGCCCCGTCACGGGGCCATGGCCGCGCCTAGAGGTGAGGTGGACGGTGAGGTTCTCACCTCACCGCCCGAGGTCCTCAGTGGTGCTCGGCCTGGCTGGCCACCTGCCCGTTCGCCTCGGCGTTGTCCGCGCCGTCGGCGCCGTCGGCGTTGTCGCGCGGCTCGACGCCGGTGTGGTCGAGCTCGTCGAGCTGGCCCTGGAGGTAGGACTTCAGCTGCGTGCGGTAGGTCCGCTCGAAGCCCCGGAGCTGCTCGATCTTCTGCTGGAGGACGCCCTTCTCCTGCTCCAGCTCCGCGAGGACCGAGGCCTTCTTCTGCTGCGCCTCCGTGACCATGCCGGTGGACCGCTCCCGGGCCTCGGTGATCAGCTGCTCGTGGCGTTCCTGCGCCTCCGCCAGGAGGCGGTCGTGCTCGGACTGCGCGGTGCCGAGCAGCTCGTCGTGACGGGACTGCGCCGTGCCGAGCAGCTCGTCGTGCTTGGCCTGACCGGTGGACAGCAGCTCGTCGTGCTGGGCCTGACCGGTGGACAGCAGCTCGTCGTACTTGCTCTGGCCCTCGGCGAACAGCTCGTCACGGCGAGCCTCGCCCTTGCCGACGTGCTCGTCGTGGACCCGCTGAGCCAGCTCGATGAGCGCCGCCGCACTGGCGCCGCCCACGGCTCCCCCGGCGACCGCGCGCATGACCCCGGTGTCGCTGCCCTCGGCCGGGGCCTCCGCCTGGGCGGCCACCGGCGCGGCCTTGGCCGCCTCGACAGCCTCGGCGGCGCGGCGCTCGGCCTCGCCGGCGCGGGCCTCAGCGTCCTCGGCGCGCCGACGCGCCTCCTCCACCGACTGCTCCGCCTGCTGGGCCTGGCTCTGCGCGTCGGTGACCGACGCCTTGGCCTGGTCCAGCTCCTGCTCCAGCTGGGTGAGCCGCTGCTCCGCGGCGGCCTTCGCCTCACCCTCGGCGCGGGCGCGGCCCTCGGCGGCGTCGAGCCGCTCCTGGACCGACGCGTCGATTGCGCCCTGGCGGTCCTTGACCTGGGCCTCCGCCGCGGCGACGTCGGCCTGCGCCTTGGACAGCCGCTCGCCGACCTCCTTCTCCTGAGCCTCCGCCTCGGCGATCCGGCTCTTGACGTCGTCGAGGCGCTTCTCGTGCTCCTCGACGACCGCCGGGTCCAACGACCCGCGGTCCTGCACCACGGAGCCCGACCGGGACTGGCACTCCTCGAACTGGTGCTTGTAGTCGTCCCGCTGCGCCGTCAACGCCCGCATCTCGCCCACGACGTCGTCGAGGAAGTCGTCGACGTCACGCTCGTCGTAGCCCTTCCGGAACTGGGTCGTCTGGAAGTGCTTGTTGAGGATCTGCTCAGGCGTCAGAGCCATGGGGTACCACCTTGTTTCTCAGGACCGCGGCCGGCTTGTGGGGGTCCGTTCCCGAGCAACGTTATCGAACCGCAACGGCGCGACCAACCTCGCCGACGGGAGGTCACCCGTATGGACCGGTTCGAGGTCACCCCGGCGTGGCGCGGAACGGGCTCAGGCGATGCGGATCGTCATCAGCAGCGAGGTGATGACCATGAGCACGAGGAAGGCGATGTCGATGCGCATCCCGCCCAGGTTGATCGACGGGATCACCTTGCGCAGCAACCGCAGCGGAGGGTCGGTGACCGTATAGACGAGTTCGGCCACGACGAGCACCGCACCCTTGGGCCGCCAGTCCCGCGACAGCACCTGCACCCAGTCGAACACCAGGCGTCCGATGAGGGTCAGGAAGAACAGGAAGACGACGGTGGAGAACACCGTGCCGATGGTGCGCATACGCCAAGTCTCGCTGATGGATCCTGTGGACCCCGACTCCGGGGGCTGTCAAGTGCGGTGAGCGGTCGGCGCGGGGCTACGACTGGTTGAAGAATCCGCGGGTCGTGGGGCCGCCCTCGACCTCTTCGGTGGCCACCTCGACGTGCACCGGCGAGAGCAGGAAGACCTTCGAGGTGACCCGCTCAATGGTGCCGTGCAGGCCGAAGACCAGGCCGGCCGCGAAGTCGACCAGCCGCTTCGCGTCGGCGTCGCTCATGTCGGAGAGGTTCATGATGACGGGCGTCCCGTCGCGAAACGCCTCCCCGATGGTCTTGGCCTCGTTGTAGGTGCGCGGATGGATCGTCGTGATCCGGTTCAGCGGCCCCACCTCCGGCTCGCGCACCAGCCGCGCCACGGGCGCCGGGCGCCGGGGCAGCTGGGTGACGGCCGCGCCGGCCTCCGGACGTTCGCCGAGCGGACGCTCCGAACGCTCGGGGGTGCGGCGACGGTCGTCGTCGTACTCCGCCACCTCGTCGCGGTGCTCGTCGTCGTCATAGCGGTCGTCGTCCTCAGCAAGCCCGAGATACACCATCGTCTTGCGAAGCGCCCCAGCCATCGTGGAACTCCCTTGGTAGTGCAGTGAAACAGAGGTCAACCGTCGTCCTCAGCGACGTTAGCGAAGCGTCGGACGCGATCCCAGGATTGCGCTCCCGACACGCAGGTGTGTCGCTCCGTGCCGAACGGCGGCCTCGAGGTCCCCACTCATGCCGGCAGACACCCAGGTCGCGGCCGGATGGTCCGCCTGTATGCGGGTCGCCACCTCCCAGAGCCGGGCGAAGGCGGCATCCGGATCGGCTCCCAGGGGCGCCACGGCCATGACCCCGCCGAGCTCCAGCGCAGGTTCGGCGGCGATCCGGTCCGCCAGGCCCGGGACATCGTCCGCGGCGGCACCACCGCGGTCCGGCGCGTCGTCGAGGCTGACCTGGACGAGCACCCGGGGGCGCCGACGCCGGTGGTCGGCGGCCCGGCCCAGCGCCGCCACCACCTTCGTCCGGTCGGCGGTGTGGATGACATCCGCGTAGTCGACGACCGACGCGGCCTTGTTGGACTGGAGCTGGCCGATGAAGTGCCGGGTGAGGACGACGTCGTCGAGGGCGGGGTCGGTCAGCTTCTCGCGGGCCTCCTGGTCACGGTTCTCCCCGACGTCACGGACCCCGAGGTCCGCGAGCAGCCGGACGTCGGAAACGGGGAAGAACTTCGTCACGGCGATGAGCCGGACCCCGCCGGGGTCCCGACCGGCCTCCGAGCAGGCCGTGGCGATGCGGTCCCGGACGGCGTCCAGGCCGTGGGCGATCTCCTCGCGGCGAGCGGTCATGCCCCGGTCTCCGGGAGCAGCCGGACGATCCCCGCGAACCGGCCGGTCGCCCCGTCGCGACGGTACGAGTACAGGTCCGGGCTCTCCCGGGTGCAGCCGGGGACCCACGTCACCCGGATCCCCCGCCCGGTCAGCTGGTCGACCACACCGGCGGCGACGTCGATGGCCGGGGTGCCGGTCCAGGAGACCGTTGCGCTCGGCGGGCTCACGGCGGCCGCCTCGGCGCGCATACCCTTCGGCACCTCGTAGCACCGTCCGCACACCGACGGCCCGACCACGGCGAGGGTCTCCGCCGGGTCGGCGCCGGCGTCGACGAGGGCGTCGACCGCGCGGTCCACGACCCGGGCGACCATCCCGGGCCGGCCGGCGTGGACGGCAGCCACGACCCCGGAGACCGGGTCGGCGAGCAGGACGGGCACGCAGTCGGCGGACAGCGCGCCGAGGGCCAGGTCGTCGCGCGAGGTCACCACCGCGTCGACGCGCGGAGCCGCCCCGCCGCTCCACGGGCCGTCGGCGCGGGCGACGTCGGCGCTGTGGCACTGGTCCATGAAGAGGAGCCGCTCTCGCGGCACGCCGAAGGCGCTCGCCACCGTTGTCCGGTTGGCCTCGATGTCGCCCCGCTCGTCGAGCCGTCCGCCGAGGTTCAGCGAGTCGAACGGCGCGCTGCTCCGGCCGCCGTGCCGCGAGGTGATCGCGAACCGGACCCCGCGACGCCCCGGTGCGGCGTCGACGTCCTGGGTCCAGAAGAACACGGCGGTCATCCTCGCAGGCCCTCGCCTCCCGCCTTCCAGACGCTCGTTGTCGTCACTTCTCAACGGTTCGCCACCGCCGAACCGACAACAACGCCGGTCCGGAAGCGGGGCACATGACAGGAGCGCCGGGCCGCTCGGGCCCGGCGCTCCTGTCTGGACGGGGCGGCTACTTGAGGAAGTCCGGCACGTCGAGGTCGTCGGCGTCGTCGAACGTGACCGTGTGCGGCGGCTTCTGCAGGGGCTGGACCGCCGGTCGCTGCCCCTCGGCGGCGGACCCGTTGGGAGCCCCGGCCGGAACCGGCTCGGCCTCCTCGCGCACCGGCTGGACCGGCCGCGCCTGGGCCGGAGCCGGGAGCCGAGTGACCGTTGGTCGGGGACCCGTTGGTGGCGGCCGGGCCGCCGCTCTGGACGGATCCGAGCGCCCGGTTATCGCCGCGCTTGACCGGTCCGCCGCCGTCGAAGCCGGCCGCGATGACGGTGACCCGGACCTCGTCGCCGAGCGCGTCGTCGATGACCGCACCGAAGATGATGTTGGCCTCGGGGTGTGCGGCCTCTTGGACCAGGCGGGCCGCCTCGTTGATCTCGAACAGACCGAGGTCCGACCCGCCGGAGATGGAGAGCAGCACGCCGTGGGCGCCGTCGATGCTCGCTTCGAGCAGCGGCGAGGAGATCGCCAGCTCCGCGGCCTGGACCGCCCGGTCCTCGCCGCGCGAGGAGCCGATGCCCATGAGGGCCGAGCCGGCGCCCTGCATGACCGACTTGACGTCGGCGAAGTCGAGGTTGATCAGGCCCGGCGTCGTGATGAGGTCGGTGATGCCCTGGACGCCGGAGAGCAGCACCTGGTCGGCGCTGCGGAACGCGTCCATCATCGAGACGCTGCGGTCGCTGATGGACAGCAACCGGTCGTTCGGGATGACGATCAGGGTGTCGACCTCCTCCCGCAGGCCCGCGATCCCGGACTCCGCCTGGTTCGCGCGACGGCGACCCTCGAAGGTGAACGGGCGGGTCACGACGCCGATCGTCAGGGCGCCGAGACCGCGGGCGATCCGGGCGACGACGGGGGCGCCGCCGGTGCCGGTGCCGCCGCCCTCACCGGCCGTGACGAAGACCATGTCGGCCCCCTTGAGGACCTCCTCGATCTCCTCGGCGTGGTCCTCGGCGGCCTTCTTGCCCACCTCGGGGTCGGCGCCGGCGCCGAGACCGCGGGTGAGCTCACGACCCACGTCGAGCTTGACGTCGGCGTCGCTCATCAGCAGCGCCTGGGCGTCGGTGTTGATAGCGATGAACTCGACGCCCTTGAGCCCGACGTCGATCATCCGGTTGATGGCGTTGACGCCGCCGCCGCCGATGCCGACGACCTTGATGACGGCCAGGTAGTTGTGCGGGTCTGCAGCCACGAGCGTGGGCCTTCCTCAGCGAGAGATGTCTGGAGAAATGGGTCGGGTGTTGTCCGTGCCGGTGTGTCGCGAAGCCTAAATGTCTACCTGATGGTTAGATCAGGTGCGGGTCTCGCTTGGTGCCCGACGGTATGCGGAAGCCCCACCGCGATCAAACAACCCGACGGCGTGTCCTCGACCTTCTCGGGAGATTCACCCTGCCCGGCGCCGGTTCGGTGACTGGCGGGGCGAATGGGGCTGGTGTGACTGAGAATCCTCGCGCGTCGCGATCGGGTCAGCGCGTGATCGGGGTGTCCGGCGCGCTGACGTCCACGACCGCGGGGTTGGTGGCCAGCAGCGCCTGGAGCACGGCCAGCTTCTTGGGACCGTCGGCGATCCCGCCCCAGACCACGCTCACGGTGCCCAGCTGCAGAGTGACGAGGTCGGCGCTGGTCACCGTGACGGCGGAGACCTGTGCGCGCCGCTCGGCCGGCAGCAGCTGGAGGATCGAGATCGCCGCCCGGATGCCCTCGGGGTCGGGAGCGTCGGAGGCGGCGTTCACCTGCGCGACGCCGGGCGGCAGCGTGCTCACGGTCTCGAACGTCACCCCCGAGGCGTCTACAACCTGTAGTTGACCTTGAGGGTTCTTCACCGCCAGGACCGGCACCTTCCGCTGCACGGAGACGACCACCGTCGAGGGCCATGACCGGCTCACCGACACCGACGCCACGGTGGGGATCGCCGCAACGCGGTCGACCGCACCGCCGGTGTCCACCCGGGCCAACGGGGTGCCGATCGGCACCGCCGCGGCGGCGACGACCGCGGCCTGCTCCTGCGGGTCCGCCAGACCGGTCACCGTCACGGTGCGGGTGGCGAGGACCGAGCTGAACGCGACCAGCCAGACGACGACGGCGGCCAGGACGACCAGACCCGCGACGACGGCCAGCAGGGTTCGCGGTCGACGACGTACCGCGGCGGCGCGCCGTTCGAAGCGCACCCGCGCGGCATCCGTGCCGCGCCCCCCTCCCGCTCCCCGCCGCAGCCGACCCAGTCGCCGGCCGCGACGCCGGGCGCTGGGTCGCCCTGGCTGCGCGCCGCCGGGCTGTCGGTGCTCGGCCTCGTCGACCACCGAGCCCGATCGCGCCGCCTCGGTCAGCCACCTCGGTCGCTCGCTCATCGCTGCTGTCCCTCCCCTGAGTGGCCCGACCCGTCGGGACCCTCGCCCACCTCGCCGTGCTCCAGCCGGTAGAGCACCTCTGGCCCGATCATCGTCACGTCGCCCGCCCCCACCGTGAGGAGCAGGTCGCCCGGTCGCAGCAGTCCCGCGACGACCCCCGGCACCGCCGCCCAGGACGGCACGTAGTGCACGTCGGCGTCCGGACGAGCCGCCCGGACCGCCTGCGCTACCAACCGCCCGGACACGCCGGGCTCCGGGTCCTCGCGCGCCGCATACACGTCCATGACGACGACCACGTCGGCCGCCGCCAGCGCGGCGCCGAGCTCGCGCGCGAAGGAGCGGGTCCGGGAGTAGAGGTGCGGCTGGAAGACGACGACCAGCCGCCCCGTGGCCGCGTCGGCGACCAGCTGGGTCGCCGTGTCGACGACCGCCGCGACCTTGCCGGGGTTGTGGGCGTAGTCGTCGACGACCTGGACCCCGGCGGCACGACCCTTCGGCTCGAACCGGCGCCGAGTACCGCTGAACGAAGCGAGCCCGGACAGCACCGGCTCAGGCTCCTGTCCGAGGCCGGCCGTAGCCGCCACGAACGCCGCCGTCGCGTTGAGGACGTTGTGGTGGCCGGGGACCAGGAGCCGCAACCGGTGCGTGACACCGTCCATGGTCAGGATCGCGGACCAGGCCAGCCCACGGTGCACCTCCCCGGACAGGAACGCGTCGGAGCCGGGCGACTCGCCGTAGGTCAGGACCCGGACGCCCTGCGACCGCGCGAACTCGGCGAGCGCGTCGGCCCCCGGGTCGTCGGCGCAGGCCACAAGGAGCCCGCCCGGGACGATCGTGCCGACGAACGCCCGGTAGGCCTCCTCGACGGTCGCGAGGTCTCCGTAGAAGTCGAGGTGGTCGGCCTGCACGCTGGTGACGATCGCCACCTCGGGCCGGTAGACGAGGAACGACCCGTCGCTCTCGTCGGCCTCGACGACGAACACGTCGCCGGTCCCGAGGTGGGCGTTGGTCCCATGCTTCGCCAGCTCCCCGCCGACCGCGAACGACGGGTCTATCCCGCACGCCTGGAGGGCCACGGTCAGGAGGGACGTCGTCGTGGTCTTGCCGTTCGCGCCGGCGACGGCCACGCGGCGGGACCCGCCCATCGCGGCGGCGAGGGCCTGCGCCCGGTGCAGGACGGGAAGTCCCTTGGTATGCGCGGCCTGCAGCTCCGGGTTGCCGTCGCGGATCGCCGACGAGATGACCACCGTGTCCGCGTCGTCGACCAGGGCCGCGTCGTGACCGACGTGCACCGACGCGCCCTCCGCGGCCAGCGCGTGCAGGAGGGTCGACTCCCGCGCGTCCGACCCGCTGACCGACACGCCCTTGGCCAGCAGGATGCGGGCCACACCCGACATCCCGGCGCCCCCGATCGCGACGAAGTGCACCCGGCCGAGGTCTTCGGCGGCAGGGACGTCGGCGAGGAAGTCGAACCGGGTCTGGGGCAAGGTCATAGCGAGTCGCCTTCTCCGCCAACCGCACTCGCCCGAGGAGACGGTCGCGAGGCGTACGCGCGGTGCACCATCTCGGCGAGCCCGTCGTCGGCCTCCCGCTGCCCGATCGACGCGGCCGCGGCGCCCATCGCGAGCAGCCGATCGCCGTCAGCCGCGAGAGGGGCGACGTGGTCGGTGATCCACTCGGGGGTGAACGACGCGTCGTCGACGACCAGCCCGCCCCCCGCGGCCAGCACGTCGGCCGCGTTGAACCGCTGCTCGCCGTTGCCGATCGGCAGCGGCACGTAGACCGCCGGCAGGCCGACCGCCGTGAGCTCGCAGACCGTGTTGGCGCCGGACCGGCAGACCACGAGGTCGGCGGCGGCGTAGGCCAGCTCCATGCGGTCGGCGTAGGGCACGACGACGTACGGGGCCCCGACGTCGGGACGCTCCGGCTCGAACTCCTTGCCCGCTCCGGTGACGTGCAGCACCTGGATCCCGGCGGCGCTGAGCTCGGCCGCGCGCGCGGCGAACGACGTGTTGAGCCGCTGCGCCCCCAGGGATCCGCCGGTCACGAGGACGGTCGGCCACTGCGGGTCCAGGCCGAACGCGGTCATCCCCTCGTCCCGTCGAGCCGCGCGGTCGAGCTGGGAGACCTCACGCCGCAGCGGCATCCCGAGGACGGAGGCGTGCGGCAGGACGGTGGCTCGGAACGTCGTCGCCACGAACGGCGTCATCCGCGCGCCCACCCGGTTGGCCAGCCCGGGCCGGGCGTTCTGCTCGTGGACGACGATCGGGATGCGGCGCTGGCGGGCAGCGAGGTAGGCCGGAGTCGAGACGTAGCCTCCGAAGCCGACGACGACCTCGGCGCCGGTCTCGTCGATCGCTCGCCGGGCGGCCGCCACCGCGCCCCGCAGCGCACCCGGGAGCCGGAGCAGGGCCGGGTCAGGTCGACGGGGCAACGGAACCCTTGGCACGTAACGCAGCTCGTAGCCTCGCGCCGGGACGAGCCGCGCCTCGAGCCCGGTCTCGGTCCCGAGCGCCGTGATCGCCACCTCAGGGTCACGACGGCGCAGTGCGTCGGCCAGCGCGAGCAGCGGGGAGACGTGACCGGCCGAGCCTCCCCCGGCCAACAGCACCGACGACGGCCCGGAGGCGGCGCCCATCAGCGCTTCCTGCGACTCGGCAGTACCGCGAGCGACCGGCGGACGACACCCGGGCGGGCCGCGAGGATCGCGCGGGCACCGGGTTCGTTGCGGGCGAAGGAGAGAAGCATGCCGAGAGCGAGCAGGGTGGTCACGAGAGCGGATCCGCCGGCCGACACCAGCGGTAGCGGCACCCCGATCACCGGGAGGAGCCCGATCACGGCGCCGATGTTGATGATCGCCTGCAGGAGGATCCAGGCCATGACACCCGCCGTCGCCACCCGGACGAACTGGTCGCGCGAGCGCTGCACCAGGCGGTAGCAGGCCCAGCCGAGCAGGGTGAACAGGACGAGTATCACCAACGTGCCAGGCAGTCCGAGCTCCTCGCCGATGATGGCGAAGATGAAGTCGTTGTGGGCCTCGGGAAGCCAGCTCCACTTCTCCTTGCTGGCCCCGAGCCCGACGCCCCACCACCCGCCGTCGGCCAACGCATACAGGCCGTGGATGGACTGGTAGCAGGTGCCGTCGGAGGTGTCGCAGTTGCCCAGCCACGAGGTGATGCGGTCCATGCGGTTCTGGTTGGTCACGACGAACGCGCTGGCCACGGCGGCGAACACCGCGGCCGCGAGCACGAAGAACCGCGCCGGGACACCGGAGACGAAGAGCAGGGCCGCGACGATCCCGATGAGGATCAACGCGGTTCCGAGGTCGTGGCCCATCAGCACGAGCCCCACCGTGACGACCACGATGGGCACCAGGAACGGGACGACCACGTGCCTGAGGCTGCCGAGCAGCTTGCGTTTGCGCGAAAGGACGGCGGCGCCGACGAGGATGAGACCCAGCTTGACCAGCTCGGACGGCTGGAGCTGCACCCCGGGCAGCAGCCGGACCCAGTTGCGGTTGCCGTTGACCGACACCCCGAACGACGTGAACACCAGCACCTGCAGGGCCAGCGCACCGAACAACGCGGGCAGCGCGAGCCGGCGGTACCAGCGCACGGGGACGTGCGCCGCGACGATGGCGCCGACGACACCGATGGCGGCGAACTTGGCCTGGTCCAGGAAGACGCTGAACGTTGAGCCGTCGTCACGGTAGGAGGTGATCATCGAGGCCGAGAGGACCATGACGAGGCCGATGACGACGAGGATCACCGTCGTGCCGAGGAGCACGTAGTAGGAGGTGACCGGCGACTCGAGGCGCGCGAGGAACGGCAGCGCGCGGTGGAGCAGCCCCGAGCTCTCGGAACGGGCGCCGTTCGACCCGGGCTTGACCGACCGCGCCGGCGGACGGGTGACCGTGCTCGTCATGCGCGCGGGCCCTCGGCCCAGCGGTGCACGGCCGCCTCGAACGCGTCACCACGGGCGGCGTAGTTGGCGAACATGTCCATCGACGCCGCCGCCGGCGCGAGCAGGACGACGTCGCCGGGCAGAGCCAGCTCGGCGGCCCGGGCGACGACGTCGTCCATCACGTCGACTCCCGGCCTGAACGTCACGTCCCCAGTCTCCGATGAACCCAGGTCGACGACCGGGAGGTCGGGCGCGTGTCGGCGCAGCGCCTCGGCGATCCGCACCCGGTCGGCGCCGATGAGAACCACGCCGCGCAGCCGTGACCGCACGGACGACACCAGCTCGTCCAGCTGGGCCTCGGTCGCCCCCTTGAGCAGGCCGCCGGCGATCCACACGACGTTGTCGAACGAGCGCAACGACGCCGACGCCGCGTGCGGGTTGGTGGCCTTGGAGTCGTTGACGAACCGGATCCCGTCGACGGTCGCGACGTCGGCGATGCGATGCGGGTCGGGACGGAAGGTCCGCAGACCGTCGCGCACCGACAGGGGCCCCACGCCGTATGCCCGCGCCAGCGCCGCCGCGGCCAGCGCGTTGGCGACGTAGTGGGGAGCGATGCTCGGGGCGTCGCCCTGCAGGTCGTGAATGGTCCCGAGCTCGGCCGCCGAGTTCTGCCGGGTCTCGACGAAGGCCCGGTCGGCCAGGACGTCGTCGACGAGGCCCACCATCGAGATCGCGGGCACCCCGAGGGTGAAGCCGATCGCCCGGCAGCCCTCGACGACCTCCGCCTCCATCACCAGCTGCTCGGTGAGCGGGTCGGCGACGTTGTAGACGCACGCGATGTGGGTGTGCTCGTAGACCCGGCCCTTCGCGCGCAGGTACTCCTCGAACGAGCCGTGCCAGTCGAGGTGGTCGGGCGCGACGTTGAGGCAGGCGGACGCGACCGGCGACACCGAGCGCTGCCAGTGCAGCTGGAAGCTGGACAGCTCGACGGCGATGACGTCGAACGGCTGGGGGTGCAGCACCGCCTCGAGGATGGGCGTACCGACGTTGCCCGCGCTCGTGGCGCGCAGGCCGGCCGCGCGCAGGATCGACGCGAGCATGTTGACGGTCGTCGTCTTGCCGTTGGTCCCCGTGACGGTGAGCCACGGTGCGGCGCCGTTCTTCGCCCGCATCCGCCAGGCCAGCTCGACCTCGCCCCAGACCGGGATCCCGCGGGCGGCCGCTTCGAGCAGCATCGGCTGGTCGGGGCGCCACCCCGGTGAGGTGACGACGAGGTCGACGTCCTCGGCCGGCATACCCGCCGTCTGCTCCTCGCCCTGCCGCACGGTGACGCCGAGGATGTCGAGGATGTTGGCCCGCTCGTCGTTGGCCTGCGACTCCCCCGCCGCCCGGCCGTCGACGACGGTCACGACCGCCCCGCGTTCGGCGAGCGCGTCGGCGGCGGCGAACCCGCTGATCCCCAGCCCGGCGACGACGACCCGCAGGCCGGACCAGTCGGCGTCGCGGTGGGTCAGCCCCGGGCGGGGCTCGTAGTCGTTGGCCGGGTCGCCGTTCACGACGAGCCCACCACCCACTCGGCGTAGAAGATCCCGAGCCCGAGGGCGGCGAACAGCCCCGCGATGATCCAGAACCGGATGACGACGGTGACCTCGTTCCAGCCGACCAGCTCGAAGTGGTGGTGGAGTGGAGCCATCCGCAGGATGCGTTTACCGGTCAGCTTGAACGACGCCACCTGCGCCATGACCGAGACGACCTCGAGGACGAAGAGCCCGGCGAGGATGACGACCAGCAGCTCGGTGCGGGTGCAGATCGCGAGGCCGGCGATGAGCCCACCCAGCCCGAGGGACCCGGTGTCGCCCATGAAGATCTTGGCCGGCGAGGCGTTCCACCAGAGGAACCCGAAGCAGGCGCCCATCCCCGCCGCCGCGACGACGGCGAGGTCGAGGCTGTCGCGTACCTCGTAGCACTTGATGCCGGGGTTGGTCTGGCAGTTCTGGTTCGAGGTCCAGATGCCGATGAGGACGTAGGCGCCGAGGACCATCGTCGAGACGCCGGCGGCGAGGCCGTCCAGCCCGTCGGTCAGGTTCACCCCGTTCGACGTGCCGGCGATCATGAGGTTCGCCCAGATGACGAACAGCAGAACCCCGCCGATGGTCCCGGCGAACGCGAGGTTGATGTGGGTGTCGCGGACGAAGGAGATGAAGGGCGAGGCGGGAGTGCGGAACTGGTCGTTGCGGAAGTTCAGGGCCAGGACGGCGAACACCACCCCGATGGCGATCTGGCCGGCCAGCTTCTGCTTCGACCGCAGGCCGAGACTGCGCTGCTTGGAGATCTTGATGAAGTCGTCGAGGAACCCGATGACCCCGAGCCCGGTCATGAGGAACAGCACGAGCAGGGAGCTCATCGTGGGCAGCTGCAGGGTCACCAGGTGCGCGGCCGCGTAGGCCACGAGCACCGCGCCCATGATGATGGCCCCGCCCATCGTGGGCGTCCCGCGCTTGGTGTGGTGCGACGTCGGCCCGTCGTCGCGGATGAACTGGCCGTAGCCGCGCTTGACGAGGAACCGGATGAACATCGGTGTTCCGAGCAGCGCCGCGATCAGGGCCACGGCTCCGGAGATGAGGACACCCTTCACGCGGGCACCTCGATACCGACGAGGCGGTCGCCGAGCCAGCGCAACCCCGCGTCGCGGCTGGACTTGAGCAGGACGACGTCGCCGGCGACCAGCTCCGACTGCAGGAGCGCGTAGGCGGCGTCGGCGTCCTCGACCCGGCGCACCTCGGTGCCCGCGCCCGGCACCGACGCGGCGCCGTCGGCGATGGCCGCCGCGCCCGCGCCGACGACGAGGAGCCGGTCGGTCCCCGACTCGGCCGCCCAGCCGCCGACCCGCTCGTGCTCGGCCCGCGACAGGTCGCCCAGCTCGAGCATCTCGCCCAGGACCGCCCAGGTGCGGCGCGGCGCGCCCGGCCCGTGACCGATGGCGCGCAGCGCCTCGAGCGCGGCGTGCATCGAGTCGGGGTTGGCGTTGTAGGCGTCGTTGACGACGGTGACGCCGTCGGGGCGGTCGTGGACCTCCATCCGCCACCGGCTGGCGGGCTGGGCCGCCGTGAGCGCCGCCGCGACGGACCCGAGGTCCATGCCGCACTCGAGCGCTGCGGCCACCACGGCCAGGGCGTTGCCCACGTGATGCGCTCCCGTGAGACGGAGGGCGACCTCGGCACGCCCGGAGGGCGCGACCACCGTGAACGACGGGCGGCCGAGCGCATCCACGCCTAGGCCGACGGCGCGGATGTCCGCGTCGGCCCCCGTCCCGACGGTGACGACGCGGGCACGGGTGCGGGACCGCATCTTCGCGACCTCGGGGTCGTCGGCATTGAGGACCGCCAGCCCCTCGGGTCGAAGCGCCTCGACCAGCTCGCCCTTGGCCTGGGCGACCGCGGCCCGTGAGCCGAACTCGCCGACGTGGGCGACACCGACGTTGAGGACGATGGCGACGTCCGGTGGCGCGATGGTCGTGAGGTAGGTGAGGTGGCCGATCCCTCGGGCGCCCATCTCGGCGACGAGGAAGCGGGTGTCCGGGGCCACCCGGCATACCGTCAGCGGCACGCCGATCTCCCCGTTGAGCGAGTTGACCGGTGCCACCGTCGGCCCGGCGCTGCCGAGCACCTGGGCGAGGAGGTCCTTGGTCGAGGTCTTCCCGGAGGAGCCGGTCACGGCCACGACCGTGAGGCCGGTGGCCCGCTCCACCACCCCGCGGGCCACCTTCCCGAACGCCAGCTGAACGTCGTCCACGACGATCCCCGGGAGCTCGTCGACGGGGCGGCTGCTCAGGGCGGCGACCGCCCCACGGTCGCGGGCGGCACCCGCATACGCATGGCCGTCCGCGTGCTCTCCGACCCGGGCGACGTAGAGGGAGCCGGGGCCCGCCTCGCGGGAGTCGGTGACCACCGGACCGTCGATGAGAACGGCGCCGGTCCGGTCGTCGTCCGGATGGAGCAACCCGCCTGTGAGCATGGCGACATCCCGCAGGGTGATCGGGATCATGGGGTCGCTTCCGGTCGGTAGACGAGGCCGTCCAAGGCTGCCCGGAGAGCCTCCCGGTCGTCAAAAGCGTGCACGACGCCACCGATCTCCTGACCGGTCTCGTGGCCCTTGCCCAGGACGAGCACGGTGTTGTCCGCCGCGCGACCGGTGCGCCGGGCCAGCTGCACGGCCTCGGCGATCGCCTCGCCCCGGCCCGCCCTCGACCGGGCCGGCCCGGGGGTGTTGCGCACGCCGTGCTCGGGGCGGCCCCCCTGCCCGGGGCCGACGGTGGCGCCGGCCAGCACCTCGGACCGGATGCCGGCCGGGTCCTCCGACCGGGGGTTGTCGTCGGTGACGACGACGTCGTCGGCCCAGGACCGCGCGGCGGCACCCATGGCCCGGCGCTTCCCGCGGTCGCGGTCGCCACCGGCGCCCAGGACGACGACCAGCCGGCCCGGCGTGGACGGCCGGAGGGCGCGCAGGGCGGCCTCCACGGCGTCGGGGGTATGCGCGTAGTCGACGACGCAGCGCGGGTCGCGGACCGCGTCGGGATGGGTGCCGTGCACCACCTCCATGCGGCCCGGGACCGCCGGTTCGTGCCGCAGGGCCTCCGCGACCCGGTCGAGAGGGTGGCCCAGCTCCAGGAGGCAGATGGCGGCCAGGGCGGTGTTGACGATGTTGAAGTCACCGGGCAGGTGGCACTGGAGCGGCACGGACCCGGCCGGTCCGGTGAGCGTGAACATCGGCCAGTCCTTGTGCCGCACAACCCAGTTCGCCTGAGATCCGAGGTTCGACCCGAGGGTGACGACGGGCACCTCCGCCTCGCGGGCCAGTCGGGCGCCCCACTCGTCGTCGACGCAGACCACCCCGCGCCGGGCATGGGCGGGCGTGAACAGCGACGCCTTGGCGGCGAAGTAGTCCTCCATCGTCTCGTGGAAGTCGAGATGGTCCTGGGAGAGGTTGGTGAACAGCGCGACGTCGAACACCGCGCCGTCGACGCGGTGCTGCGCGAGCGCGTGGCTCGACACCTCCATGACGACGTCGGCCGCGCCGGCCTCCCGCATGACGGCGAACAGGGCGTGCAGGTCGGTCGCCTCCGGCGTGGTCCGGACCGACTTGATCCGGGTGTCCCCGACCCGGGTCTCGACCGTGCCGAGGAGCCCGGTCGGCTCGCCGAGGGCCCGCAGTGCCGACTCGACGAGGTAGGCGGTGGTGGTCTTGCCGTTGGTCCCGGTGATCCCGATGAGGGTGAGGTCGCGGGCGGCCTCCCCGTAGACCAGGGCCGCCACGTCGCCGAGGACGGCGCGCGGGTCGGCGACCACGAGCACCGGCACCGACCGGTCGGTGGCCAGCCCGCTGGCCAGCTCGGCGCCCTTCGGGTCGGTCAGCACCGCTACCGCTCCGGCGTCGAGGGCCTGGGCAGCGAACGACCCGCCGTGGGCCACGAACCCCGGCAGCGCCGCATACAGGTCGCCGGGCTGGACCGCGCGCGAGTCGAGGCTCACCCCACTGAGGCGGACGCTTTCCGCTCCCGCCACGGTCGGAGTGGCCGCTCCGACCAGCGCGGCGACCTCCCCCAGGGCCACCGCCACGACCGACGTGGGACGGGGGGACGGCACGGTGGCGAGGCTACCGGGTGCGCTTCTTCTCACCGTTCAGGACCGCCGGGTCGTTGGGGTCCCAGGCCGCGTCCGCCGAGTTGAGCGGGATCACGGGGGCGGCCGAGTTGGTCGGGGGGATCTGGGCCTTCTGCAGCGCATAGGTCATGACGTCCTTGAACACCGGAGCGCCGAGCTGACCGCCGAAGTGCCCCTGCACCGGACGCTGCAGCGTCACGGCCACGACGTACTGCGGGTCGTCCGCGGGCGCATACCCGATGAAGGAGGCGGTGTAGCCGTTGTAGGCACCGACCGACGGGTCGTAGCGGTCAGCGGTACCGGTCTTGCCGGCGACGCGGTACCCGTCGATCTTGGCCTTGAGGCCGGTACCGTGCGGGCCGACGACCTCCTCGAGCATCTGGCTGACCTTGGTCGCCGTGTCCTGCGAGACCACCCGGACGCCCTGCTGCTGCGGAGCCGGCGTCACCTTGCCGTCGGCGTCCGTCGTGCTCTCGACGAGGCTCGGCGGGATGCGGACGCCGCCGTTGGCGATGGTCTGGTAGACCCCGGAGGCCTGGATCGCGTTGAGGGAGTAGCCCTGCCCGAACAGCAGCGTGTAGCGCTGGGATCCGCTCCAGTCCGCCGGTTTGGCGAGCAGGCCGGCCGACTCGCCGGGCCACCCGACCCCGGACATCGAGCCCATCCCGAACTTGCGGAAGTAGTCGTACATCGTCTGCGGCGGGACCTTCTCCGTCGCGAGCATCGTCCCGATGTTGCTCGACATCGCGAGGGCGCCGGCCACCGTGAGGTTGAGGGTCGGGTGGTCGACGTCGTCCTTGAACGAGGTGTCGGAGCGAGGCAGCCGGTTCGGGACGATGAGCTGCGTCGTCGGCTGGACGACCTTCTCCTCGATGGCCGCCGACATCGACATGACCTTGCCGGTGGATCCCGGCTCGTAGACGTCCTGGAAGGCGTGGTTGGCCAGCGCGTCGGCGCCGGTCTTGCCGACGTCGGCCGGGTCGTACGTGGGGTAGGACGCGACGGCGCGCAGCTTGCCGGTCTTGACCTCCTCCACCACGACGTAGCCGGACAGCGCTTGGCTCTGCGTGACCATGTTGGCGATCTGGTTCTGCGCGTACCACTGGAGGTCGGCGTCGATGGTCAGCCGCACGTCGGCGCCGTTGACGGTCGGCTGGTCGACCTCGTCGGTCCCCGGGATCGCGGTGCCGTCCTGGGCGCGCTGGTAGACGACCTTGCCGGGAGCGCCCTTCAGGGCCGCGTCGGCCATGACCTCGACGCCGCCGCCGGCCGTGCCGTCCTTCTGCACGAACCCGACCAGGGGGGCGGTGCTCATCCCGGCGGGGTAGACGCGGCTGGTCGACGGCTCGCTGTAGATACCGGGGATGCCGAGCGCGCTGATCTGGCGCCAGGCGATCGGCGTGACGTCCTTGGCGATGATGCGGTACTGGGTGCCCATCAGCTGCGGTACCAACGCTTCTGGCGTGGTGCCGAGCAACGGCGCGAGCTGCTGCGCGGCACCGACGACGCCGACGGTGGTCTTGGCGTCGCCGACCTTGCGCGCGTAGGTGGGCAGCACCTTCTGGTCGGCGTAGATCGTCTTCCGCTCGACGCTGGACGCCAGGACGACCCCGTTGCGGTCGAGGATCTGGCCGCGCAGGGCCGGCTGGACGTCGGTGACGACCCGCTTGTCGAACGCCGCCTCCTGCACCGTGGCGGCATCGAACGCCTGGACCCGCAGCAGCTGCGCGGCGAACACGGTGAAGACGAACATCGCCGCGACGAGCATGAACCGGACGCGACGGTGCGGGTTCGCCACGAGCGCGCCGCGACGACGGCGCCCCGGCCGAACCGGCGGCCGACGTGGTGCGATGGGCTTCCGAGGCCCGTGGCCGCCGGTGGGCTTCGCGGGCGTCATGCGACCTCCGGTGCCGTCACGGGGTTGGGGTGGGGGCCGGGGCCGTGGCGGCGGCCGCTGGAGCGGCCGACGTCGCGGCCGGGTCGGGTGGAGGGGCCGGAGGCGCCGGCGGCGGGGCCACCGGTGTGGTCACGATGGTCAGCCGCTGGTCGTCCTTGGCCGGCTGGGCCACCCCGATGATCGCGCCGTCGGAGAGCCGGACGAAGGCCATGCTCTTGGCCGGCACCATCCCGAGCTGCTGGGCGCGGTCGGCCAGGTTGCGCGGCGAGCGCAGGTCGTCCACCACCTGGGTCAGCTGCTCCTGCTGGTCGGTCAGCGTCCCGGACGTGGCCTGGAGGTCCTTCACCTGGTAGATCCCCGACGCCAGTGCGGTGTTCATCATCAGCAGGGCCACCAGCCCGGCGGCGAGGAGGGTGATGCAGAGGACGGCGAAGACCCCTCCGCCGGTTCGCCGGATCGCGGCCGGCACGACTCGCAGCGGGGCGAGCTGCGCGGCTCGCGGCATACCTCGCCGTCGGCTGGCGACGCGTGGGGCGGCCGTGGCGGTCGGCAGCGGGCTCTGGCTCATCCCCGGCGTCCCCTCGTCGCGTTGGTCTCTCGCACCCGGACGGCCGCACGCAGCCGGGCGGACGCGGCCCGGGGGTTCTCGGCAACCTCCTCGGCGCTCGGCTCCTCGGCGCCGCGGGTGAGCAGCCGCAGGTAGGCGGCGTGCTCCGGCAGCTCGACCGGCAGGCCGGGCGGCGTCGTCGACCGCGCCCCCGCCGTGAGGGCCCGCTTGGTGATCCGGTCCTCGAGCGAGTGGTAGCTCAGCACGGCGATCCGGCCCCCCACGGCCAGCGAGTCGATGGCCTCCGGCAGCGCGGCCTCCCACGCCGAGAGCTCGCGGTTGACCTCGATCCGCAGCGCCTGGAAGGTCCGCTTGGCCGGGTGACCGCCGCTGCGCTGCGAGGCGGAGGGGATGACCGAGCGGAGCAGCTCGACGAGCCGGCCCGAGGTGGTGAACGGCTCGGTGACGCGGTCCTGGACCACCGCCCGGGCGATCGGGCGGGCGAACCGCTCCTCGCCGTAGTCCCGGAGGATCCGGGTCAGGGCGTCGGCGTCGTAGGTGTTGAGGACCTCGGCGGCCGTGATGCCCACCGACTGGTCCATCCGCATGTCGAGCGGGGCGTCGACGCGGTAGGCGAACCCGCGGTCCTCTTCGTCCAGCTGCAGCGACGAGACGCCGAGGTCGAACATCGCGGCGTCGACGGTCTCCAGCCCCAGCGAGGCCACGACCGCCGCGAACTCGTCATAGACGGCGTGGACCAGCGTGAGCCGGTCCGCGTAGGGAGCCAGCCGCTGTCCGGCGAGGTCCAGGGCCTCCTGGTCGCGGTCGATCCCGACGAGCCGGGCCTCGGGACAGCGCTCTAGAACCGCTTCCGCGTGACCGCCCATGCCGAGCGTGCCGTCGACGCACACGGACCCGGGGTCGGCGAGGGCCGGCTCGAGCAGCTCGACGACCCGGTCGCGCAGGACGGGTCGATGTCGCTGCGCGGGTGGGGGTTTCGCCATGCCGGTGCTCTCTCGTCGCGGGTCGGGTCGGGGTCTGCGTCGGTGGTTCAGGGCCGGACCTGAGGTCTGGTCCCCATCCGCTGGCGGGTTGTCTCTCCCGTGGGCCCGGGACGGGGGAAGTCGTCCCGGGAGGGCAGCGGCTGGAGGCCGGAGCGCAGGTCCTGCGATGGGCTGGCGGGTTACGGCGGCCTCAGAAGAGGCCCGGGACCACCTCCTCGGACTGCTCGGCGAAGGCCTGCTCACTGGCCTCGAGATAGCGGGCCCAGGCGGCGCTGTCCCACACCTCGACGCGGCTGCCCGCACCGATGACCGTGCAGTCGCGGGTCAGGCCCGCGTAGGTGCGCAGCGGCGGCGGGATGGTGAGCCGGCCCTGGCGGTCGGGGGTCTCGTCGTGGGCGCCGGCGAGGAAGACGCGCAGGTAGTCGCGCACCGCCTTGGACGACGTCGGCCCCTGCTGCATCTGCGTGGCCAGCCGCTCGAACTCGTCGGTCGGGTAGACGAACAGGCAGCGCTCCTGACCCTTGGTGACGACGAGGCCGTCGGCCAGGCGGTCGCGGAACTTCGCCGGGAGAAAGAGGCGTCCCTTCTCGTCCAGGCGCGGGGTGTGGGTGCCGAGGAACACGGACCGCCCCACCTCCCGAACTCGACCCAGCCCGAACCCAACTCGACCCTGCGGCGTACCCGTGGCACCCACCGGCTCCGCGTTGCCCCACCGTACTCCACTTTCCCCCACTTCGACAGCAAATCGCTGGCCGGCAGGCCGTCGAAAACCACAACGGCGCAGGTCAGGGGCGGTGGAGCGCAGTGGAGCGACTGACGGCGTGCGGCGTACCCTCCCGGCCGACCTCACCGCATACCGGAGCACCCGAACGTCGACCGAAGAGATTCGGTCCTGCGGGATCCGTTGGGGAAGTGGAGCGTTGTGGGGGAAGATCCTCGGGGGAACCCCGGGAGAGAGACTGTGCCCGAGGACATCGATGGTGCTGACCTTGTTACAGACCCTGTGGCAGACCTTGTTGCAGACCCTGTTGCAGACACTGGCGGAGGACGCGTGACCAACGTGACGGACCAGACCGAGAGCGGGACGGGAGTGCCCGCGACGCGATCCGCCGCGGTTGACGCCTACCGCAGCACTCCCGAGGCGCTCGCCGAGGTGCGCGCCGAGGTGCGCAAGATCACCGACGCCATGACGTCGGTCATCGAGGGCAAGCCGGACGTCGTCCGGACGGCGATCACCGTGCTCCTCGCCGAGGGCCACCTGCTGATCGAGGACGTGCCGGGCGTCGGCAAGACGATGCTGGCGAAGTCGCTGGCGAAGTCGATCGACTGCACGGTCCGGCGCATCCAGTTCACGCCCGACCTGCTGCCCAGCGACATCACGGGTGTCAGCGTGTTCAACCAGGACCTGCGCGACTTCGAGTTCCGGCCCGGCGCCATCTTCGCCAACGTCGTCGTCGGCGACGAGATCAACCGGGCCTCGCCGAAGACCCAGTCCGCGCTCCTGGAGAGCATGGAGGAGGGCCAGGTCACGGTCGACGGGCAGACCTACGAGCTGCACAAGCCGTTCATCGTCATGGCCACCCAGAACCCCATCGAGATGGAGGGCACCTACCCCCTCCCCGAGGCCCAGCGCGACCGGTTCATGGCGCGGATCTCGATGGGCTACCCCGCCCCGAGCGCCGAGGTGGCCATCCTCGACACCCACGGCGGCGCGTCCCCGCTGGCGGCGATGAAGCCGGTCACCGACGGCGCGACCATCGCGCGGCTCATCGACATCGTCCGCGACGTCTACGCGAGCCCGGCCATCCGTCAGTACGCCGTCGACGTCAGCACCGCCACCCGGTCCAGCAGCGAGCTGCGCCTCGGGGCCTCGCCCCGGGCCACACTGCACCTGCTGCGCGCTTCCCGCGCGGTCGCCGCGATCGAGGGTCGCGACCACGTGCTGCCCGACGACGTGCAGAGCATCGTCATGCCGGTTCTCGCGCACCGCCTCATCCTCAGCGGCGAGGCCCAGCTGGCCCGCCGCTCCGCTCAGGACGTGCTCGGGGACCTGCTCCGGCGTGTTCCCGTGGCTCCGTTCAACCGCTGACGGCGCGATGGCCCGCCTTCGGGACGTCCTCACCGGACGCGGTCGCGCCTTCGTCGCGTCGGGCGTCACCCTGGCCGCGGCCGGCTGGGGGCTGGGGTTCCCGGACATCAGCCGGGTCGGCGTGCTGCTGGTCGTCCTGCCGGTCGTCACCGGGTTCGTCTCCAGCCGGCAGCGAGCGCCGCTGCGGATCGAGCGGCATACCTCGCCCTCGCGGGTCGCCGTCGACGAGCGCGCCATCGTCACCGTCACCATGACCAACGCCGGGACCCGGCGCACACCGCTGCTGCTCGCCGAGGAGCGGCTCAACCTCGCCCTCGGCGACCGGCCCCGGTTCCTGCTCGGACAGCTCCAGCCCGGTGAGGTCCGTCAGGTCGAGTACGCGGTTCGCTCGCACCTGCGCGGGCGGCATCCGCTCGGGCCGCTCACCGTGGTCCTGCGTGACCCGTTCGGCCTCACCAACCGCTTCGCGGAGGTCGGCGCGTCCGGTGACATCGTCGTGCTCCCCCGCATCGACCCGCTGGTCGGCGGCCGGCCGCCCGGCAACGGCGTCGGTGCGGAGGGTGAGATCCCGTTCATGGTCGCCCTGCACGGCGAGGACGACCAGTCGATCCGCGAGTACCGCGACGGCGACGACCTGCGCCGCATCCACTGGCCTGCCACCGCCCGCACCGGCGACCTGATGGTGCGCCAGGAGGACCGGCCCGCGCGGCGGCGGGCGATGATCCTGCTCGACCCCCGGGCCGGTGCCCACCAGGGTCACGGCGCGTCGAGCTCGTTCGAGTGGGCTGTCTCGGCCGCGGCGTCCGTCGTCGCGCATCTGGCCGGGCTCGGCTACGCCACGCACCTCATCTGCTCGGAGACGGTCCACGACGGGCAGGCCGCCATGACGACCGACGCCGACCATGCCCTCGACGTGCTCGCCGAGGCCGAGACCGGTCCCGAGGCCGAGCTGGCCGAGCTGGTGCGCGCCGCGCACCCGGTCACCGCCTCGGGTGGCCTGGTCGTCGCGATCCTCGCCGCCCGCGACGAGGAGACCCTGCGCCAGGTCGCGTCACTGCGCCAGCCGGGCGGGAGCGGGCTCGCGATCATCCTCGACACGGCGACCTTCGCCGACGGTCCGCCGGGGAGGTCGGCGGCTTCCGGCTCGACGCCGGGCAGCGGTGGCCGCACCGTGGCGGCCTCGGCGAGCGCCTACGCCGAGCTGCTCCACACGGCGGGCTGGTCGGTCGCGGTCGCGACCAAGGGCGACGCCGTCCAGGACGTATGGGCCGCGCTGACCACCCGGGGGGTGCTGGTCGGATGATCTCTCGTGCCGTCGACGCCCTGTTGGCCGCCGCCGCCACCATCGCGGCGATCCTCGGCCTGACCACGCTCACCGAGAACAGCACGTGGCTGGGCCGCGCGATCTGGGCCTGCCTGGTCGTGGCGGCCGTGGGCGTGCTGCTGCGGGCGCTGACCTCCTTCCGACTCCTCGTCCTGTTCGGACAGCTGGTCGTCACCGCGTGGGCGGTCGTCGCGATGTTCGCGACCGACCAGCTCTGGTACGGGCTGCCCGGCCCGGCCGCCTGGGAGCGGGTGGCCGAGCTGGCCAACGAGTGCGCCGCCGTGATGCAGCGCTACGCCGCGCCGATCCCGGCCAGCGAAGGGGTCCAGTTCGTCCTTGTCGCCAGCGTCGCCGGACTCGCGATCCTCGTGGACTTCCTCGCGGTGACCGAGGAGATGCCCGGGGTGGCGGGGCTGCCGCTGCTCGCGGCCTTCCTCACCGCCGCAGCGAACGGCGGCTCGTCGCTCTCGCCCTGGTTCTTCGTCATCGGGGCCGCGATGTGGCTGGTGCTGGTCGCCCGACAGGGCCGCGGACGGGTACAGCGCTGGTCGACCACGGTCGCCAGCATGCGGACACCGGCCGCCCAGACCGACGTCGAGAGCCAGGTCATGTGGGGCTTCGGCAACGCCGCCCGGCAGCTGGGACTGGCCGCCCTGGTCGCCGCGGTCATCCTCCCCGCGATCATCCCGCACCTGCCGACGCGCTACATCCTCGACGGACTCGGCCGTAACGACGGGAGCGTCGGGCGCGAGGGTCGGGTCGGCTTCAGCTCCACCGCCGACCTGACCCGGAGCCTCGAGAGCGGCGACGACAACATCGTCCTGACCTACCGCACGTCGGCTCCGACGGCTCCGCCATTGCGGGTCGTCGTCGCGTCGAACTACGTCGGCGGCGCGTGGACGGCGCGGCCGGTGAGCGTGCCGACGCAGCAGCTGACGCAGAGCAGCGTCATCTCGTCACAGGTGGCCGTCGCCGACCGCCAGCTCACGGTCGAGTCGAACTACCTGAGCCCGCCCAACGTGGCCGCCGTCGCCCCGGTCGTCGCCACCGACTTCCAGGGCGCCGAGTGGTACGCCGACCCCGCCACCGGCGACCTGTATGCGCGCGCCCGGCCGGACTCGTACTCGCTGACCTACCGCGAGGTCGACGCCACGTCGGAGCAGCTCCAGTCCGGCGTCCCCGGCGCCCCCACCGGACGCGGCGACGCCGAGGTCCGCGCGTCGTCGACCGTGGACGCGTCGATCGCCGCCGAGATCGGGCCCCTCACCGACACGGTCACCAAAGACGCCGCGTCCCCCTACGCCGCAGCCGCGGCCATCCAGAAGTGGCTCCGCAGCGACGGCGGCTTCAACTACTCGCTCCAGCTGCCCACCTCGGTCCTCGACGGCAACGGGCAGCAGATCGGCGACCCGATCCTGCGGTTCCTCAAGTCCAAGACGGGCTACTGCGTCCAGTTCGCCTCGACGATGGTGATGATGGCGCGCGCCAAGGGGATCCCGGCGCGGATGGCGCTCGGGTTCCTGCCCGGTGCGCAGGACGACGGCCTGTTCACGGTGCGCTCCTCGGACGCCCACGCCTGGCCGGAGCTGTACTTCGCCGGCGCCGGCTGGCTGCGGTTCGAGCCCACGCCGGCCGTTCGCACCGGCGCCGCCCCGACCTACACGATCCCGGCCGCGGTCCCGGTGCCCGGAGCGACGACGGCACCCACGACGACCGCCGACGTCACCGGTTCGGCGACGAGCACGGCCCGTGACCCCGGAGCTCCGGAGGTCGACGGGCTGGCCACGGCCGACACCCGCTCGTTCACCGACCGGGTCGGGGTGTGGCTGAGCGAGCCGTGGCACCTCCTGCTCGTCGCGATTCTCCTGGGCCTGCTGGGCAGCCTCGTCCTGCCCCTGACCGCCTTCCTCGTCAACCGGCGACGCCGTTCCCGAGCCGCCAGCCCGGGCGAGCTGGCCGAGGCCCAGTGGGACGAGCTGGTGGCCCGCCTCGGGGACCTCGGCGTCCCCCAGCCGACGGGCGGGGGCACCCTGCGCGAATGGCGCCAGCACTACGTCCGCGAGGCCTACCTCGACGAGCGCGGCGACGAGGCGATCGGTCACGTCGTCGCCACCCTCGAACGCTCGCGCTACGCGCGGCCGGGCGGACCAGCGACCGAGCTGGCCGGTGACATCCGCACGGTGACGAGGACGGCGGCCACGAACCGGCCCTGGCCGCAACGCGTTCGGGCGTTCCTCCTGCCGACGGACGGCGTGCGGTGGTGGACGCGGACCCTGACCCGGATCGCCGATACGCCCGGTCGGTGGTTCGACGCGGTGGCCGACCGCCTCCCGCGTCGCGGCTGAGAAGAATACGCTTCGACACCTGCGGCCTCGGTATGCCGGTGCGTGCGCCGTCTGCGGCACCGCTCTCCCGGCCCGTACCACGGCGGTCTACTCGTCGCCGACGCGCAGCGTCCGGTGCGTGACGTGCGGAGTGACAACGTTGCCGGACGACCTGGTCGTTCCGCCCGAACCGACCGAACCGGACGTGGCGGCCGAGGTTCTCGAGCCCGGCGTCGCCGGAGCGTCAGCGCGGCGCATCGACGACCAGCGGAAGACCAAGCGGGAGAAGGGGATCCGTGATGTTGGCCCGGCTCTTGGGGATCCGCCGGTCGAGGGCGTGAAGCGCCAGGTCGCCGTGGTCTCCGACATGGTCACCGGTGACGCGCTCGGACCGGTCCGTGTCCGCGGGTTTCTGTGCGTCGTGAACGCGGACTGGCCGATCTTCGACGGCGACGTCACCATCGACGGGGTCGAGGCGCTCTGGGCGAAGGGCCTGCTCGGCATCGCCGCCGCAGCCGGCCCGCTCACTGATGCGAACGTCGAGCAGATGACCCGGCGACCGGCCACGGGGGTGGCCCCCGCCTGACGTCGCCGGGCCACGGACTGCGCATACCGGCGTCACGAGCGCAACCGACCCACAGCACCGGTCGTCAGGTAGGAAGAAAGATTCTCGACGTCCCGGTCAACCTTTTGCCCTACCGCAGCGACCTTGATACATGAACGATGGTGGTCGGGAGCGCGCTATGGCTGAGGAACCCACCTCGTCCGTCTCGGCGACCGGCACCCTCGCTGACCGTGACGACATGCTCGACGTGCTCTTCCGCACCCACTGCGCGGCGTTGGTGCGCCTCGCCGTCGTTCTGCTCGGCGACCGTGCCGAGGCCGAGGAAGCCGTCCAGGATGCGTTCGTCTCCCTGCACCGCAACTGGTCACAGCTGCGCGACACCAGCGCGGCCGGCGCATACCTGCGCTCGGCCGTGGTCCGTCGATGTCGGTCCCGACAGCGTGGCCTCATCCGAGCCCGTGCCGCGACCCCCAAGCTCACCCTCCTGCCCTCCGAGAACCTGGAGGACCTGGCCGTCGAGGTGGACGAAGCCGCCCGCATGACCGCAGCGGTGCAAGCCCTCCCCACTCGCCAACGGGAGGTCGTCGTCGCGCGCTACTACCTGGGCCTGACCGAGGTTCAGACCGCACAGCTGCTCAACGTCGGCCTCGGCTCGGTCAAACGGCACGGCCACCGCGCCTTGGCCGCCCTGCAGCGCGGGATCGAGGTGCCGTCATGACCGTGGACGAACGAACGCTGCGCGAGTCGCTCGCCACCTATGCGGACGGCGTGGTGATGACCAGTTCGGATGTCGACCGGATGGAGACCGATCTGCAGAAGCGGCTCGGGCTGAAGGGCAACGGCACGCGGACCCGGCTGCTCCTCGCCGCCGCGGCTGTGCTGCTCCTCATCGCCGCCCTGGCGGGCGGAACGTTGTGGCTGCGCGGAACGGAGCCCACCATTCCGGCCACCCCGCAAGGCGTCGGACCCCTCCCCGCGATCACGTTCGACGAGGATGCGACCGGGTCGAACCTGGTTTCCATTCGACCTGACGGGACCATGTCGAGGCTCGTCGACCAGCAGAACATCTTCGACCTGGCCACGGCAGGATGGACCCACCGCTGGCGGATCGACGGGGCCACTCTCGTCCGGGACAGCGTCGGCCCGCAGGGGCAGGTGTGCCGTGGCACCGTGCCGTGGGCGGTCGAGTCGGACGGTGTGATCCGCTACGACACCACCGTCCTCGAGGGTCCGGGGTGTATCTCCGCGTCGGAGCCTCCAACACTGTCGACCCGACTTTCGCCGGCGTCCGAGGGCGGCCGACAGCTCCGCTCCGACTCCGGCAGCCAGGCCAGGCCGGTCATCGACACCGTGCAGCTCAACGGGGTGTGGCTGCTCCAGGGCTCCGGTCTGCTCCTGGCCTCCGACGAGGTCCGAGGCGGGGTCGGCGCGCAGTACCGGCTCGACGACGACGGTGACATCGACATCGCTCCTGATGCCAAGGGCGTTCTCACGGTCTCCCCCGAAGGCCGGGTCACCTTCACAAGTGACGGGTGTGCCGACACGACGCTCAGCAACGCCGTGAGCACCGGCATCGACACCCGGAGCACGATGACGATGACCGTGACCGCCGACCCGTGCACCCTGTTCGGCGGCAGGGGCGTGCTGACCTGGATCAAGGTTCTCTGACGTTCGCCCGGCCCACCCGAGGGATCGTCGTGGTCTAGCCTCGACACAGCCCTCGGCCTCGCCCTCATCGCGGGTCCGCCGAAGCCATCACCGACGGCACGGCGGACGGCAACGCCCACCCGAACGCGACTTCCTGGACCGCTACCTCTCGCTGCCCTGACCCCGACCGACAGGTATGCCGCGCCACCAGACGGTGACGCGGCATACCTGGTGCGGTGGTGGCTCTCGACCTCAGTCGAGGTAGTCGCGCAGGACCTGCGAGCGCGACGGGTGACGCAGCTTGCTCATCGTCTTGGACTCGATCTGGCGGATCCGCTCGCGGGTCACGCCGTAGACCTTGCCAATCTCGTCCAGCGTCTTGGGCTGGCCGTCGGTGAGGCCGAACCGCATCGACACGACGCCGGCCTCGCGCTCGGAGAGCGTGTCGAGGACGGAGTGCAGCTGCTCCTGCAGCAGCGTGAAGCTCACCGCATCGGCCGGGACCACGGCCTCGGAGTCCTCGATGAGGTCACCGAACTCGCTGTCGCCGTCCTCGCCGAGGGGGGTGTGCAGGGAGATCGGCTCGCGGCCGTACTTCTGAACCTCGACGACCTTCTCGGGCGTCATGTCGAGCTCCTTGGCCAGCTCCTCCGGCGTCGGCTCGCGCCCGAGGTCCTGGAGCATCTGCCGCTGCACGCGGGCCAGCTTGTTGATGACCTCGACCATGTGGACCGGGATCCGGATGGTGCGGGCCTGGTCCGCCATGGCTCGGGTGATCGCCTGCCGGATCCACCACGTCGCGTAGGTGGAGAACTTGTAGCCCTTGGTGTAGTCGAACTTCTCGACCGCACGGATGAGGCCCAGGTTGCCCTCCTGGATGAGGTCGAGGAAGAGCATGCCGCGGCCGGTGTAGCGCTTGGCCAGCGAGACGACGAGCCGCAGGTTGGCCTCGAGCAGGTGGTTCTTGGCCTTCTTGCCGTCCTGGGCGATCCACCAGAGCTCGCGCTTGAGCTTCATGTCGATCTTGTCGCCGGAGTTGAGCCGCTCCTCGGCGAAGAGGCCGGCCTCGATCCGCTTGGCGAGCTCGACCTCCTGCTCGGCGTTGAGCAGGGCGACCTTGCCGATCTGCTTGAGGTAGTCCTTGACCGGGTCGGCGGTCGCACCGGCGGTGACGACCTGCTGCGCCGGGGCGTCCTCCTCGTCGTCGTCACGGATGACGAAGCCGGCGTCGTCGGACTCCTCCTCCGCCGCGGCGGCGGGCTTTCGAGGCGTGACGTTGCCGTCCTCGTCCTCCTCGTCCTCGGCGTCGGCGTCCTCGACCACCTCGACGGCCTCAGCCACCTCGGCGACCTCGGCGACAACGGCCTCGACATCGACCAGCTCGACGTCCTCGATGTCGACGTCCTCGGCGGCCTCGTCGACATCCTCGGCCCCACCCTTGGCGCCGGCGGTCTTGGCGGCGGTCTTGGCGGCGGTCTTCTTGGCGGCGGCGGTCCGGCCGGTGGACTTCGTCGGAGCGGCGGCGGCGTCAGCCGTCGTCGCGGTGCCGGCCGTGGCCTTCTTCGCCGTGGCCCGCTTCGCGGTGGTGCCGTTGCTGGACGCATCGGCGGCCGCGGGCTTCGCCGCGGTCTTGCTCGTGGCGGTCTTGCTCACCGCGGGCGTCCTGCCGGCCGGCGCGGCCTTCTCGGCGGTCTTGGCGGCCGGAGCCGCCTTGGTCGTCGTGGTCGTCGTGGCCGCCGGCTTGGCGGCGGCCTTGGTTGCCCGCGCGGTGGTCGTCGTGCGAGCCGAGGTCGCGGCGACCGCGCGCTTCGACGGCACACTCACCTGGACCTCGACGCCCGCGTCCTCCAGCGCGCGGAGGACCGCCTTGCGCCGAGACGCCGACAGGGTGGTGCGCTCGAACGCGTCGCGCACCTCGTCACCGCTGAGCGGGCGCACGGAGCCGGCCGACATCAGCTGCTGGATGGCGGGGTCCGAGAACTCCGAGGGAAGGACCGCGCCGGAGCGCGAGGGGGTTGTGGAGCCCGTTGACACAGATACCGACTACCTTTCGAGACCGAGACATGCGACATCGACGCCCATCGAGGTCGCTCGTGAGTCAATGCCGGGAATGGAGGGATCATTCCTCGGGACGCTTGGCGGGGGGCGGGAGAGGCGTGCTGGTGGGTCCTTCTCCGGGTCTTGCGCGTCCGTGCTCCGACCATTATAAAACCCTGCCGGGGCCCGTGGCGCCATTCGGGCTGCGGCGGGGCGTGCTTGCTGTGCTCAGTCGTCCTGGCTCGTGGCCTTGACGGCGAGGACGGGACAGGTCGCGTCCAGCAGGATCCGCTGCGCGTTGGACCCGAGGATGAGCTTGCCGACCGGAGTCCGCCGGCGAAGACCGATGACGATGAGCTCGGCATGACTGCTCTCGGCGGCCTCGATGAGGTCCTCGGCCGGCTCCTTGCCGCGGACCAGCTGGCGGACCTCGACGTTGACGCCGGCCTCGACCAGCCGGCCGCGGACGCCCTCCAGGGCGGTCTCGAACCGGAGCGTGTCGTCCGGGTCGAAGTTCTTCCCGCTGTCGCTGTTGATGACGATGAGCTCCGCCTTGCGCAGCTCGGCCTCGGCCGCGGCCTGCCGAAGGGCCGCGCGGCCCTCTCGCGTCGGGATGTACCCCACGACGATGGACATTCGGCGACCTCCTCGACGTGCGACGGTGCAGCTCAGAGCCCCTCGCTCGTGAACCTACCCGAACCCACGCCCGTCGGCCCGTGAACTCGCGGCCGACCTCGAGGATCAGCGCAGCGCGTCGCGGATGTGCGCCCCGACCTGCTCGATCTCGATGAGGAAGCCGTCGTGCCCGTATGCGGACGAGATGGTGTGCTGGGTGGCTGCCGGTACGGCGGCGGTGATCTCGTCGCTGAGCCGCACGGGGTAGAGCCGGTCGGAGTCCACGGCCACCACCGTGGTCCGCGCGGTGACGGTGCGGAGCGCGGCCGCGACGCCGCCCCGGTCCCGCCCGACGTCGTGCGAGTTCATCGCCTCGGTGAGCACCAGGTAGGCGTTGGCGTCGAAGCGGCGGGACAGCTTCGCCGCGTGGTGGTCGAGGTAGGACTCCACCGCGTAGCGCCCCCCGTCCCCGAGCGGCTGCTCGAGGCCCTGCGCCTCCCGGCCGAACCGGTCGTCGAGCTCGGTCCCGCTGCGGTAGGTCACGTGCGCGATCCGCCGGGCGATCCCCATGCCGGCTTCGGGTCCGGCGAACCGGTCCTCGTCGTCGTAGTAGTCACCACCGCGGAAGTCCGGGTCGGACCGGATCGCGAGCAGCTGGGGCCGGGCCCAGGCGATCTGGTCGGCCGACGCGTACGCCGTGCTGGCGATGACGAGCGCGCGGTCGACCTTGTCCGGATGCGTGACCGCCCACTCCAGCACGCGCATGCCGCCCATCGAGCCGCCGAGGACGGCCGCCCATCGCGGCACCCCGATCTCGACCGCGAGGCGCGCCTCGACCGTCACCTGGTCGCGCACCGTGACGAACGGGAAGCGACTGCCCCACCGTCGCCCGTCGCCGGCCAGCGACGCCGGTCCGGTCGTGCCCTGGCACCCCCCGAGGACGTTCGACGCGACGACGAACCACCGGTCGGTGTCGAGCGGGAAGCCCGGGCCGATCAGCCCGTCCCACCACCCCGGCGACGGGTGCGCCGCGTCGGTGGGGCCGACGACGTGGCTGTCACCGGTGAGCGCGTGCTCGACGAGGATGGCGTTGTCGGCCCGCTCGTTCAGCCGGCCCCAGGTCTCGTAGGCGACCTGCACCTGCGGGATGACGCCGCCGCGCTCCAGCGGCACGTCGCCCACGGACACGAACCGGCGGTGCCCGACCGGGTCGCCCTCGCGCCACGCTCCGGACACGAGACCGGGCGTCACGGCACCTCCGTGCATGGTCGTGGACGGTACCGCTCGGCGGGACGCAGCCGTCGACCGCGTCGCCGCCGACGGGGTACTTCGGGTCCGATCCACGATGGTCATCCGGCCTGCTCCTGGAACTCGCGCTTGCCCGGGCCGAACGGCCGGACCATGTCATCACCCGGGGCACCCCACCGCAGAGAAGGAGGGTTGCCGCCCAGCAAGCCGGGGCTACGCGCTGGAACTCATGACCTCCCTCCATCATACGGTCCGCCTCGGCGGTCGAACCGGTCCTGGTCCACGGGATGGACGTCATGCCGTGGCCCGTGGACGGGCGGCGACGTCGACCATCCGTTCCAGCAGCGCCGCCAGCCGGTAGTCGGGATCCACCGCCAGCGTCCGGTCGAGCGCAGTGCGGGCCAACGCCCCGTCGCCCTGCCACCAGACGACGTGGGCGAGCACCGTGAGCGGTCCGGGTGAGAGCTCGGGCGGGGCCGCGCGGCAGACCATGGCCAGCCGGTCCACCAGTCCCTCCCCGGCCATATCCCCGGCCACCTCCCCGGCCACCTCCCCGGCCACCTCCCCGGCCACCTCCCCGGCCACCTCCCCGGCGTCCGCTGCAGACCGGTCGCCAGCGGGGTCGGCGTCCACGTCCTCATCCCACCGCGGCAGCGAGGAGCGCGCCGGCAGCTCGGCCTCGGCCAGCCGGCGCAGCGACGCCGGGAACACGCCGAGGTCGAGCGTCCCCGGACACAGCCACGCGATCAGCAGGTCGCGCACGGCCACGTCGAGCAGGGAGACGACGGCCCACGCCCACGCTTCGTCGTCGCGGGCCGGCGCCGAGCCCACGGCGTCGGGGCCGTCCGGCGTCAGGTCGAGGATCCGCGCCCAGTGCCGCAGCATCCGCCGGCGGCGCCGCTGCAGAGCGCTGCGTGAGCGCCGCGCCGCCGCGAGGTCGTGGATGAAGGCCGCACAGCGGGCGTCCTGCTCCGCGTCCGGCCGGTGGGCGAGGCGCGCGGCCAGGTCCGCCCGGGACCCCGCCGGTCGCCGGCCCCGGACGATGTAGTCGGACACGGCCGGTACCTCGTCGTCGGCCTGGACGGGCTCGCCCTCGGCCGGACAGCACTCGCCGTCGCAGTCCAGGCTCCACCAGCGCCCCTCCCGCACGACGAGCCGGTCGAGCACCCGGATGCCCGCACCCTGGATCGCGTCCCGCATCGCCACGCTGGCCGGCTCCGCCTGTCCGGAGGCGCGCTCGAAGGCGACGAGGACGACCCCGTCGGGGCGTTCACGACGAACCACCGGCAGCAGCTCGCGCGCCACGAGGTCGGGGTCGACGCCCGGTGGGGGCAGGTCGATGCGGCCGACCATCCCGATGCGGTTGCCGGCCAACGCGACGACGACGAGTGACTCCGCCGGCCGGTAGCCCAGGTGGTAGGGCAGGACGGTGATGATGTCGGCGGGCCCGCGCAGGCGGATGGTGGTCGTCATGCCGACGATCGTCGGCGCGCCCAGCCGCTCGGAACAGGGTCAGCTTCCGCCTGTGGACGACGGGACGAGTCGACCAGACCCTGTTGACAACCGCCTGGCCGCCCGAGGCGTCTATTCGAGGGCCGTCAGCGCACGACCTGCGACTGCACGGTCCGGTACCACTCCTCGGTCGGCGCGTCCTGCGGGCCGGCCGTCGCCCGCGCATCGTGGGCGCCCGGGCGGCTCTGGGCGCGGCCATCGCCACGCTCCCACTGGATGAACGCCTCGGTGTCGTTGACCAGGGCGGCCACGAGCCAGGTGACGACGACCGCGTCGTCGGTGAGCCCGAGGACGCCGAACAGGGCCTCGGGCATGAAGTCCAGCGGGGACACGATGTAGACCACGGCCGCGGCGAGCAGCGCCACGTGACCGAAGGTCGTCCCGCGGTACTCGCCGCGGGTGATCGCCGAGAGCATCCGCGGCAGGGCGTGGACGCGCTCGACCAGGCCGGCGGATCCCGGCCGCACCGCCGTGCGCACCGACTGGGCGATCATCGTGACCATCCCCATGCGGCTCGTGTGTCGTGCCATGTGGCGTCCTCCCTGTCCTGCCCGAGGGTCTCCCGGACACTCCGCCCGATGTCTCGGGTTCGCATACCCACTGTGCGGTCGTCCGAACCGGTCAGGCCGATCCCCGCACACCAGCCAACGACCGGCGTCCGGCGCCGATTCCGGCGCGGAGCGGCATACCCCGGGTTGTTACGAGGGTGTGACCTGCCCTGACGCCGGCGGAGCGGAGGACCCGATGGCCCCGGACCGCTGCGGGAACTCCTCCTTGGCGTGGTCGGCGATCCGCTTCAGCAGATAGGCGTCGAACGCCGCGCTGACGCCACCCCCGACGAACGGCAGGCCTCGCCCGAGACGACCGAACGTCGACCGCCCGACCGACCCGATGAGCCGGAACGCGACCGCCTTGTTGACCATCATCAGTGCCGGGCCGGGCAGCTGGTGAGCCGCCATGTCGATGAGCTTCCCGCTGGGCGACACGATGCCCGCCTTGCGGATCAGGTCGTCGGCGTCGGCCCCGACCAGGGCCAGCAGGACGGCCGTGCGGATGTGCTGCTGCGTCAGGTCGTACCCCCGCAGCGCCGCGATCGCCGCGGTCATCCGGGTGGCGACGAAGTAGAACTCGGCCACGTTGACCGGCAGGGCGATGGGCATCGTGACGAACCCGCCGAACCCCGTGACGAACCCGCCCGTCCCCGCCATCGCCAGGTGCATCCGGATCACGTGATCCACGGCGGCCTCGACGCTGTCGTTCTTCAGGCGCGCCTGGTCGGCCACGTGCTGGGCCGACGGGAGCGGCCCCCTGCCCTCGATGCCGACGTCGAGGATCGGCTGGAGCACCTTGTAGACCATGGCGGAGGCACCCCGTGGTTCGGCGGTGGCCTGCTCCAGCGCGGTGCCGGGCGCCTTGGTGTCGTCGTCCCCGAATCCGAAGATTCCCACGTGGTCCACCTCTCCTTGTCCAGCCGGTCACGGCTGGGCGGCCAATCCTCGCGGCACCGTCCGGCGCCCGCAACACGGCAACGTCACCGTACGACGGCACGTTCCCCCGCGCCGTTCCACGCCATCAGGCGGTATGCGTGGGCCGCACCGGACCGGGCTTCGTCACCGGCATCGTCACCGGGGTCGGGTTGGATGAGCCTCGTGCTCCCCCTGGTGGTCGTCGGCGGTCGTGCCGCCATCGCACCGCGCCGGCCGGACGGACCGGTGGTCGTCGGCGACCTCGCGACCGTGGTCGCGCGGGCGGCGGAGCTGGAGGAGCGGGAGCACCCCCGGTGGCTGGTTGCCTCGGCCGGAGACGCCCTCCGACCGCTCGTCGCGGCCGGGGTGCGGGTGCAGCGCTCCTGGGACCTCGCCGAGGTGCATCGGCTCCTGCACGGCGGCTCGCGGGCCGATCTCGCGCGCGTCTGGGCGGTCGCGCACGGGCTGGATCCGGACCGCGCGCCCAAGCCCGCCGGGGACGACCTGTTCGACCTCCTCGACGGCGGCTCGGCCACGGACAACCGAGCCGACCCGGACGCCGCCGTGCGCCTCGACGGCTACCTGCGCCCGGACGTCCTGGACCCGTCCTGGCTCGACTCGGAGCCGAGGTTCCGGTCCGTCGCCGCGGCCCTGACCGAGCTCGCCGTCCGCCAGGAGCACGAGCTGCGTGCGCTCGGACCGCGGGCCGTCGCCGCCGCATACTCGGAGTCCGCCGCGGCGGTGCTCTGTCTCGAGCTGGAACGGGACGGGCTGCCGGTCGACCGCCGCGCGGCCGAGGAGCTCATCGCCGCGTCGGCCGGGACGCGGCCGGACGACGAGCAGGACGCGGTACGGATCCGTCGCGAGCGGGACGCCCGGGTCCTCGCCCACGCTCCGGGTCGCGAAGGAACCGACCTGCGCAACCCGGCTCAGGTGAAGGACCTCCTCGCCGCGGCGGGCGTCTCGGTGCCCAACACCCGAAAATGGGTGCTCGAGCCGTTCCGGCAGGCGAACCCGCTCGTCGACGCCCTCCTCGAGTGGCGCAAGGACGAGCGGATCGCGACGACCTACGGGTACCGCTGGCTCGACGAGCACGTCGGCCCCGACGGCCGGCTGCGCGGCGGCTGGACCGCGTGTGACGGTGCGGCCGGCCGGATGACCGCCCAGAACGGGTTGCACAACCTCCCGGCGCCGCTCCGCCCGGCGGTCGTCGCCGAGCCCGGGCAGGTGTTCGTCCGCGCCGACCTCGGGCAGATCGAGCCTCGGGTGCTGGCGGTGGTCTCCGGCGACCGGGCGTTCGCCGAGGCGACCCGGGCGGACGACCTCTACGCCCCGGTGGCGGCCAAGCTGGGCATCGAGCGCAAGGTCGCCAAGGTGGCCGTCCTCGCCGCGATGTACGGCCAGCGCTCGGGTGCGGCCGGGAGGGCCCTCGGTGACCTCGAGCGCGCGTACCCCGTCGCCATGGGGCTGCTCGACGACGCGTACGCGTCGGGTGTGGCCCGCCAGCCGTTGCGCACCTTCGGGGGCCGCCGGATCAACCTCGACGCGGCGTGGGCGGGCAGCGACGACGGCGGTCGCGGCCGGTTCGCGCGGAACGCGGTGATCCAGGGCTCGGCGGCCGAGCTGTTCAAGGCGTGGGCGGCGACGGTGCGGCACGTGACCGCCCCGATGGGCGCTCAGATCGTGCTCTGCCTCCACGACGAGCTGCTGTTGCAGGCGCCGGAGGAACGCGCCGAGGAGGTCGCCGACGCCGTCGGCCGATGCCTGGACGACAGCGCCCGCCGGTGGGCGGGCACCGAGGACGTCCGGTTCGTCGCCGACACCAGCATCATCCGGCGCTGGTCCGACGCCAAGTAGTCCGACGCCAAGTAGTCCGACGCCGAGTAGGCCGGTCAGGCGGAGCCGAAGCCGCCGCTGTTCTCGTCCTTGCCCTTGTCGTCCTCGACGACGTCCTTGAGGAACGCCTCGAACTCGGCGCCGATCTCGTCGGCCGACGGCAGCTCGGAGACGCCGGTGGCCAGCAGGCTGGGCCGCTCGCGGCCCTCCATGAACGTGTCGTACTGACGCTCCAGTGCCTCGACGACCGCCTTGACCTCGTCGGAGCCGTCGACCTCGCGAGCGATCTCGGCGCGGTTCAGCCCCGCCGCGGCGGCGAGGTCGGTCATCGACAGGCTGAGTCCGGTCACGCCACTGACCGCTCCCAAGCCGGCGAGCGCGGCGTCCGCGAACTCGGCCTGAGCGAGGTAGTGGGGCACGTGCACCGCGAACCCGAGGGCGTCGTGGCCGGACTCCCCGAGCCGCAGCTCCAGCAGGGCCGACCAGCTGGCCGGGACCTGCACCGTGCCGAACACCGGCTGGTGCTGCGTGATGAGTCGCGGGTCGGTGGCGTGCGCCGTGATCCCGAGCGGACGGGTGTGAGGCACGGCCATGGGGATCCCGTGGACGCTCACCGTGAGGTCGACGCCTAGGGCCTTGTTCAGCTCCATGACCGCCTCGACGACGCGCTCCCACTGGTAGTCCGGCTCGGCGCCGGTCAGCAGCAGGAACGGGTGGCCGTCACGGTCGGTGAGGCGGTAGAGCAGCAGCGACGGGTCCTCGTAGGAGGTGAACCGGTCGCGGTCGAACGTCATCATCGGGCGGCGGCCTCGGTAGTCCAGCAGCTGGTCGAGGTCGAACGACGCGACGACGGTGTGGTCGTGGGCGGCCAACAGGTGCTCGGTGAGCAGGCGTTGCGTGCGGCCCGCGTCGATGAACCCGCCCATCGAGACGAGCATGACCGAGGCCTTGGCGGACGACTGGTCCGTGTCGGTCTCGAACCGGTAGAGCTCTGATGGGTCTTGCACGATGATCCTCCGCAACGATGGTGGCAGGCGCTGACGCCTGTGCCGATGACAACGCGCCGCTCGGCCTGGTGATTCCGGTCAGGCCCGGTCGATCGCCTCGACCGCCCGCACCACCCGCTTCACCGACACCGGGTATGCGGTGCCGAGGCTCTGCGCGAACAACGAGACCCGCAGCTCCTCGAGCATCCAGCCGATCGCGACCACGTCGTCGGAGGCCCGGCGCGCGGGACGCAGCGACTCCAACAGGTTCGCGTAGGCGTCCTCCGCGAGCAGCACCTCGTCGGTGGCTCGCGCGTCCCGGCCCAGGTCGCCGGGGGCGCGGTCGAGCCGGTGCAGGACGGCCCGCAGGTAGCGGTCCAGGTCGCGCAGGCGGCCGAACCCGGCGTCCGCGACGAAGCCCGCCCGGACCAGCTCCCGCAGCTGGGCCCGGACATCGGCGACGAGGCCCGCGAGCTGCGGCGCCGTCATGGCGTCCAGCCGGCGGGTCGCCTCCAGGTCCTTGGCGAGCACCGGCTCGACCAGACCGACCACCTGGACCACCCGCGCGGCCAGGTGGGCCCGGACCGCGTCGAGCGCCTCGGCGAAGGCCGCCGCGGTCCGCACCTCCCCCGACAGCCGCTCCTCGGCGATCGCGTCGACGGCACAGGCCAGGCAGTCGTCGAGCAGGGCGGGCACCGACCCGTGCGGGTTGTGCGAGAGGGCGAGCTTCTGGGCGTTGCTGAGGCGGGCCAGCACCTGCTTCCACGGCGGCGTGACGTTGAGCAGCAGCAGCCGTCGGACTCCGAGCCGGTGCTCCGCCACCGCCTCGGCCCGGGTCGGCAGGACGCGCAGCGATACGGAGCCTCCGTCGTCGACGAGCGCGGGGTAGCCCTGGACCAGGCGCCCGGCCGCCGACGTCGTCGCCACCTCCACGGGGATCTCGCCGAGCTCCCACGTCCGCAGGCCCGAGCGCTCCAGCGACGACCCGGCCCGGGACACCTGTCGGCGCAGCTCGGGCTGCGCCGCCTCGCGCAGGGCGTCGAGGTCCGGCCCGCGAGCGATGACCCGTCCCCGCGCATCCTCGACGGAGAAGTGCACTCGCAGGTGAGACGGCACTCGGGCGACGTCCCAGTCCTGAGCGCCGACGGCGACGCCGCGGGTCTCCCTCACGACTCGGCCCAGAACGTCGGTGAGCGGCCCGTCCGTCGGGCCGAGGCCACGCTCGCGCAGCTCCCGCACCAGGGCGCCGGCGTGCTCCGGTGCGGGGACCAGCAGACGCCGGATCCCCTTGGGCAGACTCCGGATCAGCGCAGTGACGAGGTCCTCACGGAGGCCGTTGACCTGCCAGTCGAACCCCGCGGTGGTCACCCGGTTGAGCACCTCGACGGGCACGTGCACGGTGACCCCGTCCTCGGGGTTGCCCGGCTCGAAGCGGTACGTCACGGCGAGGTCCAGGTCCCCCTGCCGCCATAC
>CAVWQU010000024.1:0-10547 GCA_963757225.1 uncultured Actinomycetota bacterium
TGTTCTACACGTCAATGGTCACGCCGCCCTCCGTCGGGGAGTACGACCTCGCCACGCGCGAGCTGCGACTGCTGAAGCAGACCGAGGTTCGCGGCGGCTACGACGCCACCGACTACGTGCAGGCCCGGGAGTGGGCGACCGCTCTGGACGGGGCGCGGGTACCGGTGTCGGTGGTGCGCAAGGCCTCCACGCCGCTCGACGGGACCGCACCGGCGGTGCTCTACGCCTACGGCGCCTACGGACTCAGTACCGACCCGTGGTTCTCGATCGCGCGGCTGTCGTGGCTCGACCGCGGCGTCGTCTTCGCCGTCGCCCACATCCGTGGCGGCGAGGAACTGGGGAGACCCTGGTACGAGGACGGCCGCCTTCTGCACAAGCAGCACACCTTCGACGACTTCGTCGCGGCCGGGTCCCTCCTCGTCGAGAAGGGGTATGCGCACCCGGACCGGCTTGCCGGAAAAGGTGGTTCAGCCGGCGGACTGCTGATCGGCGCGGTCGCGAACCAGGCGCCGACGCTGTTCCGCGCGTTGCACGCACAAGTGCCGTTCGTCGACGTGCTGACCACGATGCTCGACCCGAGCCTGCCGCTGACGGCGGGTGAGTGGGAGGAGTGGGGCGATCCCATCCGCGACCCGGATGCCTACGCCTACCTCAAGGCCTACTCGCCCTACGACAACATCGGCGAGCAGGCATACCCGGCGTTGCTGGTCACGACGAACCGGCACGACACCCGCGTCTACGTCACCGAACCGGCCAAGTGGGTGGCCCGGCTCCGGGACCGCGCGACCAACGACGCCGACCGCGACCCGATCCTCCTGCGGACGTGGATGACTGCCGGCCACCAGGGCCAGTCCGGTCGCTACGACGCGTGGCGGGAGACGGCCTGGGAGCTCGCCGTCCTGCTCGACCTCGTGGCGCAGCGCGACGGCCAGTCATGAACAAGCTCTGGACCCGTCCGGGCGCGGCCCTCGTCATCGGGATCGTCCTCGGGCTGGTTCTGGGGTTCCGAACTCACAACATCGGGCTCTGGCTGACCATGGGCGCGGCGCTCGGGGCGGCGTTCGAGGCGATGAGCTACGGCCGTCGTCGCAGCGAGGACCGTGACGGCGGCGAACCGGGACCTGACGACCCCCGCTGAGCCGGGCCGGAAGGCCGTCCACGGGGTGGGAGAGGATGCCGGTATGCCCGATCCCGGGTCCGTGCCGATGATCCGGTATGCGACGACCTCCGACGGAGTCTCGGTCGCCTGGCAGTCGACCGGGAGCGGTCCGCCGCTGGTGTGGATGCCGTCCCTCGGCAATCTCGTCGCGCAGTGGCGGATCCCGTTCCTGCGGCGGGCGTACGAGGCGCTCGCGGGCTCCTTGCAGCTGGTGCTCTACGACGGACGCGGCACCGGCAGCTCCAGCCGACAGGTCGACCCCGAGGACCTCGGCGTCGACGCGCAGCTGCGCGACCTCGACGCCGTGGTGGCAGGGGCCGGCCTGGAGCACTACGCCGTGCTCGGCTACTACCACTCGGTGCCGGCGGCGCTGGCCCACGCGGCCGCCCATCCCGAACGGGTCACCCGGATGGTCCTGTTCGGCGGCTCGGCGCGGACCCGTGACGTCATGAGCCCGAGCCAGACCCAGGCGTTGCTCTCCCTCGTCGAGCAGGACTGGGACCTCTTCGCCGACTCCGCGGCCAACACGTGGCTCGGCTGGCAGGCGGGGGAAGCGGGGCGGCTGCTGGCCGAGTCGTTCCGCACCGCCGCCAGCCCCACGGTGGTGGCGGCGATGTTCCGGGAGGCGGCGCGGACCGACGTCCACTCGCTCCTGCCCTCGATCCGCACGCCGACCCTCGTCGTCCACCGCCAGTCGGACCGGCAGATGCCGCCGGAGGTCTCGGCCGGCCTGGCCGCGGCGCTCCCCGCCGGCCAGCTGGTCCAGCCGCCGGGCGACCGTCCCGCCCTCTTCCTGGAGGACGTTGCCGCCGACGTCGAGCTGGTGAGGCGGTTCGTCACGGACGGGACGGTGCTCGAGCCGGCCGCCGCCGTTGCCCCGGCCGACCGCGGCGGCCTGACCCCGAGGGAGCTCGAGGTGCTTCGCCTGCTCGCCGGTGGCGGGAGCAACGCCGGGATCGCCCGCGCCCTCCACATCACCGAGCACACCGTCGAACGGCACGTCGCGAACCTCTACCGCAAGATCGGGGCACGGGGCCGAGCGGAGGCCACCGCATACGCCGTCCGGGCGGGACTGGCCTGAAGCGGCGTCGCCGTCCGAGGAAACCCGTCAGTCGGTCTCCCGGGTCGCCGGGATCCGGCGGCGACCCGGGCCGAGGATGCTGGGGACATGACCACCGTCACCACTCCCCGTCGGCCACCGGGCTGGGCTTCCGGCTTCAACCGGTTCGCCCTCTCGATCGCCGGCCACCGCTGGTTCCCGCTGTACGCCGTCGTCGAGCACGTGGGACGCAAGTCCGGCCAGGCGTACGAGGTGCCCATCGCCCTCATCGCGACGCCGAGCCGGTTCGTCATCTGCCTGCCGTTCGGGCGCGGGACGAACTGGGCGCGGAACGTCATCGCTGCCGGTGGCTGTGACGTGCGGTGGAAGGGTGCCGTGCACCACGTCACGGAACCTCGGCTGGTCGGCCAGGACGTGGCGCTCCCGCTGGCCAACCGGTTCGAGCGGTTCATGATCCCGCGGCTCGGTTTCGAGGACTTCCTGCTGCTCGAGCGCTGACTCAGCACACGTGGCGTCGCTCAGCACACGGAATACCGTGCGCTGAGCGACGGACGGTGCGCTGAGACCACCCGGCCGCGCGGGTGAGCGGAACCTAGACTTGACGCCATGATGTCCACTCTCGACCTGCGGGGACGCCCGCTCGAGGTGCGCGCTCTGCGGTCCGCGCTGCCTCGCGCCGAGTTCGACGTCGAGGCGGCCCTGCACCAGGTTCGCCCGATCGTCGAGGACGTCCGGCATCGCGGAGCGGAGGCGCTGCGCGACCTCAGCGAGAAGTTCGACGGCGTCCGGCCGGAGCACCTGCGGGTCCCGGCCGAGGTGCTCCAGCACGCCCTGGACCGGCTCGACCCGTCGCTGCGGGCGGCGCTCGAGGAGTCGATCCGCCGCGCCCGACTGGTTCACGCCGACCAGCGGCGCACCGACACGACGACCCAGGTCGTGCCCGGCGGGACGGTCACCGAGCGCTGGGTCCCCGTCGACCGGGTCGGCCTCTACGTGCCGGGCGGCTTGGCCGTCTACCCGTCCAGCGTGGTCATGAACGTCGTCCCCGCGCAGCTGGCCGGCGTCGGCTCCCTCGCCGTCGCGAGCCCGCCGCAGAAGGAGAACACCGGCGAGCTGGCGGGGTACCCCAACGCGACGATCCTCGCCACCTGCGCCCTCCTCGGCGTCGACGAGGTGTATGCGGTCGGCGGCGCGCAGGCGGTCGCGATGTTCGCCTACGGCTACACCGAGGGCGACGAGGACTGCGAGCCGGTATCGCTGGTCACCGGCCCCGGCAACATCTGGGTGGTCGCCGCCAAGCGCCTGCTCAAGGGGGTCATCGGCATCGACGCCGAGGCCGGCCCCACCGAGATCGCCGTCCTCGCCGACGCCACCGCCAACGCCGAACACGTGGCCGCCGACCTGGTCAGCCAGGCCGAGCACGACCCGCTGGCCGCCGCGGTCCTCGTCACCGACAGCGAGGAGCTGGCCGCGGCGGTGGCAGAGGCCCTGACCCGACGAGTCGCCGCCACGAAGCACAGTGAGCGAGTCGGCCAGGCCCTCACCGGGACCCAGTCCCGCGTCGTCCTCGTCGACGACCTCGACGCCGGTCTCGACGTCGTCAACGCCTACGCCGCCGAGCACCTGGAGATCCAGACCCGTGACGCCGCAACGGTTGCCGCGCGGGTCCGAAACGCCGGGGCCGTGTTCGTCGGCCCGTACGCGCCGGTGTCCCTCGGCGACTATGCCGCCGGGTCCAACCACGTCCTGCCCACAGCCGGCTGCGCGTGCCACAGCAGCGGCCTCTCGGTGCAGTCGTTCCTTCGCGGCATCCACGTCGTCGAGTACGACGAGCCCGCGCTGCGCGACATCGCGCCGCACGTCGTCACGCTGGCCGAGGCGGAGGACCTGCCCGCCCACGGCGAGGCCGTGACCGCCCGGTTCGGCGACAGCGTCCCGTGAACGAGGCCATCGAGAACCTGCTCCGGGCGGACCTGAGGGGCCGGACGCCCTACGGCGCGCCCCAGCTCGACGTCCCCGTCCGGCTCAATACCAACGAGAACTCGTATGCGGTCCCGGACGATGTCGTCGCGGCCATCACCGCGGCAGTGGCCGAGACCGCCCGTCACCTCAACCGGTACCCGGACCGGGAGTTCACCGAGCTGCGCGAGGCCCTCGCCGCATACCTGCGCTCCCAGACCGGCGTCGGGATCGCCCCCGAGCAGGTCTGGGCCGGCAACGGCTCGAACGAGGTGCTGCTGCACCTGGTCCAGGCGTTCGGGGGAGTGGGCCGGACGGCGCTCGGGTTCACCCCCGCGTACTCGATGCACCCGATCATCACCCGCACCACCGGCACGACGTGGGTCGACGGGTTGCGCGGCACGCCGTCCGGCGTCTTCGACCTGGACGCAGGGCTGGCGGTCCGCCAGGTCCGGGCGACCCAGCCGCACATCGTCTTCCTCTGCTCGCCCAACAACCCGACCGGCACCGCGCTCTCGCTCGACGTGGTCGAGGCCGTCGTCGACGCCGCCCCGGACTCACTGGTCGTCGTGGACGAGGCCTACGCGGAGTTCGCCCGGCCCGGAACGCCGAGCGCGATGACCCTGCTCGCGGGCCGGCCGCTGCTCGTCGTGACCCGGACCATGAGCAAGGCGTTCGCCCTGGCCGGCGCCCGCGTCGGGTACCTCGCCGCCGACCCCGACCTCGTCGACGCGCTCCGGCTGGTGCGGATGCCCTACCACCTGTCCGACCCCACGCAGGCGGTCGCGCTCGCCGCGATCCAGCACGACGCGAGCCTGCTGGCGACGGTCGAGGCCATCAAGGCGCAGCGCGACCGGATCGTCGCGGAGCTCCAGGCCCTCGGCTACCCGCCGGTCCCCAGCGACGCGAACTTCGTCCTCTACGGCGGCCTCGCCGACGCCCGGGCGACCTGGCAGGCGCTCCTGGACCGCGGTGTACTGGTCCGCGACGTCGGCATCCCGCACCACCTGCGGGTCACCGCGGGCACGCCGCAGGAGTCGTCGACGTTCCTGCGGGCGATGGCCGATCTGCCAGACTCGCACCGGCAGCACGCACGCGACCCGCATCAGCAAGCACTGGAGGCAAGGGCATGACGGCCAACCGGCGAGCCAGCCTGAGCCGCGCCACCAGCGAGTCGAAGGTCGACCTCAGCCTCGACCTCGACGGTACCGGCGAGTCCGAGATCTCGACTGGCGTGCGGTTCTACGACCACATGCTCGCGTCGTTCGCGAAGCACTCGCTCATCGACCTCACCGTGACGGCCAGCGGCGACGTCGACGTCGACGCGCACCACACCGTCGAGGACGTCGCGATCGTCCTCGGCGACGCTCTGCGCGAGGCCCTCGGTGACAAGCGCGGCATCTCCCGGTTCGGCGACGCGACCGTGCCGCTCGACGAGGCGCTGGTCCAGGCGGTCGTCGACGTCGCCGGCCGGCCCTACTGCGTCCACACGGGTGAGCCGGAGGGCCAGGAGTACGTCGTCATCGGCGGCGCCTACGCGGGATCGCTCACCCGCCACGTCTTCGAGACGCTCGCGCACCACGCCGGGATCGCCCTGCACATCCGGGTGCTCGGCGGTCGCGACCCCCACCACGTGGTCGAGGCCCAGTTCAAGGCCGTGGCCCGTGCGCTGCGCGCCGCGGTGGCGATCGACCCGCGGGTGACCGGCATACCGAGCGCCAAGGGCAGCCTTTAGAGGTGGCCCTGCCCGAACCGCCGAAAGGCATCCTGCTCGTGCACGGCGGCGTCGACGCCGCAGTCTCGTGGGCCGAGAGCGGCGTCTCACCCCTCGCCGTCGTCCCCGAGGACGGCCGGTGGACCGCGGTGCTGCCGGTCGGCGCCGTGACCGCCGCCCGGCGGCCCTACGACGACGTGGTGACGATGCTGCTCAACCGGCCCGTTCCGCACCGGCTGCGGCCGGCGGTCGGGATCGGCGTGGTCGGTCGCCGGGCCGTGCTGTGCGTGACCCCCGGAGGGTGGCGCGCGGTCCGTCGTTGGCTGGTCTGGCAGCCCGGACACGGCGTGGTCCACCCCGGAGGCCTTCCCGTCGCGCGGCTGGCCGACGTCGTGGCCGCCGCCGGCGTCGCCGACCCCGGCGCCGTCGGTGAGCTGGCCGACGTGCTGCACGACCCCGCAGGAGACGCGCGCGCCGTGACCGCCGACCTGCTCGAGGTGCTCGGGCTACCAGGCGGCACCTACATCGCGGGGACGGCCGTGGCCGCGGACGCGTTCGGCGCCTCGGTGGTGGCCCCGAAGCCGGCGACCGTGCGCCGCTACGACAAGGCCGTGCACGATGACGTGAGCTGGCGAGACGAGATGGAGGACCAGCAGCAATGACGTCCCCGCCCACCGTCGTGGTCTTCGACTACGGCAGCGGCAACGTTCACTCCGCTGTCCGTGCCCTGGAGCGGGTCGGGGCCGACGTGAGCCTGACCGGAGACCCCAAGGCGGCGCTCGCGGCCGACGGCCTGTTCGTGCCCGGTGTCGGCAACTTCCACGCGTGTATGCGAGGCCTCCGTCTGGCCGACGGGGCCCGGGTGATCGACGTGCGCCTGGCCGGCGGGCGCCCGGTCCTCGGGGTCTGCGTCGGGATGCAGGTCCTGTTCGACGGCTCGACCGAGCCGTACTCAGGGCCGCCCGAGGACGGGCTCGGCGAGTGGCCGGGCCTGGTGGAGCGGCTGCCCGCCGAGGTCGTCCCGCACATGGGGTGGTCGACCGTGAAGCCGGGTGTCGACACGCGGTTGTTCGCCGGGGTCGAGGACGAGCGGTTCTACTTCGTCCACTCGTATGCGGCGCAGCGCTGGTCGCTGTACCCGGAGGGGTCGTTCGCGGCGGTCGCCCCGGTCGTCACCTGGGCGACCCACGGCACCGACTTCGTCGCCGCGGTCGAGAACGGGCCGCTCTGTGCGACCCAGTTCCACCCGGAGAAGTCCGGTGACGCCGGCGCGCAGCTCCTCGACAACTGGGTGAGGTCGCTGTGAGCGCCGCCCGGCTCGAGCTGCTGCCCGCCGTCGACATCGCCGACGGCCGGGCGGTCCAGCTGGTCCAGGGGGTGGCCGGCAGCGGTGGCGAGTTCGGTGACCCGCTCGACGCGGCCCTCGCCTGGCAGGAGCAGGGCGCGGAGTGGCTGCACCTCGTCGACCTCGACGCGGCGTTCGGGCGGGGGTCGAACCGCGAGCTGGTGGACGCCATCGTCGGCTGGCTCGACATCAAGGTGGAGCTGTCCGGTGGGATCCGGGACGCCGAATCCCTGGCCGCCGCGCTCGCCACGGGGTGTCGGCGGGTCAACCTGGGCACGGCGGCGCTCGAGCAGCCCGAGTGGACCGCGGAGGCGATCGCCGACCATGGTGACCGGATCGCCGTCGGCCTGGACGTCCGCGGCACGACGCTCGCGGCCCGCGGGTGGACCCGGGACGGCGGCGACCTCTGGGAGACGCTGGCCCGGCTGGACGCCGAGGGCTGCGCCCGCTACGTCGTGACCGACGTCAACAAGGACGGCATGCTCGCCGGCCCGAACCTCGTCCTGCTCGAGCAGGTCTGCGAGCGGACGGCGCGGCCGGTCGTCGCGTCGGGCGGGGTGTCGACGCTCGACGACGTGCGCGCCCTGCGCACGCTGGTCGACGCCGGGGTCGAGGGCGCCATCGTCGGGTCGGCCCTCTACCGGGGCGCGTTCACCCTGCCCGAGGCCCTCGATGTGGCGGGTCGCCCGTGAGCGCGGCGGCCGACCGGGAGCGGCACTTCTCCGGCGGGGTCTGGGAGTCGGCCTACGGCTACGCCCGCGCCATGCGCGTGGGGCGGTTCGTCCTCGTGTCCGGCTGCACCTCGATGGTGGATGGACGGGTGCGGTTCCCCGCGGACCCGGCCGCGCAGGTCCGAGTGGCCCTGGAGACCGCCCAGAACGCCCTGGCCGAGCTGGGGGCCGGCGTCGCCGACGTGGTGCGGACGCGGATGTACGTCACGCACCGCCGCGACTGCGACGCCGTGGGCCGGGTCCACGCCGAGGTGTTCGGCGAGCACCCGCCGGTGGCGACGATGGTCATCGTGTCCGGGCTGCTGCACCCCGACATGCGCGTCGAGATCGAGGTCGAGGCCGTGCTGCCGGACGCCGAGGACGGATGACCGGTACCGACAGCGCGGGCACGCCCTGGGCCGGGCGGTCGCTCTCCGGGACCGGGTTCGACAGCGACGACGGCGCCGCCGACCCGGCGTTGCTGGCCGCTCTGGCAGAGGCGCGCCGGCGACCGTCGGCGGACGCCGACGCGCAGCTGGTCCGGGCGGCTGCCGCGGCCCGGTGGCTGGTGCCCGTGGTCGCGGTCCTCGACGAGGAGGACCACGGGGCCCACGGGCGCACCGTGGACAAGCAGACCGACATGGCCCTGGTGACCATCACCGGTCCGGAGGGACGCCGGGCGCTGCCGGTGTTCACCAGCGCCGCGGCCCTCGCCGCGTGGGACGCCACCGCACGACCCGTGCCGGTGACGGCGGCGCGGGCGGCCCGGGCGGCCGTGACCGAGGGCTGCCACGTCGTGGTCGTGGACCTCGGTGGGGAGGCACAGACCGAGCTGCGTCCCAGCATGCTGTGGGCGCTGGCGCAGGAGACCGAGTGGCACCCCGCGCATACCGATCCTTTTGTGGCTCAATCGGTCTCGCGCGCCGTCGCCGAGGAGGTGGACATCCTCACGCATCGGCTGGAGGAGGGCGAGCCTCTCGGGAGCGGCGTGCTCCGGGTCGTCCTGGGCATCCCCGCGGGGATGCCGGCCGAGTCGGTCCAGGCCCTGGCCACCCGGGTCGGCGAGCGCCTGGCCACCGACGGCGAGCTGCGAGCGCGCGTCGACGAGCTGACCTTCGCCGTCGAGGCGGTCAGGCGATGAGGCCGAGCGGCGCCGGGGTCTTGTCGAGCACCCGGGACGGATCGGCGCCGAGGACCTTGTCAAGCACGTCGCCGTAGACCGACCGGAAGTCGACCGTCGTCTTGAGGTCGCCGTTGTCGAGGTCGGTCAGCGACGGCTGGTCGCCGTGGAACCCGGCCTGGACCATGTCGCCGATGAGGAACACCGGTCCGGCGGTGCCGTGGTCGGTGCCCTGCGAGGCGTTGGCCTTCACCCGGCGGCCGAACTCGGAGTACGCCATCACCACGACGTCCTTCTCGCGGGCCGACCCGGTCAGGGCGGTCCGGAACGCGGTGATCGCCTTGTCCACCTGGGTCAGCTGGGAGGTCTGCGCGATCTTCTCGTCCGCGTGGGTGTCGAACCCCGACGCCGACACCGCATAGACCCGCGTCGGCACGTCGGCCTTGATGCACCGCGCGACGACGTCCAGCTGCGCGGTGAGGGCGGCCCGCTGGCCGTTCCCGGCGGCGTCCCCGCCGGCCTCGTCGCCGGCGTCCGAGGTGATCGGGCCGAAGGTCTGCTCGCAGCGCTGCTGCGCCGCGTACGACGCCACGACGAGCTTGGCGGCCGGGCCGTCGGCGGCGTCCGGCGTCGCGAACCCCTTGAGCACCGCGGCGGTCAGGGCCGACGACGTCGACTTCCCGACCGACAGAGCGGCAGCGGTGGCCTTGGCACCGACGGCCAGCGGCGGCAGCACCTCGCCGATGTTGAGCGCCAGCAACGGGTCGTCGCCGGCGGTGTCGAGCCAGCGACCGACCCACCCCGACGCCACCGGCGTCTCCGGTGACGCGGTCTGCCAGATGTCCATGGACCGGAAGTGGCTGTGGTCCGGCTTCGGGTACCCGACGCCGCGGACGATGGCCAGCTTCTTCTGGGTCCACAGGGCGGCCATCCCGGTCAGGCCGGGGTTCAGGCCGAGCTGGTCGTCGAGGTGGAGCACCTCCTCGGCGGTGTACGCGAGCTCGGGCCGAGCGTCGTGGTAGGCCGGGTCCGCATACGGGACAACGGTGTTCAGCCCGTCGTTCCCGCCGTACATCGTGACCAGCACCAGGATGGGGCTGTTACCCGGCAGTGGGTCGGACCGGCCGCGGGCGAGGACGTGCTCGAGCGTCACGCCGGCCGCGCCGGCGAGCACGGCGGTCGCGCCGGCGACGCCGGACGCCCGCAGGAAGGTCCGCCGGGTGAGGCCGTCCATCGGCTTCCTCGGGTCCAGCGGCGGGAGGTTGGCCATCAGGTCACCAGGTTCTCGGGAGCGACCAGCGCCATGGCGACGAGGCGCTGCGGGTCGTCGGTATGCGTCTTCAGCTCGGCCAGCGTGCGGTCCGAGAACGCCGGGATCCCCAGCAGGTGGGCTACGGCGTCGACGCGGCCGGCGACCGGCGCGGACGCCACGACCTGGAGGTCGCCGGCCCGGGCGAGCATCGCGGCCGTCTGCACCCGA
>CAVWQU010000025.1:0-140935 GCA_963757225.1 uncultured Actinomycetota bacterium
GCCGCTGCGCCGTCGGCGGATCGCGCGACGACGAGTGGGGTGCCACCAGAACGAGCGATGCCGTCCACGACGCCGGCGAGGTCGCCCGGCACCGACCCGCCGCGGGACTCGACCCAGGCGACGACCTGGCTGCCGGCGCCCTTGCGCACCATCGCCGCCCCGTCGACGTCGACCCCCGACATCCGGGTCTGCGCGGTGAACTCCACGAAGGTCGCACCGGCCTGGGTCAGCTGAAGCGGGGTTCGAGTCTCGGCGGCGCCGAGCCCGTGGGCCGCGAGCTCGACCACCGAGCGCCCCTCGGGGGTCTCGTCGGCCAGGCTGCCCAGGTAGGCGGCCCGGCCCAGCTCGGTGGGATCGGCGCCGCCGACGGGGATGAGCGCGACGGCGCGCCGGTTGCCGAGGGTGATGGTGCCGGTCTTGTCGAGGAGCAGGGTCGACACGTCGCCGGCCGCCTCGACGGCGCGTCCGGACATGGCCAGGACGTTGCGCTGGACCAGCCGGTCCATGCCGGCGATGCCGATGGCCGAGAGCAGAGCCCCGATGGTGGTGGGGATGAGGCAGACGAGCAGGGCGACGAGGACCACGACCTGCTGGAGCCCGCCGGAGTAGGCGGCCATCGGCTGCAGCGCCATGACGACGAGCAGGAAGATGATGGTCAACGTTGCGAGCAGGATGTTGAGGGCGATCTCGTTGGGCGTCTTCTGACGCGCGGCCCCTTCGACCAGCGCGATCATCCGGTCGATGAACGTCTCGCCGGGCCTCGTCGTGATCTGCACGACGATCCGGTCGGAGAGCACCGTGGTGCCGCCGGTGACCGCACACCGGTCGCCACCGGACTCGCGGATAACCGGGGCCGACTCCCCGGTGATCGCGGACTCGTCGACCGTGGCCAGGCCGTCGACGACGTCGCCGTCGCCCGGGATGACCTCGCCGGCCTCCACGACGACCAGGTCGCCGATCCTCAGGTGGGCTCCGGCGACCGGCTCCTCGACGGTGCCGCGCGGGTCGGTCCCGGTCAGCCGGCGGGCCATGGTCTCGGTCCGGGCGGCCCGCAGGGTTGCGGCCTGGGCCTTGCCTCGGCCCTCGGCCACGGCCTCGGCCATGTTCGCGAAGACCACAGTCACCCAGAGCCAGATCGCCACCCCGACGGCGAACACCGTGGGGTGCACGATCGCCAGCACGGTGGTCAGCAGCGACCCGACCCACACCACGAAGATGACAGGAGACCGGAACACGTGCCGGGGGTCGAGCTTGAGGAGGGCCTGCGGGACCGCCGCAGTGAGGGCCCGGGGGTTCATGAGAGTGCCTCCGCAAGGGGACCGAGAGCGAGGATGGGGAAGTAGGTGAGGCCGGTGACGATGAGTGCCACGCTGACCAGGAGGGTGACGAAGAGCGGGGTATGCGTCGGCATGGTTCCCGCGGTGGCCCGGCGCCGCTTCTGGGTGACGAGACGGCCGGCCAGGGCCAGGACGAGGACCATGGGGACGAACCGGCCCAGGGCCATGGCGAGGGCCAGCGTCAGGTTGAGATAGGGCTGGTCGGCGCTGAGGCCGGCGAAGGCGCTGCCGTTGTTGTTCGCGGCGGAGGTGAACGCGTACACCATCTCGGTGAGGCCGTGTGGGCCGCTGGCGAGCAGCGCGCCCTGGCTGACCGGCAGGACGATCGCCAGCCCGCCGAGGACGAGGACCAGGGCCGGCGTGATCAGCGTATAAAGCGCGCCGAGGGTGATCTCGTGCCGGCCGATCGTCTTGCCGAGGAGCTCCGGGGTCCGGCCGACCATGAGGCCCGCGATGAAGACGGCGATGATGGCGACGACCAGCGCCCCGTAGAGGCCGGAACCGGTGCCCCCCGGAGACACCTCGCCGAGCATCATGTTGAGCAGCACGACTCCACCCCCGAGCGGGCTGTAGCTCTCGTGGAGGGAGTTGACGGCCCCGGTGGAGGTCGCGGTGGTCGAGGCGGCGAAGAGGGTGGAGGACCAGATCCCGAACCGGGTCTCCTTGCCCTCCATGGTTCCCGAAGCCACCTCGGCCCAGGTGGTCAGCGCGACCGACGCGCCCCAGAGGACGGTCATGAAGGCGAGGATCGCGTGGCCCTGGCGGCGGTCGCCGACCATGATCCCGTAGGCCCGGGGCAGTGCGAACGGGATGACGAGGAGCAGGAAGATCTCGAACAGGTTGGTCAGGGCATTGGGGTTCTCGAACGGGTGCGCCGAGTTGGCGTTGAAGAAGCCGCCGCCGTTGGTGCCGAGCTCCTTGATCGCCTCCTGCGACGCGACCAGGCCGCCGGGGATGGACTGCGCGGCGCCGGAGACGCCGGTGACGTCGGCGGGGGCGGCGAGGTTCTGGATGACACCACCGAGCACGAGGACTACGGCCGCGACCGCCGCGATCGGCAGCAGGACCCGGACGACGATGCGGGTCAGGTCGACCCAGAAGTTGCCGATGAACCGGCCCTGGTGCCGCGCGATGGCGCGGATGAGGGCGGCCACCACGGCGATCCCCACCGCCGCCGAGGCGAAGTTCTGCACGGTCAGGCCGACGGCCTGGACGAAGAGCGACGTGCCGGCCTCACCGGCATACGACTGCCAGTTCGTGTTGGTGACGAACGAGACGGCCGTGTTGAGCGCCGTGTCGAGGTGCATCGACTCGCCGTGGCTGAACGGGAGCCAGCCCTGGGCGAGGATCACGAGGAACAGCAGCACGAAGCTCAGCACCGAGAAGGCGCCGACCGACGCCGCGTAGACGGTCCAAGGCTGTTCCTGGTCGGGGTTGACACCGGTCCACCGGTAGACCAGCCGTTCGACCCGCCAGTGTCGGTCGGTCATGAAGGTGTTGGCGAGGTAGGAACCCAGCGGGGCGTGGCTCACGGCCAGCAGCAGGACGAGGACCCCGATGGTGAGCAGGCCGGCGAGCGCGTCGCCCATCAGAACCGGTCCGGCTTCAGCAGGGCGTAGACGAGGTAGGCGACCAGGGTCAGTGCCACCAGGCCCGCGACCAGGTTTTCAATCACCTCGTCAGTGAATGCCGTTACCTGACAGGGGAACCCGTTGTTGACGGGCGGCTGACGGGTCTTGACGCGTTCTTGACGCCGGGGTTACCGGCGCTGCCGGGCGGTCCCGTCGGCGGGTCACGGGTATCGTCCGGGTCGTGGAGGAGGGGGTCGAGCAACGGACGGGCGGCGGCACGTCGCGACGCTCGGGCCCGTTCTCGCGGGTTCTGAGGGCGTTCGACTTCTTCCGCCTCACTCCGTGCGCGACGCTGCTCGCCGTCCAGCTGCTCGGCGTGCTGATCTACCCGACGCTCGAGGACCAGACCGGCCGGGCCGGTGGCCTGGGGCGGTCGGTGCTCAGTGTGTTCGGCCTGCTCGTGCTGTTCCTCGCCGTGCAGGCGGTGCGGCGGACGCCCGCCCTGACGTGGATCTCCGCGGTGCTCGGTCTGCCCCTCATCGCGCTGACCATCGCCGAGGGCTTCCAGCCCGACAACGACACGATCACGCTGTGGTCGGGGCTGGTCCACGCGGTGTTCTACTTCTACACGGCGTACGCGCTGGTCCGGTACATGTTCAACGACGACGACGTGACCACCGACGAGCTCTACGCCACCGGAGCGGCGTTTACCGTGCTGGCCTGGGGCTTCGCCTACCTCTACAGCGCGGTGCAGATCGTCTGGCCGATGTCCTTCACCGCCTACCTGAACCCGGACGCGCCGCGCAGCTGGTTCGAGCTGCTGTTCCTCTCGTTCACGACCTTGACGTCGACGGGCCTCTCCGACGTCATCCCGGTGGAGGCGCACGCCCGGTCCGCCGTGATGATCGAGCAGGTGCTCGGGCTCATGTACGTCGCGTTCATCGTGGCCCGGTTGGTCGGACTGCAGATCCGGTCGGTCAAGCGCCGCTCGTCCTGACGTCGGCCCCGTCGCCGCCGTCGAGGTCCTCGATGGTCGCCGTCGAGGGTCCGCGCCGGGACTGCAGGTCATGGGCGACCGTCTCGGCGTCGCGGAGGACCCGGATGGCGTTCCTGTGGGCCACCTTCGCCAGGTCGTCGTCGCTCCAGCCGCGGTCCGCGAGGGCGTTGAGCACCACCGGGTAGCCGGTGACGTCCTCGAGGCCGACCGGCATGACGTCGGTGCCGTCGTAGTCGCCACCCAGCCCGACGTGGTCGACGCCGGCCAGCTCGCGGACGTGCTCGACGTGCCGGACCACGTCCTCGACGTGGGCCGTCGGCTTGGGGTGAGCCTGGGTGTAGTCGGCCGCCCAGGCCATGAACGCCGGGAAGTCGGTGCCCTCGATGCCCTCGCGGGCGGCGGCCTCGAACGCCTCGACCCGCCAGGCCGCGGCCGCCGGGGTGAGGAACTCGGGGACGAACGCCACCATGCAGACCCCGCCACCGGCCGCCATCGCCGCCAGCACGTCGTCGGGCACGTTGCGCGGCGAGTCGGTCAGCGCGCGGGCGCAGGAGTGGCTGAAGACCACCGGCGCCTCGGCGACGTCCAGGGCGTGGCGCATCGTGTCGGTCGACACGTGGGACAGGTCGACGAGGATGCCGAGCCGGTTCATCTCGCGCACCACCTCCACCCCGAACCGGGTAAGCCCACCCGAGACCGGCGCGTCGGTCGCCGAGTCGGCCCACGGGACGTTGTCGTTGTGGGTCAGGGTGAGGTAGCGGACGCCGAGCCGGTGCAGGGTCCGGAGTGCTCCGAGGGAGCTGCCGATCGACTGGCCGCCCTCGGCACCCATGAGCGACGCGATCCGGCCGGCGGCCATGGCCGCCTCGACCTCGTCCGCCGTCGTCGCGAGGGTGAGGTCGTGCGCATACCGCCGCACGAGCCGGTGCACGAGGTCGACCTGCTCGAGGGTCTGGGTGACGGCGAGGTCGCCGGGGAGGTTGCTGGGCGCGTACACGGACCAGAACTGACCGCCGACGCCGCCCTGCCGCAGCCGGGGGAGGTCGGTGGCCGTCGTCGGGACGCGCCGCCCGATGTCGAGGCGGTCCAGGTCACCGCCGACCTGGAGCCGCAGCTCCCAGGGCAGGTCGTTGTGCCCGTCGAGCACCAGAGGCAGGGTCCGCACCCCCGTAGACTCCCAGCGTGACGGTCACAGCGAGGTCGGGGCGGGCCGCCGGCCGGCGTGTCGCCCTCGTGACGCTGGGCTGCACGCGCAACGACGTGGACTCCGAGGAGCTCGCGGGTCGGCTCAGCGCCGAGGGCTGGGACCTCGTCGACGACGCGGCCGACGCCGACGTCGCCGTGGTCAACACCTGCGGGTTCGTCGAGCAGGCCAAGAAGGACTCCATCGACGCGCTGCTCGAGGCGTCCGACCTCAAGGACCCCGAGTCCGGAGCGCGGACCCGAGCCGTCGTCGCCGTCGGGTGCCTGGCTGAGCGCTACGGCGAGCAGCTCGCCTCGCAGCTGCCGGAGGCCGACGCGGTGTTGGGCTTCGACTCGTACGCGTCGATGTCCGACCACCTGACGACGATCCTGGGCGGGGGCCGGGTCGCGTCGCACACCCCGTCCGACCGACGCAAGCTCCTGCCGCTGTCCCCGACGGCCCGGCCGGGCGCGGCGACCGCCGTGTCCACGCCCGGTCACGGCCGGGGGCGCACGGGGAGCCCGGCCCACGCCTACGGACCTCCCGTCGTGCGAGCGCGCCTCGACCACCGGCCGTGGGCGCCGCTGAAGATCGCCAGCGGGTGCGACCGGCGCTGCTCGTTCTGCGCGATCCCGATGTTTCGGGGGGCCTACCTGTCGCGGCGTCCGGCCGACGTCATCGCTGAAGCCCGCTGGCTGGCGGGGGAGGGCGTGCGCGAGCTGTTCCTCGTCAGCGAGAACTCCACGTCCTACGGCAAGGACCTCGGTGACCTGACGCTGCTGGAGTCCCTGCTGCCGGAGCTGACCGCGGTCGAGGGCATCGAGCGGGTGCGGGTGTCCTACCTGCAGCCGGCCGAGATCCGGCCCAGCCTGCTGACCGCGATGGCGTCCACGCCCGGCGTTGTGCCCTACTACGACATCTCGTTCCAGCACGCCTCAGAGCCGCTGCTGCGGCGGATGCGCCGGTTCGGGAGCCGCGAGGCGTTCCTCGACCTGCTGGAGCGCGTCCGGTCGACGGACCCGACCGCCGGGGTCCGGACCAACGTCATCGTCGGGTTCCCCGGCGAGACCGAGGCCGACGTGGCCGAGCTGACCGCGTTCCTCGAGGCGGCCCGGCTGGACGTCGTCGGTGTGTTCGGGTACTCCGACGAGGACGGCACGGAGGCCGAGGGGCTCGACGGACACCTGCCCGACCAGGTCGTGGCCGACCGGGTCGAGCGGGTCACCGCGCTGGTCGAGGAGCTGACCGCGCGTCGCGCGGAGGAGCGGGTCGGCGAGGCGGTGGACGTGCTGGTCGAGGCGGTGGACCTCTCCGACGGCGGCGACGGCGTCACCGGCCGCACCGCATACCAGGGACCGGATGTCGACGGCAGCACGACGCTCGTGCTGTCCGGGACCGACGCCGTGCCCGCGGTCGGCGACCTCGTGGCCGCCACCATCGTCGCCAGCGAGGGCGTCGACCTCCTCGCCCGCCCCCGATGAGCACGCCGGCCGGGCCTCCGGACCAGCGGGCCGTCGGACCTCGGGCGCCGAGCGCCTGGAACCTGCCCAACTACCTGACGGTGTTCCGGTTCGTCCTGGTGCCGGTGTTCGGGTGGCTGTTGCTGGCCGAGGGCGGGCACGTGTGGGGCTACCGGCTGGCCGCGCTGGTCGTGTTCGGCGTGGCGATGGTGACCGACAGCATCGACGGCGACCTCGCGCGGCGCCGCAAGCAGGTGACCGACTTCGGAAAGGTGGCCGACCCGATCGCCGACAAGGCGATGCTCGGGATGGCCCTGATCGGCCTGTCGATCATCGGGATCGTGCCCTGGTGGGTGACCGTCGTCATCCTCATCCGCGAGGTGGGCGTGACGGTGATGCGGTTCGTGGTCATCCGGCACGGGGTGATGCCGGCCGGGCGGGGCGGCAAGCTCAAGACGGTGCTGCAGACCCTGGCCGTCGGGATCCTCATCTTCCCGCTGGAGTCGCTGCCGGGCGGCGCCATCTGGCTCACCGCCGCCTACATCGTCCTGGCCGCGGCGCTCGTGGTCACGGTGGTCACCGGGATCGACTACCTCGTCAAGGCCCGCCGGCTGCGGGCGACCAGCGCACGGACCGCCGCCCGGAAGGCGGCTCGCCGGGTAGCCCGGGAGCAATGACGGCCTCGTCATCCGAGGTCGTCGCGCGGCTGGTCGAGCGGGGTCAGACCGTGGGCTGCGCCGAGTCGCTGACCGGCGGTCTTGTCGTCTCCCGCCTCGTCGACGTCCCGGGTGCGTCGGCCGTCGTCCGGGGCGGGGTGGTCGCGTATGCGACGCCGCTCAAGGCCGCCCTCCTCGGGGTCGACGTCGACCTGCTGGCGTCACGCGGGGCGGTCGACGCCGAGGTCGCGCGCCAGATGGCGGCCGGCGCTCGGCGGCTGCTCGAGGCGGACTGGGGGGTGGCCACCACCGGGGTCGCCGGCCCGGAGCCGCAGGACGGGATGCCGGTCGGCCGCGTCTTCGTGGCGGTCGCCGGCCCGGGCGAGTCGGTCACGGTCGAGCGGCACGACCTCGTCGGAGGCCGCTCGGAGATCCGGGCGGGCGCGGTCGACGCCGCGCTGACCCTCCTCGCCCGCTGCCTCGAACCCCCGCGCTGACGCCGTCCCGTCCGCGCTGGCACCGTCCCCTCCGTACGGCCGAGAGGCCAACTTCGGCCGCTCAGAGGGCCGCCATAGCGGCCGAACTTGGCCTGTCGGCGGCACGAGCGCGGGGGGCACACCGAGCAGGGGGCTGCGCGGAAGGATGCCGGACGCTCGAGCGTTGTGCTCAGGGAGATGCATCAACCGACCTGCTCACCGTCGTCCCGCCGCTCGGGCCGTCGTTTCGCCTTCGGCGGAACCAACCCGTGGCGGCTGGTGGTGACGGGCTATGGTGGAGACGATTCGACTGACCGACCGGACACTGCGGAGGAGGGGTTCCATGGTTCTGTTGCGACGAGAGCTGGGTGACGTCCTCCGCGAGGAGCGGCAGCACCAGGGCCGCACGCTGCGTGAGGTCTCGTCCTCCGCGTCGGTGTCGCTCGGGTACCTGAGCGAGGTCGAGCGCGGCGAGAAGGAAGCCTCGTCCGAGCTCCTGGGGTCGATCTGCGGCGCGCTCGGCGTGCCGCTCTCCGCGGTGCTGCGCGAGGTGTCCACCCGTGTGGCCCACACCGAGGCCATCACCGCGCCGGTCACCCTGCCCGTGGGTGCCGCGGCTCCTGCGGGGATGCGCTCGGTCGTCGCCTCCGCTGCCTGACGGTCCGCCGGGCCATGGCCACGCGGTTCACGTCGGTCGTCTGTGCGCGGCTGTCGGTCCCCCTCCACACGCCGTTCGTCACGGCGCTGCGGCGGACGACCACGACGGACACCGTCGTGGTGCGGGTCACCGACACCGATGGGGCGACCGGCTGGGGTGAGGCGCCACAGGTCTGGCAGGTGACCGGTGAGTCGCTGGCCGGGGCCACGGCGTGCGTCGAGCAGATGCTGGCCCCTGTGGTGGTCGACCGCGACGTCGACGACTGGGACGAGGTGCTCGCCGGCGTCCAGCGCGCGGTGGCCCGCAACTTCGGCGCCAAGGCGGCGGTCGACGCTGCGGTCCGCGACCTGGTCGCCCGCCGGTCCGGCCTGACCCTCACGGCCTTCCTCGCCACCCACGCGCCCGCCCCGTCCGCGCGCGGCGGCCTCGCCGCATTCCCCGCCGACCTGGGCACGGACGTGACGCTGTCGGCCGGTTCGGTGAATGACCTGGCGCTGGCGGCCGTCCAGCGCGTGGGCGACGGGTTCACGACGCTGAAGATGAAGGTCGGGACCGACGCCACCACCGATGTGGCGCGAGTGCGGGCGGTACGCGAGGCGGTCGGCGCCGAGGCGACGATCCGGCTGGACGCCAACCAGGGCTGGACCCCGGACGAGGCCATCTCCGTGATCCGGGCGCTCGAGCGCGCCGACCTCGGGGTCGAGCTCGTCGAACAGCCGGTCCGCGGCGAGGACGTCGAGGGCCTGGCTCGCGTCCGGGCCGGGGTCGGGCTGCCGGTCATGGCCGACGAGGCGCTCTACAGCCTGGTCGACCTCGACCGGATCATCCGCCTCCGCGCGGCCGACCTCGTCAACGTCAAGCTCGCGAAGTGCGGCTCGCTCGGCATCGCCATCGAGCAGCTGCGGCGGGCGACCGACGCCGGCCTAGGGACGATGGTCGGCTCGATGATGGAGACGGCCATCGGTGTCGGAGCCGTCGCGGCCGTCGCGGCAGCGCACCCGACCAGCGTGGTCGACGACCTTGACGCCGCCTGGTGGGCGGCGGGGTCCCCGGTGAGCGGTGGGGTCACCTACCGGGGCGACCGGCTGGTGCTGCCGATCGGACTCGGCTCGGGGGTCGCGGCGGTCGATGTAACCGTCTAAGATGGTTACATGACGTTGTGGACCGAGCCGGCCGTCGGCCAGTGGTTCGTGTCCAACGACGGCGTGCGGTGGTGGTTCGACTCCGGCGACATCTCGCTCGACTTCGCCTACACCGGCTCGATGGGCGACGGACGCCCGGAGTGGGAGTTCTGGCATAAGCCGGACGACGTCGAGCGCTGGGTCGACGAGCGGTTCGGTGTCCAGGTGAGCGTGACCGAGGCGGACCTGCGCCGCGCGAAGCGTCTGCGTGACGCGATCGCCGGGCTGGTCACCGACGTGTCGCAGGCCCGACCGCAGCGGCCGGACCAGCAGGCGGTCGTGAACCGGTATGCGGCCCGCCCCGACGTCGCTCCCCAGCTCGGGTCGACCGAGCCCCGGCCGAGCCTCGACCAGGTGCTCGCCAGCATCGCGCGCGAAGCGGTGCACGTGCTGCGTGAGCACGCCGACGGCATCCGCGAGTGCGGTGGCGACCGCTGCGCCATCGTCTATCTCGACACCTCGCGGTCGGCGAACCGACGCTGGTGCTCGATGACGCGCTGCGGCAACCGACACAAGGTTCGCGAGAGACGGGCCCGGCAGGCCGCGGCTCGCGCGGCGACCGACCTCCAGGATCGCGCAGGAACCGATCGACCCGACCCAACAGGAGATTCGCCATGACGCTGACCCACCTCAACCCCGAGTCGATGCACCGCAGCCCCGCCTTCTCGCAGGGCGTCCTTGTCGAGGGCCCCGGTGCCCTGCTGGTAGTCGGCGGCCAGAACGGCGTCGACGCCAGCGGTCGGGTCGTCAGCGACGACGCGGGCGAGCAGAGCGTCCAGGCCCTGCGGAACGTCCTCACCGTCCTCGAGAGTGTCGGCTGCACCCAGGCCGATGTCGTCAAGCTGAGCATCTACCTGGCTCAGGGCGTCGACGTCACCGCGGCGTACGCCGCCGCCCAGCAGGTCTGGGGGCCGCACCCCTGCGCCGTGACGGTGTTGTTCGTGTCCGACGTGGGTCCGGAGGGCGCGGTCGTCGAGATCGAGGCCGCTCGCCCAGGTGCCGGCCCGATGAGCCGCCTCAAGCGACCGACGCAACCCATGTCCGCCGACGTCGACGAGGCGCTGCGCCGCGGCGGGGCTCTCGTCGCGTACCGGGAGCGACCGGCATACCAGCGCAACGACTACCTCGGCTGGATCGGTCGTGCGCAGCAGGACGAGACCCGGACGAAGCGCATCCACCAGATGGTCGCCGAACTGCTCGAGGGCGGCGTCTACATGGGCATGCCGCACGCCCCGTCGCGTCGTCAGCCGGGGTGACCTACCGCGTCGGGGCGCCCTTCGCGTCGCAGGGGATCGAGGCCGCGGCCCCCTGGTACTCGGCCTCTATCGTCGTCAACGTGGTCTGCATCCGGGTCGGCGGCAGCTGGGCGCCGCGGTCGGCGAAGGGGGCGTCCAGCACGTAGACCACGACGATGCCCGCGAGCATCGTCGCCGCGACGGCAGAGACCCCGAGCACCTGGGGGATGAGCGGTCGCTTCGGACTGGCGAAGAGGATCTGGTAGCCGACGACGACGACGAACAGCAGGACCAGCATCGCCCACACGAACGGAGGCACGTAGGGCGCCGACTCGGCGAGCCGGCCCCGACGCCCCTCCTGCCGCTCAGCGGCCCGGGAGAACCAGGTGTTGAAGACCTCGATCTCCTTGTTGGTCGTCACCGGGAGCGCGACCATGTCGTCGTCCAGCTTGTCCACCCAGTGGTCGACCACGGGACTGCTCTGCCCCACGGCCATGCTGGGCCACTCGTCGTTGACGACGGCGCGGGCGTAGCAGATCAGCCCGCCCTCGAGGGTGTCCCGCGACTCCGCCGGGTAGAACCGAGCGAGAGAGGACATCTGCCGGGTGGCCACGGACTCGATCCCCGCGTCCTCGCGCGCGGTCGCGTAGCTCTCGAAGGCGGTGAAGATGACGAACGCGAGGATGACGGCGAACCCGGTCCCGATGACGCCGAAGACGTCGCCGGCGATGGGGGTCTTCTGGTAGCGCTTGGGATGCTCCTGCCGCCAGCGACGCGTGAGGATCAGCGCGAGCGCGCAGATCTCGGTGCCGACGATGATGATGACTATCGAGACCCACATCGCGTCGCGTCCCCCCTCTCGTCGCCTTCAGGTCCCCGTCGCTCGGGGTGAGCGTAGCGCCGCGCCAGCGGGCGACGAACGCCGACACCACTCTTTGCCGTGGCGGTCAGTGGGTGTTCAGGAGGGGGTCAGCGACGGCGCGCGCGGTCGCCGAGCGCGGGGCCGCTGCGGGTGTCCGTTCCGAGTGGACGCTGCGGTCGACCGTCGTCGGTGGGGGCTAGGCCGCCCTGGCACCGGGGGCAGTAGAACATCGTGCGCTCCCGTGGAGCCTCGCCGACCATGGCCACCCGCAGGGTCTCCCCGCAGCGGCGGCAGGGGCGGCCGGACCGGGCGTGCACCCAGGCGGTCTCGCCCCGACGCTGGCTGCCGGTGGTCGTCTGGATCGCGTGGCGTCGGCCGACGTCGAGCAGGGTATGCGCGCGGCCGACGACCGAGGCCAGGGTCGCCGCGTCGAGGTCGGCCGCCGGCGTCCACGGGTTGACGCGCTCGAGGAACAGGGTCTCGGCGGCGTAGAGGGTGCCGACGCCGGCGAGGTTGCGCTGGTCGAGCAGGGCCGCACCGACGGTCGTCGGACTGTCGTGCAGCCGTCGAGCGGCCTCCTCGGGGTCCCAGTCCGGGCCGAGGACATCGGGACCGAGGTGGCCGACCAGCCGGTCCTCGTCGGCGGTCTCCACGGCGTGCAGGTCGCCCAGCCGGAGTCCCATGGCGGTCCAGGTCCTGGTGGCCACCACGGCTCGGATCTGCGGGTTCGTGAGGCTGCGCGGGGTGACCCGGTCGGTCGCGTCCACCCGCCACTGGCCCTCCATCCGCAGGTGGGAGTGGATGGTCACACCGTTGCCGAGGCGCTGGAGGATGTTCTTCCCGCGGCTGACGACCTCGACCGTGGTGACCCCCCGGAAGTCCAACGTGGACAGCTCGGGCCAGCGCAGGTCGCTCGTCGTCAGCGGCTCGCCGGCCAGCGCCTGGTGCAGGCGGGCGGCGGTCCGGAAGACGGTGTCGCCCTCAGGCATCGGTCGTGATCGTCGTCGACGTGGTCGTCATCGTCGCAGCCGCAGGCCCCGTGGGGTCGCGTGGAACCCGGCCCGGGCGAGCGCGTCCGCGACCGGGTGGCCGGAGCCCAGGACCTGGCTGCCGTCGGTGCGTTCCACGGTGAGCCGCCCGAGGGCACCCTCGCGGACGGCGAGGGCCAGGGCGTCGGCGGCCCGTTGCAGGGCGTCGAGCGACTCGGTCCACGTGAGCAGCGACTTGCCGCCGCGCTCGACGTAGAGGACGAGCTCGCCGTCGACCAGGACGACCAGCGCCCCCGCCTTGCGGCCCGGCTGATGACCGCGGCCGGTGGCCTTGCCCTTGCCGCTGCCCGGCGGCGCATCGGCGGTGCGCGCGTCCGCGACGTCGGCCGGCTCCACCGGCCGTTCCGGCCAGGGGAGGGCGGCACCGAACGGGTTCGCGGGGTCGCAGGCTGCGAGCACGACGGCTCGCGGCGCGTCGTCGGAGCGCCGCACCGCGTCCAGCGGTCGGCTCTGAGCTCGCAGACGGTCGACGGCGCCACTGGTCGCGAACTGGGCCGCGCCCAGCCCTTCGACGAAGTAGCCCCGGCGCACGCGTCCGGACTCCTCGGCCGCGGCCAGCACGCGGTAGGCGGCGGCAAACCCTCCCGGGACCGACTCCGACATCGCACTCCCGCGGGTCACCACGCCGTAGCGCTCGAGGAGGATCTCGGCGGTGGCGTAGGCCACGACCGTGGTGTCGGACTCGGGCGACGGGAGCAGCGACCACCGCCCGGCAGCGGATGGTGGGCCCGACCTCGCGGGGAACGAGGGACGGCCTGGTGTCGCACCGCCTCTTCCCGCCCCGGTGCCGAGGCCGCCGAGCGCGCCGGGGCGCGACGCATACCGTCCGCGCCGCGGGCCCTGCGGTGCACGGCGATGGGCGGTGCGGCCGCCGGACAGCAGGGCCCGGAGCGGGGCGAGGGTGTCGTTGGTGAGGTAGCCCGCCCACGTGAGGTCCCACAGCGCTCCGAGGAGGGTGTCGTCGTCGGTGCCGCCGGCCTGCTGGTAGATGGTGTCGGACAGGGTGCGGAAGAAGTAGGCGCCCCCGCCGGCCAGCGCGTCGAGGATCGCCTGGTGGGTGTCGGTCAGGTCGAGGGCCGGGTCTGGGGCCGGCGAGGTCAGGTGGGCGAGGTCGGCGACGTGCAGGGACACCCAGCCGTCGTCGCCGGGCAGCGAGCCATGGCCCCGCCAGAGGACCTCACCGCTCGACATCAGCTCGTCGAGCATGGCCGGCGTGTAGGCAGCAACCCGGGCCGGGAGGACCAGGGTCTCCAGCGCGCTGGCCGGCAGGACGGCCCCGGCCAGCTGCTCGACCGCGCGGACCAGGCCCTCGGTGCCGCGCAGGGTGCCGCCGACGCCCTGCCAGCTGGGCAGGAACCGCGCGAAGTCGGAGGCGGTGACGGGTTCGACCTCGGCGCGCAGCGCCGCCAGCGAGCGCCGACGCAGGGTCCGGAGGACGCCCGCGTCGCAGAAGTCGAGGCCGCCGGCCGCCGAACCGGTCGGGTCGGGACGCAGCTCGCCCTCGACGAGCCGACCCGCTCCGACCAGCCGACGGAGGGCGTCGCTCACCACGGCGTGGCCGAGGCCGTACCAGACGGCGACGTCCGCGGCGCGGAACGGGCCGTGGGTGCGGGCATACCGGGCGACGAGGTCGCCGAGTGGGTCGCGGACCGGTTCGAGGAAGGCGTCGGGGACGCCGACCGGTAGGGAGACCCCGAGGGCGTCACGGAGGCGGGACGCGTCCTCGACGGCGGCCCAGCGCTCCTCGCCGGCGACACGGACCCGGATCACCTGTCGCGACCCTTCGAGCTCGACCAGCCAGCGCCCGACGAGACTCGGGCCGGCGGCCTCCTCGGAGCGCGCGACGACCGCCTCGAGGGGGAGGGGGCCGAGGGCGCGGAGGAGGTCGACGGCGTCCTCGGCGTCGCGGCAACGCCGGGAGTCGTCGAGCCGTTGCAGCTCGGCGTCGGTGCGCGCGACGGCATCGGGGTCGAGCAGGTCGCGCAGGCTGAGCCCGTCGCCGCGGCCGAGCAGCTCGGCGAGCAGGGTCGGGTCGAGCGACAGGGCCGCGGCCCGGCGTTCGGCGAGGGGCGAGTCGCCCTCGTAGATGTACTGCGCGACGTAGCCGAAGGTGAGCGACCGCGCGAACGGCGACGGCTGCGCGGTCTCGACGTCGACCGTCGTGACCTCGCGCGACCGGATCCGGGTCATCAGGTCGACGAGGCCCGGCACGTCGAAGACGTCCTGGACGCACTCGCGGACCGCCTCGAGAACGATCGGGAACGAGGGGTACTGGCTGGCCACCTCGAGCAGCTGCGCCGAGCGCTGCCGTTGCTGCCAGAGGGCCTGACGCCGGTCGGGACGTCGCCTCGGCAGCAGCAGGGCCCGGGCCGCGCACTCGCGGAACCGCGCCGCGAACAGTGCCGAGCCGCCGATCTGTTCGGTGACGAGGTCGTGCACCTCGTCCGGCTCCAGCAGCACGAGCGACATCAGCTCGGCCATCCCGTCCTTCGCGCTGCCGGCGGAGGCCCCGCCGGAGGCGACGCCGGCAGCGGTCTGGTCGGAGTCCTCGCCGAGCCCGTCGAACTCCAGGTCGGGGAGGCGGAAGACGATCCCGTCGTCGCCGTGCATCGCCTGCACGTCGACCCCGAACCGCTCCCGCATCCGCGCCGACACGCACAGCGCCCACGGCGCGTGGACCGGCGCCCCGAACGGCGACAGCACGGCCACCCGCCAGTCGCCCAGCTCGTCGCGGAAGCGCTCGACGACGATCGTCCGGTCGCTCGGCAGGTGGCGGGTCGCCTGCTTCTGCTCCTCGAGGTAGGCGAGCAGGTTGTCGGTGGCCCACTCGTCGAGCCCGGCCAGCGCCACCCGCTCCCGCGCCTTGGCGGGGGGAAGTGCCGCCACCTCGCGGACGAACCTGCCGACCGCCTGACCCAGCTCGGACGGCCGGCCGAGGGTGTCGCCCTTCCAGAACGGCAGCCGTCCGGGCAATCCGGGCGCCGGCGTCACGAGCACCTTGTCGTGGGTGATGTCCTCGATCCGCCAGCTGGACGTGCCCAACGTGAACACGTCGCCGACCCGCGACTCGTAGACCATCTCCTCGTCCAGCTCGCCGACGCGCCGACCCGCTCCGTCGGAGCCGGCGAGGAAGACGCCGTAGAGGCCACGGTCGGGGATCGTCCCGCCGGACGTCACGGCCAGCCGTTGCGCGCCCCGGCGGCCGGTAAGCATGCCCGTGACGCGGTCCCACACCAGCCGCGGCCGCAGCTCGGCGAACTCGTCGCTCGGGTAGCGCCCGGCCAGCATGTCGAGCACCGACTCGAGCACCGACCGGGGCAGCCCGGCGAACGGTGCCGACCGCCGGACCAGCGCCTCGACGTCGTCGACCGACCAGTCGTCCATGGCGCACATGGCGACCACCTGCTGGGCGAGGACGTCGAGCGGGTTGGCGGGGATGCGCATCGACTCGATCGCCCCGGCGCGCATCCGCTCCACGACCACCGCGGTCTGCACGAGGTCGCCGCGGAACTTGGGAAACAGCACGCCGCGAGACACTGCTCCCACCTGATGGCCGGCCCGCCCGACCCGCTGCAGCCCGCTGGCGACGCTGGGCGGCGACTCCACCTGGACCACGAGGTCGACGGCGCCCATGTCGATGCCCAGCTCGAGGCTGCTCGTCGCGACCACCGCCGGCAGCAGGCCGCTCTTCAGGGCGTTCTCGATCTCCGCCCGCTGTTCCTTGCTCACCGAGCCGTGGTGCGCCCGGGCCAGCACACCGGCCGCACCGGATGACGCGCCCGACTGCGCCATGATCTCGGCCGGCGACCAGGTATGCCGGTCCGTTCGAGCCGTCGGCGCGGCGACGGTCGCGTCGGTGGCGTCGGCCGCCTCCTCGGCGGCGGTGAGCCGCTCGTCCCAGATCTCGTTGAGCCGGGCGGTCAGCCGCTCGGCCAGCCGCCGTGAGTTGGCGAAAACCAGCGTGGACCGGTGGGCCGAGACCAGGTCGACGATGCGCTCCTCGACGTGCGGCCAGATCGAGGCCCGGCGCTGCTCGCCTGCCGCCGGCCCGCTGAGGTCCTCGGTGAGCTCCCCGAGGCTGGACATGTCGGCCAGCGGCACGACCACCTCGAGGTCCCACTCCTTGGTCGACGGGGGCTGGACGACCTCGACGGGACGGCCGCCGGAGAGGTAGCGGGCGACCTCCTCGACCGGACGGACCGTCGCCGACAGCCCGACCCGCTGGGCGGGTGTCGGGAGCAGCCGGTCGAGCCGCTCCAGGGACAGGGCCAGGTGCGCGCCCCGCTTGGTGCCGGCCACCGCGTGCACCTCGTCGACGATGACCGTCTCGACGCCGGTCAGGGCCTCCCGGGCGCCGGAGGTGAGCATGAGGAACAGCGACTCGGGGGTCGTGATGAGGATGTCGGAGGGGGTGCGGACGAAGGCGCGCCGGTCGGCGGCCGGGGTGTCGCCCGACCGCACAGCCACGGTGATGTCGGGCACCGGCAGCCCGAGCCGAGCGGCCGCGTGACCGATCCCGACCAGCGGTGACCGCAGGTTGCGCTCGACGTCGACGGCCAGGGCCTTGAGCGGCGACACGTAGAGGACCCGACAGCGCTGTTGCGGTGACGCGGGCCGCTCGCCGCTGGCCAGCCGGTCGAGCGCCCAGAGGAACGCCGACAGGGTCTTGCCCGAGCCGGTCGGTGCGACGACGAGGGCGTGATGCCCCGAGCTGATCGCCGCCCAGGCACCCTCCTGAGCGGCCGTGGGCGCGCTGAACGACCCCCGGAACCACGCCGCGGTGGCGGGGGAGAACCGCTCGAGCACGTCACCAGCCATGAGAGGGCCAGCCTGCCACCGGCCACCGACACCCGACCCTGCGCCGCCGCATACCGCCCGACCCGCGTCAACAACTCCGCACCACCGCATACCGCCCGACCCGCGTCAACAACTCCCCACGTGATGACATCTTCACGCCCGATGTCCGACATGTCGGAATACTTCTCACCACGTGCGGACTTGTTGGCGGCGGGGAGACGGGTAGGAGGCGGGCGTCCACGCCTACCAGGACCGCTGTGCCACACTCGACCGCCGTGCGGCTGAGCCAGTTCTGGATCCTCATGGAGGACGAGTTCGGGCCGACGTATGCGGTCTCGCTCGCCCGCGACCTCGCGCTCGACGCGCTCGGCGGCCGGACCGCGCAGGAGGCCCTCGAGGCGGGCGTGCCGCCGCGCCAGGTCTGGATCGCGCTGTGCGACGCGCAGGACGTCCCCGAGGCGCGCCGGCACGGCAAGGACCGGCACCCGCGCAAAACCGGTTGAGGGATGGTCGGTCCCCGCGGTTAGCGTGAGATCGTGACCGACGCGACCCGCCTGGACCACACCGGACCCCAGGCGTCGCACGGCTCGGACCACGACGTGCTCCTGCGAGCGCGGGGGCTGACCAAGCGGTTCGGTGACTTCGTGGCCGTCGACGGGATCGACGTCGAGGTGCACCGCGGGGAGGCGTTCGGGTTCCTCGGGCCCAACGGCGCCGGCAAGTCCTCGACGATGCGGATGGTCGGCTGCGTCTCGCCGGTCACCGCGGGTGAGCTGACCATCTTCGGCCTCGACCCGGCCCGTGATGGTCCGCAGATCCGCGCGCAGCTCGGCGTGGTCCCGCAGAAGGACACCCTCGACGAGGAGCTCACCGTCGAGGAGAACCTCTGGGTCTACGGCCGCTACTTCGGCCTGTCCCGGTCCGAGGTCAAGCGCCGCGCCGTCGAGCTGCTGGAGTTCGCCCAGCTGTCCGACCGCGCGAGCGACAAGGTCGAGCCCCTCTCCGGCGGCATGAAGCGGCGCCTCACCATCGCTCGCTCACTGATCAACGAGCCCCGCATGCTCCTGCTCGACGAGCCCACCACCGGCCTCGACCCGCAGGCGCGCCACATCCTCTGGGACCGCCTGTTCCGGCTCAAGCGCCAGGGCGTCACGCTCATCGTCACGACGCACTACATGGACGAGGCGGAGCAGCTGTGCGACCGCCTGGTGGTCATGGACAAGGGCCGGATCGTCGCCGAGGGCTCCCCCCGTGAGCTGATCGACGCGCACTCGACCCGCGAGGTCCTCGAGCTGCGCTTCGACGTCGTCGAGCACGACGACGCCCTGGCGCAACGGCTCGACGGCATCGGCGACCGCGTCGAGGTCCTGCCCGACCGCATCCTCGTCTATGCGTCGGACGGCGACGCCGCGCTCGCCGCCGTCACCGGCCGAGGGCTGCGGCCCGTGTCGGCCCTGGTGCGCCGGTCCTCCCTGGAGGACGTCTTCCTCCACCTCACCGGTCGAAGCCTGATCGAATGACCGTCACCCCGGACACGCTCTCGACGGCCGCTCCCTGGCGGTTCGTCTACGAGTACCAGCTGCGCGTCTACCGGCGCACCTGGCGCGGCAGCCTCACGACCAAGGTGCTGACGCCGGTCCTCTTCCTGCTGTCCATGGGCGTCGGCCTGGGCTCCCTCGTCAACAGCTCGGCCGGCGGGATCGAGGTCGGCGGCCAGACCGTCCCCTACCTCCTCTTCGTCGTCCCCGCGATCCTCGCCGTGACCTGCATGTCGACGGGGATGGGCGAGTCGTCGTGGCCGGTGCTCGGCGCCATCAAGTGGTTCGGCACCTACCACGCGATGCTCGCGACACCGGCCCGCGTCGTCGATGTCCTGCTGGGCCACTGCGCCTACGTCGTCACCATGGTCGGGCTGTCCTCGGTGATCTTCATGGTCGTGGCGGTGGCATTCGGCGGGTTCGCCTCGTGGACGGCGCTCTGGTGCCTGCCCGTGTCGTTGCTGATCGGCCTGGCCTTCGCCACCCCGGTCACCGCGCTGTCCAGCCGGCTCGAGAACGACAGCGGCTTCAACCTGCTCTTCCGGCTCGGGCAGACGCCGCTGATGCTCTTCTCCGGCACCTTCTTCCCGATCAGCCAGCTGCCGGCGTGGCTGCAGCCCGTCGCGTGGCTCACCCCGCTCTGGCACGGCGTCGAGGCGGAGCGCGCCCTGGCCCTGGGCACCGGCAGCGTCGCGGGCGTCCTCGGGCACGTCGCCGCGCTGGTGGCGTTCGCCACGGTCGGCTGGGTCCTGGCCCTGCGGGGCCTCACCTCGAGGCTGCGGCCGTGAGCGTCTCCCTCGCCACGCGCCTCGCCCGCGCCGTCCCGATCCCGGCGGGCGCCGGACTCGCCCGGATGATCGTCGAGCGCAACCTCACCAGCTTCCGTCACGGCTGGATGACGTTGGTCACCGGGTTCGCCGAGCCGGTCTTCTACCTGTTCTCGCTGGGGATCGGGCTGGGTGCCCTGATCCAGGACGTCACGACCGACGGGGGCACGACGGTTCCGTATGCGGTGTTCGTCGCGCCCGCGCTGCTCGCCGCGTCGGCCATGAACGGCGCGATCTTCGACTCGACCTTCAACGTCTTCTTCAAGCTGAAGTACAGCAAGCTCTACGACTCGGTCCTCGCGACCCGGATGGGACCTCGCGACATCGCCGTGGGCGAGCTGGGCTGGTCGCTGATGCGCGGGACGTTCTACTCCGCGGCGTTCCTGCTGGTCGCGTGGCTGGCCGGCACGGTCGAGTCGTGGTGGGCCGTGCTGGCCCTGCCGGCCGCGACGATGATCGCGTTCGCCTTCTCGGCGGTCGGGATGTTCCTCACCACGTTCATGCGGTCGTGGGTCGACTTCGACTACGTCAACCTCGCGATCCTGCCGATGTTCCTGTTCTCGGCGACGTTCTTCCCGCTGTCGACCTATCCCGAGGGCATCCGCTGGCTGGTCGAGATCACGCCGCTCTACCAAGGCGTCGCGCTGGAGCGTGGCCTGATGCTCGGAGAGGTCGACGCCGGACTGCTCTGGCACGTGGTCTATTTCGTCGTGCTCGGCAGCATCGGCCTGCTCGGGACCGCACGGCGGCTCGAGCGGCTGCTGCTGTCCTGACGGCGAGGCCGCTCAGAGCCAGCCGTTGCCCTTCGCGAGGGCGTATGCCTCGGCGCGGGTCCGCGTTCCGGTCTTGCCGATCGCCGAGGACAGGTAGTTGCGGACCGTGTGCTCCGACAGGTGCAGGCGGCGCGGCGAGGTCCTTGGTCGTCGTGCCGTCGGAGGACGCGGTGAGCACGTCACGCTCGCGGTCCGTGAGCGGGCTCGCGCCGCTGGACAGGGCGGCCGTGGCGAGGTCCGGGTCGACGACGGTCCGGCCGGCGTGGACCAGCCGGACGGACTCGGCGAGCCCCTCCACCGGACCGTCCTTCACGAGGAACCCCGTGGCCCCGGCGTCGAACGCGCGCCGCAGGTAGCCCGGTCGCCCGAACGTCGTGAGGAAGACGACGGCGCAGTCGGGCACCACGGCGCGCAGGGTCGCGGCGACGTCGAGCGCGTTGCCGTCCTCGAACTCGATGTCGAGCAGCGCGACGTCGGGTCGGAGGTCCTGCACGGCGGGCACGATCTCGCGCTGCCGTGGACGACCTGGCCGACGACCTCGAGGTCGTCCTCCAGCCGAGCAGGGTGGCGAGCGCGCTGCGCATCATGCCCTGGTCCTCGGCGAGGAGCAGCCGGATCACCGGCGGCCGTGCACTCCGCCGACGGGACTGAGCCTGCGCGTCGACCGGGGTGTCGGGGGGATGGCGACGGCGAGGTGGGACCCAGGCGGTCACCCGGGTTCCGTGCCCCGGCTCGCGCCTCGACCGTGCATCGTGCCGTCGACGGCCCGGACGCGCTCGGCGAGACCTCGCATACCGGACGACGAGGTATGCGCGGAGTCGCCGGCCGTCCTGGGTCCAGCCCACGCCGTCGTCGGCGACCGACAGCCGGCGCGGCCGCTCTCGACGGACATGGTGATGCGGCACGACGATGGCCCGCGCGTGCCGCAGGACGTTGGTGACGGCCTCGCGCACGACCCAGCCGAGCGTCGCGTCGGCGGCGACCGATCGGCGGCAGCGGGTCGGGGCCGTCGACGACGGTGGTGACTCCGGCGGCGCCGCAAGCGACTCCTCGGCGCTGGCGAGCTCCTCGGCGAGCCCGTCGCCCCGGTAGCCGGCGACGGTTCGGCGGACCTCGGCCAGCGCCTGTCGCCCGATGGCCTCGATGTCCTGGGCGTGCGTGACGACGGCGTCCGGGTCGCGCGGCCCGATCCGGCGGACCGCCTCGGCCTTGACGACGATGAGGGACAGGGAGTGGCCGAGCAGGTCGTGCAGGTCGCGGGACATCCGCTGAGCCGCTCCTCGCGGACCGCGGCCGCGGCGAGCTGGGCGCGGGTCCGGTGGAGCTCGGCGACGACCTCGGTCAGCCGGTAGAAGGCGTACGTCCCGAAGCCCGAGGCCAGGACGGTGAAGGCGCCGCCGACCGCGCCGCCCCAGCCCAGCGCGAAGCCGAGCCAGGAGGCGGCGGCGACGCCGGTGGCGATGATCGCCCACGGTCCCCACCAGGGGTGCGCGGCCGCGCCGAGGGACAGACCCGAGCAGGACCCAGAGCCAGAGCGAGACGTCGACCGGGAGGGTCGTCACGGTGACGACGGTGGCGACGGCCTGGACAGCGAGCAGGACGTCGGGAAGCCGGCCGCGGCGGCCGCGGTCGCCGTGCTGGGGGAAGGCCGTGAACAGGGCGGCCACGGCCGTCGCGGCGACGACGACGAGGCCGACCCAGCCGAGGACGCTGCGGCCCAGGGCAGCGACCGGGGCGGCCAGCATGAGCGGGACCCACACCAGGGCGGCCCAGGGTCCGGGGGACACCCGGCCCCACCAGAGACCTGGAGCGCAGTCCGCTCGCCATGTCGGAGGTGATGCGTCGGACACGTCACTCACCGTAGCCGCGGGGGCCGGTGAGGGAGCCGCGCAGGCCGATGAGCAGGGTCAGCCCGACGAGCAGGTGGAGGGCGACGAGCGAGACGACCGCGGCGGCCGAGGTCGCGCCCAGAGGCCCGAGGAGGGAGACCAGGAGGACCACGCTCGCCAGGACGGTCCAGACCGTCCGGCAGTGACGTGGCGTGACCCGGGTCAGCAGCCACGCGGTCAGCGTGCCGACCAGGCCGGCGACGAGGGCGGTGGCGGCGACGGAGACGCCGGTGACCGGCTGCACGACGTCGCCGGTGCGGACGGCGAGATCCACACCCAGGAGATGGGCCTCGACGGCCCAGAGGACCAGCGCGCCGACGGTGGCTCCGGCGACGGTGATGACGTTGCGGGACAGAGAGATTCGAGCGGTTCGGATAGTGGTGGTGGTCATGTTCTCGACGCTAGAGACGCGGTTGCGGTGGCGTCAGAGCGACGAGTCCCGGGATGGGCGGGACTTCTGTCCCGTGTGGGCGTGTCGTGGCCGGGACCTCGAACAGGTGTTCGGTAGGTTTGTCCACACGGAGTGACCATCTCGTCCCATGATCCACAGGGTGTGCTGACCCAGCTCGGGATGTCGGTGTCCACTCCTAACGTCTGACCCGACGCAACGTCCGACCGGCAGCACGGCGGGGCGGGGAGCGGGTCGTAGGTGGACGGCAGACTTCGAGACGAAAGCGGTGGGTGGCATGGCTCCTGGTGTTCCGGATCGCGAGCGCGCGATCGAGACGGTGCTCAGCCAGATCGAGAAGCAACACGGCAAGGGCGCGGTGATGCGCCTCGGTGACGACATCCGGCCGCCGATCGAGGTGATCCCCACGGGGTCGATCGCCCTCGACGTCGCGCTGGGCATCGGCGGGCTCCCGCGAGGGCGGGTCGTGGAGATCTACGGACCCGAGTCGAGCGGTAAGACGACGGTGGCGCTCCACGCGGTGGCCAGCGCGCAGAAGGCCGGGGGGATCGCCGCGTTCATCGACGCCGAGCACGCCCTCGACCCGGAGTACGCCAAGGCGCTCGGCGTCGACACCGACGGCCTGCTCGTGTCGCAGCCCGACACGGGAGAGCAGGCCCTCGAGATCGCCGACATGCTCATCCGGTCCGGCGCGATCGACATCATCGTCATCGACTCGGTCGCAGCGCTCGTGCCGCGGGCGGAGATCGAGGGCGAGATGGGCGACAGCCACGTCGGCCTCCAGGCCCGGCTGATGTCGCAGGCGCTGCGCAAGATCACCGGTGCGCTCAACAACACCGGCACGACGGCGATCTTCATCAACCAGCTCCGCGAGAAGATCGGCGTGATGTTCGGCTCGCCCGAGACGACCACGGGTGGCAAGGCGCTGAAGTTCTACGCGTCGGTGCGCCTCGACGTGCGCCGCATCGAGACGCTCAAGGACGGCTCCGACGCGGTCGGCAACCGGACCCGCGTCAAGGTGGTCAAGAACAAGGTCTCGCCGCCGTTCAAGCAGGCGGAGTTCGACATCATCTACGGCCTGGGCATCTCCCGCGAGGGCGGCCTCATCGACATGGGGGTGGAGCAGGGCTTCGTCCGCAAGGCGGGCGCCTGGTACACCTACGAGGGCGACCAGCTCGGCCAGGGCAAGGAGAACGCGCGGACCTTCCTGCGCGACAACCCGGACCTCGCCGACGAGCTCGAGAAGCGGATCAAGGAGAAGCTGGGCATCGGTCCACGGGTCGACCAGCCGGCCGTGGCCGACGTCCCGGTCGACTTCTGACCCGTGCCATCGGCATCCCTCCGCGTCACCGACGCGACGGCTTGCGCGGCCGCTGACCCGACGGCCGACGCGCTCGTTGACGCGACGGCTCGACGGCGGGCCGTGGCCGCCCAGGCGCTCGCGGTCGCCGAAGGTCGCGCCGTCCCCGAAAGACGCGCGGACGCCGCAGGACGCGCGGTCGCCGAAGGTCGCGCGGTCGCGGGCGGGTCTGCGGGCGTCCGCGCCGACGGCCGCGGGGCGGCCGGCCGCGAACGCCGCGATGGTGCCCGACGATCGGCACCCCCGCCCGACCCCGTCGACGACGATCGGGAGCCGGATGCCGAGGAGATCGCCCGCGCCATCGTGCTGAAGCAGCTGTCGATGGCGCCGCGCAGCCGGAAGGAGCTCGCGGACAAGCTGCGGCAGCGCGGTTGTCCGGACGAGGTCGGTGCCCGGGTACTGGACCGGATGGAGGCGGTGGGCCTCGTCGACGACGAGGCGTACGCGCAGATGGTGGTCCGCTCGAAGCAGGCCACCCGGGGCCTGGCCAAACGGGCGCTGGCCCACGAGCTGCGCGGCAAGGGCGTCGACGACCCGACGATCGAGGAGGCTCTCGGGTCGATCGACGCGGAGTCGGAGCGGGCGCTGGCGGAGGCGGTGGCCGCCAAGACCATCCGTCGGCTGTCCGGCCTCGACCCGCAGGTCCAGGCGCGACGGCTGGCGGGGGTCCTCGCCCGGAAGGGGTACCCGCCGTCGGTGGTCTACGCGGTCGTTCGCGACACGGTGAACGACGCGCCCGAGCACCAGCGCGACTGACCGCCCGGTGACGCCTGACTCGGCGACTGTCAAGTCCGAGTTGACAGCCAATCCGATGTCAACCTAGCGTTGACGGCATGAGCCCGAAGCCCGGCACCGGCCCGGCACCCGCGCCAGACCCAGTCGACCTCCGCCAAGCCCTGTCCGCCACCCTCTCCCGGGTGGCCGGGACCGACGAGTCGGAACCGGACCGCGAACAGCTGCTCGAGCTGGTCGACGTCACAGCCCGCGCCGGCACCGAGACCCGAAGCCTGCTCGGCGAGGCGGTGACCTCCGCGCGGGCCGCCGGAGCCAGCTGGGACGCGATCGGCCGGGTCCTCGGGATGAGCCGCCAGGCCGCACACCAGCGGTTCGGCCGGGCCCTGGAGCAGGACGACACGCCCGGCACGCGCATCCTGGGTCCGGTCACCGCCTTCTCCGAGATGGAGGCCCTGCGGCTCGCCGGTCGGCACGGCTGGCACTCGGTGGGCTTCGGCGCATACCAGCACACCCTCGAGCACTCCTCGACCCAATGGGAGCACCGCAGGATCCGCGTCGTCGCGACCGGAACCCGCACCCGCCTGGAGGAGGAAGGGTGGCAGGTCATCGGCACCTGGTTCCCGTGGGCCTATCTCAAGCGGGACACCGGCACCCCCGCCCTGCCGGAGGACTGACCCCGCGACCGAACCGGCGACCGGGAACCGGGAAACCGGGAAACCGGGAAACCGCCGGGCAACATGCCGGAAACCGGATGGTCCTACGATCGGCCCGTGGCCGACCTCTTCGAGGACTACCGACTCGGGAACTCCTGGGACGAGATGCTCGGGGCGCCGAACGAGGCCCGTGGCCCCTACCGCGCCGTCCACCACACGCTGCGCTCGATGGAGCCCGAGGCGCTGCGCGAGCGGGCGGAGTACCTCGCGCGCAGCTTCCTCGACCAGGGCGTGACCTTCGACCACGCGGGCGAGGAGCGACCCTTCCCGCTCGACGCCGTCCCACGCGTCATCTCGGCCGAGGAGTGGGCCGTCGTGGAGGATGGTGTCGAGCAGCGGGTCCGGGCCCTCGAGGCGTTCCTCGCCGACGTCTACAACCACCCCGACGACGCGCCCAGCGCGGTCAAGCAGGGCATCATTCCCTGGGAGCTGATCACCAGCTCGGCGCACTACCACCGCGCCGTCCACGGCATCCGTCCGGCCAACGACGTGCGCGCCCACGTCTCGGGAATCGACCTGATCCGCGACGAGGCCGGGACCTTCCGGGTGCTCGAGGACAACGTCCGGGTGCCGTCCGGCGTCAGCTACGTCATCGCCAACCGCCGCGCGATGACCAACGTGTTTCCCGAGGCGTTCGCCACGCTGCGGATCCGCCCGGTGCACGACTACCCGCGCATCCTGTTGTCCGCCCTGAGGGCGGCGGCACCCGACGGTGCCGGCGACCCCACCGTCGTCGTGCTCACCCCCGGTGTCTACAACAGCGCCTACTTCGAGCACACCCTGCTCGCCCGAATGATGGGGGTCGAGCTGGTCGAGGGCCGTGACCTCATCTGCTCCGGCGGCGTCGTCAAGATGCGCACGACGCAGGGCGAGCAACCGATCGACGTCATCTACCGGCGCATCGACGACGAGTACCTCGACCCGGTGCACTTCCGCCCCGACTCGATGCTCGGCGTGACCGGCCTGGTCGCGGCGATCCGGTCCGGCCGCGTCAGCGTCGCGAACGCCATCGGCAACGGGGTCGCCGACGACAAGCTCATCTACAGCTATGTGCCCGACCTGACCCGGCACTACCTCGACGAGGACCCGATCCTGCCCAACGTCGACACCTACCGCTGCAACGAGCCGGACGCCCTGGCCCACGTCGTCGACCACCTCGACGAGATGGTGGTCAAGCCGGTCGACGGGTCCGGCGGCAAGGGGCTGGTCATCGGACCCGCTGCGGACGGGCCCACCCTGGACGCGCTGCGCCTGCGCCTGCTCGCCGACCCCCGAGGCTGGATCGCCCAGCCGGTCGTCCAGCTGTCCACGGTGCCGACCCTCATCGACGGTCGGCTCGCCCCGCGGCACGTCGACCTCCGCCCGTTCGCCGTCAACGACGGGACCACGGTCCGCGTCCTGCCCGGTGGGCTGACCCGCGTCGCCCTCCCGGAGGGCCAGCTGGTCGTCAACTCCAGCCAGGGCGGCGGCTCCAAGGACACCTGGGTCCTGTCCAACCACAAGGGCAGCGTCAACCGTCAGCACGTCCACCCCGGGACCACCGAGATCGTCGTCATGACCGCTCCGGACACCTCGCTCCAGGACTCGATCGCCCAGCAGCAACAACAGCAACAGCAGCAAGGGCCGGTCGGCGACGACGCCCCGGCCCCCGCCCGAGGACGGGATGACGCATCGTGCTGAGCCGGATCGCGGAGTCGCTGTTCTGGATCGGCCGCTACGTGGAGCGGGCGGACGGGACCGCCCGCATCGTCGATGCCGCCCGGCTGCAGATGCTCGAGGAGACCGGCCAGTCCGAGGAGATCACCGCCCGGGTCATCCTCCAGGTGATCATGGGCCTCGACCCCGGCGAGGCCCCGGTGTCCTACGCCACGGTCTGCGACCGGCTGGTGTTCGACGACGAGCACTCCAGCTCCATCGCCGGCGCCTGGCGCGCCGCCCGGGAGAACGCCCGCCGGGCCCGCGAGACGGTCTCCACCGAGCTGTGGGAGGCGATCAACACGGCCTGGAACCGGTGGGGCGGCTTCGAACCCGACCAGGTCACCGCTCGCCAGCTGGCCTGGGTCCGCGAGCGGGCCGCCCTGGTCAGCGGCATCGCCGACTCGACGATGAGCCACGACCAGGCCTGGGGGTTCATGGCCCTCGGCCGGTCCCTGGAACGCGCCGACATGACGGCGCGCCTCGTCGCCACCGGTGCGCTGCCGCAGGCCGGACCACCCTGGTCGACGGTGCTGCAGAGCTGTGGTGCGCAGCAGGCATACCTCCGCACCAACCGCGGGCTGATCCGGGACGACCGGGTCGCCGCGTTCCTCGTCCTCGACCGGCAGTTCCCGCGCTCGGTCCTCTTCGCGCTGTCCGCCGCCGAGCGCCGCCTCGAGGCGATCGACCCGGCGACCCACCGGATGGGCATTCCCGACGAGGCGCGTCGCCGGCTGGGCCGGATCCGGACCAGCCTCGAGTACCGGCCCGTCCCGGACGTCATGGCCGACCTGCCCGCGCAGATGCGCCGTGTCCAGGCCGCCGTGACCGGCGCGTCCGACGCGGTCGCCCGCCGGTACTTCCCGGCCGGCACGGTCACGACGTGGGTCGAGGAGTACGCGTGACCGAGGTCCGCCGGCACCGCATCATCCACAAGACCTCGATCGGCTACGACCGGCGAGCGACCGCGTCCTACAACGAGCTGCGGATGACCCCGTCCACGGAGCCCGGCCAGACCACGCTGGAGAACCGGCTCCGGGTGCGGCCGATGACGTGGAGCCACGTCTACCGCGACTACTGGGGCGCCCACGTCACCGCCATGGAGGCGATCGGCGACCACTCCTCGCTCGAGGTCGAGGCGACGAGCACCGTCGAGCGCAGCGACTCGGTCCCCCTGCCGACCGGCGGCACGTGGATGGACCTCACCGACCCCCGGCTGCTCGACCTCCAGAACGAGTTCGTCAGCAACACCGAGCGCACCGACCCCGGCGAGGAGATCGTCGAGCTGGCTCAGGAGGCCCGCGGGCCGCGCTCGCCGCGCGACACCGCCTACCGCGTCGTCGAGGTCGTCCGCGAGCACATGACCTACGAGACCGGGGTCACCCACGTGCACTCCGGCGCCCAGCAGGCGTGGGCCGAAGGACGCGGCGTCTGCCAGGACTTCGCGCACGTCACCATCGGGGCTCTGCGCAGCCTCGGTATGCCGGCCCGCTACGTCTCCGGGTACCTCGCACCCAAGCGGGAGGCCGAGGTGGGTGAGTCGTCCAAGGGGGAGAGCCACGCCTGGGTCGAGTTCTGGGACGGTGGCTGGATGCCGTTCGACCCGACCAACGGCGTGTTCGTCGGCCTCGACCACGTCGCGGTCGTGCGCGGCCGGGACTACACCGACGTGCAGCCGTTCAAGGGCGTCTACTCCGGTGCGGCGGACTCCACCCTCACCGTCGAGGTGAGTTTCACCCGGCTGCGCTGACCCGCATACCCTGGTGCCTGCCATGAGCACCAAGACCTACGACGTCCGCACCCACGGGTGCCAGATGAACGTCCACGACAGCGAGCGGCTCGCGGGCCTGCTCGAGACCGCGGGCTACGTCGACGTCAACAGCCTCGGCGCGGACCGGCCGGAGACCGCCGACGTGGTCGTCCTCAACACCTGTGCCGTACGCGAGAACGCCGACAACAAGCTCTACGGCAACCTCGGCCAGCTGCGTCCGGCCAAGCTGCGCAACCCGGAGATGCAGATCGCCGTGGGCGGCTGCCTCGCGCAGAAGGACCGCGGCACCATCGTCGAGCGGGCACCGTGGGTCGACGTCGTGTTCGGCACCCACAACATCGGCTCGCTGCCGGTCCTGCTCGAGCGTGCCCGCCACAACCAGCGCGCCGAGGTCGAGATCCGCGAGTCGCTCGAGACGTTCCCGTCCACGTTGCCGACCCGGCGCGACAGCGCGTATGCGGGCTGGGTCTCGATCTCGGTGGGGTGCAACAACACCTGCACGTTCTGCATCGTCCCGAGCCTGCGCGGCAAGGAGACCGACCGCCGTCCGGGGGACGTGCTCGCCGAGGTTCGCGCGCTGGTCGAGCAGGGCGTCGTCGAGGTGACGCTGCTGGGCCAGAACGTCAACACCTACGGTGTCGAGTTCGGCGACCGGCTGGCGTTCGGCAAGCTGCTGCGCGCCTGCGGCGAGATCGAGGGGCTGGAGCGGGTCCGGTTCACCAGCCCGCACCCGGCGGCGTTCACCGAGGACGTCATCCTCGCGATGGCCGAGACACCGAACGTCATGCCGAGCCTGCACATGCCCCTGCAGTCGGGGTCCGACCGGGTGCTCAAGGCGATGCGCCGGTCCTACCGCAGCGCGAAGTTCCTCGGCATCATCGACCGGGTCCGCGAGCTCATCCCCGACGCGGCGATCACCACCGACATCATCGTCGGCTTCCCGGGCGAGACCGAGGCCGACTTCGAGGACACCCTCGACGTCGTCCGGGCCGCGCGGTTCTCCAGCGCGTTCACGTTCCAGTACTCGATCCGGGCCGGCACGCCCGCCGCGACGCTCCCTGACCAGGTGTCGAAGGCCGTGGTCCAGGAGCGGTACGACCGGCTCATCGCCGTGCAGGAGGAGGTGTCCTGGGCCGGCAACCGGACGCTGGAGGGCGCGGAGGTCGAGGTCCTCGTCGCCACCGGTGAGGGCCGCAAGGACGCCGCGACCCACCGCCTGTCGGGCCGGGCGAGGGACAACCGGCTGGTCCACTTCGCGGTTCCCGACGGTGCCGAGACACCGCGCCCTGGTGACCTCGTCACCGTCGGCGTCACCTACGGGGCGCCCCACCACCTCGTCGCGGACAGCGGCCCGGCCGGCGGCGCATACCGGGTCCGTCGGACCCCCGGTGGCGACGCCTGGGCGGCCCTGCAGGAGCACGGCCAGGCCAAGCCGAGCGTGTCGCTCGGTATGCCGGCGGTCGGGCGACCCGCTCCGGTCCTGGTCCAGTCCGCCTGCGCGACCGCCTGACCGGTCCGGGCGAGTTAGTCGATCGACCCCTCGTCCTGGCCGGCGACGTAGCCGTCGGCCGTCTCCCCGCTGAGGTCCGCGGCCTCGCCGTACTGGTCTTCCTCGGGAACCTCCGGGCCGCGCTCGCTGCCGTCCATCAGGGCGCCGAGGTCGATGTGCTCGTGGGACTTGTCGGGCATCGGGTCGGCACCGGGCTGCGTCATGCGCTCACGGTAGGGCCGGCGACCAGGCCACTCAACTCGGGGCCGACTGGCCTCTCGCCAGGTTCGGCTGGAAGACTCCCGGCCATGGCTGTGCGTCCCGTCGTCATCACCGGTGAGCCGGTGCTGCACCGCCCGGCGGCCCTCGTCGAGGCCTTCGACGACGGGCTCCGTCAGCTCGTCGCCGACATGTTCGAGACGATGGACGCCGCGCACGGCGTGGGCCTCGCGGCCCCACAGATCGCCGTACCGCTGCGGCTGTTCGTCTACGAGATGGCCAACGACGACGACGTGCCGGCTCGGGGCGTGATCATCAACCCGATGCTCTCGCTGAGCAAGATCTCGACCGACCGGCCCGACCCGGACACCGAGAGCGAGGGTTGCCTGTCGGTGCCGGGGGAGAGCTACCCCCTCAAGCGCGCCGACCAGGTGAGCGTCGTGGGGTTCGACGCGGACGGCGAGGCCGTGTCGTTCCGGGCGACCGGCTGGTTCGCCCGGGTGATGCAGCACGAGTTCGACCACCTCAACGGGCTGCTCTACGTCGACCGGCTGGACCCCAAGCAGTCCAAGCGGGCGCGCAAGGCGATCCGGGCGAGCGGGTGGGGCAAGGCCGGCAACACGTGGATGCCGGGCGTCGACCGCGACCCGTTCGGCCACGACGACGAGGGCGAGGACGAGTTCCTCGACGCCACGGGGCACGACGAGCGCGTTGTCTGAGCCGGCCGCACATCCGGTCGTCGCCGTCGTCGGGCCCACCGCGACCGGGAAGTCCGACCTCGGTCTCGACCTCGCCGAGCGCCTCGGCGGCGAGGTCGTCAACGCCGACGCGATGCAGCTCTACCGCGGCATGGACGTCGGCACCGCCAAGCTCTCGATGGCGGAGCGCCGCGGGATCGTCCACCACCAGCTCGACATCCTCGACGTCCGGGACGAGGCGAGTGTCGCCGCATACCAACGTCATTCGCGCACCGACATCGCGGCGATCCGCGGTCGCGGACACGTTGCGCTCGTGGTCGGCGGTTCCGGGCTCTACGTGCGCGCGGCCCTCGACCGGCTCGAGATCCCTCCGACCGACCCGGCGGTGCGGGCGCGGTTGGAGGCCGAGCTGGCCGAGCAGGGCGTCGGGCCCCTCCGCGAGCGGCTCCGGGCGCTCGACCCGGTGGCGACCGAGGCGATCGAGCCGAACAACGGACGTCGCATCGTCCGCGCCCTCGAGGTCGTCGAGCTCACCGGACGGCCGTTCTCCGCGACCATGCCGACCAGGGAGCACCGGCAGCCGACGGTGCTCCTCGGGCTCGCCGCTGACCGAGCGGTCCTCGACGAGCGGATCGACCGACGGGTCCGCCGAATGTGGGAGCACGGCCTCGTCGACGAGGTGAGAAGCCTTGTCCCACAAGGCCTTCGCGAAGGACGGACGGCGGCGAAGGCGCTCGGCTACCGCCAGGCGCTCGCTCAGCTCGACGGGACGATGACCGTCGAGGAGGCACAGCAGGAGACCGCGACGGCCACCCGCCGGTATGCGCGGCGCCAGGAGTCGTGGTTCCGGGCGGACTCCCGGGTGCTCTGGCTACCGCACGACGCGCCGGACCTGGTGGACCGGGCCCTCGCCGCCGTCGCGGCGGCTGGGAGGATGCCCGCATGACCACCGTGCCGTTCACCAAGGGCCACGGCACGCAGAACGACTTCGTGCTGGTGCCCGACCTCGACGGCACCCGGCCGTTGACCAGCGACGAGGTCCGCCTCCTCGCCGACCGGCACGCCGGCCTCGGTGGCGACGGGGTGATCCGCGTCGTGCCGACCGCGCGCGCCGAGGAGGCGGAGGTCCGCCAGCTGGCCGGCGAGGCCGCGTGGTTCATGGACTACCACAACGCCGACGGCTCGCCGGCCGAGATGTGCGGCAACGGGTCGCGCGTGTTCGCCGCCTACCTGCGGCGTGAGGGCCTGGTCGAGGAGGACGCGTTCCGCATCGCGACGCGCGGCGGGACCAAGGCGATGACGGCCACCGGCGACCAGTTCGCCGTCGACCTCGGCCCGTGGCGGGTGGTCGATCCCGCGGGGGCCCGGAAGCGCGGGTTCGACTCGACGGTCCGGTCCCGAGGGGGGACCGAGCTGCCGGCGCTGCGGCTCGACCTGGGCAACCCGCATACCGTCGTCATCCTGCCGCCGGACTTCGACCTGGCCGAGCTCGACCTCACCGAGCCGCCCGCCGTCTCCCCGCACCCCGAGCACGGCACGAATGTCGAGTTCGTGCGGGCGATCGGGCAGGGGCACATCGCCATGCGGGTCCACGAGCGGGGCGTGGGGGAGACCCGCTCGTGCGGGACGGGCGCCGCGGCGGCGGCCCTGGCGACTCGCTGGTGGGAGGGCGAGACCGACGACAACACCGACTGGGTCGTGGACGTCCCGGGCGGTCGCGTCGCGGTGCGGGCGCTCCCGGACGGTCACGTCGAGCTGGCCGGCCCCGCGGTCCTGGTGGCCGACGGCACGGTCACCTTGCCGGACTGACCCGCAGCACCCGGAACCCCTTCGCCACGGCGAACCGGTCGCACGGCATCCCGAGCGACTCGGTGAGCCAGCGCTGGAGCGAGTCGGCGCCGAGGTTCTTCTGGACGACGAGGTACGCCTCGCCCCCGTCGGCCATCCGGGGCAGCCAGGTCCCCAACAGGTCGTGGAGGGCAGGTTTGCCTACCCGGATGGGCGGGTTGGACCAGATGAGATCGAACCGCACCTCGGACGGCACCTCGTCGGGACGGCACGCACGGACGTTTCCCAGCTCCGCGGCGGCGGCATTCGCCCGGGCGAGCTCGAGCGCTCGCTCGTTGACATCAACCGCGAAGACCGTCGCCGACGGCGAGAGCAGGCCCAGCGTGAGCGCGATCGGGCCCCACCCGCAGCCGAGGTCGAGGAAGCTGCCGTCGGCAGGGGGTGGTGGGGCCTCGCGCAGCAGGACCTGCGTCCCGGTGTCGACCCGGTCCGGGGAGAAGACGCCGCCGGCCGTGACGAGGGAGAGGCGGCGCCCGGCGAGCTCGACCTCCACGCCGCGGCGTTCCGCGGGAGCGGCCGGCTGAGCGGTGAAGTAGTGCTCGCCGGCCACACCCGAGACGCTATCGGGCCTCGCCGACCGGGCGCAGCGCGGCGTCCACGACGACATCGACGGTGGCGCTGATCAGCCACCGAGGGGCCCGCCGCAACGGCGACGTCATGCGGTCGAACGTCCCGGTGGCGTGCACGTCCACACCGCCGTCCGGCCTCGACGTGAGGGTCGCCGCCAGGCTGAGGGGGCAGTCCTCGCCCCGGATCGTCAGGAGGCCGTCGACGACGACGCCGTCGTCGGTGCGGCGGGTGCTGACGCTGCGGAAGTCGACCAGCGGGAACGTCGCCGTGTCGAAGAACCTCGCCCCGCGCAGGTCCTTGTCCCGGCGCGCATTGCCGGTGTCGAGCGCGGACACGTCGAGGGTGGCGGTCCCGCGCGGCAGGCCGTCCGCGTCGATCGTCACGTCGGCGGTGACGACCGGGATCGTCCCGTGCGCGGTCATGAGGCCGAACTTCTCGGTCACGGTGAACGTCGCGGTGGTGGCGGTGGCGTCGGTGTGGAAGGCCGATGCCGAGGTCGTTCCGGTCATCGCCGAGGCGAGCTGGGTGGCGAGCTGGTCGTCCATGGTGTCCTCCGGACATCGGTGTGGGTGAAGGACTCCAGGTTCTCCAGATCGGGACGCGGGCGAATCAGTGCCGGTACTGAACTCCGGTACGGAACCGCGTACGGAGGCTCGGCCCCGGACGACGGTGGAACCATGGGGGTATGCCAGAGGCCGGGTCCGCGCCGGGACGTCCGCCGTTCGTCGGGCGCCGGGCCGAGACCGCCGCCCTGGCCTCCGTGCTGCACCGGCTGGGGGAGGGTCGTGGCGGGCTCGCCCTGGTCACCGGTGGCGCGGGGATCGGCAAGAGCCGTCTGGTGGCGGCCACGCTGGAGCGGCTCCAGGGTCGCGCATCGGTCGAGGACGGCGGCGCCGTGATACCGGCCGGGGTGCGGGTGGGCTACGGCGAGTGCCTGCCGGACCTGCTGATGCCGCCGCTGTGGCCGATCTCCCGGGCCGTGTCGTCGGCGGCTGCGCAGTCGCGCGGTACGAGCCAGGCGGACCTCCCTCGACCGGCTGACCAGCCTGTTGCGACCCACCGCGAGCGGCGCGGATCCCGACGCGCTGTCGGCCGGTCCGGGGTGGGACCGCCTCGCCGTCCTCGGTGATGTCGTCGACCGGCTGGTGGCGGCGGCGGACGCGGACCCGCTGGTGCTCGTCGTCGAGGACGTGCACTGGGCCGATCCCGAGACCCTGGCCCTGCTGCGGTTGCTCGCCCCCGAGCTGGGGCGCATGCCCCTGGTGGTCGTCCTGACCGCGAGACCGGCCGTCGACGACGAGCACGCCACCGCGCTGGCCGGCCTCTCCGGCTCGCCGTCGACGGAGGTCGTGTCGCTCGGGCCGCTCGAGGTGGCCGACGTCGCGGACTACCTGGTCCAGGGACGACACGCCGGCGACGCGGCGGCAGTGCTGGCGCTGAGCGGCGGCCTGCCCCTGCTGCTGCCGGTCGCGGTCGGCGCCACCCCGAGTGCGACCGACGACGCAGGGCCTGGCGGCCGGCTCGTCGACGTGCCGACCCTGGTCCGCCGGCTCACCGTCTCCCTGCGGGACGAGCACGTGCAGGTCCTTCAGTCCGCGAGCCTCGTCGCCTCCCATCTCGACGCCGAGCTCGCGGCGGCGGCGGCCGACGTCGACGTCGCGGTGGCCGGCGACGCCACCGCGGCCGCGCTCCGGGCCGGACTGCTGGTGCGGGCCGCGGACGGACGGAGCCTCGCCTTCGCCCACGAGCTGGTCCGCGAGGCCCTCACCGCCCGGCTCACACCCGACCGCGCCCAAGCGGCCCACCGCCGGATCGCCCAGCTCGGGACCACGCGGGCCGGGGTGCCGGCGGTCCGTGTCGCGGCGCACTGGGAGGCGGCGGGGCCCGAGGTCGCCGCGCAGGCGGCCACCTGGTGGGCCCGGGCCGCCGACGAGGCGTCCGCGCTGCGGGCCCACGCCGACGCCGCCGGCCACCAGGCCCGCGCGGCCCGGGCCGCCGCGCTCGCCGGACTGCCCGGCGCCGACGTGGCCGGGTTCCACCTCGGGGCAGCGAGAGCGTGGCACCGGGCCGGCCGCTACGACGAGACGGTCGCCGCCGCGGAACAGGCCGCCGCGCTGGCCAGTACCGCCGGCCGCAGCGACATCGTGGCGGAGGCGGCGCTCGCGGTGGGCTGGGTCAGCTATCCCGACGCCCAGGCCGCGATCGGCCGCCTGACCAGCGCCGCGCTGGACGGCCACGCCGACCTCGATGACGCGACGAGGGCTCGGCTGGTCGCCCAGCAGGTCGCCGCGCTCGGCAGCTACGCCGAGGCCCGCGGTGCCGCGCTGACCACGGAGGCGATGGCCCTCGCACGTCGCAGCGGGGACCCCGCCGCCCTCCTCGAGGCCATCGGGGCCTGGATGTCCTCGAAGCCGGAGGTCGGCGGCGCCGCCGAACAGCGGGAGCTGGCCGAGGAGGCGGTGCGCCTGGCCATGCGCGTCGGCCAGCCCATACCGGAGCTGATGGCCCACACCTGGCGGCTGAACGCCGTCGTCCAGCTCGGACTGATGGATCTCGTCAACGAGGGCCTGGAGGCGCTCCGCCGGATCGCCGAGGAGAGTCGGCTGCCCCTCGCGACCTGGCACTGGCTGCGCGCGACGGTGGCCGTCGCCGTTCTCCGCGGCGACTTCGCCGCCGTCGAGAAGCGCCACCAGCGGGCCACCGCGATCGCCCGGGACTCCGGTGACGTGGTCGCGGCGAACGTCGGGCAGGCCGCGGTCTTCGAGGTCGCCCTGCGCCGAGGGGTGCCGTTGTCCGACCCCGAGCGAGAGCTGCGGAACCTCGGGGGCGCCCCGATCTCGGCGCTCATCCAGGCACCGCGGGCGATGGTCCTCGACCAGCTCGGCCGGCACGACGAGGCCCGCGTCATCTACCAGCGACTGGTCCCGCTCCTGGGTGCGCCGCCCGAGTACCGGCCCTGGTGGCCGCTCGTGTACATGCTGCTCGAGCTCGCCGAGCGGTTCCAGGACTCCGCGGTGGCTCCGCTGCTCGTCGACGAGCTCGAACCGTATGCGCGCGGCTCGGTCGGTGGTCTCGGCACGAGCACCGTGTGGTTCATCGGGAACTCGAACCGACAGCTGGGCCGCGCGCTGGTCCTGGCCGGCCGGCTGGAGGACGCCGTGACCGCATACCGGACGGCCGTGAGCTGTGACGAGCGGATCGGGGCTCGACCGGACGTCGCCCTCGGCCGGCTCGACATCGCGCGGACCCTGGCCCGTCCCGACTGGCCCACCGCGGACCGCCCCGGGACGCTCCGCGCCGCGCTCGCTGACGCCCGGTTGGCGGCGGAGGAGTGCCGAGGGCTCGACATGCCCGGCCACGCGAGCCGCGCCGACGTGCTGGTGGCCGAGCTGACGCGGTCGCTGGCCGCCGACGACCCGCTCAGCCCGCGCGAGCGGGAGGTCGTGGACCTCGTCGTCGACGGGCTCACGAACCAGGAGGTCGCGGCCCGGCTCTTCCTCAGCGAGCGAACCGTCGAGAGCCACGTCCGAGCCGCGTTGATGAAGCTGGGCTGCCGGAACCGCGCCGAGCTGATCCGTCAGGAGGCGGCCGCCGGACGCGGTCCCGCGCAGGTACCGAAGGCATAAACGTTTCGCGCCAGGCGTTTCCCCCGTGTCACCCTGGACCGGCGCCGCCCCCAGGGAGACGCGCTCCAACCCCGAACTCAAGGACATCATGCAGCGACGTTCAGAACTGCTCGCCGAGCGGGCCGAGGCCCTCGCCGCCGAGGCCGAGGCATACGTGCCGGACCGTCTCGAGGACGACCGGCAGGGACACGACGGAGAGCAGCTGGACCGCGAGGAGCGGGCCGCGCTGCGCCGGGTGTCCGGGCTGTCCACCGAGCTGGAGGACATCACCGAGGTCGAGTACCGCCAGCTGCGCCTGGAGCGCGTGGTCCTCGCCGCGGTCTGGACCGAGGGCACCCTCGAGGACGCGGAGAACTCCGTGCGCGAGCTCGCCGCCCTGGCCGAGACGGCCGGTTCGGACGTGCTCGACGGGGTCATCCAGCGGCGCCAGCGACCCGACACGGCCACCTACCTCGGCAAGGGCAAGGCGCAGGAGCTGCGCGACATCGTCATCGCCGAGGGTGCCGACACGGTCATCTGCGACGGCGAGCTGACGCCCGGTCAGCGGCGCGCCCTCGAGGACGTCGTCAAGGTCAAGGTCATCGACCGCACCGCCCTGATCCTCGACATCTTCGCGCAGCACGCGAAGAGCCGGGAGGGTAAGGCGCAGGTCGAGCTGGCCCAGCTCCAGTACCTCCTGCCGCGCCTGCGCGGTTGGGGCGAGTCGATGTCGCGACAGGCCGGTGGCCAGGCCGCCGGCGGCCAGGGCATGGGCTCGCGCGGTCCCGGCGAGACGAAGATCGAGCTCGACCGCCGCCGGATCAACAGCCGCATCGCCAAGCTCAAGCGCGAGATCGCCCACATGAAGACCACGCGCGACACCAAGCGGCACAGCCGCAAGGCCAACCACGTGCCCAGCGTCGCCATCGTCGGCTACACCAACGCCGGCAAGTCCTCGCTGCTCAACCGGCTCACCGACGCCGGCGTCCTCGTCGAGAACTCGTTGTTCGCGACCCTCGACCCGACCGTGCGTCGGGCCGAGACCGAGGACGGGATGCCTTACACGCTGGCCGACACCGTCGGGTTCGTGCGGTCCCTCCCGACCCAGCTGGTCGAGGCGTTCCGGTCCACGCTCGAGGAGGTGGCCGACGCCGACCTGCTGCTGCACGTCGTCGACGGCAGCCACCCCGACCCGGAGGGCCAGATCTCCGCCGTCCGCGGCGTGCTCAGCGACCTCGAGGTGGGCGACGTCAAGGAGGTCATCGTCGTCAACAAGGCCGACGCGGCCGACCCCGAGGTCATCGACCGGCTGATCCGCCACGAGCGGCACTCGATCGTCGTGTCCGCGCGAACCGGCCTCGGCATCGACGCGCTGCGCGACCTCGTCGCCGACGAGCTTCCCCGGCCCGACATCGAGGTCAAGGCGGTCATCCCCTACGAGCGCGGCGACCTGGTCAGCAAGCTGCACCAGGACTCCGAGGTGCTCAGCACCGAGCACCGCGAGGACGGGACGTTCGTGCACGCCAAGGTGCACCCGCCCCTGCTGCGCGACCTCGACGCCTACCTCGTCTGAGGCGCCCCGCCGACACCCAGCCCGGACCGGAGCCGGGCTGGCAGAGTATGCGGCGTGACGCTCAGCCCGTTCGGCCGGAAGACCGCTCCGAGCGTGGAACACGCGCGTCTCGCCGAGTCGCCGGACAGCTCCGACCCGTGGCGGCTCTGGGGCCCCTACGTCGCCGGCCGGCAGTGGGGGACGGTCCGCGAGGACTACTCCGCCGATGGTGACGCGTGGGCGTTCTTCCCGTTCGACCAGGCGCACCGGCGCGCATACCGGTGGGGCGAGGACGGCATCGCCGGCCTCTGCGACCGCTACGGATTCCTCAACCTCGCCGTCGCGATGTGGAACGGTCAGGACGACCGGCTCAAGGAGCGGTTGTTCGGCCTGTCCAACCCGGAGGGCAACCACGGTGAGGACGCCAAGGAGTACTGGTGGCACCTCGACGCGACCCCCACGCACTCGTTCGGGCAGTACCTCTACCGGTACCCGCAGCAGGCCTTCCCCTACGACGAGCTCGTCGCGCAGAACGCCGAACGCACCCGGGAGCAGAGCGAGTTCGAGCTGAGTGACACCGGGATCCTCGCCGACGACCGGTTCTTCGACGTCGTCGTCACACACGCCAAGGCGGCCCCGACCGACATCGTCATGACGGTCACCGCGACCAACCGTGGGCCGGACCCCGCGCCCCTGCACCTGGTGCCGCAGCTGTGGTTCCGCAACACCTGGGCGTGGGGGCGGGACGACCGGATCCCCACGCTCACGCTGCTGCACCGGCCCGAGGTGGACGATCAGACCCACGTCTCGGTGGTGGCCGACCACGCCACCCTCGGGCGCTACGTCCTCAGCGCCGACGGGGTGCCCGACGCCGACGGTTCGCCCCGGCTGCCCGAGCTCCTGTTCTGCGACAACGACTCGGACTCGGAGAGCCTCTGGGGGGTACCGAACCGTTCGCCGCACCCCAAGGACGCGGTCGACCGGGCCGTGGTGCGCGGTGACCGTTCCGCGCTCGCGACCGACGGGACCGGAACCAAGGCCGCCTTCCACTACCAGTGGGACTCGGTCGCACCCGGGGAGTCGGTGACGGTGCGGCTGCGACTGGCCGCCGGGCCGCTGGTCGATCGACCCTTCTCCACCGCCGACGCGGTCGTCGCCGACCGCCACGCCGACGCCAACGCGTTCTACGACGTGGTCATCCCGGCCGGCGTGCCCGACGAGGACCGCCTGACCGCCCGGCGCGCGTTCGCCGGGCTGCTGTGGACGCGGCAGCTGTACCGCTACGACGTCGAGGAGTGGCTCGAGGGCGACCCGAGCTCCCCACCCCCACCGGAGGAGCGGCTGGCGACCGAGCCCGACGGCCGGAACACCTCGTGGCGCAACGTCGCGCTGGCCGACGTCATCTCGATGCCGGACGAGTGGGAGTACCCCTGGTTCGCGACCTGGGACCTCGCCTTCCACTCGGTCGCGCTCTCGCACGTCGACCCGGCCTTCGCGAAGTCGCAGCTGCTGCTGCTCTGTCGGGAGTGGGCCCAGCACCCGAACGGTCAGCTTCCCGCCTACGAGTGGGCGTTCTCCGACGTGAACCCGCCCGTGCACGCGTGGGCCGCCTGGCAGGTCTACCTGCGCGACGGCGCCTGGGACACGGACTTCCTCATCCGGATCCTCACCAAGCTGTTGCTCAACGTCTCCTGGTGGGTGAACCGCAAGGACTCCGAGGGGTCCGACCTGTTCGAGGGCGGCTTCCTCGGCATGGACAACATCGGGGTCTTCGACCGGTCGAAGTCGGTTCCGAAGGGCTGGCGCCTCGAGCAGTCCGACGCCACCGCGTGGATCGCGTTCCAGTGCCTGCAGATGATGCGGATCGCGCAGGAGCTCGGGCGGCAGAACCACGCGTTCGACGACCTCGCGACGACGTTCCTCGAGCGGTTCCTCGGGATCGTGCGGGCGATGCGGTCGTTCGGGTCGCAGGGGGTCTCGCTGTGGGACGACGAGGACGGGTTCTTCTACGACGTCCTGGTCGGGCCGCACGGCGAGACCGAGCCGATGCGCGTGCGGTCGCTGGTGGGCCTGCTGCCCCTGCTGGCCGTGGCCAACTGCCCGCCGTGGGTGCGGGAGGAGCTGACCGACTTCGACGAGTCCCTCCGGTGGCTGGAGCGGCACCGCCCCGACGAGGTCGCGTCGCTGACGACGAGCCATCCGGCGGACGGCGACGCACTGACCTTCGCCGTCGTCGACCCGACGCGGATGACGCGGCTGCTCGAGCGGCTGCTCGACGAGGGCGAGTTCCTGTCACCGAACGGAATCCGGTCGCTCTCGGCCGCGCACCGCGACGGCATCACCATCGACGTGGCGGGCATGGGCATGTCGATGCGCTACACCCCCGGGGAGTCCGACACCGGCCTGTTCGGCGGAAACTCGAACTGGCGTGGTCCGGTCTGGTTCCCGCTCAACGTGCTGCTCATCAATGCTCTGCACGCGTATGCGGCGGGATCGGCGGCCGGGGTGACCGTCGAGTTCCCGACGGGGTCGGGCGAGCGGCTGGGCCTGCACGACGTCGCCCAGCGGCTGGAGGACCGACTCGTCGGGCTGTTCCGGCCGGGGCCCGACGGCCGCCGTCCCGGGGATCCTCGGGACCTGCTCCCCGGTCCGCTCTGGACCGGGAGCCCCACCTTCGCCGAGTACTTCCATGGGGACACCGGGGTCGGCCTCGGGGCGACGCACCAGACCGGCTGGACCGCGCTGGTCGCCCACCTCATCTGCACGCCCCAGTCGGCCTACGACCCGGGGGAGTCACCCAGCGACGGCTGAGTCGCTCGGCAGGTGACGCCACGCATACGAGCAGAACGTCGTCACCGCGCAGAGCAGCAGCACACCAACGAACAGGTGCAGGCCGACGACGCGGACCTCACCGAGGACCATCTGCAGGATCGCGCCGAGCGCCAGGGAGGCCGCGAACAGCAGTGGCCACCTCGCGCCGCCGCGACGTAGGTGGACGGCGGCGAGGACGACGCAGACCGCGGCGACGACGATGACGAGAATCGCGTTGAAGGAGTGCAGCTTCTCGAGCAGCTCGCTCTTGTCGCGGGCAATGAGCGACGCGCCCAACCCCGACCCGAGGCCGGCTTGACCGATGGCGACGGCCAGCAGGACGGTCGACCAGATCTTCAGCTGCTGCGCCACGGTGGCGAGTCTAGGTCGCCGACCGACCCCCGCCGGGAGGTCGCCTACGACGCAGGCATAGCGTCCAGAGACGTGAGCATCCGCCTCGGCTACCAGATTCCCAACTTCTCCTACGGCACCTCCGTGTCCGATCTCTTCCCGACCGTCATCGCGCAGGCGCGCGAGGCGGAGGACTCCGGCTTCGACGCGGTGTTCGTGATGGACCACTTCTACCAGCTGCCCGGTATCGGGTCACCGGACCAGCCGATGCTCGAGTCGTACTCGGCGCTGTCCGCACTGGCCACGGCGACCTCCCGTGTCCAGCTCTCCGCGCTCGTCACCGGGAACACCTACCGGAACCCGACCCACCTGGCGAAGGCCGTCACGACGCTCGACGTCGTCAGCGGCGGTCGGGCGGTGCTCGGGATCGGCGCGGGGTGGTACGAGCTGGAGCACCGGCAGCTGGGTTTCGAGTTCGGGACGTTCACCGACCGGTTCGAGCGGCTGGAGGAAGCTCTCTCGATCATCTCGCCGATGCTGCGCGGCGAGCGCCCGACGGTCGACGGGCGTTGGTACCACACGGAGTCCGCAATGAACGAGCCCCGGATGCGCGACGACCTCCCGATCCTCATCGGGGGCAGCGGCGAGAAGAAGACGTTCGGTCTCACGGCGCGCTACGCGAGCCACCTCAACATCATCTGCGACCCGGCCGACCTGCCGCGCAAGCTCGCGGCCCTCGACGCGCGCTGTGCCGAGGTGGGCCGCGACCGCTCGGAGATCGAGACCAGCTTCCTGGCTTCGGCCGTGGTCGGGACCGACCGCGAGTCGGCGATGGCCGGCCTCATCGACACGATGCGTACCCGAGGCATGGACGTCGACGCCCTGGACCCGGCCCGTCGGGCGGCGCTGGAGTCCCGCAGCTTCGCGGGTACCCCGGAGGAGATCGCCGCGCAGATCAAGGCCCGGGTCCTGGACCAGGGGATCGACGGGATCGTCGTCAACATCATGGGCAACGGCCACGTCGAGGGCGTGGTCGCGGGTGTCGGCGAGGCGCTGTCCCCGCTGGTGCACTAGCCCGTTCGGGTGGCCACGACCACATGGCCGCCGCCGCGGGGTGCGCCGTCCGGGGAGCGACCGAACCAGCGCACGCCGATCTCGTTGGCTCCGACGTCCTCCGCGACGCGCAGGCCCAGTCCGGCGAGGTGGTCGGCGAGCTCGGCGGTGTCGAAGTAGGTGATCCACGGTTCTCCGAGCTGCCGCATCCGGTCGGCGCGAGCGACGTGCGCCTCGCGGCTCCGGTCCGAGAGCTGGTCCACCGGGTTGGGGTAGTCGAACGCGACCCCCGCGCCCGGCACGGCCGCGACGACACGGAGGGTGGCGTCGACCGCCTCGCGGGTGAGGTAGGGCACGACGCCGAGCCAGAGGAAGAACGTCGGGGCTGCGAGGTCGACCCCGCTGGCGGCCATCCGGGTGGCGAGGTCGTCGGTCTCGAAGTCGACCGGCGCGTAGGTGACGGCCTCGGGGATCGGTATGCCGGTGCGCGCCAACGTGTCGCGCTTCCACGCCTGGGTCGCGGGGTGGTCGACCTCGAACACGCGGACCCCGTTGTCCGCGAACGGGTTGCGGTAGGCGAAGGTGTCCAGGCCCGCGCCGAGCACGACGACCTGACGGGCGCCCGCGGCCACGTGTCGCGCGAGGGCGTCCTCGGCGACCCGGTGGCGGGCCGCGATGAAGATCCGCATGGGTGACCGGCGCGGCGTGGCCCGCGCGTTGTCCACCACGCCCTCGGCGTCGTCGCCCAGGATCCGCATCGCCAGCGGATCGCGGAAGATCCGCCCGTCCTCGAGGACCTGGTGGGCGGCCCGGTGCCCGGCGGCCCCCCAGGCGGTGCGGCTCGGTCCTCCGTGCTCCATGCGCGACAGTGTCGCCGAGGCATCTGGACGACACCCTGGGAGCACCGAGGACGGCCACCCCGGATTCTCCGGAGCGGCCGTCTCGTGGTGCGGTGCGCGTGTTGGTCAGAGGTGCAGCGTGTACTGCCCGATGGCCGCCGCGGCGACGAACGAGGCGCTGTAGGTCAGCAACGCGACGACGACGATCTTCCAGCTGAGCGACTTCAGCGCCGCGACGTCCCGGCCGAGGGTCAAGCCGATGAGCGCGATGACCGGAAGGCCGATGAGGATCACGTCGAGGCCCTTGACGGCGGTCAGGACTGCGGCCGAGCCGGGGAAGAACGACGCCGACAGGATCGTCGCCAGGCCCAGCACCCAGACGCTGGCCGGGATGAACGACACCTTCTTGGCCAGCAGCACCGAGACCGCCGTCAGAGCGAGCAGTACGACCATCCCGACGAGGTCGACCGGCGCGAACGCCTTGGTCCCCAACGCGTTGATGAGCAGACCGCAGACCGCGACGATGGCGTAGGTGAGGACCTTGGTGCGCATCGTCATCCGCGGCTTCGGGTCGTCCTCGACGGTGAGGACGTCACCGGTGTGCTCAGCCTTGTCGACCGGGGTCGCGTCGACCTTGCGGAACAGCCCGCTCCAGAAGGTGTAGAGGCGGCGGCACAGCGGCAGCGAGAGGAAGACGCCGGCGTAGAACCCGATGATGTTGGTGACGAGGTTCGACAGGGCCGCGAGGGCCGTGATCTCCGCCGCCCGGTCGGGGTAGATCGCCGAGAGGGCACCGACGCCGCCGAGCATCATCGAGGCGGACCCGAGGCCCAGTCCGAGGGCGAGCGCGCGGGGGTCGAAGAAGCTCATGCTGCCGAGGACGCCGGCCAGCAGGGAGATGAACACCGCGCCGAAGAGCGTGCCGAGCAGCCACACGGAGAAGACGCCGCGGTGCTCGGGGGAACGGATGCCGAAGCGGTCGATGGAGTAGGCGAGGAAGGACTCGCGGTCGATGGACCACGTCGCCCCGATGGCGACCCGGCCGAGACCGAGCGCCACCGCGACCGGCAGGGCGAGGATGACCGTGCCGAAGATGTGGCCGACCTCCTGCAGCGCGATCGCCGGGCCGATGTCGGTGAACTTGGACAGCGACGGGCCGATCTGGGTGCCGAGGCGGGCGAGGAACAGGATGATCCCGACCTCAAGGAGCACGGTCGACACGCCACGGGTGGCCGGCGTGACCGGGCGCCACTTCTGGACGCCGACGATGCCGCCGAACACCACGGCCCAGATGATCGGGACGAGCACGACGGCGGCGGTGCCGATGCGGAAGGAGTGGGTGCCGATGAGGACGGCGAGCGCGGAGATCGCCGTCGACAGCACGACGGCGGTCACCCAGTCGCGACGGGTGATGGTCGACGACCCGGCGTTCGGAGGCTTGTTGGGGTTGTCGGGCTTGTCGGGCTTCTCGGTGACGGGGGCGGCGGTGGCGGTCATGTGGCGGGGTCCTAGCGTGAGGTGGAACGGAGGACAACGACTTGGTATACCAAGTAACCGTAGAGTGCCACCGCGAACCCCGTCAAGACCCTGAACTCTTGTTTTGGTATCCCAGATTCGATAGTCTGCGCTCATGAGAACCCGGGTGACCGCTCGTCATGTGCTCGCTCACGTCGATGGACACCACGCTCTGCTGACCGATGGCGAGCTGGTCTACCAGGACGACACCGTCGTCTTCGTGGGCCGCGGGTATGCCGGCGACGTCGACGAGACGCTCGACCTCGGCGAGTCCCTCGTCCTGCCGGGCTTCGTCGACCTCGACGCGCTCACCGACATCGACCACCTCGTCCTCGACTCCTGGCACGGGGCCGACCGCGCGGACGGGCTGGTCTGGTCGCAGGAGTATGCGTCGGCCTCCCGCGACGTCTTCACCCTCGAGGAGCGGCTGGCGGTCCGCGAGTACGCGCTGGTCCAGCTCGCGCTGCACGGCGTGACGACGTTCATGCCGATCGCCTCCGAGGTGCACAGCGTGTGGGCCGAGACCTACGACGAGCTGGTCGGCATGGCCGAGATCTCGCGCCGGATCGGGTTGCGCGGCTACCTCGGGCCGTCCTACCGCTCCGGTGTCAACGCCGTCGCTCCCGACGGGTCGCGCGTCGTCCACCGCGACGAGCACCGAGGGTGGGAGGGGTTCGCCGACGCCATCCGGTTCCTCGACCACTGCGACACGCTCGCCGATCCCCTCGTCACCGGTGTCCTGCTCCCGTGCCGGATCGAGACCCTCGACGAGGAGCTGATGCGGGCGACGGCCCGCGTGTCCGCCGACCGCGACGTGCTGGTCCGGCTCCACGCGCTCCAGGGGCTGCCGGAGCGGGGGCTGGTTCGCGACGCATACGGGACCACCCCGCTGGACCTGATCGACCGCACCGGCCTCCTGACCGGTCGGCTGCTCGTCCCGCACGCCATCTTCACCAACCTCAGCTCACGGGTCACCGACGCCGAACGCGAGGACGACGTCCAGCGCCTGGCCGCGGCCGGGGTCAGCGTTGTGCACTGCCCGCTGACCTCGTTCCGCTACGGGATGGTGCTCGAGTCGTTCGGCCGCTACCGCGACGCCGGCGTGAACCTCGCGCTCGGCACCGACTCCTTCCCTCCGGACCTCGTCCGCGGCATGGACGTCGGCGTCCACCTGGCCAAGTGGGTCGACGGCCGCCACGACGCCGCGCCCGTCGAGCGCTACGTGGAGGCGGCCACCTTGGGTGGTGCGACGGCCCTCCGCCGGCCGGACCTCGGCCGGCTGGCGCCGGGCGCCCAGGCCGACCTCGTCGCCTTCGCTCTCGACGACCTGCGCGACGGCGTTCTCGACGACCCGGTGCGCACGCTGGTCCTCAACGGCACCGCCCGCCAGGTGACCCATTCGGTCGTCGCCGGCCGGACCGTGGTCCGCGACGGTCGCTTGTCGGGTGTCGACGCGAACGCGCTGCGGCAGCGTGGCCAGCGGTTGTTCGAGACGATGCGCGCCGGCTACGCCGAACGCGACCACGAGCACCGCACCGCCGATGAGCTCTTCCCGCCGACCTTCCCCGCCTTCCCCGCCCACGACCGAGAGCCGGCCCTGCGATGACCCTGATCCTCACGAGGTCCGACCTCGAGCCCCTCGTCGACCTGCGCGCCACCATCGAGGCCGTCGACCGGGCGATGGGCGACGTCGCCCGGGGCTCCGCCGTGCAACCGGCGCCCGCGCTGATGCGGCTCCCGGACAGCGAGTCCGGGTTCCTCCCCATGGCCGCCGCCTCGACGACCGCGGGCCTGGCCAGCGTCAAGCTGCTGGCCGACGTGCCGGCCAACGCCGCCGCGGGACGCGCGACCCAGCGCTCCAGCCTGGTGCTGGTCTCCGCGGAGACCGGCGAGACCTTGGCCCTACTGGACGGCGCGGTGCCCACGCGGATGCGCACCGCGGCCGCCAGCGCCGTGGCCTCGTGGCACCTGGCCCGGCCGGAGAGCACGACCCTCGGGCTCGTTGGCGCCGGAGCGCTCGCCGTCGCGCACGTCGCCGCCATGCTTGAGGTGCTGCCGATCGACACGGTGACCTTCTGGACCAGGAGCGAGGAGACCGCCAACGCCTTCCAGGCCGCCGTCGAGCGCCACGGTCTGCTCGTCAAGCCTCTCGACTCGCCGCGGGCCGTCGTCGAGTCGGCGGACGTGGTCTGCACCCTTACGCCCTCGGTGACGCCGATCGTGTCGGGGCACTGGTTCCGGCCCGGGCTCCATGTCAACGCGGTCGGCGCCCGGCCGCGGCCCGACCATCGTGAGGTCGACACCGCCGCCATGACCCGGTCCCGGGTGTTCGTCGACCACCTCGCGACGGTTCGGGCCAAGTCCGGCGACGTCGTCATCCCGGTCGCCGACGGAGATCTACAGTTCGAGGACCTCGAGGGCGAGCTCGGGGAGGTCATCGCCGGGCAGCGTCCCGGACGGCGGGGGAGGGACGACATCACGCTCTACAAGTCGGTCGGGATCGGCCTGCAGGACCTGGCGATCGGACGGCTTTTGCTGGACGCGGCGCGCGCGGCCGGGGTGGGGGTGGACGTTGACCTCGGCGCCTGAGGAGGCCGGCCCGTCGATGGCCCAGGCCGCATACCTGACCATCCGCGAGGGGGTCATCGCCGGCGACTACAGGCCGGGTAGCCGGCTGCGCGAGCGTGACCTCTCGGAGACGCTGCGGATGTCCCGCATCCCGATCCGCGAGGCCCTGCGGCAGCTCGAGGTCGAGGGCTTCGTGGTGACCTACCCCAACCGCGGCGCGGTCGTGAGCCAGCTGACCCTCAAGGACGTCGCCGAGCTGTTCGACCTGCGTCTCTCGCTCGAGGTGCTGGCCGCGCGGCAGGCCGCGGTGGCCGTGGCCGAGGGTCGAGCCGACGACCGACTGCGCGAGGTGATGGCCGAAGCCCTTCTGGCGACCGAGGCCGAGGACGCCGTCGGGATCCAGCGCGCCAACACCGCCTTCCACGCCGAGGTCATCGCGATGAGCGGCAACCGGCTCCTCGCCGCGACGATGGCCCCGATGCTGGGCCGGATCCGCTGGCTCTTCGCCCTCACGGCCGACCGCGACCCGCGCGTCGAGTATGCGGAGCACGTCACCCTCTGCGACGCGATCTACTCCGGCAACCCCGACCTGGCCGGCGCCCTGGCGCTGGCCCACATCGAGCACGGCCGGGCGCCGTCACTGGCCGGGCTGGCCGGCGTGCTGCCCCCCGCCTGACCACCGTCCCCTTCGAAGAGAGAACCCCTGATGACCCTGACGATTCGCGACGTCCGGCCCTGGGGCGGGGACCCCAGTGACGTGCTCGTCGAGGACGGCCGCATCACGGCGGTCCGGCCGCACGACCCCTCGTCGACCTCCGTCGGTGACGTCCTGCCCGGGCGCGGGCGGCTGCTCCTCCCGTCCTTCTCCGACGTGCACGTCCACCTCGACTCGACGCGCCTCGGGCTGCCGTTCCGCCCGCACTCCGCGGCGCCGGGCATCTGGAACATGGTCATGAACGACCGGGAACACTGGCGCGAGGCGGAGTGGCCGGTGGCCGAGCGCGCCACATACACGTTGGGGCTCATGGTTGCTCGCGGCACCACGCGTGTCCGTTCCTACGCCCAGGTCGACGTCGACTGCGGCCTGGAGCGGTTCGAGGCGGTCCTGGCCGCGCGGGACGAGCACGCCGACCGGTGCTCGGTCGAGGTGATCGCCTTCCCGCAGGCGGGTCTGCTGCGCGAGCCGGGGACCGTGCCGTTGCTCGAGGCGGCACTCGAGGCCGGCGCCGACGTCATGGGTGGCATCGACCCGTGTCAGCTGGACCGCGACCCGGTCCGGCACCTCGACGTCGTCTTCGGCCTGGCCGAGCGGTACCAGGTGCCCGTCGACATCCACCTGCACGAGCCCGGGGACCTCGGCGTCTTCTCCGCCGACCTGGTGCTGGAGCGGGTGCGGGCCTTGTCGATGCAGGGCCGCGTCACGATCTCGCACGGGTATGCGCTGGGCGGGGTCTCCGAGGCGACGACCCGCCGGCTGGTCGACGAGTTCGCCGAGCTCGACGTGTCGATGGCGACAGTGGCGCCCTCGGTGGACACCGCGCTGCCGTTGGTCGACCTCACCGAGGCCGGGGTACGCGTCGGGCTGGGGGAGGACGGCCAGCGGGACTACTGGTCGCCCTACGGCAACGCCGACATGCTCGACCGGACCTGGCAGCTGGCGTTCACCAACAAGTTCCGGCGCGACGACCTGCTCGAGCACTGCCTCGCCGTCGCGACCATCGGTGGGGCGGCCGTGATCGACCCGTCGGCGACGCGGCTACGGTCGGTGGCCGACCGGCCCGGGCTCGCGGTCGGCGACGTCGCCGAGCTGCTGGTGGTGGCGGGCGAGTCGGTGGCCGCCGCTGTCATGGACCGGTCCCGCGACCGGACGGTGGTCCACGCCGGGCGCGTCGTCGCCGACGCGCTCGACCTGGTCCAGACCTAGCCACTTATACCCCCTGGGGGTATTGTGCTCGGCGTGAGTCACCACGAGCACGCGACGCATACGCCGCATACCGCCCCCGCGACCTGGTCGATGGCTGTCCAGGCCACGCTGCACTGTCTCACCGGCTGTGCCATCGGCGAGGTCCTCGGGATGGTCATCGGCACCTGGCTCGGCCTGCCCAACCTCGCCACCGTGGTCCTGTCGATCGTGCTGGCGTTCGTCTTCGGGTACGCGCTCACCGTCCGCGGCGTGCTGCGGTCGGGACTCGACCTGCGGAGCGCGCTCAAGGTGGCGCTGGCGGCGGACACCGCCTCGATCGCCGTCATGGAGCTCATCGACAACGCGGTCGTGCTCGCCGTGCCGGGCGCGATGGACGCCGGGCTCACGTCGTGGCTGTTCTGGGGTGCCCTGGCGTTCTCGCTGGCGGTGGCGTTCGTCGTGACGACCCCGTTCAACAAGTGGATGATCGGGCGCGGCAAGGGTCATGCGGTGGTGCACGCCTACCACTGAGCAGCGGGCCACGCCGGGCTGTGGACACCCGCCGGGGTGACACCGGCGCGGCATACCCTTTGCGGGTGGCTGCCGACCTCGACGCTCTGCTCGAGGCGGCGGTGGCGGGAGTCGAGGGCACCGAACGCCCGGGCCAGGTCGAGATGGCGCACGCGGTGGCCGACGCCGTGGCGACCGGGGAGCACCTCCTCGTGCAGGCGGGCACGGGCACCGGCAAGTCGCTGGCCTACCTCGTGCCGGCGGTCCGGCACGCCATGGAGTCCGGCAAGCCCGCGGTGGTGGCCACGGCCACGCTGGCGCTGCAGGCCCAGATCGTCGACCGCGACATGCCGCGGGTCGCGGCCGCCCTGGAGCCGCTGCTCGGGCGACGACCGACCTACTCGCTGGTCAAGGGCCGGCGCAACTACCTGTGCGCGCACAAGCTGGAGGGCGGGTTCCCCGACGAGGAGGACGCGCTGCTGGCCGTCGACCAGGTCAGCGCGACGGCGTCCCGGCTGGGCGCCGAGGTGGTCCGGCTCCGGGAGTGGGCGGGCTCGACGGCGTCCGGGGACCGTGACGAGCTGGTCCCCGGGGTCAGCGACCGGGCGTGGCGACAGGTGTCCGTCTCGGCGCACGAGTGCCTCGGGGGGAAGTGCCCGCTGATCGCGGAGTGCTTCGTGGAGCGGTCGCGCGAGGCCGCGAAGGACGTCGACGTCGTCGTGACCAACCACTCGTTCATGGCCATCGACGCGTTCGAGAACCGCCAGATGCTTCCTGAGCACGACGTCCTGGTCATCGACGAGGCGCACGAGCTCGTCGACCGCGTCACGGCGACGATCACCGACGAGGTCAGCGGCGGGATGGTGACGAGCGCCGCGCGGAAGGCGGCCAAGCTGGCCGACGGGACCGACGAGGTGACCGACGCGGCGGACCTGCTCGAGGGCGTGCTGGCGGAGGTCGAGGAGGGCCGGATCGACTCCCTCTCGGACGGGCTGGTCCTCGCCCTCTCGCGCGTACGCGACACGACCCGGGCGGTGCAGTCGGAGCTCAAGCCGGGGCCGGGGGAGCCCGCCGACGGGGCCCGTCAGGTGGCGCGGGCGGCCATCGACGAGATGTACGAGAACGCCGCGCGCATCCTCGAACGCCGCGAGCTGGACGTGCTGTGGCTGCGGCGCGACCCGCGGCGCGGGCCGGTGCTGAATGTGGCGCCGATGAGCGTGGCGATGCTGGTTCGCGACCGGGTGTTCGCCGAACGGACCTGCGTCCTGACGTCGGCGACGCTGGAGCTGGGCGGGTCGTTCGACGCGGTGGCGGGGACCATCGGTCTTCGTGGCGACGGCGCCCCGGCGTGGCGTGGGATCGACGTGGGCAGCCCGTTCGACTACCAGCGGCAGGCCATCGTCTACGTGGCGCGCGACCTCCCTGCTCCGGGGCGCGACGGGACGTCGCCGAAGGTGCTCGACGAGATCGAGGCCCTGGTCCGGGCCGCCGGCGGCCGGACGCTGGGGCTGTTCTCGTCGACGCGAGCAGCCCAGAGCGCGGCGGAACAGCTGCGGGCCCGGTTCGCCTCGGACCAGACCGCGATCCCGATCCTCTGCCAGGGCGAGGACCAGATCTCGACCCTGGTACGCCAGTTCGCCCGCGAGCCGGTGACCTGCCTGTTCGGGACGCTGACCCTCTGGCAGGGCGTCGACGTGCCGGGTTCGTCATGCCAGCTCGTGGTCATCGACCGCATCCCCTTCCCGCGCCCGGACGACCCCCTCGCCTCGGCCCGGTCCGAGGCGATCGCCCGGATGGGGGGCAACGGGTTCATGGCCGTGTCCGCGACGCACGCCGCGCTCCGGCTCGCCCAGGGTTCGGGTCGGCTCGTGCGACGGTCCGACGACCGCGGGGTGGTCGCCATCCTCGACTCCCGGATGGTCAACGCGCGGTACGCGAGCTTCCTCCAGCGCTCGCTGCCCCCGTTCTGGCCCACGACGGACCGCGAGCTGGTGCTCGCGGCCCTTCAGCGGCTCGACGAGGTGGCTCCGCCGCCGATGCCGGTGACCGACCCGGCGCTCCGTGGGCTGGTCGGCGCGCTGGAGGGAGCGGCGGTCGGCGGAGACGCACTCGAACCCGGCGTCGACCACCGTCCGGTGGCCGGGCCTCCACCGGTACCGCCGTCTCCCCGGACGGCCGTCACGGTGGGCCACGCCTGGACCACGAGCCAGGACGAGGCGCTGCGGGACGCCGCCGAGGCGGGGATCGAGCTGGACGATGTCGTCGACCACCTCGAGCTCCCCGTCGACGCGATCCGCGCCCGCCTCGCCCAGCTCGGGCTGTCGATCGCCGAGGCGGCGGACCACCCCGACGCCGCCGACGAAGGGCTGCCCACGCTCTTCCCGTGACTGCGGGACTTCGACGGGAGAGTCTGATCGGAGGGTTGTAGCCCTGGGAGGGGCCACAACCCTCCGGCCCGTCTAGGCGTCCACGCCCGTAGCCGCCGAGAGGCCAGCTTCGGCCGCTATGAGGCATACCAGAGCGGCCGAAGCTGGCCTCTCGGCAGGTCGGGACGGGCCCGCGTCGCCCAGCTGGGGCTGTCGATCGCCGAGGCGACGGACCAGCCCGATGCCGCCGATGACGGGCTGCTCACGCTCTTCCCCTGAGAGCCGCGCCGCGGTGGGCGTCCGCCCGCGCCCGCTTGTCCACGCCGAGAGGCCAACTTCGGCCGTTTTGAGGCCCCGGAGAGCGGCCGAAGCTGGCCTCTCGGCGACCCGGAGAGGTGGCGGGCGGGCTGTGTCGTCCGGCCGTGACAGGGTGGGCGGGTGAGCTCGCCCCCGACCGCCGTCCTGGTCCGCGGACCGGAGGAGCTGCTGGCCGAGCGCGCCGTCGCCGCCACCGTGCGCGAGCTCCGCGAGACGGCGCCCGACCTCGAGGTGATCCGGCTCGCGGCGGCGGCCTACCAGCCGGGCGAGCTGGCGACGCATACCAGCCCGTCGCTCTTCGGCGGCGACAAGGCCGTCGTGGTCGAGCGCCTCGACGAGGGCAGCGACGAGCTCATCGACGACCTCACCGACTACCTCCAGCTGCCCGCCGACGACGTCACGCTCGTCGTCACTCACTCGGGAGCCCAGCGGGGCAAGCGGGTCATCGACGCGCTGACCAGGCAGAAGGCGCGCGTCATCGAGTGCCCGGCCATCAAGACCGACCGCGACAAGACCGACTTCGTCGTCAACGAGTTCCGACGGCAGGGCCGCAAGGCCACTCCCGAAGCCGTCCGCGCCCTCGTCGAGGCCCTGGGGCGTGATACCCGCGAGCTCGCGTCCGCGGTGGCCCAGCTCGTCGAGGACACCGACGGCGTGGTGGACGACCGGATGGTCGAGATCTACCACGGCGGCAAGGTGGAGGCGACCGGCTTCCGCGTGGCCGACGCGGCCGTCGCCGGCCAGACGGGAGAGGCGCTGCGGCTGCTGCGGCACGCCATCGCGACCGGCGTCGACCCGGTCCCGATCGTCGCGGTCCTCGCCTCGCAGCTGCGCCAGCTGGTCAAGGTCGGCTCGGCCGGCCGGGGCGGTTCGCAGCAGCTGGCCAAGCAGCTCGGCATGGCGCCCTGGCAGGTCGACAAGGCGCGCCGCCAGCTCGGGCACTGGACCGCCGACGGTCTCGGCCGGGCGATCCAGGCCGTCGCCGCCGCCGACGTCGAGGTCAAGGGCGGGGGCCGCGACCCGGTGTTCGCCGTCGAACGGGCGGTCCTCACGATCACGTCGGCCCGTCGCGACGGCTGACGTTTTGGGGGCCGACCCCCTCCGCTGGTAGATTCGTGAGTTGCGTGCGCGCCTGGCGGTGTGCTTGTCGTCGTGCGCACGACTCGTGTCTCGGCGCTCCGCGCCTGCCGCCCTCTAACGGCAACACACTTCCGACCAAGAAAGCACTCACGTACGTGGCGAACATCAAGCAGCAGCTCAAGCGCATCAAGACCAACGAGAAGGCCACCGAGCGCAACAAGGCGGTCAAGAGCGAGCTTCGCACCTGGATCCGCAAGTTCCGCGAGGCCGCCGACTCCGGCGACAAGAACGCCGCTCAGGACGCGCTGAAGACGGCGTCGACCAAGCTGGACAAGGCCGTCTCGAAGGGCGTCATCCACGAGAACCAGGCCGCCAACAAGAAGTCGGCCATGGCCAAGAAGGCCGCGGCCCTCTAGCTCCGCTCCGCCGGCCGACGACAGGGCCCGTCACACTCTCCCGAGGTGACGGGCCTTCTCGTCTGCGCGGGCGCCGACCTCAGTGGACCTGCCGGATCGCGGTCGCGACCTCCTCGAACCGCTCCCAGGCCAGCACCGCGCCCTCCCGGCGGATCGCCTCCGGGTCGACCCGGATGAGCCGGTTGACCCGCACCTCGCTGGGCCGGCCGCTGCGGTCCCAGCCGCCCGAGCCGATATCGACCCACTCCCGGCCCGCGGCGTGCTGACGGCGTGCGTCGTGGTCGTGGTCCTTGCTGGTCAGCATGACGCCCAGGAGCCAGTCACCGTCACTGCCGACCAGGAGCACCGGCCGGTCCTTGCCGACCGTGTTGTCCTCTTCGAACGGCACCCAGGTCCAGACGATCTCGCCCGGGTCGGGCTGGCCGTCCGGCTTCGGCGCGTAGGCGATGGCCGGTATGCCTCGGAAGTCGCCCGGGTAGCCCCGGTGACCGTCGGGCGGCGGCGTTCCGCCGTCCGAGGTCGGCCGCGGCGGTGCCGACGGCCGGGGCGCTGACGTTCGGGACGGAGCGGACCCGCCGCCGCCCAGCAGCCGACCCACGGCCGCACGGAACCGGTCGATCGTTCGCTCTGCCACGGCCCGACCCTAGATCACCCCACGACGTTCTCCGCTCCGCTTCGATACTTCGCGGGGACCCCGATCCGCACAGCCTCAGGCCCGCCAGCCGCGGCGAACCCGGAGGAACTCCAGGAACAGGTGCGCCATGAGCAGCTGGTGGCGCCGCAACGCCGGAGTACAGCCCGGCGGGGGCTCGTTGCGGTACCCGCCGAGCATGTACGCGGCGACGGTGGCCACGTACGCGTCGACCGAGTCCGGGTCCACATCGCGGGTGAGCGGGGACGACGTCACCAGCGCCTCGATGTCGACCCCGTGGGCCGCCATGAGCGGCAGCAGCCCGACCCAGTCGACCCACGCGGCGGCCGCGCCGACCCAGTTCCAGTCGACCACGGTCGCGACCGCCGGTTCGGCGACCGAGACCAGGAGGTTGTCCGGTCGCAGGTCGCCGTGGCAGAGCGTGTCGCCGTCGAACCGCCCCTCTGCGCTCAGCACCAGCTCGGCCACCTGCGCCTGGTGACCGGGCAGCCACCTGGGGAGCTCGGGCCTGTCGACGAACGAGCCGTCGGCGAGGGTCCGGGCCACCGCGAGGATCTCGATGTCGGTCGACAGCGCCCGACCCAGCGCCGGGTCGCCGACCGTGCAGGGCGTGCCCGCGTCGGCCATCGCCAGGCAGGCCCGGTGCACCGCCTCGACCTCGTCCGGCGTCCACGGCTGGCCGGGCATCCGGCCCTCGACAACCTCGAGGACCAGCACGCTCCACCCGTCAACCGACGCGAACCCGGTCAGTGTGGGAGCCGGAACCCCACGCGGCAGCGCCGCGAGCACGGCCGCCTCCTGCTCCAGCGCCGCGACGACGTGGGGCTGCTCCGGGGCGCCCGCCTTGACGAAGACCCGGCCGCCGCCGCCGAGGGTCACCGTGCCCGCATACGCACCCGTGAACCCACTGCCGACCGGCGCGCCCGCGCTGACCACGGCGTCGCCGGCGAGCCGCGTGACGACGATGGCGCACCGCTCCCGGCAGCTGCGACCACGCCGGGCGCCGGGACGTGTCGGTGTAGTCGACCGAGGGGGCCGGCGGCGACGTCATTCGACGAGTGTCGGGCCCCGGGAAGGTCCGAGGCACCCCGTTTGTTGGGCCTAGCATTGCCCCCTGGTCAGCGCGGACCTCTGCCGCTCACCCGAACGCGACCGAAGAGAACCATGACCGACACGCTGACCCCTGCCCCGACCCTCGCGACCGCCCGCCCGACGCGCGCGGGCCTCGCCCTCCTCGCCCTGGCGATCGGCGGGTTCGCCATCGGGACGACTGAGTTCGTCACGATGGGCCTGCTGCCCGAGGTCGCCGCCGGCACGGGCACCGACATCCCGACCGCCGGCCACTACGTCTCGGCGTACGCGTTGGGGGTGGTGGTCGGCGCTCCGCTCATCGCGGTGCTCGCGGCTCGGATGCGACGTAAGACGGTCCTCATCGGGCTGATGGTGTGGTTCGCGGTGGCCAACGCGGCCTCCGGCTTCGTCTCGGAGTACGGCTGGCTGATGCTCGCGCGGTTCCTCTCCGGCTTCCCGCACGGTGCCTTCTTCGGCATCGGCTCACTGGTCGCCGCCTCGATGGTCCCCAAGGAGCGTCGGACCTGGGCGGTCGCGATGATGCTCATCGGCCTCGGCGCGGCCAACGTCGTCGGGGTGCCGCTCACGACCCTGCTGGGCCAGAGCGTCGGCTGGCAGGCCCCCTACTGGGTGGTCGGCGCCATCGGCGTCCTCACCGTCGTCGCGCTCTGGGCGTGGGTGCCGTGGCAGCCGCTCGACCGGGCCGCCTCGATGCGTGGGGAGCTGACCGCGCTCACCCGGCTCCAGGTGTGGCTGGCCCTGCTCATCGGCGTCGTCGGGTTCGGGGGGATGTTCGCGACCTACTCCTACATCGCGCCGACGATGACCGAGCTGTCCAGGTTCCCGGCGGCCTTCGTGCCCGTCGTCCTCGCCATCTACGGCGTCGGCATGGTCACCGGCATGCTCGTCTCCGGGCGGGTGGCGCGTCTCGGCGTGCTCCGCGGGATCATCGTGTCGCTCAGCGCGATCGCGGTGATGCTGGCCATCTTCGGTTCGCTCGCGCACATCCAGGGGCTCGCCCTGGTGATGGTCCTGGCGCTGGGGTTCCTGCCCTCGATCCTCGTGCCGCTGCTCCAGACCCGGCTCATGGACGTCGCCCAGGACGGCCAGTCGCTCGCCGCGGCGCTCAACCACTCGACGCTCAACGTCGCCAACGCGCTCGGTGCGTGGCTGGGCAGCGTCGTGCTGGCGGCGGGTCTCGGGTACGAGTGGCCCAGCCGGGTCGGCGCCGTCCTCGCCGTCGCCGGGGTCGGGATCGCGGTGCTCTCCGCCGCGCTGGGCCGACGGTCGGCCCGCCGAGCCTGAACCCGACGGACCCAGCGGGCAGCCGCATACTCGGGGTATGCGTGTCCCGCCGGTGTCGTGCTGGCTGCACCCGACGGTGGAGGTCCGCACGTCGCCCATCGCCGGTCGCGGCCTGTTCGCGAACGGCGACCTGCCGGCCGGCACCGTGGTCTCGCGGCTCGGTGGTCGCCTCGTCGACACGGCTGAGCTGCGCCGGATGGTGGCGGACGCCGACGCGGGACGCGCTCCGTACGTCGACACCATCGTCGTCGCCGAGGACCGGCACCTCGTGGTGGAGCCCGGCAGCGACAACCGGTTCGGGAACCACAGCTGCGACCCGAACCTGGGCTGGGAGGACGAGTACACCCTCGCCACCATGGCCGACGTGCCGGCCGGTCACGAGCTGGTCAGCGACTACGCGATGTCCACGGCCGACGCCGAGTACGTGCTGCGCTGCCACTGCCCGAGCTACCGGTGCCGTCAGATGGTCGCGGGCGACGACTGGCGGATCCCGCAGCTCCAGACCCGGTACGGCGGCTGGTGGGTGCCGTATGTCCAGGCTCTCGTCGACGGCGTCGTCGCCGACGTCACCGAGAGCCCCAGTGCCACGGGGGTGCGTCCAGCGGCTCCTGCCCGGCCACCGTCGTCTCGCCGAGGTCCTTGACCAGCTCCACCCCGCGCGCCGCGGAGAGGGCGTCGAGGAGGGTGGTCGAGTGGGACACGACGACGATCTGGGTCTCCCGAGCGGCTCGCTCGACCAGGCGGGCGAGCGGCGGCAGGAGATCGGGGTGCAGGCTGGTCTCCGGCTCGTTGAGCACCATCAGCGCCGGCGGCCGCGGCGTCAGCAGGGCCGCGACCAGGAGCAGGTAGCGCAACGTGCCGTCGGACAGCTCCGCGGAGGCCAACGCCCGGAGCATGCCCGGCTGCCGCAGCGCCAGGTCGAACCGGCCCGCCGCCACCGCGACCTCGACGGTCGCGCCGTCGAAGGCGTCCGCCACCGCGTGGTCCAGGGCCGCGCGGTCCCCGATCTCGCGGATCGTCTGGACCGCGGCGGCGAGGTCGGCACCGTCGTGGTCGAGGACCGGGGTGCGCGTCCCCACCTGGGTCCGCCGGGCCGGCGCTTCGGCGTCGACACGGAACCCGTCGTAGAACCGCCACCCCCGGATCTGGTCGCGCACGGCGTGCAGCTCGGGTGCACGGCCGGGGTCGGCCAGCTCGGTCAGCATGCTCTCCCACGGCTCCATGTCGCGGCTCAGCTCGACCCAGTCACGACCCTCGCGGGTCCGCACCAGCCGGCCCTTTCGGCTCACCAGCACCGCGTTGGGCCGGGCCACCGGGCCGCTGAAGACGATCTCCCGCTTCACCTCCGGGTCGAGGTTGAACTCCGTCTCGCCCGGGACGGGAAGGCCGAGGTCCACGAGGTAGCCGAACCCGTCGTCGCTCGCGAACCCCAGCCGCAGGCTGACCGGACCGCGTCGCCGGGTGCCCTCGACCGCATACCCGCGCGTGCGGGCGCCGTCGAGACTCTCGGGACCGGCCCACAGGGCCGACGGGAGGCCGCCCTCCCGGGCCAGCGACCCGATCGCCCGGCCCGAGCCGCAGTCGGCCAGCAGCCGTAGGGCCCGGTAGAGGCTCGACTTGCCCGAGCCGTTGGCGCCGGTGACGACGTCGAGCCCGTGCAGCGGGACCACGACGTCGCGCAGCGAGCGGTACCCCGCGACGGCGATGGTCGTGATCACGGGGGCGAGCGTAGAAGCAGTCAGAGACAGCGGCGTCAGTCCGGGTGGTGATAGGTCCGCACGGTGGCGACGTTGATCGACGCGGAGGCGAGGACGAGCCGCGAGACGATATAGGCCCACAGCAGGAGGGTGGCCGCAACGCCGAGCGGGCCGTACCACTCGGACGCGTTGCCGAGCTTGACGCCGAAGTAGTAGACGGTGGCGAGGTGCAGCAGCTGGGTCCCGATCCCGATAAACACCGCGCCGGGCAGCAGCCCCCACCATGGAAGGCCGTCCGCGTGGGGGAGCAGGTAGGACACCAGCCACCACATCAAGCCCCACAAGAAGGCGGTGAAGACGGTCGCGACGAGGCCGAGCCCCGGGGAGGCGTTGCGCAGGAACGAGCCCAGGGCGGCGAGGCCGATAGCGGTCGTCATGGCGGCGAGCATCACGGATACCGCCCGCAGCGGTCGGTGGACCGATCGCAGAGGACGGTTCCAGATCAGCGCGGTGGCCACGACGACCGTCTTGGTGAGGGTGTAGGAGACGTACAACAGGAGCACCCCGCCGACGATCATCAACAGCCACCGACTCCGGTGCGCCTGGCTTGCGGCCTGCTCGACGGTGGCCATGGTGTAGCCGCGGATCCCGTCGCTGGGCGCGGCGGGTGCGCTCTCGTCGACCGTGAAGCCGAGCACTCCGATCGTGAAGAGGGCGGCCGGGAGGGTCCACAGGAACAACCGGAACGCCAGCGCGGCGGCCATGAGCGAACCGCCGGTCTCGACGTCGCGTTCCCAGGTCCGCAGCGCCACGTCGACCTGGTGGTAGCGGCCGCGAGAGGCGTACACCCGGTCACGGGTGGCGTAGACCCGTTCGCGAGCCCCCTCGAGACGTCCGGTCGTGGCCTTGGACCGTTCCGGCGGGGCAGACGGTGCAGGAGTTGGTGAAGGAGTCGGCGGATCGACGCGTTCGTCCGACTCGCTCGTGCTCACCTGAACTCCGGTCCGCAGGGCCACCGCTTGCGACCCGGCGAATCGCACCATACTGACGGTATGCCGTCGGAGCGAGCACGTCGGGGAACCCGGAGACGGTTGTCCAGGCCCTCCGGGGTGCTCGCCGAGCACTGGACCACGCTCGAGGGCGTCGAGGTCTTCTACCGCGAGTCGCCCGGTCCGGCCGACGGTTCGGTCATGGTTCACCTCCACGGGTTCGGGATGTCCGGCGCCTACCTCGTCCCGACCGCCGAACGGCTGGCGGGGGAGTTCCATACCTTCGTCCCCGACCTTCCCGGCTTCGGACGCAGCGGTAACTCGACTCGTCCGCTCGACGTCACCGACCTCGCGCACGCCGCCGCCGCGTTCCTCGACGACCGGGGCATCGAGTCCGCGACGCTGGTGGGGAACTCGATGGGCTGCGCGGTGATCACCGAGTTCGCGCACCACTATCCCGACCGCCTGGACCGTGCCGTGCTGGTCGCGCCCGCCGGTGGCCTGCACAACCAGCCCCTCCGTCGCGCGATGCGCCAGCTGGTCACCGACGGGGTTCGCGAGCCGCCGAAGCTGGTGCCGGTCGCGGTCCCGGACTACCTGAGGTTCGGGGTGCCGAGCACGCTGCGCCTGTTCCGGGCGCTCACGCTGTATCCCTCGCTCGACCGGTTGCTGGCGATGCGGGTGCCGACCATGGCGGTCATCGGGAACCGCGACCCGCTGATGCCCGGCCCCGAGCGGCTCAAGGAGGTGGCCGGGCAGACGTCGAACCACGCGCTCCTCGTCATCATCGAGGGCGCCGCCCACGCGGTGAACTTCAGCCACCCGGACGAGCTGGCCAACGTCATCCGCCTCTTCATGGCCGACCGGCCGGTCGTCGACGACCCGGACGCCCCGGGCGTCGCGCGCACGTACGAGCTGCACCGTGGAACCCTGGCCCCGCCCACCACAGGCGAGTAGACCTCCTCAGATCCTTCTCGGGAGAGGTATCCGTGTCAGCGCGCGGAGATCTCTCCCCGATCCGATGCCAGGACACCCGCTGAACACTCTTGTTCACAGGCGAACGGCGGCGTATGTTCCGGAGCGTGACCGCTCTTGCGACGCGAACCCGGGACGCCGACCTCCTCGACACCGCCGTCACCTACCTCGTCGGCAACCCGCGCGCATCGCTGGCCGACATCGCCGCCGCGGCGGGGATCGGCCGCACCACGCTGTTCAAGCGATACGCCACCCGCGACGAGCTCGAGCACGCGGTGGCCATGCGGGCGGTCGACGTGTGTCTCCAGGCGACCCGCAGCGCCGACCCCGGCGCCCCCGATGGCGGCCTTCGCTCGTTGGTGACCGCGCTGGTCCCCGTGGGGCCGCAGCTGAACTTCCTCTGGCGGACCCCGAGCCTGGAGACCGACGACGACTTCTGCGCGGCATACCAGCGGGTGGACGAGGAGATCCTCGCGGTGCTCGCCCGGGCCCGGGCGGCTGGAGCGCTCGACCCGGCGCAGCCCGACTGGTGGCTGCGGCAGACGCTGGTCGCGCTGGTCTACGTCGCGTGGGAGTGCGTCGGGAGTGGCCGGCTGGCGCGGCTCGACGCCCCCGACCGCGTGCTCGACACGATGTTGTCGGGGGTGGGGGCATGACGACGGTCAGCCAGGTCAGGTCGGCCGCGAGCTTCGCGGGCGGGCTCTACCGGGAGCGCTGGGACCGCTGGTATGCGGCTCGCTTCCGCGGCGACCAGCTCGCCCGCCTCAGCACGCGCCAGGGACGCCGCGACCCCTACGCGGTCTACGAGGCCATGCGGGAGATCGGACCGATGGTGCCGACCCGGCTCGGCAACTGGGCGACGACGAGCTATGCCATCTGCAACCAGGTGCTCCGCAGCCGGCAGTTCGGGGTGCGCGAGGAGACCGGCGCCTCGCCCGTGCGCTCGCCGCAGGAGGAGTTCGACCTCTCCTTCCTCAGCCTGAACGAGCCCGACCACGCGCGGCTGCGGCGGGTCGCCGCGCCGGCGTTCAGCCCCAAGATGATGGCCGGGTATGCGACGACCATCGACCAGACGGTCGGTGACCTGCTCGACGCGGCCGAGGCCAAGGGCACGTTCGACCTCGTGGCCGACCTCGCCGCCCCGCTGCCCATCGCGGTGATCACCCGGATGATGGGCGTCGACGGTGGGGACGCCGAGGCGTTCCAGCGCTACGGCGCGGCGCTCGGGAGCGCGCTCGACGGGGTCACCTCGATCGGCCAGGCCCGCCGGGTGATCGAGGCCAACCGGGAGCTCGACATCCTCTTCGCGCGGCTGTTCGAGGAGCGCGCCCGTGAACCACGAGACGACCTGGTCAGCGTCATCGTCGCCGAGCGCGGCGACACGATCCGCCCCGAGGAGCTGCGGCCGATGTGCTCGCTGCTGCTCATCGCCGGGTTCGAGACGACGGTGAACCTCATCGGGAACGCGACCAGAGCCCTGCTCGCCCACCCGGAGCAGTGGGAGATGCTCCGCGCCGACCCGTCGCTGGCCGCCGGCGCGATCGAGGAGACGCTGCGGTGGGACCCGCCGGTGCAGGAGACCGCTCGGCTGTCGTTCCGGCAGACCGAGATCGGCGGGGTGCCGGTGCACGTCAACCAGGCCCTCGTCCTCCTGCTGGCCGGGGCGAACCGCGACCCGGAGGTCTTCGTCGACCCCACGCGGTTCGACATCAGTCGCACCTCGGGTTCGGAACACCTCGCGTTCTCCAGCGGCATCCACTACTGCCTCGGCGCGCCACTGGCCCGGCTCGAGGCGAAGGTCGCCGTCACGGCCCTCACCCAGCGGCTGCCGCGGCTGCACCAGGCCGGCCGCGTCGTGATGCGGCCGTCGCGGCTGATCCGAGGGCCGCTGCACATGCCCGTGGCCGCCTGACGCGCGTCCTGTCGGTCGCCCGAGTCTAGGTTCACGCCATGACCGAGGTCCCGCAGAGCTACAGCCAGACCTGGGCGTCGGGCGAGCGCCCCGAGCTGCCGCAGACCGGCGACGAGCGCGCCATGCTTACCGCCTATCTCGACCACCACCGGGCGACCTTCGAGCTGAAGTGCCGCGGGGTCGATCCGGCACGGCTCAACGACCGGACGATGCCGCCCTCCACGCTGACCCTCCACGGCCTGCTGCGGCACCTCACGGGCGGCGAGCGCTGGTGGTTCCAGATCAACGTCGCCGGCGACGGGGTGCCGCTGCTCTACTACTCCGACGACGACCCCGACCAGGACTTCGAGCGGCTCGACGGGGACATCGAGGAGGCGTTCGCGGCGTGGCACCGGGAGTGCGACCGCTCCCGGGAGATCGTCGCCGCCCACGACCTCGACGACGAGGGGACGCGGGTCCGCGACGGGGAGCCGATCTCGGTGCGCGGCGTGCTGCTCAAGATGATCGCGGAGTACGCCCGCCACAACGGTCACGCCGACCTGCTGCGCGAGGGCATCGACGGGGCGACGGGGTTCTGAGCGACATGGACTATCGCGAGACCAACCGACAGCTCATCCCGGTCTTCCGATCCGGGGGCCCATTGCCTGGTATGCATCGCGAGGGTCTGCTGTTGCTCACCACCACGGGTCGGCGGACCGGCCACGCGTACACGACGCCGATGATGTTCCACCGCGAGGACGGCCGGCTGTTCGTCGTCGCGTCCAACATCGGCGCGCCGCGCGACCCCGACTGGTGCCTCAACCTGCGGGCGCAGCCGGCCGTCACGGTCGAGCTCGGGGACCAGGAGGGCAGCCCGCCCTCCGCGGCCACGGCGAGGGTGCTCGAGGGCAAGGACCGGGTGGCCGTGTGGGCCAGGATCACTGAGCTGTACCCGTTCTTCCTGGACCACCAGGCGAAGGCGCCCCGCGAGATCCCCGTCGTCGAGCTGACCTCGGCCGAGCCCAGCTGACGTCCGCCGGACCCGGCTGACCCTGGCCGCGCCGTGCGAAGGGGGCTAGCGTCGCGGGATCGGGCGTCGGGCCTCGTTCCCGGACCCCGTCGCGAAGCCGGCGAAGGAGAATGTCGTGACCGACAACGTGTACCGCGTGACCGAGGTCGTCGGGACGTCGAGCGAAAGCCTCGAGGGGGCGATCCGGACCGGGATCGGCAAGGCCTCCGAGACGATCCGCGGTCTCGACTGGTTCGAGGTGACCGAGATCCGCGGTCACCTCGACGAGGGGACGATCAAGCACTTCCAGGTGGCGATGAAGGTCGGCTTCCGCGTCGGTGCCTAGCGGGTACGCGCTCAGTTGATGATCAGCGACAGGAACGTCGCGATCACCACCGTGTTGAGCAGCCATGACAGCGCGCTTTGGAAGGTCACGAACCGCCGCATGGACGCCGTGCTGACCGTCGTGTCCGTCGTGCCGAACGTCGCCGAGCAGCCGGCCGCGAGGTAGACGTAGTCGGAGAACACCGACTCCTCGGGGCCGGGGAACTCCAGGCCGCCCTCCTCGATGTCTTTGCGGGCGTAGTAGAGGGCGAAGCTGAAGGTGATGATCCCGATACAGCTGAGCACGGTGAGACCGGCCATGGTGAGGACCAGCGCCGGGAGGTCCTGGCGGTTGACCACGGCGGTGACGATGGTCGAGAACGCCCAGATCGAGATGATGAGGGGCCACACGATCCCGCCGCCACCCGCGAGCAGCCACCGCTTCCAGGCCTGCCTCGGCAGCGGTTTCCCGAGGATCCGGCGCCTCAGCTCGTCGTGGTCGGCTCCCCGGAAGGCGCGGACGCCCAACCAGAGGTACGCGATGGCGAAGCCGACCCAGCCGATGAGGTTCGAGCCGTAGTCCTCCTCGAGCGCGAGCTGTGCCGGGGTGAGCTGCTTGCGGAAGCCCATCTCCTGGTAGAGGTCCTGGGCGATGAAGAAGAGCAGGCTGAGCAGGATCCCGAGGCCGAGGGCCGCCCAGAGCCGGAACACGTCGGAGCACGCGCGCGGGATCGGCTTCGGTGCCGAGCCCACCGGGAAGGCGATCGTCTTCTTCTCGGTCATCACACCCCCTGCAGGTCGGTCGGACCCCGTCATTGTCGTGGACCCGAGCTCGGTTCGGCAGGTCATCGGCGCGGCCGGACGACCGTATCCCTGGCCGACGGGCTCGGCTGGCCGTCGAGCGACTCGGCTGCCGGTATGACGTGAGTCAAGGAGCTCGACTGGCCGTCGAGCCGAGCGGCAACGGGGAGAAGGCGGGAAACCGGCGCGCCGTCCCGCGTACCAGCGTGGTCGGGGCCCCCCACGCCCCGTGAAAGACTTCACGGCGTGTCACCCAGGGCCCGAACCGCGTTGCCGCCCCACGCGACGCCACCGGACCTGATCCGGAACTTCGGCATCATCGCCCACATCGACCACGGCAAGTCGACGCTGGCCGACCGGATGCTCCAGCTCACCGGCGTCGTCGACGACCGCGCGATGCGGGCGCAGTACCTCGACCGGATGGACATCGAGCGCGAGCGCGGCATCACCATCAAGAGCCAGGCCGTCCGGATGCCGTGGGAGCTCGACGGCACGACCTACGCGCTGAACATGATCGACACCCCCGGGCACGTCGACTTCACCTATGAGGTGTCGCGCAGCCTGGCCGCCTGCGAGGGCGCCGTCCTGCTCGTCGACGCGGCGCAGGGCATCGAGGCGCAGACCCTGGCGAACCTCTACCTCGCCATGGAGAACGACCTCACGATCATCCCGGTCCTCAACAAGATCGACCTCCCGGCCGCCCAGCCGGAGAAGTACGCCGAGGAGCTGGCCGGCCTGATCGGCCTGGAGCCGGAGGACTGCCTGCGGGTCTCCGGCAAGACGGGGGAGGGCGTCGAGGTCCTCGTCGACGAGATCGTGCGGCAGATCCCCGGCCCGACCGGCGACCCCGCCGCTCCCGCCCGGGCGATGATCTTCGACTCGGTCTACGACACCTACCGCGGCGTCGTCACCTACGTCCGCGTCATCGACGGCGACCTCAACCCGCGCGAGCGGATCGTCATGATGTCGACGCGGGCCACCCACGACCTGCTCGAGATCGGCGTGATCTCGCCGGAACCCGTCCCGTCGAAGGGTCTCGGGGTCGGCGAGGTCGGCTACCTCATCACCGGCGTCAAGGACGTCCGCCAGAGCCGGGTCGGCGACACCGTGACCAACGCGGCCAAACCAGCCGCCACGGCGCTCGCCGGCTACCGCGACCCCAAGCCGATGGTGTTCTCCGGGCTGTACCCGATCGACGGGTCCGACTACCCCGACCTGCGCGACGCGCTCGACCGGCTCAAGCTCAACGACGCCGCCCTGGTCTACGAGCCGGAGACGTCCGCGGCGCTGGGCTTCGGGTTCCGGGTCGGCTTCCTCGGGATGCTGCACCTCGAGATCATTCGCGAGCGGCTGGAGCGCGAGTTCGACCTCGACCTCATCTCGACCCTGCCCAACGTCGAGTACGACGTGACGGTCGAGGGCGGCGTCCATGTCGACGTCACCAACCCCAGCGAGTTCCCCGACGGCAAGATCTCCGAGATCCGCGAACCGGTCGTCCGCGCCACGATCCTGGCGCCCAGCGAGTTCATCGGCGCGATCATGGAGCTCTGCCAGCAGCGCCGGGGGAGCCTGCGCGGGATGGACTACCTCTCGCCGGAGCGGGTCGAGCTGCGCTACACGCTGCCCCTCGCCGAGATCGTCTTCGACTTCTTCGACCAGCTGAAGTCGCGCACCCGCGGGTATGCCTCGCTGGACTACGAACCGGACGGCGAGCAGGTGGCCGACCTGGTCCGGGTCGACATCCTCCTGCAGGGCGAGCAGGTCGACGCGTTCAGCTCGATCGTCCACAAGGACAAGGCCTATGCCTACGGCGTCGCGATGGCGTCGAAGCTGCGTGAGCTGATCCCGCGGCAGCAGTTCGAGGTGCCGATCCAGGCGGCGATCGGCTCGCGCGTCATCGCCCGCGAGAACATCCGGGCGATGCGCAAGGACGTCCTCGCCAAGTGCTACGGCGGCGACATCACCCGCAAGCGCAAGCTGCTGGAGAAGCAGAAGGAGGGCAAGAAGCGGATGAAGATGGTCGGCCGCGTCGAGGTCCCTCAGGAGGCCTTCATCGCCGCGCTCTCCAACGACGCCGAGACGAAGAAGTAGCTGTCACCGGGTCCGCCTAGCCTGGCCGGGTGCGGGAGCACTACACGCATACCTTCGGGCCACCGCTGGACCGCTACGTCACCCTGGCGGTGGGCTACCGGTATGCCGGCGGTTCCCCGGGCGTGCACGTCGGGCTGCCGTCGGGTGCGCTGACGCTGGTCGTGCCGTTCGACGAGCCGTTGTGGCTCAGCGGTAGCGGCCTGGCCGCTCCCACGCCGTTCGACGGTGTCCTGGCCGGACTGGCCACCGGGCCGACGCTGATCCACCACGACGGGCGCCAGCACGGGCTGCAGCTCGGCCTCACGCCCAGTGGCGCCCGTGCCATCTTCGGGATGCCGGCGGCCGAGCTGGCGGAGACCTCGGTCGGGCTCGAACAGGTCGTCGGACGGGTCGCGCGGTCCCTGCGCGACGAGCTCGAGGGGTATGCGACGTGGCCGGAGCGGTTCGCGGCCGTCGACCGCGTGGTCCGTGCGCTGATGCGGCGCCACGAGGCGCGTCGTGGCGGTTCGCCCGAGGTCGCGCAGGCCTGGCGGCTGATCCGGGGTGGCGGCGGCCGGACCCCGGTGGCCGGCGTCGCGTCCGACATCGGGTGGTCGACACGGCACCTGGAGCAACGGTTCCGCGTCCGAGCTCGGCATCACGCCCAAGGCCGCCGTGCGGATCACCCGGTTCGAACGCTCGGTCGACGCCGCGCGCGACCCGCGTCGGCGGCTCGCCGACGTCGCCGCCGAGTGCGGGTATGCCGACCAGGCGCACCTGGCGCGGGAGTGGCGCGACCTCGCGGGCCTGCCGCCGTCGCGGTGGCGGGCCGAGGACGACCTCGCATTCGTCCAAGACGAACCGGTGTCGGACTTGGCAGCATCGGGAGCATGACGACACGGACTGACCACAACCTCTGGCCCGGAATCGGTTACGACGACGCGCACGCGGCGCGGCGGTGGCTGGCCACCATCGGGTTCGAGGACGGAATCTGCGTGGAGGGCGAGACGCCCGGCGAGATCCAGCACAGCGAGATGCTCTGGCCCGAGGGCGGCCGGGTCATGGTGCACAGCCGCTCCAAGACCGACGAGACGTTCACCTCCGCGGCGGGCACCGGCAACGTCTACGTGGTGTGCGACGACCCCGACGCGGTGTGGGCGAAGGCCGAGGCGCTCGCGGCTCGGGTGCTGCGCCCGATGGAGGACACCGACTACGGCTCGCACGGGTTCTCGATCGCCGACCCGGAGGGCAACGCGTGGTCCTTCGGGACCTACGCGGGCGGCGACTGACCCGCCGACGGGCACACGGTCCGACCGGCCAACCCCGGCCGGCCCCGCTCGCTTGACTCCCAGTCAAGCACCTCGGCTGCCCGCATACCGCCAGCCGAGCCGCATGACTGGCAGCCGAGCGGCTCGGCTCAGCGGTCGAGGAGCTTGGCCCTCAGGTGTCGCGTGTCGTCGTCGGTCCATCCGTGCTGGCGGAGCCAGGCCTCGGCGCCGCCCTCCCGGTCGAGCGCCTCGACGAGGAGTCGCATGGTCTCGGCCCGCGGCTCCTGCTGGGCCGCGGTCTTGCCCTCGAGGTTGGCGGCGTAGGCGGGATGCCGGGCCAGTCGTTCGAGGATCCGCGGGAGCCGCTCCGCCGACGCCGCGAAGTCGGCGATCACCGCCTCGGGTGAGACGCCGGCCACGAGGAGCGCGAGGCCGACGATGGTCCCGGTCCGGTCCTTGCCGGCGGCGCAGTGCACGACCACCGCTCCGTCGGCCTCGCCGATCGCCCGCAGGGCGGCCACGACCGAGTCCGGACGCCGGTCGAGGTAGCCGAGGTAGTGCTTCGACCAGTACGCGTCGTGCTTCCGATCTTCTTGCTTGGGGCGACGGACCTTGGCCGCGGTGCCCATGTTGCGGTCGGTCTCCCAGGGGAGCCGGCGCTCGCCGGCCGGGATGCCGGTCTCCTTGGTGTCCTCGGTGTAGAGGGTGTGGTGATGGATGCGGACGCCCGGCTCCGCGAGCATCGGCCCGTCGCCCTCCTTGGCGACCTCCACCACGGTGCGCAGGTCGACGACGTCGGTGACCCCCAGGTCGTCGACCAGGTGGCGGACCGAGGCGGGTGGCAGCTCCTGGAGGTTGTCCGACCGGATCAGGCGGCCGGCCACGACGGCGCCGCCGTCGGTCGTCGGCAGACCGCCCACGTCGCGCATGTTGTCGACACCGTCGAGCTCGATCCATCCGGGAACGGGGGTCGTCGTCACGTCGACGACCCTAACCGGGGGAAAGGCGAAGGCCCCGGAGAGTATGAGTCGCCGGGGCCTTCTACGACGAGCCGAAGCCCGCCGCGCGTGTCCGAGGTTTGACCCTCGCACACACCCGAAGTTCCGCGAATCTCCTTCTCCCGAAAGAGAATTCGACTCCTCAGATCTTCGGTCCGCCTCCGGCGAACCGGTGGCGTGGGGATATTTCTAGGCCCTCTTGAGGCCTCCCCGCAAGGGCTTCGCGGCAAATTCGTGGGGGGAGTTTCAGCCTCTCGGCGTGTCGCGCACGACACGCCGAACCGCTTGACGGTCCAGGTGAATTTATCTTGACGTCGAGATATATTGCCGGGTGTGACGACCGTCGACGAGGCCGACCGGCTGACCCGGAGAGGGGTCCCCACTGACCCCACGCTGCGGGTCCTCGCCGTCGCCACCCTGGTCAACACGATGGGCAACGGCGCCCTCATGACGACGTCCGCCCTGTACTTCACGCACGTCATCGGGCTGTCGCCGACCCAGGTCGGCGCGGCGCTGGCCGTGGCCGCCGCGGTGGCCCTGTTCTGTCAGGTTCCCCTCGGTCACCTCGGCGACGTCCGCGGCCCGCGGGAGGTGCTGGTCTGGTTGACCGCCGCCGCGGGCGTGGCCACCCTCGGGCTCCTGGTCGCCCGTTCCTTCGCCGGGCTCGTGCTGGTGCTCGCCGTCGAGGCGTTCTTCGACCGCGGGGCGAGCGCGATCCGCTCGGGGTACATCGCTCGGGTCGCCACCGGTGGCCGAGGGGTGTCCTTCAAGGCGTACCTGCGCTCGGTCACCAACGTCGGGATCTCGGTCGGCGCCCTGCTCGGGGGTCTCGCCCTCGCCGTCAACCAGCCGTGGGCCTACCTGTCGGTCTTCGCCCTCAACGGCGCGAGCTTCCTGGTGTCCGCGCTGGTGCTCACCCGGCTGCCGCACCTCGCACCGGCGCCGGCCCGGGTGCAGGGGGAGTCCCGACTGGGTGCCCTGCGTGACGGGCCGTTCGTCGTCGTCTGCGTCCTCACCGGGATCTACGCGATGCACTTCTTCGTCATCGAGCTGGCCGTGCCGCTGTGGATCGCCGGCCACACGAGCGCGCCGACCTGGCTGGTGGCCGGGACCATGCTGGTCAACACCGTCGCCGTCGCGCTGTTCCAGGTCCGGCTCTCGCGGGGGTCGGACACCGTGCCCAAGGCCGCGCGACGGATGGCCGTCTCCGGCTTCTGGGTGCTCGCCGGGTTCGCCCTCATCGCTCTCGCGGCCGGCCTCCCGGCCTGGCTGGCGGCGGTGCTGCTGCTCGCGGGAGCGGCCGTCCACTGCGTCGGCGAGATGATCGGGTCCGGGGGTCAGTGGGGCGTCCAGATGGGCCTGGCGCCGCAGGAGCGACAGGGCCAGTACCAGGGACTAGCCGGGATGAGCTTCTCGCTGGCCTCGATCCTCGCCCCACCCCTGGTCGCGTTCCTCTGCATCGACTGGGGACGTCCGGGCTGGCTGGTCATGGGCGGCCTGGTCCTGCTGGCCGCTCTCGCCAACGTCCCGGCCAGTGGGTGGGCGCTGCGGACGCGGGCCCGCTACGGGGTCACGACGCATACCGGCTGAGCGCTGAGAGACTGGCGACGTGCCGAGCGCCCTTCCGGACGGCGAACCCGCCCCCACCTCCGGCGAGCTGCCGTCGTCGGCGCTCGCCCGGCTCGGTAGCGCGCCGTTCGGGGTCTACGTCCACGTCCCGTTCTGCACCGTCCGGTGTGGCTACTGCGACTTCAACACCTACACGCTCACCGAGCTCGGCGGCGGCAGCACGCCCGGCGCGAGCCTCGGCACGTATGCCCCGGCGACCCTTCGCGAGCTGGACCTTGCTCGGCGCGTGCTCGGTGAGGAGGTGCCGACGGTCGAGACGGTGTTCGTCGGAGGCGGGACCCCGACGTTGCTGCCGGCGGCCGAGCTCGTCGCGGTGCTGCGCGGCATAGACGACCGGTTCGGGATGTCGCCCGGCGCCGAGGTCACCACCGAGGCCAACCCCGACTCGGTCTCGGCCGAGTCTCTCGCCGCCCTAGCCGCGGGCGGCTTCACCCGGGTGAGCCTCGGGATGCAGAGCGCGGTCCCGCACGTCCTCCGCACCCTCGACCGCACGCACGACCCCGCCAACGTCGCCCGCGCCGTCGGCTGGGCCCGGGACGCCGGGCTCGACGTCAGCCTCGACCTGATCTACGGCACCCCCGGGGAGTCGCTGGGCGACTGGCGCCGCAGTCTCGACACCGCGGTCGCGCTCGAGCCGGACCACATCTCGGCCTACGCGCTGGTCGTCGAGCAGGGGACGCGTCTCGCCGGGCAGGTGCGTCGTGGCGAGGTCCCCGCGCCGGAGGACGACGACGAGGCCGACAAGTACGAGCTGGCCGACGAGGTCCTCGGCGCTGCGGGCTACGGCTGGTACGAGGTGAGCAACTGGGCGCGGTCGGCGCGGTTCCGGTGCCGCCACAACGAGGGGTACTGGGCCGGGGGCGACTGGTGGGGCGTCGGACCGGGGGCGCACAGCCACGTCGGGGGGGTGCGGTGGTGGAACGTCAAGCACCCCGCGGCGTATGCGTCGCGCCTCGCGGCCGGGGAGTCGCCGGCCGCCGCCCGTGAGGTCCTCACCGACGTGCAGCGGTTCGACGAGTGGGTGCTGCTCGGGTCCCGGCTGGTGGGGGGCATCCCGGTGGGCGGCCTCCAGCCGCCGGGTCGGGCGGCCGTGGCCGGGCTCGTGGCCGACGGCCTGGTCGACGGACCGTCCGCGGTCCGCGACCGGCAGGTGCGGCTCACCCGCCAGGGACGGCTGCTGGCCGACACGGTCGTGCGCCGGCTCCTCGGCTGACGGACAGCGACTCGAGGAACCGGCGCACGGAGTGACGGGTCAGTGCAGGATGCGGATCTGGAACGGGTAGTGGTAGACCTCGCCCCGGCTCGCCTTGACCGCGCCGATGATGTGGAAGACGAAGAGCAGGACGTTGGCGATGAAGAACAGCACGAGCGCGACCGGGATCAGCACGACGGTGATGACGCAGATCCACGCGACGATGTTCATCACCCAGAGGCCCACGTTGAAGTTGAAGGCGCCGGCAGCGGCCTGACGCACCAAGGGGCTCTTGTCCCGGTAGATGAGCCAGATGACCAGCGGGCCGACGAAGCTGAGCCAGCCGGCCGTGATGATCGCGGCGATGACCGCGGACAGGTGGGCGAGAATGCTGGCGGTCCGCTCGCCACCGGTCGCCGGCGCCTGACCGTAGGTGGGGCCCTGAGGCTGGTTGGTGGACATGTTCTCCCCTGCTCGGATGGTCGTGACATCCATTGTGACGTCGTGGCTGGAGCTGTTGTTCCATCGTGCCGCCGAGTTCAGGGTCCGGTCAGGGTGTCTCCGGAGCCGTGACGAAGTCGATGAGCTCCTCGACACTGGCCAGCAGGGTCGGCTCGAGGTCGGCATAGCTGCGCACCCGGCCGAGGATCCGCTTCCAGGCCAGCGCGATGTCCACCTGAGTGTCGTGCGGCCAGCCGAGCGCCGCGCAGATCCCGTGCTTCCAGTCCTGGCCCCGAGGCACGACCGGCCAGGCGTCCAGGCCCAGCCGCGCGGGTCGCACGGACTGCCACACGTCGACGTAGGGGTGACCGAGGACCAGCAGGTGGCCTCGTGCGCCCGGCAGCGCGCGGACCGCGTCGACGATGCCGGACTCCTTGGTGCCGGGCACCAGGTGGTCGACGAGGACGCCCATCCTTCGCCCCTGACCAGGCCCGAAGGCGGCGATCGCCGTCGGCAGGTCGTCGACGCCGTCGAGCATCTCCACGACGACGCCCTCGACGCGCAGGTCGTCGCCCCACACCTTCTCCACCAGCTCTGCGTCATGGCGGCCCTCGACGAACAAGCGCGACGCCGCCGCCACGGTCGCTCGCTGACCGCGTACCGCCGTCGACCCGCTCGCGGTCCGCGACTCGGCGCGCCTGGCGTCGGCCAGGGCCGTCGCGGAAGCCCGCTCCGGGCGCGTCAGCACGACCGGTGCTCCGTCGACGAGGAAGCCCGGCCCCAGTGGGAAGCCCCGGGTGCGCCCGCGCCGGTCCTCGAGGTGCACCACGTGCATACCGCCGGCCTTCTCGACCCGGACCACCGCACCGCACCAGCCGGTGTCGACGTCCTCGACCACGAGGCCCGTTTCGGCGGGGACGTCCGCGGGCGCGGGTCGCCCCCGGCGACGCCAGTCGCCGTCCAGGACGTCCGCTCCGTACCGGTCCACGCTGGGAGGGTAGGCACCCGCCTACCGGCTCCGGTATGCGACGCGCCGGGCCGGTCGGCGCCGACGACGTAGACTTGGCGGGTACTGGCACTCTGGCACCCGGAGTGCCAGCCAGGCGTTGAGGAGAGCGGAACCGGTCAGCGAGCCAGGCGGAGGAGGTGGCGTCGTGAGCGAGGAGCGTCGGCTCGCCGTGCTGCGCGCCATCGTCCAGGACTACGTCCAGACCTCGGAGCCGGTCGGGTCCAAGGCCCTCGTCGAACGCCACCACCTGGGCGTCTCGGCGGCCACGGTCCGCAATGACATGGCCATCCTCGAGGAGGAGGGGCTGATCCATGCGCCGCACACCTCCGCGGGCCGGGTCCCGACCGACGCGGGCTACCGGCTCTTCGTCGACCGGCTCAGCTCGATCAAGCCGATGTCCGCCGCGGAGAAGTCCGCCATCCGCACCTTCCTCGCCGGCGCGGTCGACCTCGACGACGTCGTCGACCGGACGGTGCGCCTGCTCTCGTCGCTGACCCGCCAGGTCGCCGTCATGCAGTACCCGAGCCTGACCCGGTCCACCGTGCGCCACATCGAACTGGTGCCGCTCGGCTCCGAGCGGCTGATGGTCGTGGTCATCGTCAACACCGGTCGGGTCGAGCAGCGGATCGTCGGCACCGACAGCGACCTGGTGAGCCATGCGGGCGAGTCGTTCGTCGCGCGGCTGCGGTCCGAGCTGAACTCCGAGGTGGCCTCCCGCCCCTTCCTCGAGGCGTCGGCCCGGCTCTCGGGGCTGGCGGACCGGTTCGAGCCCGCCGACCGCGACACGGTGCGCGCCGTCGCCAGGGCGCTGGACGAGGCCCTGCTCGAGGAGCGCGAGGAGCGCGTCGTGCTGGCCGGTACGTCCAACCTCGCCCGCTTCGGGCCCGACTTCCCCCTGACCATCGGCCCGGTCCTCGAGGCGCTGGAGGAGCACGTCGTCCTGCTGAAGCTCCTGGGTACGCTGGGGAGTGAGACGGGGACCGGGCTCGGACACGACGCGGTGGCCGTGCGCATCGGCCACGAGAACCCGCACCGCGGGCTCGCCTCGACGTCGATGGTGTCCACCGGGTATGCGGCGGGCGCGGAGGTCGTCGCCGGGCTCGGGGTGCTCGGTCCGACGCGCATGGACTACCCCACAGCGATGGCGACGGTGCGCGCGGTGGCTCGCTACGTCTCTGAGATCCTCGGGCCCTGAGGTCCGATTTGTTGTCAGACAAGGATATTCGTTGAACGACTACTACCAGGACCTCGGCGTCCCGAGAACGGCGACCGAGGAGGAGATCAAGCGCGCCTACCGCAAGCTGGCTCGCAAGCTCCACCCGGACGTCAACCCGAGCAAGGAGGCCGAGGAGGAGTTCAAGAAGATCTCCCAGGCCTACGACGTCCTCTCCGACCCCGAGAAGAAGCGCGCCTTCGACCTGGGCGCCGACCCCTACGCCATGGCCGGCGACGGCGGGTTCGGGCAGGGCTTCACCTTCAGCGACGTCATGGACGCCTTCTTCGGTGGCGGCGCGGCCGCTTCGCGTGGGCCTCGGTCCCGCCAGCAGCGCGGTCAGGACGCGCTCGTCCGGCTCGACATCGACCTGTCCGCCGCGGTCTTCGGCTCCGACGAGGAGCTCGTCGTCGACACCGCTGCGGCCTGCGGTACCTGTGGTGGTTCGGGGGCCCAGCCGGGCACCGGCACGTCCACGTGCAACGTCTGCAACGGCCGCGGCGAGGTCCAGTCGGTGCAGCGCTCGTTCCTCGGCCAGGTGATGACCAGCCGGCCGTGCAACGCCTGCCAGGGGTTCGGCACCGTCATCCAGCACCCGTGCTTCGAGTGCTCCGGACAGGGGCGGGTCCGCACGCGGCGCACGCTCAAGCTGCGGGTCCCCGCCGGTGTCGACTCGGGCACCCGGATCCAGCTCACCGGCGAGGGTGAAGTCGGTCCCGGTGCGGGTCCGGCCGGCGACCTTTACGTCGAGGTGGCGGTCCGTCCGCACTCGATCTACACCCGGCGGGGTGACGACCTGCACTGCCAGGTCGAGCTGCCGATGACGGCGGCCGCGCTCGGGACGACGTTGCAGCTGTGGACCTTCGACGGCGAGCGCGAGCTGGTCGTCACCCCCGGCACCCAGCCCGCGGAGACTCTGACCATGCGCTCGCTCGGCGTCACCCACCTGCGCGGTAGCGGTCGCGGCGACCTCATCGTCCACACCAACATCCAGACCCCCACCCATCTCACGCCCGAGCAGGAGGACCTCCTCCGGCAGCTCGCGACACTGCGGGGCGAGGAGCGGCCGGCCGGCAAGCTCGCCCCCATGGAGAAGGGCTTCATGGGCAAGCTTCGCGACGCGTTCAAGGCGCGCTGACGGGCTCGCGATGAGGCCATGACCGACCGGATGTTCCTCGTCGACGGCGCCGGCTGGCCGTCAGCGGCCGTCGGCGACGAGGTCGAGGTGGCCGGGGCCGAGGGCCGGCACGCCGTCACCGTGGTCCGGGTCCGCGTCGGCGAGACGGTGCTGCTCGGGGGCCGGGGCCGGCGGGCATCCGCGACCGTCACGCATACCGGGCGGGAGGCCTTCTCGGCCCGGCTGGTGACCGTCGACGACGAGCCGGAAGCCGACCCCCGCCTCGTCCTCGTGCAGGCCCTGGCCAAGGGCGGCCGCGACGAGCAGGCGGTCGAGACCGCGACCGAGCTCGGCGTTGACGAGGTCGTGCCGTGGCAGGCGGCCCGCGGCGTCGTCGTCTGGCGCGGCCGCGAGCGCGAGGAGAAGGGCCGCCGGCGGTGGGAGGCGGTATGCGTCGCCGCCACCAAGCAGTCGCGACGCTCTCGGGTGCCGGTGGTTGCCGCGCCGGTCGGCACCGACGCGCTCGCCGCCCGGCTGTCGACGGCGGCGCTCGCCGTGCTCCTCCACGAGGCGGCGACCGAGTCGCTCGCGACCGTGAGCCTGCCCGAGCACGGAGACGTCGTCGTCGTGGTGGGCCCGGAGGGCGGCATCACCGACGGCGAGCTCGACGCGTTGGTGACCGCGGGTGGACGGCCGGTCCGCCTCGGCCGGGAGGTCCTGCGCTCCTCGACCGCGGGGCCCGCCGCGCTGGCGGTGCTGGCGTCGGCCGGCCGCTGGCGCTGAGCCACCTCGGCGCCACCGGACCCGGTCAGTACCCGGTCGAGTCACCGATCCGGTTGTCACCACAGCCGAGCTGGTGACCTGACCGGGTACCCGACCAGAGGGGATGACCGAACGACCTCAGCTGACCGAGAACGGGACGATCTGCTGGAACGCGACGCTCCCGTCCTTGGCGCTGACGTCGATCGCGCGGAGCTCGTACTGGCCGACGGGGAGCGTCCCGAGGTCCACCGTCCACGAACCCTGTTGCGGGCAGCCCGAGGACGCCGTGGCGTTGCCGCGCTTCACGACCGAACCGCCCTGACGGAGCTCCCAGGCGAGGTTGGCCTCGAACACGCAGGCCTGACCGGTGACGACCACCGGCTTACCGCCGGCGAGTGCCTGACCCGCATACGGGCTGTCCACCCAGATCGGGGCCACCTCGGTGAACAGGCGGTCGTCCGCCGGCCGCTTGAAGACGTTGGTGCCGACCGACTCGAAGATCGTGCCGCCGCTGGCCACGGTGACCGGGACGGGCGCGCCCGCTTGCTGGACGGCGGCCGTCACGGTCCAGACGAGGGCCTGGACGGCGATCCGCTGCGCCTCCTCGGGCAGCCCGGTGACGCCGGGGCCGCTCAGCGAGACGCCGACCTCGGGAGCGGGGAGGTCCACGTAGCGCGCGGTCGTGCCCGCCGGCCAGGCGGCCACGAACCGGTTCGGGTTGGTCGCGGGCACGGCGACAGCGGCGGCGAGGGCGGCGTCGGCCTGCTGCGCCGCCGCCGCTCCCACGGGGAGCCGTCCCGGGACGAACACCCGGACCAGGGTGTAGTGGCCGTCGGCGGATCCCGGGGGCGCGACGTAGTAGACCGGCAGAGCGACCGCCACGGTGAGCGCGGGTGCGTTGGTCGCCGTCGCCGAGCCCGTGCCCGTCGCGGACGCCGCGGGAGGCGCGCTGGGAAGGGGACCGACCGGGACGGTTGTGGACGGCGTCGCCGGGACGGGCGGCGGAGCCGACGCGGGGCGCAGGGCGACCCAGGCGCCGACGGCCAGCACGGCCACGGCGGCGGCCGCCGCGATCGGCGGGAGCCACGAGCGGCGCCGGGCCACGGTGGAGGAGGCCGCCGCCCGGATGTCGCCGAGCCGGTCGTCGGGCCGGATCCCCTCGGCCTCGCGGGTCAGGGCCCCCCGCAGCCGGTCCTCGAAGTCCTCGGCGCCTTTGACATCGTGACGGTCGGTCATGAGGCACCTTCCAGCGTGTCGCGGAGAGTCGTGAGGGCCCGGTGGGCATGCGCCTTCACCGAGCCGGAGGAGATGTCGAGGGTGTCGGCGATCTGCCGCTCGCTGAGGTCGGCGTAGTAGCGCAGGATCACGACCTCGCGCTGTCGTTGCGGCAGCCGATGGACCGCCTCGAGCACGGCCGCGTCGTTGTCGTGGCGGAGGACGGCGGCCTCGGCGCTCTCGCCGGTGAGTCGCCCCAGCGCGTCGGCCGACCCGGCCACCGAGGTGAGGTACCGGTCCTCGACCCCCCGGTGCCGGAACCCGGAACGGCAGCCGTTCACCACCGACCGACGCAGGTAGGCCAGAGCCGTCCCTTCCTCGCGCAGCCGCGCGAGCCGGGGGTATGCGGCGACGAACACGTCCTGGACGACCTCCTCCGCGCGGCTCCGGTCGCGCAGCAACAGCGAGCCGAGCCGGACGAGGCCGACCCAGTGCATGGCGTACAGGTCGGTCAGCGCCTCGTCGGCCGACGACGGTGAGTCGCTGCCCGTCTGGCGAACCGCCATGCCCAACCGTCCCATGTCGAGAAGACGCGCAGGCCTCCCGATCCGTTGACACGATCCGTGTCGGATCGTGAGGATCGTCGGCATGTGCCTCTTCTGCGACATGCTCGAGGGCAAGGTCCCGATGGACGTGGTCCGGGAGACTGGCCAGTCGGTGGCCTTCCGCGACATCAACCCGCAGGCGCCGACCCACGTGCTCGTCATCCCCCGACGGCACGTGGAGAACCTCGGAGCCCTGGCGGAGTACCCGGAGGAGCTGGCCGACCTCGTCGCCCTCGGGGCGTCCGTGGCGGAGGAGGAGGGCCTGGAGGCGGGGTACCGGATGGTCGCCAACACCGGGGAGCTGGCCGGGCAGACGGTGTTCCACGCTCATCTGCACGTGCTCGGAGGACGCCGCCTCTCGTGGCCGCCGGGCTGACGAGGCTCCCGTAAACTGGCGGGAAGATGACAGACGCCGACCATCCCTCCGCGCCGCGCGACCGCGACGACCTCGACCTCAGCACGCCGAGCCCGTCGGTCCCGACGCACATCATCACCATCCCGACCTCGATCTCGATGGTCACCCTCCTCGGACCCCGCGACGAGCTGTTGCGCACCATGGAGCGGGCGTTCCCGTTGCTCGATGTCCACGTCCGCGGTAACGAGATCTCGCTCCGGGGCGCCAGCTCCGAGGTGGCCCTGGTCGAGCGGCTCATCGACGAGCTCCTCGTCATCATCGACGTCGGCCAGCCCCTGAACCGCGATGCCGTCGAGCGGTCGATCTCGATGCTGCGCAACCAGACCCGCGAGCGACCGGCCGACGTCCTGACGATGAACATCGTCAGCAACCGAGGCCGCACCATCCGGCCGAAGACGCTGAACCAGAAGCGCTACGTGGACGCGATCGACGAGCACACCATCGTCTTCGGGATCGGGCCGGCCGGTACCGGCAAGACCTACCTCGCGATGGCCAAGGCCGTGGCCGCTCTGCAGGCGAAGCAGGTCGCCCGGATCATCCTCACCCGGCCGGCGGTCGAGGCCGGCGAGCGGCTCGGTTTCCTCCCGGGCACCCTGAACGACAAGATCGACCCCTACCTCCGGCCGCTCTACGACGCGCTGCACGACATGGTCGACCCGGACTCGATCCCGCGCCTGATGGCCGCCGGGACCATCGAGGTCGCGCCGCTGGCCTACATGCGGGGCCGCTCGCTCAACGACTCGTTCATCATTCTCGACGAGGCGCAGAACACCTCCGCCGAGCAGATGAAGATGTTCCTCACCCGGCTGGGGTTCGGCTCCAAGATGGTCGTCACCGGTGACGTCACCCAGGTGGACCTGCCCGACGGCACGACGTCCGGGCTGCGGCAGGTGCGCCACATCCTCGACGGCGTCGACGACATCCACTTCACCGAGCTGACGTCCGCCGACGTGGTCCGGCACCGTCTCGTGACGGCGATCGTCGACGCCTACGACCGGTCCGACGCCGACCGTCGCGAGCGCAGGGACGGCCCGCGAGGACGCCGGCCGGACCACCGGCGGCACGACGAGCCGCGAACGGGCACGCCGTGAGTGTCGAAGTCCTCAACGAGACCGAGTACCCCGCTGACGCGACCGAGCTGGTGGCCCTCTCCCGCTACGTCATGGGCGAGCTGCGGGTTCACCCGCAGGCCGACCTTTGCATCACCCTCGTCGACGAACCGGCCATGGAGACCCTGCACGTGCAGTGGATGGACCTGCCGGGGCCGACCGACGTCATGAGCTTCCCGATGGACGAGCTGCGACCGGGCCGGGACGAGCAGGACCCTGACGAGGGCGTCCTCGGCGACATCGTCCTCTGCCCGAGCGTCGCGGCCAAGCAGGCCCACGACGCCGGCCACGCCACCGAGGAAGAGCTCCTGCTGCTGACGACGCACGGGATCCTTCATCTCCTCGGCTTCGACCACGCGGAGCCGGACGAGGAACGCGAGATGTTCGAGCTGCAGCGCCAGCTGCTGCTGACCTTCCTCGCCGGCCGCGGCCGCCCCTCCGTCAGTCCTCGCTAGGAGCCACCGTGTTCGCCCAGATGGTGCTGTTCGCCCTGCTGAGCGTGGTCGTGGCCTTCAGCCTCTCGGCGGCCGAGTCCGCGATCTTCCGGATGTCGCGTGTCCGCGCTGCCGAGCTGGCCGAGGAGGGCCGATCGGGGTCGAGGTCGCTCGTCACCGTGGTGGCGGACTCCGCGGCCTACCTTGCGGTGCTGGCGTTCCTCCGCGTCGTCGCCGAGGCCACCTGTGCGGTGTTCATCACCGTGGCGGTGCTGAGCCTCCTCGACAGCATCGGCTGGGCGCTGACCCTGTCGATCGTCATCATGGCCGTCGTGTCCTTCGTCGTCGTCGGCGTCTCGCCACGCACCCTGGGCCGCCAGAACTACGACACCGTGGCGCTCTGGGCCGCGCCGGTCGCGGTCGGCCTGCGCAAGGTGCTGGGGCCGGTCTCGCGGGTCCTCGTGGCGCTGGGCAACGCGGTGACCCCGGGCAAGGGCTACCGCGACGGTCCGTTCCAGAGCGAGGCCGAGCTGCGCGACCTGCTCGACATGGCCGGCGACACGGCGGTCATCGAGGAGGGCGAGCGGGAGATGATCCACTCCGTCTTCGAGCTCGGTGACACCGTCGTCCGCGAGGTCATGGTGCCCCGGACCGACATGGTGACGATCAGCCAGGACAAGACCCTGCGGCAGGCCATGTCGCTGTTCATCCGCTCCGGGTTCTCGCGGATCCCCGTGGTGGGGGACGACAGCGACGACGCCCGCGGTCTGCTCTACCTCAAGGACGTCGTCCGACGCACGTATGCGGACCCGGACGCCGCTCACCTGCCGGTGGACCAGGTCATGCGCCCGCTGCACTTCGTGCCCGAGAGCAAGCCGGCGGACGACCTGCTCAAGGAGATGCAGCTCGAGCAGAACCACTTCGCCATGGTCGTCGACGAGTACGGCGGCACCGCCGGACTGGTCACCATCGAGGACATCCTCGAGGAGATCGTCGGCGAGATCGACGACGAGTACGACAAGGAGTCGCCGACGGTCGAGGAGCTGGCCGAAGGCCAGTTCCGGGTCCCGGCCGGGATGAGCATCGACGACCTCGGCGACCTGTTCGACGTCGACATCGACGAGGAGGAGGTCGACACCGTCGGCGGTCTCCTGGCCAAGGCCATCGGCCGCGTGCCGATCCCCGGGTCGCACGCACCGGTCGCCGGCCTGTCACTCACGGCCGAGAAGCTGGCCGGCCGACGGCACCGCATCGCCACGGTCATCGTGCGCCGGCTGGAACCGCCGGACGCGAGTGACGTCGAGCCGCTCGCCCGGCGGGTGCTGGAGAAGGAGCAGGCCCATGACCGATGAGCACCGCCGTGGACCGGATCGGTCCGCCCCCAGCGCGAACCCCGACCCCGACCCTGACCCCGGCGACAACAACTCCGCAACGGATGACCTTTCGGCCGACATATCGGACATCGGCCGCAACAGCTCATCACGTGCGGAGTTGTCGACCGAGGGGGAAGGGGCGGAAGCCGCGTACCGGGCCGGGTTCGCCTGCCTGGTGGGCCGCCCGAACGCCGGCAAGTCGACGCTGACCAACGCTCTCGTCGGCCAGAAGGTCGCCATCACCTCGTCCAAGCCGCAGACCACCCGGCACACGATCCGCGGCATCGCGATGAGCCCCGGCGCCCAGCTGGTGCTCGTCGACACCCCGGGACTGCACAAACCGCGCACCCTGCTCGGCCAGCGCCTGAACGATGTGGTCCGCGAGACGCTGCTCGAGGTCGACGTCATCGGGTTCTGCCTGCCCGCCGACCAGCGGCCGGGCCCCGGCGACACCTACATCGCCCGCGAGCTGTCCGAGCTGCAACGGGTGAAGCGGAAGCCGGTCGTGGCGATCGCGACGAAGAGCGACCGGGTCGACCGCGGGCAGCTCGCGGAGCACCTCATCGCCATCGACCAGCTCGGGTCGTGGGACGACATCATCCCGTGCTCCGCGACCCGCGGAGACCAGGTCGACGAGGTGCGCGACGTCCTGTCGAGCCACCTACCCGAGTCGCCGCAGCTGTACCCCGACGGCGTCCTCACCGACGAGCCGGAGGCGGTGATGATCGCCGAGCTGGTCCGCGAGGCCGCCCTGGAGGGCGTTCGCGACGAGCTGCCGCACTCGTTGGCGGTCGTCGTCGAGGAGATGGTCCCGCGCGAAGGACGCCCGGACGGCAAGCCGCTGCTCGACGTACGCGTCAACGTCTACGTCGAGCGGTCCAGCCAGAAGGCCATCATCATCGGCCGCGGCGGCTCCCGGCTGCGCGAGGTGGGCACCGAGGCCCGCCGGGCGATCGAGGCGTTCCTCGGTCAGCCGGTCTACCTCGACCTGCACGTGAAGATCGCCAAGGACTGGCAGCGCGACCCGAAACAGCTGCAGCGGCTGGGGTTCTAGCCCTTCTTCGCCGCTGTGGAGGCCGTTTTCTTCGCGGTCTTCTTGGCGGTTTTCTTGGCCGTCTTCTTGGCGGTGGCCTTGGTGACCTTCACCGTCACCCAGGCATCCCGGACCACCGTAGCCTCCTTGCTGCCCGCCCCGAACCGGGACTCCGCCGCCTCGATGGTCAGGGCCGCGAACCCGGCGAAGTCGATGTCCTTGGTGACCTTGCTGCCCGTGAGGACGTCGTACCAGACGAGCCCCGCGCCCTCCCAGCTCGTCCCACCGATGCCGGTGGCGGCGAGGTAGAACGCCCGGTTGGGGATGCCGGAGTTGGTGTGCACCCCGCCGTTGTCGTGCTGCGAGTCGGCGGGCAGCACGACGTAGCCGTCCATGTCGGCCGGCTGTGGGTCCTTGCCGAGCACCGGGTCGTCGTAGGCGGTGCCCGGCGCCTTCATCGACCGCAGCGCGACCCCGTTGACCTTCGCGGTGAACAGTCCTTCGCCGATCAGCCAGTCGGCGTCGGCCGCCTCCTGACCGAGGACCTGCTGCTTGACCATCGAGCCGAAGCAGTCGGACAGCGACTCGTTGAGCGCCCCGGACTGGGTGACGTAGGTGAGGCCGGCGGTGTACTGGGTCACGCCGTGGGTCAGCTCGTGCCCGATGACGTCGACGCTCGAGGTGAAGTCGTTGAAGTAGGTGCCGTCGCCGTCGCCGAAGACCATCTGCTGGCCGTCCCAGAACGCGTTGTCGTACTGCTCCTGGTAGTGCACCGACGCGATCAGCTCGAGCCCTTCGGCGTCGAGCGAGTCACGCTGGAAGGCCGACCAGTAGAGCTGCCAGGTGGCGCCGAGACCGTCGTAGGCCCGGTTGACCGAGTCGTCGGAGGTCGCCGGCTTGCCCTCGCCGCGGACCAGCTTGCCGGGCAGCGTCGACGTGTGCCGCGAGTCGTAGACGGCGCGTTCCACGACCGGCGCGGCCGCGGCCGGCTTACGGACCTCGGGGGACCGCTCGCGAAGGTTCGGCAGACCGGGGATCGGACCGCGCAGGTCGCCCCGGCCACGCTCGGCCACCACCTCTCGCAGCTGCCGGAGCTGGACGTCCGCCTCCAACGTGCGCTGGGCGGCGGCGGCTGCGTCGTCGGGCACCTCGGGATGGTCCGGGCCGGCCCCCTCGGCGATCCGTCGGAGCAGGTCGGGCGGGACGATCCCGCACGGGACGGAGACTCGGATCGGGGAGCGCGGCGTTGACGTCATGCGACTCACCCTGTCGCGGCCCACCGACAACGGCAACGGGGGCCGCCCTGCTCAGAGTGAACTCACAGCCGCCTAGGCTGGAGTGCGATGACTGAGACGACGACCTCGACAACCCGACTCCTGCGCGCCCGTCCGGCCGACGTCGGCATTCCCGCCGACGCCGTCCACGCGGTCCTCGACGGATGGGAAGACCGCGGCCTGGAGCTGCACAGCCTCATGGTCGTGCGGCACGGCCACGTGGCCGCGGAGGGGTGGTGGGCGCCGTACTCCGCCGACCGCGTCCACCTGCTCTACTCGCTGAGCAAGTCGTTCACCTCGACCGCGGTCGGGTTCGCCGTTGCGGAAGGTCGGTTCCGGCTCGACGACCGGGTCGTCGACCTGCTGCCCGACCACGCTCCGGACGACCTGGACCCGGCCGTCGCGCAGCTGACCGTCCACCACCTGCTGTCGATGTCGACCGGTCACCGGGAGGACGTCCTCGACCGCGCCCACCGGCTCGACGCCGACGACCCGGTCGGCGCCTTTCTGCGGATTCCGCCCGAGGAGCCGGTCGGGTCGCGGCACGCCTACAACAACGCGACGACGTATGCGCTCGCCGCCATCGTCGAGGAGCACACCGGGCAGCCGTTGCTGAGCTACCTGCGCCCACGCCTGCTCGACCCGATCGGCATCGGCGCCGCCCGGTGGGACCTCGACGAGCACGGCGTCGCGCTGGGCTTCACCGGGCTGCACCTGCAGACCGAGGCCATCGCCGCGTTCGGCCAGCTGCTGCTCCAGGACGGAGTGTGGAACGGGCAACGCATCCTGCCGGACGGGTGGGTGGCCCTCGCCACGCGCGCACACATCGACAACGACAACGACCCGAACGGGCCGCTCGACTGGCGGCAGGGCTACGGCTACCAGTACTGGATGGCCCGGCACGGCTTCCGCGGCGACGGCGCCCACGGGCAGTTCTGCATCGTGGTCCCCGAGGCCGACCTGGTGGTCGCCACCACGGCCCGGGTAGACGACATGCAGGCCATCCTCGACGTCCTCTGGGAGCGGCTGCTCCCGGCGCTCGACCAGGTCACCGCCGACGGCGAGGAAGCCGCCTCGGCCCGGCTGACCGAACGCCTTGAATCCCTGGCCCTCCCGGTGGTCGAGCCCCGCCACGACGGGCCGGCCGCGCCACGCCGGTTCGTCGTCGAGGAGAGGGGGCCCGACCAGCCCCTCGCACCTGGTGCCGAGCTGACGGTGACCCCTGACGGCGCCGACCATCTGCTCGGCCTGCGGTTGGCCACCGCGGAGCTCGCCGTCGTCTGCGGCCACGACCGATGGGTCGAGGGCCTGCTCGGCAGGGGAACCGGCATCTCGCGTGGCTCGCGGGGGGCGCCTCCGGTCGACCCGACCCCGGTGGTCTGCCGCGGCGGCTGGACCGGACCCGACACGTTCGAGGCCGACCTCGTGCTCATCGAGACTCCACATCGGATCCGTCTGCGCGGCAACGGTTCTCGGCTCGAGGCGTGGTGGAACGCACCGCCCCTGAGCGGCGTCGCGCTGGAGGCCCATCTGCCGTGGTGACCGTCGGCTGAGCGTCAGAACGGGCGGCTGGCCCCGTCCTGGGGCGGCGAGTCCTGCGGCGTCGGAGGGTGGACGCCGGGCAGCGTTCGAGCACCCGGCAGCGCATCGCTTTTCCGCCCGCCGCTCTGGGTGTCCGCGCCGCCTCGCTTGAGGTTCCTCCGCATCATGTAGCGGTCACGACGGCTGGGGTACCGGACCTTGACGGCGCCGGCGACCGAGCTGCCGTGGAGGACGAGTAACGGCTGGCCCGCCTGCGGGATGGTGTCGACCTTGTTCGACACCGAGCCGATGCCCTTGCCGATCTGGTCGGTGTTGACCCCCCAGCCCTCGGGCACCACGAGGACGACGGCGCCGACGCCGGCCGACACCTGGATGTCGACGACGTCGTGCGGGCAGATCGCCTGCTGGAAGTCCAGCTTCACCGTCGACATCCCGGCGTTGAGGTTGAGGTAGGCGGGTACGGTCCAGATCCCGCGCCGCACGTAGCTCGACATCCCGCCGGTCAACGTCTGCCGGTGCTCCGGATCCGTGCCCAGCCGGGCGAGGTTGGCGGTGGTCGCGGTCTGCCGGACCCCGGCGGACGGCGGCGGCACCGGCAGGTCCACGACCAGGCGGTCGAGGTCCGCGTAGGTCCGCGCCTGGCGGGCCCGGCCGGACAGGTCGTCGAGCTCGGAGGGCGTGAGCCGGCCCTCCGCATACTGCTGCATGAGCACGTGGACGAGCTGCTCCCGCTCTCCATGGCCCACGCGCAGGCTTCCCGCGTCAGTCACGCCCACATGGTACGAGAGGGAGCGCGCTCGTCGCCGGGACGCCGGTCTCAGGATCCGGGCGCCCGGCGGCCGGGCTGGACGCTCCGCGGGGGAGAGGCATACCCTCGGCCTGTGCGTTCGGCGCTCCTCCTCCTTCGCTGCCGCGACGAGGCCTAGACACTCGGCCTCCCTCGTCGCGGAGTTCGTCGCGTCTGGCTGAGAACCAGCAGCTCCAGCGAACACGAGGACGTGAGAGAAGTGCTCCACCCCCAGACCCCTTCGGGGATGCCGTTCGGCAAGTACGTGCCGTTCCACGAGCAGATCGCCGTGGACCTGCCGGACCGGACCTGGCCCACCCGGCGGATCACCGAGGCGCCCCGGTGGTGCGCCGTCGACCTCCGGGACGGGAACCAGGCGCTCATCGACCCGATGAACGCCGAGCGCAAGAAGCGGATGTTCGACCTGCTCGTGCGGATGGGCTACAAGGAGATCGAGGTCGGGTTCCCCTCGGCGAGCCAGACCGACTTCGACTTCGTGCGCGAGCTCATCGACGGACACCACATCCCCGACGACGTGACCATCCAGGTGCTGACCCAGTGCCGGGACCACCTCGTCCACCGGACCTTCGACGCGATCCGCGGCTCGAAGCAGGCCATCGTCCACTTCTACAACTCGACCTCGGTCCTGCAGCGGCGGGTGGTGTTCGGCCTCGACCAGGAGGGCATCATCGACATCGCCGTCCAGGCCGCGCGCCTCTGCCGCAAGCTCGAGGAGACGGTGCCCGACACCGACGTCTACTACGAGTACTCGCCCGAGTCCTACACCGGCACCGAGCTCGACTTCGCGGTCCGGATCTGCAACGAGGTCATCGACGTCATCGACCCGACGCCGGACCACAAGCTCATCGTGAACCTGCCCGCGACGGTCGAGATGGCCACTCCGAACGTCTACGCCGACTCGATCGAGTACATGGTGCGTCACCTCGACCGCCGCGAGTCGGTCGTCGTGTCGTTGCACCCGCACAACGACCGCGGCACCGGCGTCGCGGCGGCCGAGCTGGGCTACCTGGCCGGTGCCGACCGCATCGAGGGCTGCCTGTTCGGCAACGGCGAGCGGACGGGGAACGTCTGCCTGGTGACCCTGGGCATGAACCTCTTCACGCAGGGCATCGACCCGCAGATCGACTTCTCGGCCATCGACGAGATCCGTCGCACCGTGGAGTACTGCAACCAGCTGCCGGTCGGCGAGCGCCACCCCTGGGGCGGCGACCTCGTCTACACCGCCTTCTCCGGCTCCCACCAGGACGCCATCAAGAAGGGGTTCGAGTGGCTGGAGAAGGACGCCGCCGCGGCGGGCGTCGAGGTCGACGCCATGCCGTGGGCCGTGCCGTACCTGCCCGTCGACCCGCACGACATCGGCCGCAGCTACGAGGCCGTGGTCCGGGTGAACAGCCAGTCCGGCAAGGGTGGCGTCGCCTACATCATGAAGTCCGAGCACCACCTGGACCTGCCGCGCCGGCTTCAGATCGAGTTCTCCGGGGTCGTGCAGCGGGGAGTGGACCAGGACGGTGGCGAGGTGTCGCCGGCGGCCCTGTGGGAGCGGTTCGAGCACGAGTACCTGCCGTCGCCGCCCGACGCTTGGGGTCGGTTCGCCCTCATGTCGGTCCATTCGGACTCGACGGTCGACGGGGGGAGCCGGCTCTCGGTCACGTTGACCGACAAGGGAAACGACGTGGTCGCGCAGGGCACCGGCAACGGTCCGATCGCCGCGTTCACCGACGCGCTCTCGGGACTCGGGGTCGACGTGCGGGTCCTGGACTACCAGGAGCACGCCCTGTCGGCCGGTGGTGACGCGAGAGCCGCGGCCTACGTCGAGTGCGCGGTAGGTGACCGGGTGCTCTGGGGTGTCGGCCTCGACTCGTCCATCGTGACGGCCTCGCTCAAGGCGGTCGTCTCGGCGGTCAACCGCGCCGAGCGGGACGCGCTCGCCGAGTCGTGACGCGCCTCGTCCTCGGCGGCTACGGGCCGGCGCTCGGCGTGGTCGGCCTCGGTCCAGAGGGCTTCGGCGCTCCGGCCGAGGTGGCTCCGGCCGCCAGTCCGTCGTTCGTCGTCGCGTCCCGGGACGGCCGGTTCGTGTATGCGGCCCTCGAGGGGGAGGAGGGACGAGTCGGCGCCTGGGCGGTCACTCACGAGGTCCCGTGGCCGGCCCTGGGGGAACAGTCGACCGGCGGGGCCGCGCCGTGCCATCTGGCGCTCAGCCCGGACGGCCGCTGGCTGCTCACGGCGAACTACACGTCCGGCTCGGTCTGCGTCCACCCGGTGTCGGACGACGGATCCCTCGGTGCGAGAACGGATCTCGTCGTCCATTCGGGCACGCCCGGTCCGCAAGTCGACCGGCAGGACGGCCCGCACGCCCACCAGGTGGTGTTCGTCGACGGCGGTGTGCTGGTCTGCGACCTGGGGCTGGACGCCGTCATCGGGTACTCCCTCGACGGGGGTCGGCTCACCGAGGTCGCGCGGTCGCCGATGCCGCCCGGGTCGGGACCTCGGCACCTCGTCGTGGACGGTTCCGTCGCCTACGTGCTGGGCGAGCTCTCCTCGACGGTGACGGTATGCGACGTGTCCGGGCTGGTCCTCACGCCGGGACCCTCGGTGTCGTTGCGACGGCCTACTGCGTCGGGCGAGAACACCGCGGCCGAGCTCGTCCTCGTCGGCGACGAGGTCCTCGCCTCGAACCGGGGCGACGACACGATCGCCGTCCTGACGCGGGACGGCTCGTCGCTGCGGCTCGAGGCCACGGTGTCGTGCGGCGGGTCGTGGCCGCGGTGGATCGGCGTGGTCGAGGAAGGCCTGCTCGTCGCGAACGAACGCTCGGACGGGGTGGCGGTTCTGCGGCGGCGGCAGGGCGGGGAGTGGACGGTCGTCGACGTCCTGGCCTGGACCGCGCCGACCGGCTGCGCCGTCCTGCCCTGACGCCGGTCCCCTCCGTCGCGGCGATCCCTAGCGCACGCCGCGGACGCGGAACTGGATCGAGATCCGCGGTCCGACGTCCTTGGTGGTCTTGGGGATCGCGTGGTCCCAGGTGCGTTGGCAGGACCCGCCCATGACGACGAGGTCGCCGTGCCCGAGCGGAAGCCGCAGGGTCGCGGCTCCTCCGTCGCGCGGCCGCAGGATCAGCGGCCGGGGACTGCCCACCGAGAGGATCGCCACCATGGTGTCCTCGCTCGTCGACCGCCCGATGCGGTCGCCGTGCCAGGCGACGCTGTCCTTTCCGTCGCGGTAGAGGCACAGCCCTGCGGTGACGAACCGCTCTCCGAGCTCCGGTTGGTAGTGGTCGCTGAGCGCCTCACGGACGGTCATCAGCATCGGGTCGGGGAGTGGCTCGTCGACGTCGTAGAAGCAGGTCAGGCGAGGGACGTCGACGACGTTGTCGTACATCTGACGGCGTTCGGCCCTCCAGGGAACGTCGTGGTGCAGGACGTCGAAGAGCGCGTCGCCGCCGGTCAGCCAGCCCGGCCGCAGGTCCACCCACGCCCCTGCACCGAGCTCGGTGCGCGTCAGTCCCACGGCCAGGGTGTGGAGGGTGGGTCCGTCATCGAGGTCGAGCAGCGACCCCTGCATCGCGAAGGACATCCCCCCAGTCTAACCCAGAATCGAACAGACGTTCGGACGTCAGGGCACGAGGACGACGCGCTCGTCCGGGTATGCGTCGTGCGGCCAGATCCGCTCGACGTCGGCCAGGGGTACCGGTCGGGCGTCGACGGCGAAGTGGCCGGCCGAGATCTCGTGGGCGAGCTCCGGCAGCTCGGCGAGGATCTCTGCGGTCCCGACCGAGCCCTGCCCGCTGCCGACCATCTCGAGCCGGGCCGCGCGCAACACGGCGGAAGGGATGCTTGCGGACCGCCCGGACACCGAACCGAGCTGGACCCACGTCAGCGTTCGCTCGGGAGACCGTCGCCCGGTCACGAGGCCGAGCATCGTCGCCACAGCGGAGTCGCCCCAGAGGTAGTCGAGCACGACATCCACGTCGGCCGCGTCGCGCGCGAGGTCCGCCGCCAATGCGTCGGCCTGGTCCGGCTCGTGCGCACCGAGCGGCAGGGTCATGGTGGCGTCGGCCCCCAGTCGTTCGAGGCCGGCCAGCCGCTCGGGGCTGCGGCCGACGCCGACGACCCGGCCGGCGCCCAGGTGGCGGGCCACCTGCACCGCCAGCCGCCCGGCGCTACCGGTGGCACCGAGGATGAGGACACTCTGGCCGGACCGGAACATGATCCGGCGGCGCAGCGCGACCCAGGAGGACATCGCCGGGTTCATCGCCGCGGCGACCGCGATCTCGTCGGTGTCCTCGGGCAGCAGGATGCCGCGCCGTTCGTCGACGACGGTCCGCTCCGCCATGGATCCCGCGGTCGTGTCCGGCAGCACGAAGTACCGCAGCCGCCCGTCGGGACCCCGCCCCACGCCGTCGATGCCCGGCACCAGCGGGAGCGCGCCGGTGCTCGTGTAGTGCGAGCCGTCCGCCTGGGACCGGACGCGCGGATGCAGACCCGCGGCAAGGACGTTGACGACAACGTCCGCCGGTCCTGACGCCGTTGGTTCGCCGACGTCCGCGTAACGGGGTGGGGCGCCGAACGACGTGACGAGGGCAGCCTTCATGCGGAACTCCTAACAGTTCGTAAGACGAATCAAATTACGTCGTATGACGAAGCAAATCAAGCTATCCTCGTGGCATGCCCACCGCTCGCCATCCGGAGTCTGACGACCTCGTCGACGCCCTCGCCCAGACGGCGTTCGCGACGATGGCGGTCCTCACACGGCTCAGCGCCGAGCACGACCTCTCGCTCACCCAGCTGCGCGTCCTCGCGATCCTGCGCGACCGCCGAGTGCGGATGTCGACGCTCGCGAGCCATCTCGGCCTCGAGCGATCGACGCTCTCCGGGCTCGTCGACCGAGCGGAGCGGCGGAACCTCCTCCAGCGGGTACCCAACCGGAGCGACGGCCGGGCTGTCGACGTCCTGCTCACTGCCGAGGGTGCTCAGATGGCGAGGCGGCTCACGGCCCAGGTTCGTCGATCGCTCGCGCCGATGACCGGCGCCCTGACGCCCGTCGAGCAGCGCCGACTGACGACCCTGCTCCAGCGCGCGGTCGGACTTCCGCAACCGTGACGTGTGGACCGTCAGGTGGGTTCGGCCATCTCGATCGACCGTCCGCCCCGCCGCCCGATACGGCCTCCGGCGCCGCCGGCCTGCGACTTCCTAGACTCTGGTCATGGGAGGCACGGCATACGAGTCGACGCCAGAGCTGTTGACCCTCCACGCCGTCCGCCTGCTGGGGATGGCGGACGATGCCGAGGTGGCCGCGCGCTTCGAGCTGGACCGGTCCGTCTCCGACGAGCTGCTCCTCGACTTCGAGGCCTACGGCTGGGTGACCCGTGTCGACATCGCGGGCAGCGGCAGCTGGGCGCTGACCGCGGCCGGTCGTGCGGAGGGCGAGGGGCGGCTGGCCGGTGAGCTCGTCGCGGCGGGCTGTCCGACCGAGGTGCTCGACGCGTATCGGAGCTTCCTGCCCCTCAACGGCCGCCTGCTCAAGGCCTGCACGGACTGGCAGCTGTGTCCGACGCCTGGGGACGCGCTCGCCTCGAACGACCACACCGACATCGTCTGGGACCAACGGGTCCTCGCCGAGCTGGCGGCGCTGGGGGACGAGCTGGGCGGAATCGGTCCACGGCTCAGCGCGCGGCTGACCCGCTTCCGGGGCTACGACACGAGATACAGGTCGGCGCTCACGCGCGCCCTCAACGGTGACTCGACCTGGGTGACCCGCCCCCGCGTCGACTCCTGTCACACGGTGTGGATGGAGCTCCACGAGGACCTGCTGGCATCGCTCGGCATCGCTCGGGGCGCCGAACCCGACCTGGAGTGGTCGGTGGGAGAGAATGGCGGACGTGCCCCTCTACCGTGACGAGGCCGTCGTGCTGCGCACCCATCCGTTGGGCGAGGCCGACCGGATCATCACCCTCCTCACCAAGGAGCGTGGCCAGATCCGCGCCGTCGCCAAGGGCGTGCGGCGCACCAAGTCCCGGTTCGGTGCGCGACTGGAGCCGTTCATGGTCGTCGACGTCCAGTGCTACGAGGGCCGCAACCTCGACACGGTGACCCAGGCCGAGAGCGTGGCCACCTACGGGCAGACCATCGTCCGGGACTACACCGTCTACACGGCCGCCACGGTCATGGTCGAGACCGCTGAGCGGCTCACCGAGGAGCACGAGCCGTCGACGCAGCAGTACCTGTTGCTCGCCGGGGCCCTGCGCTCCCTCGGCGGCGGCGAGCACGACCCGGGCCTCGTCCTCGACGCCTACCTGCTGCGCTCCCTCGCGGTCGCCGGCTGGGCGCCGAGCTTCCACGACTGCGCGAAGTGCGGGGCCCCAGGACCGCACCACGCGTTCAACATCGCCGCCGGTGGGGCCGTCTGTCCGGTATGTCGTCCGCCGGGCTCGGCCGCGCCGGCGCCGGAGACGCTGCGGCTCCTTGCGGCGCTGCTCAGCGGCGACTGGGTCCTCGCCGACGCCTCCGACGTGCGCTCGCGGCGCGAGGGCAGCGGGCTGGTCACCGCCTTCCTCCAGTGGCACCTGGAGCGCGGGGTGCGCTCGCTGCGGCACGTCGAACGCATCGCCCAGGTCTGACCGGCGATGACCACGAGCCCGTATGTGGCCCCGTTCCCGCACCCCAGCGGAGCACGTCCGCCAGCGATCCCCGCCGAGGTCCTGCCCCGGCACGTGGCGATCGTCATGGACGGGAACGGCCGATGGGCCAACGCCCGGGGACTGCCACGCACCAAGGGCCACGAGGCCGGTGAGGCCTCGCTGCTCGACGTCGTCGCCGGAGCGATCGAGGTGGGCGTGACCCACCTGTCGGCCTACGCGTTCTCGACCGAGAACTGGCGGCGCTCACCCGACGAGGTGCGGTTCCTCATGGGGTTCAACCGTGACGTGATCCGGCGGCGCCGCGACCAGCTCCACGAGTGGGGCGTCCGGATGCGATGGGTCGGTCGCCGCCCGCGGCTGTGGCGCTCCGTCATCCACGAGCTCGAGGTCGCCCAGGAGCTGACCCGGGACAACACCGGTCTCACCCTCTACTTCTGCGTCAACTACGGCGGCCGGGCCGAGGTCGCCGACGCCGTCGTCCGGATCGCCGAGGACGTGCGGCTGGGTCGGCTGAAGCCGGGTGGCATCGACGAGAAGACCATCGGCCGCTACCTCGACGAGCCGGACATGCCCGACGTCGACCTCTTCGTGCGGTCCTCGGGCGAGCAGCGGACGTCGAACTTCCTGTTGTGGCAGTCCGCCTACGCCGAGATGGTCTTCCTCAACACGCTCTGGCCGGACTTCGACCGGCGCAACCTGTGGGAGGCGATCGAGATCTACGCCGCCCGCGACCGTCGCTACGGAGGAGCGGTCGACCGAGCGTGAGCATCGGGTGACGGCCGGCCGTCGGACCGCCCCGGCCCCCAAGCGACTAGCCGGGCGCGGCATACTCTCCCGACATGCCCCCTGCCTCACCTGACCCGCGCGCGGCTCGTGAGACCCGCAGCCCGCGTGACACCTGGGACGTCGTCGTCATCGGCGGAGGACCCGCCGGCGAGAACGCCGCGGACTATGCGACCCGAGGCAGCGACCGCACCGCCGTCATCGTCGAGAACGAGCTGCTGGGCGGCGAGTGCTCCTACTGGGCGTGCATCCCGAGCAAGACGCTGCTGCGTTCGGTCGAGCTCTTCACCGAGGCCGAGAGCCTGCAGGGGACGGCGACTCGGTTGAGTACCAAGGGGATCGACGTCAAGGCGGTTCTCGGGCGACGCGACGAGTTCACCTCGCACCTGGATGACGCCGGGCCAGGTGAAATGGGCCAAAGGCGCGGGCATCGACGTCCTTCGAGGGCACGGTCGCCTCACCGGGACCCGAACCGTGCAGGTGGCCGACTCCGACGGACCGGCGCGGGACATCACCGCCCGGCACGCGGTGATCGTCGCCACCGGGACCACCGCCACGATCCCCGACATCCCCGGCCTGCGCCAGGCGCTGCCCTGGACGTCGCGCGACGTGACCAACCTGCATCAGATCCCCCGGCGCGTCGCGATCCTCGGCGGGGGTGTCGTGGCCTGCGAGGCGGCGACCTGGCTTCTCGGCCTCGGGGTGGAGGAGCTGACCCTCATCGACGTGGGCGACCGCATCCTCGCGCGGGCAGAGCCGTTCGCCGGCGACCTCGTCCACCGGTCGCTGGTGGCCAGTGGCGTCAAGGTGATCACCGAGACCAAGGTGCTGGAAGTCTCGCGAAAGTCGCCGAAGGACAACGGGATCGGTCACGTCAGCGGTGGCCCGGTCACGCTGCACATCGGTCGGCGACGCTCGATCGTCGTCGACGAGGTGGTCGTCGCGACCGGGCGGACCCCCGCCACCCAGGACCTCGGGCTGGAGGCCGTGGGGATCGCGGACGCCGTCGCTCAGGCGCACGGGTACATCCGCACGAACGACCAGCTCCAGGCCGAGGGGGTCAGCGGGCGGTGGCTGTATGCGGTCGGTGACGTCAACGGTCGGGCGCTGCTCACCCACATGGGCAAGTACCAGGGCCGGATCGCCGGCGCGGTGATCGCCGCCCGGGCCGGGGCGGGGGAGCGGGCGGCCGGCAAGGACTTCCGGGACCGGGCCAGCGAGCGGGTCGTCCCCTCGGTGACCTTCACCTCGCCGGAGGTCGCCAGCGTCGGACTGACGGAGCTGACCGCGCGCGAGCTGGGGATCGACGTCGAGACCGTCGAGTACGACACGTCACACGTGTCCGGTGCCGCGCTGCTGCTGGACGGCTACGTGGGTCGCGCCAAGCTGGTGATCGACCGCGCCCGTGACGTGCTCGTCGGTGCGACGTTCGTGGGGACCGGGTCGGCCGAGCTCATCCACTCGGCGACGGTCGCGATCATCGGCGGGGTCACCCTCTCGGACCTCTGGCACGCGGTGCCGTCGTACCCCACGGTCAGCGAGGTGTGGCTGCGGCTCCTCGAGGCCCGCCGCGGCTGAGCCGGCTCATCCGCGAAGCAGCGGACGGACGTCGCGGTAACCGTCCGTCACCACCCGCGAGGGTTCACCGAGGACCATGACCTCCCTCTGGGCATCGGAGTACGCCGGCCAGCCGGGGTCGCCCCGCGTCGCGAAGGCCACGGCCGCGCCGTGCGTCTCGTCGGCCAGTGCCTGCGGCGGCTCCGGGCCGGCCAGGTCGGTGACGCGCTCGGCGTCCAGGCAGTCGAACCAGAACGGCACGTCGATGCAGTGGATGGCGGCGCGCATCGTCGGTGACACGAAGCCGAACCGGTAGAGCCAGGTCATTCCCGCTGGCCGGGCCTCGGCAGCCGCCAGCGCGACCCTCCGGAACACCCGGTCCGTCAACAGGTCCTGAAGGACCCGGGACGTCGGAAATCCTTGATGTGCTTCGAGATAGGCCTCGGCGACGTCTGGCGAAAGCCCGACTCTGGTGAGGGTGGCGGCCGGTGGGAGTTCGTCCAGGACCCGCGCCTCATCGCCGAGACCGACAGGGAACTCGTCCTCGGTCGCGCCGGCGACCAGCTCCTTGTCCGCGCCGACCCCGAGCCGCAACGACTCCAGGGTCGGCCGCCGGAGCAGGTCGCCGTCGAGGACGGGTCCGAATGTCAGGCCGTCCGTGAGGGCCGCCAGCTGCGCGAGCGGGTCGCCCGGCTCGTCCGATGCCGACAGGCCGTTCTGGAGCTCGAGCAACCGGTCCTCGGGCACGGACCGGAGTCCCTCGAGCGTCGGTGCGACTCCGGCGCGCTCGGCCAGCAGCGCGGCCACCCCGCGGGCCTTCGCCTCCGGCACGTCGCCCAGAGCTCCGGACAGGCCGTACACCCGGGCGAAGAGGTGCTGGGCGGCCTCCATCCCGAGCAGCGTGAGGACGGCTCCGCCCCCCGCCGACTGGCCGGCGATGGTGACCGCCGAGGGGTCCCCGCCGAACGCGGCGATGTTGGTCTGAACCCATTCCAGCGCGAGCAACCAGTCCCGCACGGCCCGGTTGGACGGCGCCCCGTCGATCCAGCCGAACCCGTCGAACCCGAGCCGGTAGGACACGCATACCGTCACCACGCCGTCCCGGTTGAAGGACCGCCCGTCGTACCACGGGCTGGCCGGTGACCCGGCGACGTAACCGCCCCCGTGGATCCACACGAGCACCGGTCGGCGCTCATCGGCAGAGGGCGACGGCGTGTAGACGTCCACGTTCAGCGTCGACTCGCCGGGGATCGACGGCTCGGGGATCAGCGTGATCTCGGAGAGGGCGGTCCGCTGCGCGGTCGGTCCGTGCTGCGTCGCGTCCCGAACGCCGCGCCATGGCCGTGCCGGAACCGGAGCGGCGAACCGCAGCTCGCCCACCGGTGGCTCGGCGAAGGGGACGCCGAGGAAGGCGGCCGACTCGCCACGCCACCTGCCGCGGACGCGACCCGCGTTGGTGTCGACCTCAGGAGCAGCTACGGCATGGGTGGTCATGCGGCCACGGTAGGACAGCCGTTCCGCAACGCCAGTGGTCCGTGGTGGACTCGGCGTATGCCCGTTCCCGACGACGCCGGTGCCGACCTGGCTCCCACCGAGGAGCACCGATGCTGCGCTCCGGCGCGTCCGGCTGGTGTCGCCGCACGGGCCGTCGACGCTCCCATCGGCACGGCGACGGTCCGGCATACCGTGCCGCAGTGCGCGGTCCCCGCGCAGGTGTTCGCGATGGGCGACGCCCACGGCGACGGGAAGTGGGGCGACGGCGAGGTCCCCGTCCACGAGGTGGCCGTCGCCGCGTACTCGATCGACGCCACCTCGGTGACGAACGCCGACTTCGCGCGGTTCGTGGCGGACACCGGGTTCCTGACGGAGGCCGAGACGTTCGGGTTCTCGGCGGTGTTCCACCTCGCGGTCGCCGCCCCGCGCGAGGCGGTCATGGGTCCGGCCGACGGCACCCCGTGGTGGTTCGGCGTCTACGGCGCCGACTGGCAGCACCCCGGCGGTTCGGACTCCGGTCTGACCGGTCTCGACGACCACCCGGTCGTCCACGTCAGCTGGAACGACGCCCAGGCCTACTGCGCGTGGGCCGGACGCGCGCTGCCCACCGAGGCCCAGTGGGAGTGCGCGTCCCGCGGCGGCCGGGCGGGCCGGCGCTATCCCTGGGGTGACGCGCTGGAGAGCCCTCAGCACTGCAACATCTGGCAGGGCCGCTTCCCCGTGGAGAACACCCTCGACGACGGCTTCCTCACGACCGCACCGGTGCACACCTTCCAGCCCAACGACTACGGACTGTGGCAGACCGTCGGCAACGTGTGGGAGTGGTGCAGCGACTGGTGGGACCCCGGCTACTACGCGAGCAGTCCCGCCCAGGACCCCACCGGTCCGGGGCACGGCCAGCAACGGGCCATGCGTGGGGGCTCGTACCTCTGTCACGACTCGTACTGCAACCGCTACCGGAACGCCGCCCGCTCCTCCAACACGCCCGACTCCTCGATGGGCAACGCCGGGTTCCGGACCGTCGCCCTCGCCACCTGACCTCTCGACCGACACCGGAGAGCCGCATGACCGCCGATCCGGTCAGCGCGAGCAGTCGGAGCAGGTCCCGAAGATCTCCAACGTGTGGGTCACGTCGCGGAACCCGTGCTCGGCGCTGACCGCGTCGGCCCAGCGCTCGACGGTAGGCCCCTCGACCTCGACGGTCCGCCCGCAGGACCGGCAGACGAGGTGATGGTGGTGGGCCCCCGTGCTGCAGCGCCGGTAGACCGACTCCCCGTCGTCCGTGCGCAGGACGTCGACCTGGCCCTGGTCGGCCAGGGTCTGGAGGGCGCGGTAGACCGTGGCCAGGCCGACCTTGTGACCCTCGGTGCGCAAGCGGGCGTGCAGGTCCTGGGCGGACGTGAAGTCGTCCGCTCCGCCGAGCGCGTCGGCCACCGCCGCCTGCTGCCGGGTGAGCCTCCTCGGGTCCTTCGTCAGGCCGGTCACGGCTGACCCGCCCCCTTGGCCGCCGGGCTCGCCGCCTGGTGGGCCGTGTGGTCGTGCTCGTCGTAGTGCCCCTCGTGCGGCGCGTGGCGGTGTCCGTCGTGCAGGTAGTCCAGGTGGTCGTGGTGGGTCACCGCCGGATGCCCGCACTCGGGTCCGTGCTCGTGCGCGTGGGTCTCGGCCCGCTCGTGCCGCTTCGCCCGCACTCGCGTCACCACGGCCCGGCCGAGGGACGCCGCGACGAACACGAGGATGGCCAGGACGACGATCGTGCCGCCGGAGGGGGTGTCCGCCTGGTACGACAGGACGACCCCACCGACGGCGCACACCAGCCCGATGACGACGGCCCAGCGCATCGTGGCGCGGAACGACGAGCCCAGCAGCTGCGCCGCGGCGTTCGGGACGATCATCAGCGCGCTGATGAGCAGGAGTCCGACGATGCGCATCGAGACGACGACGGTCACGGCCGTCAGCACCGCCAGGGTGATGTTCAGGGCGAGCACCGGCATCCCCATCGCCCGCGCATACTCCTCGTCGCTGGCCACCGCGAAGAGGCGCGGACGTAGCAGCCAGGTGGTGAGGATGACGAGGACCGCGAGGACCGCGAACACCCAGAGGTCCGAGGCCTTGACCGTGGTGATCGCGCCGAAGAGGTATGCGGTGAGGTTGGCCGGGGTGCCCTGCGAGGACTTGCTGATGATGACGACGCCGGCGGCGATGCCGCCGTAGAAGATCACGGCCAGGGCCACGTCGCCCTGGGTGCGGCCCGAGGCACGGATCAGCTCGATCGCCACGGCCGCAAGGACCGCGGCCACCAGCGCCGTCCAGACCGGGGCGACGTTGGTGAGCAGCCCGACCGCAACGCCGGCGAGGGCGACGTGGCCCATCCCGTCGCCGATCAGCGACAGCCGTCGCTGGACCAGGAAGACCCCGACCAAGGGGGCCACAAGCCCGACGAGCACCGCCGCGAGCAGCGCCCGCTGCATGAAGTCGTAGGAGAGCAGCTCGGTCACGTCGCGCCCCCGGTGGGGCCGGCCTCGGACGTGCCGGTGAGGGAGGGACGGGTGTCGAACAGCTCGTGGTCGTGGTGGTGGGTGCGGTGCTCGTGCAGCACCTCCGCCTCCCGCGCGAGGAACACGTCGCGCGGCCCGTCGAAGACGACGCCGCCACGGTCGACGACGACGACGCGGGTCACGACGTCGACGAACGCGTCCATCTCGTGGGTGACGACCAGCATCGTCACGCCCTGGGCGGCCAGCCGCCCGAGCACCTCGGCGAGGACGTGCTGGTTGGCCGTGTCGACCCCGGCGGTCGGCTCGTCCATGAGCAGGACATCGGGCTGGGCGGCGAGCGCGCGGGCGATGAGCACCCGGCGCTGCTGTCCGCCCGACAGGGTGCTGACGTCGATCCGAGCGCGGTCGGCGAGGCCGACGATGTCGAGCGCGCGGGCGATGACCTGACGGTCGGTGGCGGACGGCCGCCCGAACCAGGACTGCCGCACCAGCCGTCCGGTGGCGACGATCTCCTCGGCGGTCGCGCGGACCGACCCGGACAGGGTGTGCCGCTGGGGGACGTACCCAAGGCGGGCGTGGTCACCGGTCCGCCCGAAGCGCTCGAGCGGTGTGCCGAACAGGAGCGCCTCACCGCCGAGCTGGTCGCTGAGACCGAGCAGACCCTTGACGATCGTCGACTTGCCGGCCCCGTTCGGGCCGAGGATCGCGACGACCTCGCCAGGGTAGACGTCGAGGGTGACGTGCCGGACCACGACGTTGTCGGCATACCCGAACGTCGCCCCGCGAAGGGAGACGATCGGGGCCACGGCGGCCGCGGAGGCGGTCATCAGCAGCCCTGCCCGGCCCGGAGGGTGGCGAGATCGGACCGCATGACCTCAAGGTAGTCGTGGCCCGCGGAGGTGCTGGTCAGCCCTTCGATGGGGTCGAGCGTGGCCAGCTGGGCGCCGGTGCTCTTGGCGACGGTCTCGGCGAACGCGGGCTCCACCAGCGTCTCGGCGTAGATCGTCGTGACGCCGTGGGCCTTGACGAAGTCGGCGACCTGCGCGAGCTGGGCCGCGGACGGCTCGACGTCGGGGGACAGTCCCGCGATCGGGACCTGCGAGAACCCGTAGCGCTGGCTGAGGTACCCGAACGCGGCGTGGCTGGTCACGAGGTCCCTGCGGGCGCACGACGCGAGCCCGGTGCGGAACTCGGTGTCGAGCGCCGTGAGCTTCTCGACGAAGGCGGTGGCGTTCTGTGTATAGGCGGGCGCGTGGGCCGGGTCGGCCTGGCCGAGCCGCTGGCCGATGGCGGTGGCGACGGCCGCGTAGCGCTGGGGGTCGAGCCAGAAGTGCGGGTCCTTGGCCGCGGCAGCGTCCGGTGGAGCGGGAGTATGCGGGTCACCCGTCTCCTCCGGCGGGGCCGCGAGGTCGAGGTTCGCCACGGGGGCGACGTCGAAGGCGTGGTCTGAGCCCTCCTGGTCGACGGCGGTGTCGACGGCCGGCTGGAACCCCTTCGCATAGACCACCAGGCCCGCCTCGGCGACGGACGCGACGTCCTTCGGGCTCAGCTCCACGTCGTGCGGCTCGGCACCGGGCTTCGTCAGGCTGGCGACCGAGACGTGGTCGCCGCCGACCTGCTGGACCGCGAACTCGATCGGGTAGAAGGACGCCACGACTGCAACCGTGCCGGCGGCCGAGGCGCTGTCGCCGGACCCGTCGCCGCACGCCGACAGCAGTCCGGTGGCCGCCAGGGCCGGCAGGACGAGGAGGGCGACGCGACGCATACCTCGTTTGTACTCAGAATGAGAATGATTGTCAAAATCGGACTAGCCGCGCGGAACCGCCTGGACGACGGTGACCGCCACGATCAGGGCCAGCACGGCGAGCCGCATCATCCGCTCGGGTGGGGTGAGCCGCGGCCAGGTGTAGTAGACGAGGAACGCGACGGTCAGCGCGACCAGCGCGGTCGCGAGGAAGCCCCAGACCGGCACGAAGATCCCCACGACGATGAGGACGATGACGGCGAGGAACGGGACGACGCGGGGGAGTCGCTCGAGGCGGTCGAGCACCGGGTATGCGGCGTGCTCGACACGCGACCGGAAGGGCAGGCTCACGCGGACGAGGGTATCGAGGGTGTCGGGGCGGACTCTCCGTCGGCGGATAACCTTGCCCACTATGGCCAGTCTGACCACCCCCGGCACCACCGTCGACACCGTCGTGAGCCTCTGCAAGCGCCGCGGCTTCGTCTACCCGAGCGGTGAGATCTACGGCGGCACCCGGTCGGCGTGGGACTACGGCCCGCTCGGTGTCGAGCTCAAGGACAACATCAAGCGGCAGTGGTGGAAGGCCATGGTCATCCAGCGCGACGACGTCGTCGGCCTCGACTCGTCGATCATCCTGCCGCGCGAGACGTGGGTGGCGTCCGGCCACGTCGCGACGTTCAGCGACCCGCTGGTCGAGTGCCTGTCGTGCCACAAGCGGTTCCGGGCCGACCACCTCCAGGAGGCGGTCGCCGAGAAGCGGGCCAAGTCCGGTGACGTGGTCGACCCCGACACCATCCCGCTCACCGAGATCGTCTGCACCAACTGCGGCACGCGCGGCCAGTGGACCGAGCCGCGCCAGTTCTCCGGCCTGCTCAAGACCTTCCTCGGCGTCGTCGAGGACGAGTCCGGCCTGCACTACCTGCGGCCCGAGACGGCGCAGGGCATCTTCCTCAACTTCCTCAACGTCATGAACTCGTCGCGTCGCAAGCCGCCGTTCGGCATCGCCCAGATCGGCAAGTCGTTCCGCAACGAGATCACGCCCGGCAACTTCATCTTCCGCACGCGCGAGTTCGAGCAGATGGAGATGGAGTACTTCGTCAAGCCGGGCGAGGACGAGGCGTGGCACCAGCGGTGGATCGACGACCGCACCGCCTGGTACGTCGGCCTCGGCATCAACCCCGACAACCTGCGCCACTTCGAGCACCCCAAGGAGAAGCTCTCCCACTACTCGAAGCGGACCGTCGACATCGAGTACCGGTTCAACTTCACCGGCTCGGAGTGGGGCGAGCTCGAGGGCATCGCCAACCGCACCGACTTCGACCTCACCACGCACTCGCAGCACTCGGGCACCGAGCTGGTCTACTTCGACCAGACGACGGGGGAGCGCTACACCCCCTACGTCATCGAGCCGGCGGCCGGCCTGTCGCGCTCGCTGATGACGTTCCTCGTCGACGCCTACGCCGAGGACGAGGCGCCCAACACCAAGGGCGGCGTCGACAAGCGTGTGGTGCTGCGGCTCGACCCCCGACTGTCCCCGGTCAAGGCCGCGGTGCTGCCGCTGTCGCGGAACGCCGACCTGTCGCCCAAGGCCCGCGACCTGGCCGCGCAGCTGCGACAGAGCTGGAACATCGACTTCGACGACGCCGGCGCGATCGGCAAGCGCTACCGCCGCCACGACGAGATCGGCACCCCCTACTGCGTCACCGTCGACTTCGACACGCTGGAGGACCAGGCCGTGACGATCCGCGAGCGCGACTCGATGGCGCAGGAGCGCATCGCCCTGGACCAGGTCCAGGGGTATCTGGCCCAGCGGCTCGTCGGCTGCTGAGCCATTCGGCCGCTGGCTGTCGTCCCAGCGGTCCCACGCGCACCAAGCGGCAACGGTTGAGCGCCGGCTCCATGGATACCCGTGGAGCCGGCGGCCATCGGTGACGGGGCTCAGTCGGCGAGCTTGAAGGTCAACCGTGTGACCCACTGGTCCATGTCGGGCTGCTCCATCGGGTTGGTCTCGTACCACTCCACGCGGTTGGCCCACACCTCTCCCTCGGCCGACGGGTGCTTGTCGAACGGCAGCCCCTCGTTGCCGGCCCAGGTGAGCAGCCCGACCGTCGCGTCGTAGAGTCCGTCGGGGTGCCCGAGGTGCGTCGTCGACGCATACCGGCCGGCGGGCAGGGTGCCCGACTCGACGTCCCCGCCGACCTCGACCGGCGCCGCGACGGGCACTCCCGCCTGGACCACCATGGCGCGCGCCATGTCGATGACGAGGTAGCGCAGGAACGGGGCGCCGGCCGGTGAGTGCCCGCGGTCGAGGAGCCATCCGACCAGGCTCGGGATCTCGTCCGCGATCTCGTTCATCGTCGTCATGGTCACCGTCTTGGTCACGCCGACGAACGGCTGCTCAGGGAGGTCGACGACGGCGTATGCGCCGGGCTGGGGGTTGCTCATGCCGATGAGACTCGCACGCGTGCGGAAACTCATCTCGACCGATGCCTCCGAGAAAACCGATGAGTTGGCGTCGGTGGGCTGGTCTACCGTCGATGAACACCGAGGAGGACGGCACCATGGCCGCGCGGGGACCACGGCTCGACCTGCGCCAACCGGCGCAGCGCACCTTCCTGCACCTGCTGCTCAACACGCTGACCGTGTCGGTCATGAACTTCACCGTGTGGTTCGCCGTGACGTTCTGGGTCTACCTCGAGACCACCTCCGTGTTCGCCACGGGGATGATCGCCGGGATCTTCCTCCTCGCCATCGCGTCGACCGGGATCTGGTTCGGGAGCCTCGTCGACCACCATCACAAGAAGCGGGTCATGCAGGCCTCCGCGGCGGTGTCGCTGGTCGTCTACGCCGCCAGCCTGGTGCTCTACCTGCTCACCCCGGACGAGACGTTCCGCGACCCCGGCAGCGTGCTGCTGTGGGTGTTCGTCGTCATGGTGATGCTGGGGGTCATCGCCGGCAACCTCTTCGGCATCGCCCTGCCGACCTGCGTCACCCTGCTGATCCCGGCCGAGGTCCGTGACCGCGCCAACGGGCTCGTCGGCACCTCCACCGGCGTCTCGTTCCTCGTGACGTCGGTCATCAGCGGGGTCCTCGTCGCCGCCGGCGGCATGCGCTATGTGCTCATCCTCGCGATCGGTGTGCTGGCGCTCGTCGAGGTCTACCTCGCCCTCATCCACGTGCCGGAGCGCCGGATCGTCACGACGGAGGAGGCGCTCGGCGACGTTGGGGCAGGAGCGGCCCCCAACAACGGCGTCGACATCCGCGGCACCCTGCGGATCGTCCGGGGCGTTCCGGGCCTGCTCGCGCTGATCTTCTTCTCCTGCTTCAACAACTTCCTCGGCGGCGCCTTCATGGCGCTCATGGACGCCTACGGCCTCTCGATGGTCAGCGTCCAAGCCTGGGGTCTGTTGTGGGGTGCGCTGAGCGTCGGCATCATCGTCGGCGGCCTGATCGTGGCGCGAGTCGGGTTGTCCAGCAACCCCGTTCGCGTGCTGCTCCTGGTCAACATCGTTCTGTGGACGGTCACGATCCTCTTCCCCGTGCGGTCGTCGATCGTGCTGCTGGCGGTCGGCATGGCGATCTACATGCTGCTGGTCCCGTTCGCGGAGGCGGCCGAGCAGACGGTGCTGCAGCAGGTCGTCCCCTACGAGCGGCAGGGCCGGGTCTTCGGGTTCGCCCAGAGCGTGGAGCAGGCGGCGTCCCCGTTGACGGCGTTCCTCATCGGGCCGATCACCCAGTTCGCCGTCATCCCGTTCATGACCGACGGATGGGGAGCCCGCACGATCGGGCCGTGGTTCGGCACCGGTCCCGACCGCGGCATCGCCTTGGTCTTCGTCATCATCGGCGTCATCGGGCTGGTCGCCACGGTGCTCGCGATGTTCAGCCGCTACTACCGCGACCTCAGCGCGTCGGTGGCGAGACGCCGTGATGAGCCGAGCGAGTCCGACGAGCCGGACGCCCAGCCGGGGTTCGCCGAGGCCACTCCGAGCTGACCGCCGCCAACCATGACAACGGTCATGGGGGAGTCGTGACGAAGGATCCTCACGCTCCCCGTCCGGGGACGTCATCCTGGTGACATGACCACGATGACCACCACGTCGACCGGGCCCACCGGCGCCGGCGCGCTCGGAGGATCCAGCGACCTCGCGATCAGGGCGGAGGGGCTGCGCAAGGACTTCGGGTCCGTGCACGCCGTCCGCGGAATCGACCTGGAGGTCCGGCAAGGAGAGATCGTCGCGTTCCTCGGCCCGAACGGCGCCGGCAAGACGACGACGATCGACATGATCCTCGGGCTGTCCGACCCGACGTCCGGCTCCGTGACCGTGCTCGGGCAGAGTCCCCGCAGCGCCATCGCCCACGGCCTCGTCGCCGCCGTCATGCAGACGGCCGGGCTGCTGAAGGACATCAGCGTCCGCGAGACGCTCGAGCTGACCGGCTCCCTCTTCGTCCACCACGTCTCCGTCGACTCGGTGATGAAGCGGGCCGGGATCTCCGACATCGGCGACCGCCGGGTCAACAAGTGCTCCGGCGGCCAGCAGCAACGCCTCCGGTTCGCGATGGCCCTGCTCTCGGACCCCGAGCTGCTCATCCTCGACGAGCCGACCACCGGGATGGACGTCACCGGCCGGCGCGACTTCTGGGCGGCGATCCGTCAGGACGCGACGCGCGGGCGCACCATCCTCTTCGCGACGCACTACCTCGAGGAGGCCGACGAGTACGCCGACCGGATCATCCTCGTCCGCCAGGGCGAGATCGTCGCCGACGGCACCGCGGCCCAGATCAAGGCCATGGCCGCGGGACGGACCGTGCGAGCCACGGTCCCGGGCGTCACGGCCCAGCAGCTCGAGGCGGTCCCGGCGGCCGACTCGGTCGAGCTGCGGGGCGAGACCGTCCGCATCCACTCCAAGGACTCCGACGCCGTCGCGCGCTACCTGCTCACGCAGACCGACGCGCACGACCTCGAGATCGAGTCGCGCGGCATCGAGGACGCCTTCATCGCCCTCACCGCCGACGCGCAGGACGAACCCACCACGACCACCACTGGAGAGCCGTCATGACCACCGCCGTGAGCGACGCCGCGGAACCGGCATACGCCGCCCGCGCCGAGCGCCGAGTCCCGCCGATGGGCGGGCTGAACCCGACCCTGCTGCGCATCGAGCTGATGCGGGTGCTCCGCAACCGCCGCACCATGATCTTCACGCTGGTCATGCCGGCGGTCTTCTACCTGATCTTCGGCGTCTCGCAGAGCTACGCCGACCAGAACGCCGGCCGCGGCAACGTCGCCGCCTACATCATGATCTCGATGGCCGCCTACGGCGCGATGATCGCGTCCACCGGCGGCGGGGCCATGGTCGCCACCGAACGGGCGCAGGGCTGGAGCCGGCAGCTGCGGCTCACCCCGCTGTCGCCGGTGGCCTACGTGTTCGTCAAGCTGCTCACCGCGATGCTGCTCGGCGCGCTCGCGGTGCTCGTCGTCTTCGTCATCGGGGCGTTCACCAAGGCCCAGATGGACACCATCGGCCTCTGGGTCGCGACGGGGCTGATCGCCTGGGCCGGGTCGCTGGTCTTCGCGGCGTTCGGGCTCTTCATGGGGTACCTCCTGCCGAGCGAGAACGTCATGCAGATCATCGGTCCCGGCCTCGCCATCCTGGCCTTCGCCGGTGGGCTGTTCGTCCCCCTCGAGGACGGCTCGACGTTGCAGAAGATCGCCCAGTTCACCCCGATGTACGGCATCTCCTCGCTGGCGCACGCGCCGCTCACCGGTGACCCGTTCCAGTGGAGCTGGGTGCTCAATGTCCTCGCGTGGCTGGTGGTCTTCGCCGGCGGAGCCATCTGGCGGTTCCGCAAGGACACGGCCAGGGTCTGACGAGGACCCCGGAGTAGTTTCGTGAGCATGCCCGACCCGGTCGCCCAGTACGACACCAGGTTCAACTGGTACGCCGCGCTGGGCGCCGGTGTCTGGCTGGTCTTCCTCGCTCCCGCGGTCGTGGCGGGCTGGGCGGCCCGCGACACGATGGCCGGCTGGGTGGGCCTGTGCGCCCTCGGCGGGTTCGGCTTCCTCTACGTCTGGTCGTTCACCTGGGCCCGCCCCTACCGCCACGAGGGCGCGCTGTGGCGCCAGGTCGAGCCGCGGGCCCTGCTCATCGTCGGTGGCCTGTTCGCCCTGGGCGCGGTGGTGGTCCTGACCCTCCACCAGGACGGGCTCGCCACGGCGGTCTACGTCGCGGTCGCCGGGATCACCATGCTGCCCCGCCGGTGGGCGCTCCCGCTCGCCGCGCTCCTGGCCGTCGGTGCCGAGACCCTGGCGCGCACCGTCCCGGGGTGGCAGGGGGCGGACGGGATCGCCCTGTCGATCCTGCTCGCCGGCTTCGCGGTCTGGGGCATGTGGACGGCCATGCGCCGCAGCCGCGACCTGTTGGCGGCCAAGGAGGAGAACGCCGTCCTCCTCGTCGACCAGGAGCGCGCGCGGATGGCTCGCGACCTGCACGACATCCTCGGCCACTCGCTGACCGTCATCGCGGTGAAGGCCGAGCTCGCCGACCGGCTGGTCGACGTCAGCCCGGAACGCGCCCGCGCCGAGATCGCCGACATCCAGCGTCTCTCGCGCGACGCCCTCGCCGACGTGCGCCGGACCGTCGACGGCGTCCGCGAGCTGAGCCTGCCGGCGGAGATCGCGCGCGCGCGAACCGCCCTGCGAGCGGCCGAGATCCGGGCCGACCTTCCCGGGTCCACCGACGACGTGCCCTCGGACCTGCGCGAGCTGTTCGCCTGGACCCTCCGGGAGGGCGTCACCAACGTCGTGCGGCACAGCGCGGCGTCCCGCTGCACCGTCACCCTGGGTGACGACCGGATCACTATCGAGGACGACGGACGCGGTATGCGCGCGGCCGACGCGTCCGCGCTCCGCGACGGTCACGGTCTCTCCGGGCTCCGCGAACGCGCCGCCGCCGAGGGGGCGCAGGTCGTGGTCGAGACGCCGCCGTCCGGCGGCTTCCGGCTCAGCGTCGTGGCCGCCCCGGCGCCGTCGGATCTCACTCCTGTCCCGCCGCCGGCCCGCCAACCGGCGGAGACGCCCCGGTGACGATCCGGCTCCTCCTCGCCGACGACCAGGCGCTCGTCCGTGGTGCGCTCGCCAGCCTGCTCGACCTCGAACCGGACATGACCGTGGTGGCCGAGGTCGGCCGCGGCGACGAGGTGGTCGACGCCGCGCGGGAGTCGAACCCGGACGTCGCCCTGCTCGACGTCGAGATGCCCGGCATGGACGGGATCGAGGCCACTCGCGAGCTGCGGGCGGCGCTGCCGCACGTCAAGGTGGTCATCGTCACGACCTTCGGGCGGCCAGGGTTCCTGCGGCGCGCGCTCGTGGCCGGCGCGAACGGGTTCGTCGTCAAGGACACGCCCGCCCGTCAGCTCGCGGACGCCGTGCGGCGCGTCAACTCCGGGCTCCGCGTCGTGGACCCGACGCTGGCCGCCGACAGCCTGGCCGTGGGGGACTCACCGCTCACCGCGCGGGAGACCGAGGTCCTGCGCGCAGCGCGAAGCGGCGGCAGCGTCAGCGACATCGCCGGGGCGGTGTTCCTCTCCGAGGGCACCGTGCGCAACCACCTGTCCGCCGCCATCGGCAAGACCGAGGCCCGCAACCGGGCGGACGCCGTACGGATCGCCGAGGAGAACGGCTGGCTGTGACCGCCGACCCCCGGAAGCGGCGAACCCGGCTCGTCCTCGTCCACGGGTCAAGGCTGTCCGCCGCCCAGTGGTCCCCCCAGACCACGCGCCTGGCGGCCGACGTCACGCTGGCGGGCTGGCTCGACGTCGTCGTCCCGGACCTGCCCGGGCACGGTACGCGCTCGGCCGAGCCGTTCACCCTCGACCGAGCCGTCGGCGCGGTGGCGGCCGCTGTCGAGGGCACCGTCGACTCCGGGGAGCCGGTCGAGCGCGTCGTCCTGGCCGGCCACTCCCTGGGTGGCTACGTCGCCGCCACCTATGCCGCCACGTTCCCCCGTCGGCTGGACGGACTGGTGCTGCTCGGCGCGGCCGCCCGACCCCGCGGAGCCGGTGCCGCCGCCTACCGAGGGGTCGCCGCCCTGACCGAGCGCGCCGGCCCGGACCGGATGACGCGGGTCAACGACCGCGTCCTCGGGCGGCTCTACGCCACGGACCTGGTCGAGCCCGTCGTGGCCGGCGGGTACTGGTTCGGGCCGACCCGCGCCGCGTGGCGCGAGGTCATGGCCCGGTGCGGACCCCACCAGCTGCGGGAGGTGACCGGCCCGGTGCTCGTGGCCGGCGGCGTCTACGACCAGCTCATGATCGACGCGCGCCGGTATGCACGTGCGGCCCCGCGTGGGCGGGTCTTCCGGATCCCCGGCGCGGGCCACTTCGCGGGCTTCGACCGGCCCGACGCGGTCACCGCGCTGCTCGTCGAGTTCGTCCGCGGCGTCGCGGATGGGACACTGGAACGGCCATGACCAGCACCGCGACCCTCGTCTCCCCGCTGCGGATCGGCCGGCACACCATCGGGTCGCCGGTCGTCCTCGCGCCGATGGCCGGCATCACGAACCGGGCGTTCCGCCGGCTGTGCCGCGAGTTCGCGTCGGAGGGCGGGAGCGGTGACTCGGCGCTCTACGTCAGCGAGATGATCACCTCGCGGGCGCTGGTCGAGCGCAACGCCGAGACCATGCGGCTCATCCAGCACGATCCCGAGGAGCACCCGCGGTCGGTCCAGCTCTACTCCACCGACCCCGGCACCGCCCGGGCCGCGGCCCGTCTGCTCGTCAGCGAGGACCGCGCCGACCACATCGACCTCAACTTCGGCTGCCCCGTCCCGAAGGTCACCCGCAAGGGCGGCGGTTCGGCACTGCCGTGGAAGCGTGACCTGTTCCGCGCCGTCGTCGGCGCGGTCGTCGAGGAGGGCGCTCGCGGCGACGTCCCCGTCACGGTCAAGATGCGCAAGGGCATCGACGACGACCACCTGACCTACCTCGACGCCGGCCTCGCCGCGCAGGCCGAGGGCGCGGCCGCGGTGGCCCTCCACGCCCGGACGGCGGCGCAGGCCTACTCCGGGACCGCCGACTGGACGGCCATCCGGCGGCTCAAGGAGACCGTCACCGAGGTGCCGGTCCTGGGCAACGGCGACATCTGGTCGGCGGAGGAAGCGCTGAGGATGGTCGACGAGACCGGCTGCGACGGCGTGGTCGTCGGCCGTGGCTGCCTCGGCCGCCCGTGGCTGTTCGCCGACCTGGCGGCGGCGTTCGCCGGGTCGTCGGTCCGGATGCAGCCCACTCTCGGTGAGGTGACCGAGACGCTGCGCCGGCACGCCGCCTACCTGGTCGAGTTCTACGACGACGAGAACCACGGCTGCCGCGACATCCGCAAGCACATCGCCTGGTACCTCAAGGGTTTCCCCGCCGGGGGCACCGTGCGCAGCTCGCTTGCGCTCGTCGACTCCCTCGCGGCGCTGGACCGGCTGCTCGACGGGCTCGACCCCGACGCGGCGTGGCCCGGCGACCCGGCCGAGGGTCCGCGCGGGAGGGCCGGCAGCCCGCGCCGCGTCATCCTCCCCGAGGGCTGGCTGACCTCGCGGGAGCTCTCGCCCGAGCACGCCGCCGAGGTCGCGGCGGCGGAGGAGCACCACTCCGGGGGATGACGGTGGTCGCCGCTAGGGTCCCGGCATGGGTTCACGGAGCGGTGGCACACCCGAGAAGCCGGCGCTGTTCTTCGACGGTCCCGAGGACTTTCGCGCGTGGCTCGAGCAGCACCACGAGACCGACACCGAGCTCTGGATGGGCCTCAACAAGAAGCACGTCGCCGACCGCGGGCTGACGTGGGAGGAGGCCGTCCCGGAGGCGCTGTGCTTCGGGTGGATCGACTCGCGGGCCGAGGGCATCGACGAGGACACCCGGCGACAGCGCTGGACGCCGCGGAAGAAGACCAGCAACTGGAGCCGGGTCAACCTCGACCACGTCGACCGGCTCACCCGCGAGGGCCGGATGTGGCCGGCCGGCATCCGCGCGTGGGAGGCCCGCCGCGAAGACCGGTCGGCGATCTACTCCTACGAGCAGGGCGGGGTGCCCACCCTCCCCGAGGCGTATGCGGCGCAGCTCGCCACCAACCCCGCCGCAACGGCGTTCTGGGCGGAGACGACGGCCAGCTACCGGAAGATCTGCATCAACTGGGTGCAGTCGGCCAAGCAGCAGGCCACCAACGACAAGCGGATGGCGCAGCTGGTCGCCGACTGCGCCGCGGGGCGGCTGATCCCGAGCCAGCGCTACGGCGAGATCCCGAAGTGGGTCACCCGCGCCGCTGCCGCTGCTGCCGCCTCGAGCTGACAGCGCCCGAAGAGCGGCGATCGGTCAACCCAGCGGTCCGTTGCCCGTTGAATACCCAGTCGGGTAGCCATGTCGGTCGTTGGAACAACCGCCCTGGGTACCCGACCGGTTATCCGACATCGCCCGCCCGGGAGTCACCGCCTGCCGCCGCGTCGCCTCAGCACTAAGGTGGGCGCGTGGCGTGGTTCTCGCGGAAGGACAAGCAGGACGACGGTCCCGCGGAGCGTGAGGCCCCGCAGCGGTCGATGGTCGCGGAGGCCGATCCCGAGGACGTCGAGCTGCCGCTCCGGCCCGCGATCGAACGGCTCGGCGTCGAGGAGCAGCAACGGCTCGCGGCGGGCCGAGCCGCGGTCGAGAAGGCCGGCCTCGACGTGACCGATCTCGACGCTCTCGGCGCCGCCTACGACGAGGCGCTCACCACCTGGCAGGCCGCCCGCAAGGGTGAGCAGGAGGACGAGCGGGAGATCGTGGAGCGGTTCGCCATCGCGATCGGCGAGCACCTCCACCGCGCGACCGACCTCAGCTGGTCACGGGTGACCGACGCGTTCGGGACCGACCTCGCGGTCGCCGGAGGCAAGGACGACTTCGTGGTCGTGCCCGGCAACCTCGTCGCCGCCCGGTGGATGAACGCCGAGACCGGCTGGGTGCCGGGCGTCGTCGGTCACCTGGTCCGGGTCCGCGCCGACCGCTGACCGACCGGCGGGCGGGCGGGCGGGCGAGAGCCTCAGCCGCGACGGGCGATCTTGACCGCGGTGCCGTAGGCGACGACCTCCTGGTAGCCCTGGCCGACCTCGTTGGCGTCGAACCGCATCGCGAGGATCGCGTCGGCGCCACGGGCCTGCGCCGCCTCGACGAGGCGGTCCATGGCCTCCTCACGCGTCTGCATGAGCTGCTTGGTCAGACCCTTGAGCTCGCCGCCGACGATGGACTTGAAGCCCGCGCCGAGCTGGGCGCCGACGTTGCGCGAACGCACGGTCAGACCGGTCACCTCGCCGAGCACCTCGGTGACGTCGTGCCCAGGGAGGTCGTTCATCGTCGAGATCAGCATGGCCGCAGCCTGCCACAACGGGCCCCGCAGCGTACGGCATACATTCACGCGTGTGGGAAGCACCGGCCGGTACCGCGCGCGCGACCGCGAACGCTGGGTCGCGGAGGACCCGGCCCGCCAGCGACCCGACCGCGACGACTTCGCCCGCGACCGCGCCCGGCTGATCCACTCGGCCGCTCTGCGGCGGCTGTCGGCCAAGACCCAGGTGGTCCAGCCGGGTAGTGACGACTTCGCCCGAACCCGCCTCACCCACTCACTCGAGGTGGCCCAGATCGGTCGCGAGTTCGGGGCGGCGCTCGGCTGCGACGCGGACGTCGTGGACACCGCCTGCCTGGCGCACGACCTCGGTCACCCGCCGTTCGGCCACAACGGCGAGGAGGCGCTCGACGCGATCGCCGCCGACATCGGCGGGTTCGAGGGCAACGCCCAGACCCTGCGCGTCATGACCCGCCTCGAGGCCAAGCGGTTCCATCCCGACGGCCGCCCCGCCGGTCTCAACCTCACCCGCGCCAGCCTGGACGCCACGACGAAGTACCCCTGGCAGCGTGGCGAGTCGGCCTGGGGGACCAGGAAGTTCGGGGTGTACGCGGCGGATCTGCCGGTCTACGAGTGGTTCCGGGAGGGTGTCGACCCCGGTGTCCGGTGCATCGAGGCCGACGTCATGGACTGGGCCGACGACGTCGCCTACTCCGTGCACGACATCGAGGACGCCATCGCCTCCCGGACCATCGACCCGCGGATGCTCCACTCGACCGCCGAGGTCGCCGTCGTCTTCGGCCTCGCTCGCACCGCCTACGCCCCGGACCTGGACGAGGACGACTTCGCCCGCGCCCTCGATCGGCTGCTGGCCACCGGGGTGATCCCCGGCGCATACGGAGGCACCCGTGCGGACCTGGCCGTCCTCAAGGACATGACCAGCCGCCTCATCAGCCGGTTCGTCCTGTCAGTCGAGCGAGCCACCCGGGAGAAGCACGGTGCCGGCCCGCTGACCCGTTACGACGCGCATCTCGTCGTTCCGGACGACGTCCGCGCGGAGGCGTCGGTGCTCAAGGCGCTGGCGGCGCACTTCGTGATGTTCGCCGAGGAACGCGTGGGCATCATGACCCGGCAGCGCGAGGTGGTGGCCGAGCTGGTCGGCTGGTTCGCCGCGGACCCGGACCGGCTGGACGACGACCTGCGGGCCGACCACGACGCCGCGGTGGACGACGCCGAGCGGCTGCGCGTCGTCGTCGACCAGGTCGCCTCTCTCACCGACGGGCGAGCTCTCGCGCTGGTGGGTCATCATGCGCGGGACCTGGCCGGCCTGCTCGACCCGTAGCCTGGGCCGGTGAGCGCAGCCAAGGCCCTGGGCGGTCTCGTCGTCCTCGGCGTCGTGGTGGTCGGCGGGCTGTACGCCGGGGACCGGTACGCGGAGTCCCGCGCCGAGGAGTACGCGGTGGGTGTCGTCTCGCAGAGCATCCCCACCACCCAGCCTCCGGTCGTCGACATCAAGGGCTTCCCCTTCCTCACCCAGCTGGTGAGCGGGACGCTCGACGAGGTCACCGCCACCGCCGCCGGCGCCACGCTCGAAGGGATCTCCGTCACCGACGTCGCCGTGGACGCCACCCAGGTCAACGTCCGCCCGCCGCAGGGCCAGCAGCCGTCCGCCGGCCACGCGACCATCGCCGCGACCATCCCGACCGCCTCCCTGGAGAAGGTGGTCAAGGACAAGACCGGTCTCACGGTGCAGCTGTCCGTGGACGGAACGGCGGTCAAGGCGTCCGGCACCGTGCTCGGACTGCCCCTCGCGCTCGACCTGGTGCCCAAGGTCCAGAGCGGGAAGCTGCTGGTCGACGCCCAGGGGCTCACCCTCGGCGGGCGGCAGATCACCGCGCAGTCGCTGCCGGCCGCCCTCCGCGAGCGGATCTCCGGGATCGAGGTACCCGTCGAGGGACTGCCGGCCGGGCTCACCCTGAGTCGCGCCGACGTCGTCCCGACCGGACTGCGCATCACCGCCGACGGGACGAACGTCGTCGTCCCGCAGCCGACCACCGGCTGACACTGTGGGTGGGCCCCGAGGTCCGCGCGGACGCCGACCTAGACTCGCCTCGTGGCGGGACGGATCGTGGCGGAGGACCTCGCCACGCTCAAGGAGCGGACCTCGATCGAGGAGGTCGTCCGCGAGCACGTCACGTTGCGGCGTTCGGGCGCCAACCTCGTCGGCCTGTGCCCGTTCCACGACGAGAAGAGCCCGTCGTTCAACGTGAGCACCTCGACCAACCGCTACCACTGCTTCGGCTGCGGTGAGGGCGGCGACGCGATCTCGTTCGTGCAGAAGGTGGAGCACCTGACCTTCGCGGAGGCCGTTGAGCGTCTCGCCCTGCGGATCGGTCTCGAGCTGCGCTTCGAGGACGGCGGCACCAGCCGGCGCGACGACCAGGGCATCGGCCGCCGGGCCCGGCTGGTCGAGGCACACCGCGTTGCTCAGGAGTACTACGCCGAGCAGCTCCTGGACGCCGCCAACATCGCCGCCCGGGCCGGCCGCGACTTCATGCGGGCCCGCGGGTTCGACAGCGCGGCGGCCAGCCTGTTCGGGGTCGGGTATGCGCCGCGCGGCGGCGAGGACCTCGTCCGCCACCTGCGGGCCAAGGGCTTCCAGGACGAGGAGGTCGTCGCCGGCGGCCTCGCCGGGCGCGGGTCACGGGGGCTCTACGACCGGTTCCGGGGCCGGCTGGTCTGGCCGATCCGGGACATCACCGGCGACTGCGTGGGGTTCGGCGCTCGCCGGCTGTACGACGACGACCGGATCGAGGCGAAGTACCTCAACACCTCGGAGACGTCGATCTACAAGAAGTCGACCGTGCTCTACGGCCTGGACGCCGCCAAGAAGGCGATCGCCCGCGACCGGACCGCCGTAGTCGTCGAGGGCTACACCGACGTGATGGCCTGCCACCTGTCGGGCGTCGAGACCGCGATTGCCACATGTGGCACGGCGTTCGGCCTGGACCACATCAAGATGCTTCGCCGGATCATGCGGGACGAGGCCGACCTCGCGCCGTCCAAGGTCGTCTTCACCTTCGACGGTGACGCTGCGGGTCAGAAGGCCGCGATGCGGGCGTTCGGCGAGGACCAGCGATGGGCGTCGCAGTCGTTCGTCGCGGTGGCCAAGTCGGGGATGGACCCGTGCGAGCTGCGGCAGGCCGACGGGCCGGAGGCGGTCAAGGCCCTGGTCGACGACGCGGTGCCGATGTTCGAGTTCGCCGTCCGGACGACGATCGGGCGCTACGACCTCGAGACCGCGGAGGGCCGGATCCAAGCCATGCGAGCGGCCGCACCGATCGTCGCCGGCATCCGCGACCAGTCGCTGCGCCCCGAGTACGCGCGCGTGCTGGCCGGGCTGCTCGGCGTCGAGGTCGAGCAGGTCACGGCGGAGGTGTCGAGAGCCGGCAAGGCCGGCAAGGCCGCCAGCCGACCCGCATACGAGACCCGCCATCACCCCGAGCCGACCGAGGCCCAGCTGGAGCCCACCGCCGACGAGCTACGAGACGCGCTGCCCCGGCCGGACCTGCGCGACCCGGTCGTCCTGGCCGAGCGGCAGCTGTTGCAGGTCGTCCTCCAGCAGCCGGGTCTGCTCGAGCCCGACGAGCTGGACCAGCTCGACGGCGCGTCGTTCAGCGCTCCCGCGCACCGCTCGGTGTGGGACGCCGTCATCGCCGCCGGGCACCCCGGCGGCTCGACCGCCGCCTGGGCCGACTCGGTGGCGACAGCCGCACCCGCAGCCGTGCAGTCGCTGGTCGCCGAGCTCGCCGTCGCGCCGCTGCCGGTGACCCCGGACCGGGCGACCGGACTGCCCAGCCGGCGCTACGCGGCGTCGCTGGTCTCCCGGCTGCGTGAGGTCGGGCTGACCCGCCGGATCGCCGACGCGTTGAGCCAGCTCCGCCGGCTCGACAGTGCGCCGGAACCCGACCCCGCTGCCCAGCGGGAGCTCGGGCTGCGCCTGCAGGGGCTGCAGCGCGAGCTCGCCACCCTGCGCGACCGACAGGAAGGCTGATGCGGTTGTCGATCAAGGGACGTCGCGCGGACGACCTGCCCGACGACGTCAGGGCAGCGCTGCGCGACAGCGATGGCGGCAAGGTGCTCTCGGCCGCGCCGGACGCCGACTCGCGAGCGTGGCTGGCGGCCGAGACCTACCACCTGGCCCTCGTCGACCCCGGCCGGCCGGCGGGGGAGTGGCTCGTCTGGTCCAGGCCGTGGCACGAAGTGGACTCCGGTTCCTGGAGCCGCGAGGCGTCGACCCTCACCGTGACGTGGGCCGACCGCAGCCGCCCGGGCCAGTGGCGGCTCGGTGACGGGATGCGTGAGCGGGTGTTCCTGCAGACGTTGCGCGAGCGCGTGCAGGCCACCGTCGTCCTCGGTGAGGACCTGCCGCTCACCGGCCGCCGGACCGGCCGCGCGGTCATCCGGCAGGACCTCCGGACCGGTGACCTCGTCGAGCAGGTGGTGCTCGGCCGGGGGGTCCGGGCCGACGAGGAGGTCGCCGCGGCGTCGGCGCGCACCCTGGCGTTCCTGCGCGAGCAGATCGGGATGCCGCAGCCGTAGCCCTTCGGCCGCCCGATTCCACGAACCGCTGCCCGGGTTGCTAACCTTTCCCGCGCGCGTCACCCAGGCGAACGCGGTCCCCCATAGCTCAATTGGCAGAGCAGCCGACTGTTAATCGGCAGGTTCTTGGTTCGAGTCCAAGTGGGGGAGCCAGCTTCGGACTGACCGGCGTCCAGCCCGGTCAGTCGACGGGGGCGGACCGGGACAGCCGGACCTCCTCCTGGTCCAGGCGGGCCTGGACCTGCCGGAGCACGATGTCGTCGATCTGCTGCTCGTCGCGCAGCTGCACCAGGGTGGCCCGCTCACGCCCCAGGAGGGCCAGCCGCAGGGCGGTGTACTGGTCGTCGTGCAGCACGACCGGGTCGTCGCCGGCGCCGTCCGCGGCGAGCAGCTTGCGCCGTTTGTCGATCTCGTGCCGGACCCGGTCCACCACCGGGGGCTCGCTGCCGAGGTGCTCGGCCGTCTGCTCGATCGCCTCGTATGCGGCGTCGATGGTGGCGACCTCGGCCAGGTGCCGCTCCTGGTCCACGGAGTCGTCGACCGGCAGCCGCGACCAGCGCACGACGATGGGCAGCACCAGGGCCTGGAGCAGGGTGAGCACGATGACGCCGCAGGTGATGACCACGATGAGGTCGCGGTCGGGGAACGGGGCTCCCGAGCTCAGCTGGATCGGGATGGCCAGGGCGAGGGCGAGGGACACCGCTCCCCGGAACCCCGCCGTCGCGGTGACCATCCGCTGGCGCGCCCCGATCCTGCGCGCCCGCTGGGTCGGGCGTCGATCCACAAGCCGGATCACGTAGGGGGTGGTGTAGAGCCACGCCCAGCGGATGCCGACGACGACCGCCGTGACCGCCACGATGTCGACCAGGGCTCGGGTGGAGGACGTGCTGGTCAGGTTGCGGACCGCGGACTGCGCCTGCAGCCCGACCAGGAGGAACAGGGCGCTGCTCAGCACGGTCGTTGACAGCGACCAGAAGCCGACCATCTGCTGGCGAGCGGCCGCGCTGGTGATCCGAGGCGCCGTCTGGCTCATCAGCAGGCCGCACACCACCACGGCCAGCACCCCGGAGGCGTGCACCAGGTCGGCGAGCAAGAAGGCGGCGAAGGGGGTGACCAGGATGGCGATGTTCTCCAGGGCCGGGTCGTCGATCCGGCGACGCACCTGGGTGCTCAGCAGCCCGACCAGGCCCCCGGCGAGCACGCCGCCGCCGTACGACAGCACCAGAAGCCAGCTGACCGGCCAGAACCCCAGGTCCTGTTCACCGACCGTCACCCCGACCGCCAGCGCGTAGATCACCAGCGCGGTGCCGTCGTTGACGAGGCTCTCCGCACGCAGCACGGTCACCGTGCGGCGAGGCAGGGCCCGCGCGAGCACCCCCACGGCCGTGGCATCGGTCGGTGCCACGGCTGCCCCCAGCACCCACGCCGGGCCCCAGCTCATCCCCAGCAGGTAGTGCGCTGCGGCAGCGACGGCCGCCGCCGTCGCCGCGACCAGCACCGTGCTGGTCAGGGCGACAACGCGCAGGTTGCTGCGGATCTCACGCAGCGAGGTGGTGAGGCTCTCCCAGTAGAGCAGCGCCGGCAGGAACACCAGCAGCACCAGCTCCGGCGGCAGCTGCGCCTCGCGCAGTGCCGGCACGAACCCGATCAGCACACCCACTCCGAGCAGGGAGATCGCCGGGGCCACCGGGTACCGCTGGGCCAATGCGCCACACAGCAGCAACGCGACACCCACGATGACGACCATCTCGAGACCGAGCACTGTGCGCTCCTTCACCATTCCGTCGCACGGGTCGTACCTGTCCTACCAGCGACCGAGGACCACGTGACCAGCACAGCGCTCGTCGGCCCTTGCCGCATTCCCAGGACGAGCCATCGATCCGAGAGTCATGCCGGGCGGCCGCCTCGCCGCCAGTGCTGCGAGTGGATCGTGGGGCGAAGGACGTGCGCCTCGGGCAGCTCGCCGGTCGACCTGAACGCCGGCCCGCCCCTACCCACGACCAGGAACAGCACGAGTCCCCATCCTGCCGAGGAGTCGTGCCGCTGTGGAAGGATCGCACCGACCAGATCCGGAGCAGAGGAGATCGACGACGATGCGGATGAAGCTGGAGCTCATCCCACTCCCGGTGTCCGACGTGGACCGAGCCATCGCGTTCTACGCCGACCAGCTCGGTTTCACCAAGGACGTCGACGTTCAGCCCGCCGAAGGGGTCCGGGTCGTCCAGTTCACCCCGGAGGGTTCGGGCTGCTCCATCGGGTTCGGGACCGGGCTGGAAGTGTATGCGGGAGAGCCCGGATCGATCCGCGGGCTACACCTGGTCGTGGAGGACATCGCCCAGGCTCGGGCCGAGCTCCTGCGCCGAGGGGTGGAGGTCGGCGAGATCCGGGACTTCGGTGGCGGTGTCAAGGGAGCCGACTTCGCGGACCCTGACGGCAACTCGTTCGAGCTGCAGGAGATGGCCTGGCGCAAGGATGCGGCCTTCTAGGGCCTGCTGACCGTCAGCGTCCGTCGGACTCGGCGTGTTCGACGCAGGTCCGGGCCGTGGGCCTGGCCTCCAGCCGGGTGGCGGGGATCTCGTCGCCGCAGACCTCGCAGATCCCGTACCGGCCCTCCTCGAGCCGGAGGCCGGCCGCGTCGATGCGCTGGAGATGGGTGTGCGCGCGCTCGATCAGCGCTGACAGCTGGGATCGCTCGTAGGCGATGGTCTGACCCTCGGGGTCGTGCTCGTCGTCGGCGTTGGAGTTCGCCGACGCCTCGAACACCGCCTGGAGGTCGGTCGTCATGCTCGCGAGCCGAGCGAGAACGGCGTCCCGCTCGGCTCGCAAGCGTGTGCTGACGGCCTCGACATCACGTTCTGTCCGGGCCATCGGCACAGTCTCCAGGACGACCGATCAGGTCGGGGTGCCGTCGGCGTAGACGGTTGTTCCGTGGCCGAACTTGTCGCTGGTGCAGAACATGGATATCGACAGATGCTGTGCCGAGGTGGTCCAGTTCATGTAGTTGCCGGTGATCTCCTTTGCCAACGAGGCTTGGTCATCCGTGTACCACTCGTTGGGGTTGAGATCGAAGACCTCATGACCGGCCGAGTAGGTCGAGACGTGGAAGTCCGCGACTGAGGAGATCCGCACTCCGCCCGGGTTGATGTATCGCGGAGCAAGGTCGTTGAGGAAACCGACTCGTTGGTTGCGGAAGGTGTTCGAGAAGCGCGCGACGTAGGGGTGTTCGGGCGGGCATACACCCCAGATGTGGCCCAGCGTGGATGCAGGAACCATCTCGTTCTTGACCCACACCTCGACGATGTCCTTGGCGACCACTGGGGACACATAGGTGTAGGTGCGGCCGTAGGCGTCCGCCACGACGATGGTCAATGTCTTACCGACCGTCTCCGCGGGGTTCATCGGGGCGGTTCCGCTGAGCTTGCCGGTGGCGTCGGCGAGAAGCCAGCCCGGCCCGCTCGACGACTTGACGTGGGCTCCGACGCCCACCAGGGGGACCTGGTAGCTGTAGGCCTGGCCCAGCGTCACGTCTGGGATCTTCCCCTGCACGTGCTCCAACGGCGAATCCTGCACCGTGAGACCGAAGGAGCGCGTCACCGTCATCGGCCATTCGTCGGCCTCTCCGGAATGCGTGGATGCCGTGATCCTCACGGTGTGGGTGCCCAGGATTCTCGTCGTCGGCGTGCCCGACAGCACCCCGTCCTTCGACAGCGTCAACCCCTCGGGAAGCGTGGCGGCCGCGTGGATGGAGTGACCGGTCCACGCGAACCGATAGCTGAACGGTTCCCCGACGGTCGCCACCGGGAGGGTGGCCGCCGGCAACGTCGGCGCGTTGGTCACCTGGGCCGTCTCGGCGGACACTGGGCTCCCCTCCGACGCTGCCGCCGACGCGGCCGGCACCACCCCGCCGCCGGCCACCGCGGCCACCGTCAACGAGGCGGCGACGCCCCAGGCCCTGACTGCATGCTTCACAACTGATCCTTCACGTGGTCGAAAAAGGGGAGTCGACCTCACCGAGGGTCCCTCCTCGTCGAGCGGATGAGCTCAACCTCGATGACCGTAGGTCGCTCCCACCCGTTCCTCCGTCGACCATCGGTGGACGCTTCGGTTGACGTCCATGTCCACCAGTTGTCTTACGGCTCGGGTCGCAACCCTCGACCGGCGGTCTGGTGCTGCGTTATCGTCCTCGACACATCGCTCGGGCAGGACGGTCACCGATGGGACGTGCAGTGACGAGGACATCCATGCTTCGGAGCGCACTCCTCGGGCCGATCGCGGTGAGCGCGGTTGCGGTGCTCTCGATGCCCCTGACCGCGGCCGCGGCTCCGCCCGCCGGGCCCGGCGGCAAGCTCGGAGCCGCCTCCGGCAACGTCTGCGAGCAGGCGATCGCGCAGGCCGGCACGGGAACGGGCACCTACGGGAAGTACCGCCTGGTCAAGGCGCCGTCCCAGGGCGGGTCGGGCTCGGACGTGGTGGTGGGCACCGCGGGTCCGGACCACCTGGTGGGCGGCTCGGGCAACGACGTGCTGTGCGGTCTGGGTGGCGACGACATTCTCGAGGGGGGCACCGGCAACGACTACCTCGACGGAGGTGGCGGGAAGGACACTCTGCGGGGCGGTACCGGCAACGACACCCTGGTGAACGGCGAGGTGAACGACGGCGGCAGCGGCCAGGACGCCGTCACTCCCGGCCCGATCGGAGGTGCCGCTCCGCAGGACATCTCCTCGACCATGCCTCGGGCCTGGCGCGACGAGATCACCGGCGACTTCCGTGGTCTCGGCTACGAGCAACGCCTGCGGGCGGAGAACACCAGCCTGAACCGGTACGACGCGGCGTCGCGCGGCGGCCAGCTGGTGGACTCGTCGGTCGCGATGGACCTGAGCCCGGGCCAGAGCAACAGCAACGCCTACGTCCAGCTCAACGGCGACGGGACGGTCGGGCTGGCCCCGAGCTGGGACAACAACGCGAACTTCGCCGACACCTTCCATCTGAACACGATCTACCTGGCGAAGAACGGCCGGAACATCTTCATGACCGGCACCACCGGCGACTCGCTCGTGAACGGGAACGTCTACCAGAACGAGCTGTACGTCCTGGCCCCCGACGGGTCCTGTGGCAGCGCGTCCTGCGCCAGGGCGGTCGTCCAGCTGCCGCAGGTCTACAAGACCGCCTTCACCATTCGGGCCATCATGACCAGCTCGCTCGCGGCCGGCTTCGCCGGCGGCACGCCGCTCGTCGCCGTCGGCCTGACCGACGGCGGCCTCCAGATCTATGACGTGAGCATCCCCACCGCGCCTCGGCTCGTGCAGACCTGGGGCGGGATGGCCACCGGGACCGGCGCCCAGACGCCGGTGACGGCCCTCGCGTTCGACCCGTCCGGCTCGGGGATGCTCTCGGTGGGCGTGCTCACCCCCGGCAACGCCGGCTTTGTCCTTCGCCTGTCGGGCAGCGGCGCGGTCGGCGGGGTGACGACCTGGGCGCAGACCGGCCTCGGGACACCGTCGGGGTACTACGCCACCCTGGCGACCGAGTGGGGTAAGCGCGCGGACGGCACGCCGGTCGTGGCGTTCGGCGCGGACGACGGGAGGGTCCACCTCATCGACCCGAGCACCATCGGCACGGCCAACACGCTCGCGAGCTCGACCACGGTCGCCGGGGTGAGCGCCATCAACGCGATCCCGCGGTTCGACGGGTCCAGCGGCGGTACGGACTTCGCGGTCAGCTACCAGACGCAGGTCCCGCCGGCCGGGGTCGGCGGCCTGCTGCGCTGGGACGGCTCGTCCTCGAGCCTCACGGCGCTCCCCGTGTCGGCCGGGTCCCCGCCGACGCTCACCTCCGACTGGGAGGGCTTCCGCCGCTGGTACCCGGGCATCAAGGAGGGTCGCCTCCTGCTGAAGAACACCTCGGCCGAGCCGGTCACCGTGGCGTTGCGTACGGGCTCCGACTCGTCGTCCGGGTGCTGGTATGCGCCGGACTGGGCCGACGCGCCGGCCTTCCCGGCCTCCGGGGTGACCATTCCGGCGGGGCAGACGTCGGCGCTGTACACGATGGGTGCCTACACCGCCGGATCCGACGGGCAGTGCGCCGTGAGCACCGGCGACCCCTGGCGGGGCTACCTGGTCGTCACACCGCTGGCCCACCCCGTGGACCAGCGCCTGGTCCGGCTCCTGCTCAACCCCGACATGTCGGTCGGCGTGACCGACCAGGCGGGCGGTGCCACGACCGCGGCCATCAGTCAGGTCCTGGTCGGGGACGCGGCGTTCGGGCGCTGGCAGCTCAACGTGGGCGTCCCGGCGGCCCCGGTGCCGCAGACGGCGCCGACCGTTTCGGCGGCCAGGGTCACCACGGCGGCGATGACATCAGGCCCACCGGTATACCGGTTCGACGTGACCGGCGCGACCTACCAGCTGCCGGTCGCCTACTCCGACCAGATGACGGTGCCGCCCCTCGTGGTCCAGGGGTCGACGAACGGGACGACCTGGTCCGACGTGGGCACCATCGTTCCCGCCATCGCCCCGACCATCGTCACGCAGGGCGCCACCGCGGCGCTTCAGCTGGGGCCATCGACGTTCTGGTACGAGAACGCCGCCGGCGGACCTGCATACACGCGGCTCCGTGTGGGCTTCGGCGCCAACCAGTCGCAGTCGGCCCCCATCACACTTGGTCAGCTACCGGCGCCGCAGGCCGCACCGAGCACTAACACCGAAGGACCTCAGGTCGGCACGACCAACAGCGGGATCGCCGCCATGGTGGCGTCAGGCATCGACCAGGCACCGCTGTCGGTGCAGGTCCTGGACGCCAACAGCAACGTCCTGCCGGTGGCCGACCCGCACTACGGCCGGATCTACTACCGGCAGTCCCTCGACAACGCCCTGGTCACCAACCTTCTGCCCGTCGGTGGGACGCCCGACTTCCTCGGCCTGACGCCGTACGCCGGGGCGGCCTACGCGAACAACGGCACTGCCGACAGCGGGGCTCCGGGCGTCTTCCAGGGCTACCACTACCTCGCCACGACGAGCACACAGGACCAGAAGGTCGTCGGCTACCTCTCCTATGGTGACCCTGCGCCGCTGTTCACCCAGCCGATCGAGATGAGGGCCGTGGCGGTCAACCCGTCGGCCGACGGGTCGACGGTCGCGGGCGGTCTGTCGCTGGCCGGGTGCTCGGACTTCAGCGGTGGAGGCTGCCGGCTGGCGGGGACCTCTACGACGGCGTCCGGCGCCGTCACGCCGGTGATGTATGCGGCCCCCGGCGCCGGTCAGCAGACGATCGGGCTGTTGACCGCTCTGCGCGCGACGACCTCGGTGTCGACGCTTCCTCTGCAGCACGCACCGATGAGCCCGCCGGTTCCGTTGGCCACGTCACCGCTGACGGTCTCCGCGGGCACGGCGACCCTGGGTGACGCAGCCCTGTTCATGTCCGGGGCCAAGGTCGACACGGCGCTGGTGACCCACGGCGTCCTGGTGCCGTTGACCGCGCTCACGGCGAAGTGACCGCCGCGACGGTCTACCTCTCCCGGACCGCGTAGGTCAGGTGGGTCACCCGCTGCGACGGCTCCGATCGGACCTGCTCCAACGCCACCCGGCCCGCGTCCACACCCTCGAACAGGCGGACGCCGGCACCGAACAGCACCGGTGCGAGGGCAATCGTGAACTCGTCGACCAGGCCGGCGTTCACGTACTCGAGGATCGTTGCGCCGCCGCCCGCGATACGGACGTCCCGGTCGCCGGCGGCCTCCCGGGCCTGGTCGAGCGCTGACTCGATCCCGTCGTTGACGAAGTGGAAGGTGGTCCCCCCCGGTCGCTCCCAGGGGTCGCGCTCCTCGTGGGTCACGACGAAGACCGGCGTGTGGAACGGCGCGTCCTCCGGCCACATCCGCTCGCCGGCGTCGAACATCCGCTTGCCCATCACGCTCGCGCCGGTGCGCTCGAACGTCTCCCGCGCGATGTCGTTGTCGCGGCCCTCCTCGCCGCCACCGCCGAGCTTCAGGTTCTCCCGGAAGAACCGCAGCGGGAAGATCCACCGCTGGAGCTCCATCCACTGCCGACCCATCAGCTCGCCGGCCGAGGCCGGGGCGATGAACCCGTCCAGGGACATGGACACGCTGAAGAACACCGTCCCGGCCATCAGCCCTCCAGTCCCTTCCGAACGAGCTCGCTGACGTAGGTCGCCAGATGGCTCAAGGTCTGCTGGCCACCCTCGATCGCGTGGTACTTCTCGACCGCGTCGGCGCGCAGCTCCTTCGTGGGGAACACCGTGCGCATCTCGAGCCGCGTCGTCGCCCCCTCGGGCGCGAAGGTCAAGACCGACTCGAAGGCGTCCGGATCGCCACGAAACGCACCGTGCCGCAACGCGATCCGTGCCGGTGGGTCGATCCCGGACCAGGAGATCCATTCCTGGTAGTCCGTCCCGTCCGGTCCGTGCATCACGAAGTCCCAGGTCCCGCCGACGCGGAACTCGAACGCCCGCGTGCTGGTGGTGAAGCCTTCTGGTCCCCACCATTGCGACAGGTGCCGCACCTCGGTGAACGCCTCGAACACCAGCTCGCGGGGGGCATGGATGACCCTGGAGATCACGATCTCGCGGTCGGCCGTCGGGGACTGCGCGGGTGCCTGTCGTCCTGTCACGCTCATCAGCTACTCCTACTTCCGTGTCTGCTCGAGGTCCTGGACGTAGGCGTCCAGTCGATCGAAGCTCTCGTTCCAGAACCGCTCGAACCCGCCGCTCCACTCGTGCACGGGACGTAGCCCGCGGGCGTCGAGGGCGTAGAGGCGTTGCTTGCCGGCCCTCCTGTCCCGCACGAGTCCGACCTCTCGGAGGACCCGCAGGTGTTTGGAGGCACCGGGCTGCGTCATTCCCAGCTCCTGGGCCAGCTCGGTCACCGGCAGCTCACCGGACCGCAGCAGCACGAGGATCTCCCGCCGCTGCGGCTCGGCGATCGCGTTGAAGACGTCTGACGTCGTCGCGGCTCGGGCCATGAGCAGCATCATATACCTATATTGGCATATGTAGACACTCAAGTTGACACTTAATTAAGCAGATGCTTGACTATTCGGGTGCCGCCAGTGGTCGACCAGAAGGACCTCGATGCCCTGTTCGCGGCCCTCAGTGACCACACCAGGAGAGACATCGTCGCGCGGTTGGCCGGGGGAGAGGCGACGGTCACCGAGCTGGCCCAGCCGTATGCCATGAGCCTGCAGGCCGTGTCACAGCACATTCGGGTGCTGGAGCGATGCGGTCTGCTCAGCCAGAGCAGGGACGGACAGACCCGGCCGTGTCGGCTCGAACCCGGGGCGCTCGACGGTGTTTCCGCGTGGATCGAGGAGAGCCGGCGGATGTGGGAAGCCCGGATGGACCGACTGGAGACGCACTTGGCCGCGCTGCAAGGTGGTGAAGAGAGGTGAACGGCGATGAGCTGGTCTACCGGCGAGTCTTCCGAGCGCCGCGAGAGCTGGTGTGGCGGTGTCTCACCGAGCCGACGGAGCTGGCCGAGTTCTGGGGGCCGCGAGACATGGTCACGCCGATCGAGGGGATCGTCGTCGAGCTCCATACCGGAGGCCGCTTCGAGGCGCTCATGATCGGCGAGCACGGGGACTACCGGATGGAGGCGACCTTCACCGAAGTCGTGCCGCCGGAACGGCTGTCGTGGGTCGAGCGGGCGACCGGGATGCTGACCACCAGCACGCTGCAACAGCTCGACGACGGCACGACGGCCGATCGTCATCCATCAGCGCAACGTGCCCGAGACGGCGCGTCTCCCCGAGGCCCGCGCTGGCTTCCTCAGCTCCCTCGACAAGCTGGCGGAGCACCTCGACCACCTGGTCCACGGAGAGCAGACATGACCGATCTGCCGATCTGGGTAGCGCGAACCTATGGTCGGCTCGCCGACCTGCTGGCTGCCGCACCGGGCGAGACGTGGGACGCCCCGTCGCTCTGTGAAACCTGGCTGGTCCGGCACGTCGTCGCGCACGTCACCATGCCGGCGCGTCTCTCCCCGGAGCAGTTCGGTGCGGAGATGGCGGCCGCCGGCGGCAGCTTCACCGTGCTCTCGGAGACGGTCGCCCGGCGGGATGCGACGCTGCCCGTCGACGACCTTCTCGACCAGCTCCGATCACCGAGGCTTCACGCGTGGCAACCGCCAGGCGGCGGCGCCGCCGGGGCCTTGAGCCATGCGGTGATCCACTCCCTCGATGTCACGATCGCCCTCGACCGACCTTCGGTGGCACCGACCGAAGCGGTGGTCGCCGTCCTCGACCAGCTCACCGCCGCCCGCGGCGACTGGTTCGGAGTCGACCTGACCGGCGTCCGGCTCGAGGCCACCGACACCGACTGGAGCTGGGGAGGGGGCCGGCTCGTTCGCGCCGACTCCGGTGCCCTGGTCGCCCTCCTGGGTGGCCGCACCGTGCCCGACGGCCGCAGGCTGCGCCGCGACTGACACACCGACACTCAGCTCGTCATCCCCACCGCATCACGAACGACGTGGGAGGGACGATTCGTGGTGACCGAGCGACGACGATGAGCCGCGCCGCGGGCCGCCCTCTGAGGCCCAGTGTTCGACGCGGACCATGAACAGCAGAGCAGGGAGCGCGAGGAGCGGGGCGAGAAGGGACAGATACAGGAGGTAGTCGTACAACAGACACGTCCTTGCGTGGCGAGCGTTGTCCCGAGACAAGCCTGGGTGTACCCCCCAGAGGACGGCGTCAACCGTCACGCCGGGTGGGCAGCCTCTCGGTCGGTGAGGCCGTAGTGAGCATTGAGGACTCGTTCGTCCTCCGGACGGAGTCGGGTCTCGACCGGCTCGACGCTGGGGGCGTCCCTGATGTGGTCCTTGCTGAACGCGACGGTGATCCGGTCGTCGCTGATGGCCGCGTCGGCCAGCGGGATGAAGCTGCGGTGCGTCGCGAAGAGCCCGGTCGTGACGGTCACCCACGCTGGCCGGTGGGACTCGCCGTGATACAGCGACTCCGCGGGGCCGATCCGCTCGCCCGTGGAGCGGTAGACGTCCAGGTCGATGGCTGGCCCACTCGGGGGTTCGGTGGTCATGGAGACTCCTTCGGTGAACGCTTTCTGTGGCGGCGCTGGAGCGAGGCCTCACGCCCCGTGGACAACATGTCGTCCGCTAGTGCGCCAGACGGTCCATCGGGCAGTTCGAGGGGAGCGCCAGGCCCCGCCCGAGGGCCACGTCGCGAAGCTCGTAGAGGCGGGCCACGCCGGCATAGCCCTCCGGGCCGTCGCCGCCGAGAACGGCCGGCCGTTCCGGGCCGTCGAGCCGTGCACATTCCGTTTCCAGCTCCGACAGGAGCTCCTCGTCATTCAGCGGCACCGGCATACGACTCTCCCTTGCTGTGGAACGTCCTTACCCCCATGAGGACTCCGGCGGACGATCGGCATGACGCGCAGGCTCGGCGTCGCGGCAAGGGGGGCTTGCATGCTCACCTCGGCTCTCGGCGCGCGAACCGGTGTCCGCCTGGCCTAACGTGCCTGTTGTGAGCGCTGAGTCCATTGAGGACCCGGCCGCAGGTCACGACCCGTCGGGGGACGTCGCCGCCCTGATGCCGATGGTCCGACGCATCGTGCTCGCTCGCGTCGGCGCCCATCCCGCGGCCGACGACCTCATCCAGGAGACCTTGGTGCGCGTGCTGGCGGCGTTGCCACGAATCGAACCGGGGATGCTCGAGCCCTACACGATCGTCACGGCCCGGAACGTGGTCGCCACGATGTGGCGTGACGCGGAGCGCCGCGACCGGAACCAGCACCGGATGGTCGACCTGAGCGCCCCGGAGTCGCCCGACGAGTCACTGCTGGCGAGTGAGGAGCAGGCGGCGATCGCCGAGGCGCTCGGTCGCCTCGACGAGCGGGAACGTCAGACGCTGCTCGCCCATGAGGTGGCCGGGCAGGACACCGGCAGCCTGGCCGCGCGGACCGGCTCCACGGCTGGAGCGGTGGCGGCGCAGCTGAACCGGACACGGGCACGGATGCGCGTGGAGTACCTGCTCGCCCTGGAGGGAGTCGAGCCGCCGACCGAACGGTGCCGGCCGGTCCTGCTGGCCCTGTCCAGCGGGGACCGGCGCCGACAGCGCGAGGTCGACGCTGCGGGCCACGTGTTGCAGTGCACCCTGTGTGCCCGACTGAGCGAGCCCTTGACGGCTCGGGGGCAGAACCGCGATGACCTGGTCCGCATCCCGATCAGCCGTGATGCGGATATCGTGTCGGCCCGGCGCGCCGCTCGGGAGCTGGCCGCTCAGGCCGGGTTGCGGGGGACGGGATTGACGTTGCTGGCCACCGCCGTCTCCGAGGTGGCGAGGAACGTCGTTCGGTTCACGGGAGGCGGCGAGATCGTCCTGGAGGTCGTCGAGCAGGACGGCCGCCGCGGCGTACAGGTCGTCGCCCGGGACAGCGGGCCGGGCATCGCGGACGTCGACCAGGCGATGGCCGACGGCTACAGCACGTATGCGGGTCTGGGCCTCGGCTTGCCGGGGGCCAGGAGGCTGATGGACGAGTTCGCTGTCGTATCCGACGTCGATCGAGGGACAACCGTGACCATGACCATGTGGTCCAAGGAAGGACGATGATGACATCAGGGCAGGACACCGAGGTCCGGGACGGTGACCAGATGCGTGACGACCGGGAGCAGCTGCTGCCCCAGCTCGTCGCGCACCTGCGGGAGAACCGGGGGAAGCTACGAGAGGAGTGGGTGCGAAGGATCCACGACACTCACCTGTTGGAGGCGATGACCCAGCAGGAGATGGCCGCTGAGACCACCTCGGTCTACGACAACTACGTCGAGGTCCTGGAGACCGGCAGCGTCGAGGCGTTGCAGCACTACGCCCGGGACCTCTCCGAGCGGATCATCCCGCGCGGGGTGGAGACCCACGAGGTCGTGGGAATCGTGCTGCTCCTCCGGGACGTGTTGGCCCGGTCGCTGTTCGAGAAGTACCAACGTGACTTCGGCCTGCTCAACCGGGTCCTGGACGCCTACGAGCCGGCGGCGAACCGCATCGCCAACACGGTCGCCGTCAGCTTCGTCGACGAACGCGAACGGGTCATCCGTCAGCAGCAGGACGCGATTCGCGAGCTGTCGACCCCGGTGCTACCGGTGCGAGAGCGGTTGCTCATCCTACCGATCATCGGGGTTCTCGATGGTGAGCGGGCGACCCAGCTGACCGAGCAGCTGCTGAGCGGGATCCGAACCCACCGCGCGAAGGTCGTCGTCATCGACATCACCGGTGCGCCGGACGTCGACGCCACCGTCGCCAACCACCTCGTGCAGACGGTCGACGCGTCACGTCTGATGGGCGCGAGCGTCATCATCACCGGACTCTCCCCGACGATCGCCCAGACCCTGGTCACCCTCGGCTTGGACCTCAGCAAGATCAACACCATCGGCGACCTTCAGGGCGGCTTGGAGGAGGCCGAGCGTCTGCTCGGCTACACGGTCACCAGAAAGGACGGTGCCAGCACGCTGTGAACTCCGGACCGGCGCTCGTCTCCATCCTGCGACAGGGGTCATACCTGGTCGCGTCGGTGCACACTGCGCTCGACGACACGGAGATGGTCCGGTTCCGCAACGACCTCGTCGAGCAGATCGGCCGGTTCCGGTCGACCGGGGTCATCATCGACGTCGCCGCCCTGGACGTGCTCGACTCGTTCGGGTTCACCACCCTGCGCAGCATCGCCGAGATGGCTCGCCTACGGGGCGCCACCACCGTCATCGTCGGGATCCAACCCGATGTCGCCTTCGCCATGGTGCGCCTCGGAATGAGCACCGGATCCGTGGCCACCGCCCTCGATCTCGAAGAAGGCCTGGCCTATCTGGACCGCCACATCGGTCCGCCCCTACCGCTGGGTCCGCGTGGCCACCGGTCCTGACCTGGTGGGGCTCGAGCAGGACTATCGCATCGCGTTCCTGCGCTACCTACCCCGTCACGACGAGGTCGCCCTCACGGCGGGGTATGAGATCGGGCGTGCGGCCATCTCCGGTGGGGTCAGCCTCCTGGACCTGGTCCTCGTCCACCACCGCGTCCTGCGCGACGTGCTGGATCGTACGAGCGTCGGCGAGGGGGGCGCCGTCGTCGACGCTGCCGGAACGTTCTTGTCCGAAGTGGTCGCCGCATACGAGATGGCCCAACGCGGACCGCACGACCGCGGCTGAGTTGCCCGAGGGCGATGAGCGCACACCCCTCCACGGGTGTGACGCCGCCGACGCCCAGACATGACGTGGGCGCTGCCACACGATGTGGCGTTAACCGCGCGCGGTTGACGCCGCACCGCAGGCGTCGGCCCGCGTCATCGATGGGCGGCCATGGGGTCTCCTCCAGTGCAGGGCGGATCGACCTGGCGGAGCTGGCAGCGGGAGACGCGGGCCCGTCCACCTCTCGGGGGAACGAGAGGAGACCGATTTGACGATCGACGACACGCACACCATGACCGACGAGGACCTGCTTGCCGAGGTGCGCACCGAGTGCGCGCGCTGGGACAGACGCGACGAGCTGGAGGCGGGCTTTGCCCGGCTCTTCCTGCTGCGGGACGAGGCGTTACGACGGGGACTGCCCCTACCCATGACCTGCCCCATGGAGACACCCCTGACGACCGCCGGAGGCGAGGCGGAGTCCGGGATGCCGGCATGACTCCCCACCCCGAACCGGTCCCCAGCGACACTTCCAACCTGCGGCCCGACGGGACCGTCTTCCCGCCGGTGACGCCCGATCCGCCCGAGCCGCCGGGATACGTGTCGCCTCTGGACGGCGCTGCCCTCCTCGACCGGCTCGACATCCCCGAGCCGATGCGGCCGGGTCGGGAGACCAGGCAGGAGTGAGGGCCAGGCATCTGGCCTGGCGGGGCGGCCTGGCGAGTCTCCGGAACGAGGCCGTGCCCTTCTCGAGCGGGCGCGGCCTCGTCCCGGGTCGCTCGTCCCTTCCTACCCCGCCCGGGGATCGTTCGTGCCGTGAGCTCGATCGAGCCCAGCGCGACTGGCCTCGTCATTGATGGTCGGCCGGTTGCGGCACCAGGCCGATCGGTCCGAACCCACCGATCACGGGGGTGACCGCGGAACGCGCTCCCGTGAGCAGATGCGTGGGGACGGTGCCGGCCGGCAGCATAAGCGCGGCAGCGAAGGCCGAGGCACTCGGCGGGCGCTTCTCCGGGAGCTTGGCCAGGCCGGCCATCACCGTCGTGCGCAGGGGCTCGGGGACCGAGTCGGGCAGAGGCGGCGCCGGCTGGCCGACGTGGGCGAGCGCGGTGGAGACCACCGACTCGCCGTTGAAGGGACGGGATCCGGTCACCAGCTCGTAGCCGACCACGGCGAGGGAGTAGATGTCGCTGGACGGGCCGGCGGCGTGTCCCTGGAGCTGCTCGGGCGACAGGTAGTGAGCGGTGCCGAGGACCTCGCCGGTCTGGGTCAGCGCCGACCCGCTGGTGGCCTTCGAGATCCCGAAGTCGGTGAGCCGTGCGTACCCCTGCGCGTCGACGACGATGTTGGCCGGTTTCACGTCCCGGTGGATCACCCCGGCGTCATGGGCCGCCTGCAGGGCGATCGACACCTGGTAGAGCAGGTCGCGGGCCTCCCATGGTGGGAGGGCGCCGCGCTCCTGCAGGACCGCAGACAGGGGCTGCCCGTCGATGAGCTCCATGACGAGGTAGGCCGACTCGTCCCCTTCCCCGAAGTCGTGGATGGTGACGATGTTGGGATGCTGCAGCGCCGCACAGTTGCGCGCCTCCGTCCGGAAGCGCTCGAGGAAGTCTTCGCGCTGGGTGGACCCGGGCCGGAGGACCTTGACCGCCACACCGCGTTGCAGCGTCTCGTCGACGGCTCGCCACACCTGGCCCATGCCGCCGGTGGCGATGACCTCCTCCAAGCGGTAGCGATCCGCGAGCAGGAGCCCGACCTCGTAGTTCATCGGTAGGCTCCGCAGTCGTCATGAGGAGGCCCGAGGCCGGGGAGGGCGGCGTTCCTGTCCATCGTGGCCCGCTGTCAGGACCCGCTCGACGACGTCGGCGGTGTCTCCATCGGGCACGACATGGGTAGGGGCAGCCCCCGACTCAGCGCCTCGTCGCGAACGACGAACAGCCGGGCAAAACCAGCCTCCAGCTCGTCGCGAGTGGCCCACCGCTCACACTCGGAGCGGACCTCGGCCAGCAGGTCATCATCCGTCAGCAACTGAGCGCTGTCCATCGAACTCGGTCTCCTCTCGTATCCCCCGAGAGGTCACCCCGCGCTTCCCACGCTGCCCTAATCCGGACCCGCCGGCAAATCGGGGACCACGTCGTCGTCGTCGACCAAAGCCACGATCACCGCGGTCGGAGTGATGACGGGCATGACCCGAGCCCACCCTCCCTAGGGGTGTACCCGGACCACCGCCAGGCAGGTCGACTGGGGCCGATACAACCGTCGAGCTCGGGGCTCAGTTGAACGAGAGGTGCGTCGGGAATGAGCGTCGTGAAGACGTTATGGGCGTCGGTGCAGGGCGATCCCGTGTTCATGCGGCGGGTCAACGGGTGGCTGGCCATCTTCTGGATCGTCATGATCCCGATCTCGATGTGGCGAGGCTGGCTGAACTCCGTCGTCTACGTCTCCGCCCTGTCGTTGTGGGCGTTGGTCTCTGGACACTGGTCGGCATGGCAGGCCGCTCGGGTTGAAGTGCGTCAACACGAGGAGGCTCAACAGGCCCAGCAGCGCGACGTGCCCGGCGAGGTGGTCGACGCGTTGCTGAACAACACCACCATCGAAGCGGATCCGGGCGGTCGGCATTCCACCTCCGCGACCGAGGGAGCGTCAGCGTGAGGAGTCCACTCCGAGCAGATGGTCAACGTGGTTGACGAGTAGCCGTCCTGCGTCCTATGGTCAACGTTGTTGACCATAGGAGGTAGGGCATGGCAGTTGTTCGAGGACCGGCCGACGCAACGCATACGCTCGGCTCGGCGCGATTCACCTCGCTCGCGACCCCGTCGCGGGGCAGCGTCGAGACGGCGGTGTGGCGCGTCGAGATCGCACCGCGCACCCCGGCCACGGTGCACTCGCTCACCCGAGAAGAGATCTTCGTGGTGCTCGACGGCGAGGCGGCGGTCGAGATCGCGGGATGTCCGGAGCGCGCGTATGCCGGCGACGCCATCGTCGTGCCGGTCGACGCGGAGTTCGCACTGGCCAACGATGGCGACGTCCCGCTTCGGCTGTTGTGCTGCCTTCCGGTCGGCGGCCAAGGGCGAATGCCCGGCGGCGACCCGTTCACGCCCCCGTGGGCGGAATGACCCCGCCGACGCCGCATACCCCGCTGGCTCGGCTCTTCGCGACGGCCTATCGGGACCTCGTCGAGGGCCTGCACGAACGGCTGGCCGAGCGTGGGTGGGACGACGTCCGCCCCGCGTTCGGGTTCGCGCTGCTGGCGGCTCGCGACGCCCCCACGACCATCACGGAGCTCGCCGCGCTGATGGGCACGACCAAGCAGGCGGCGTCGAAGCTGGCGATCGCGATGACCGATGCCGGGTACCTGGTCCGGGGGGGAGGGTCGAACGATGCGCGGCAGCATCCGATGCGGCTCAGCTCGCGCGGTAGGGAGCTCTTGGCCGACGTCGAGGCGATCTACGAGGAGCTGGAAGCGGAGTGGGCCCAGGTCATCGGTGCGCCGGCCGTGGAACGACTGCGGCGCGATCTTCAGAGGGCACTCATCGCGTCACACGACGGTCGGCTCCCGGCTGTTCGTCCGCCCCTATGACGGGCCGCTAGGGGTCAGGCTCCCGATCGGGGTCAGCAGGGGCCGCCGGCTGCGCAGCTCCAGCGACACCGCGTCGTGGCGCAGACCGCGAACGCCTGGCCCGGCATACGAGTCGATCTCCTCGGGTCCCGGAGCCTGCCCGCACACCGAGCAGCGACCGCTCGGATCGAGCGCCGCACCGCAGGGCCGATGGTCGAAGACGCGGCGCCGGCCCTCAGGGGCGAGGTGCTCCTCGCCCCACTGGGTCATCGTGAACAGGACCGGCCACAGGCTGCGGCCGCGGTCGGTGAGGACGTAGTCATGGCGGGCGCCGCGGGGGACCGTCCGCAACAGCCCGGCGTCGACGAGGGTCGCGAGCCGCTGGGTGAGCACCGCCTTGGAGATGTCCAGGTGCGTCTCGAAGTCCGCGAACCGGCGGACCCCGAGGAAGCAGTCGCGCAGGAGCAGCAGCGTCCACCGCTCCCCGATCACCTCCAGGGTGCGGGCGAGCGAGCAGTCCTGCTGCGCGTACTGCGTTCCGAGGGCCATGGGAACAGCCTACCCGAACGGTCTGTTCATCAGACCAATCTGGTACCGTTCGCGACACCCACCCGAGAGGCCGCCCCATGCGCCCGACTCCTCGTTCCACCCTGACCGTTGCGGCGCTCGGGACCATGCTGGCGCTGGTCTCGTTCAGCGCGCCGGTCGCCGCCATCGGCCCGATCAGCCAGGCTCTCGGAGCCGACGTCGCCGGCCGCACCTGGATGGTCAGCGCGATGAGCATCGGGCTCGGGGCCACCCTCCTCACCGCCGGTACCCTCGCCGACGACCGCGGCCGACGCCGCGTGTTCGTCGCCGGTCTGGTCGTGCTGGCCCTCTCGTCCGTGGCCGGCGCCGTGGCCGCCTCGCCGCTCGTCTTCACGCTGGCGCGCGCGGCCCAGGGCGTGGGCAACGCCGCCGTGGTCGCCGCGAGCCTCGGGCTCATCGCCGCCACCTTCGCCCCCGGTCCGGAGCGGGCGCGGGCCAGCGGCGTGTGGGGTGCCAGCGTCGGCGCGGGGATCATGGTCGGCCCGCTGCTCACCTCCGAGCTGGACCGCTACGCGAGCTGGCGCTACGCCTACGGGCTCATCGCCTTGGCCGCGCTGGTGCTCGCCGTCCTCACCCGCCGTCGGGTCGCGGAGTCGACGCGGGGCACCCACCGCGGCCTCGACCTGCAGGGAGCCCTGACCTTCGTCGGCGCGGTCTGCGCGTTCCTGGCGGGTCTGGTGGAGGGCCGCCTCGGCTGGGGACGGCCGCTCGTGCTGGGGCTCTTCGTCGTCGCGGCGGTGCTGTTCGCCGCCTTCGTCCTCGTCGAGCTGCGGTCGGCCCGGCCGATGCTGGACCTCCGGCTGTTCCGGCAGCGGGGCTTCGTCGCGGCCACCGTCGCCGGTTTCGCCGCAGGCGCCGGGGTCATCGCGCTCGTGCAGAACCTCCCGGTCCTGCTCGGTCAGGGCTTCGGCGTGCCCGCCACGACCTCCGCCTACCTCGCAGTCGTCTGGTCGGCCACGAGCGTCGTCACGGCGCTGGCGGCCCGCTGGTTGCCGGCCTGGCTGCCGGGCCGGGCGCAGCTGGGCATTGCCCTGCTGGGGGTCGCCGCCGGGCAGCTGGCGATGGCCTTCGTCAGCCCGTCCTGGACGTGGCTCGCGTTCGTGCCCGGGATGTTCGTCGCCGGTGTGTTCAGCGGCGTGCTCAACGCCGCGCTCGGGCGCGAGGCGGTCTCGACGGTCCCCGAGGGGGAGGGGGCGCTGGGCAGCGGCGCCAACAACACCGCCCGCTACCTCGGCTCCGCCGTCGGGGTCACCGTGGTGGCGGTCATCGCCGCCGCCGGTCAGGACCAGGGCGTCCAGGGACTCCTCGACGGCTGGAACCACGCCGCCCTCGTCACCGTGGTGGTGTCCGTTGTGGGCGGGCTGGTCGCTCTCCTGTTGCGCGAACCGCGGCGCCTGGCCATTTCGCATACGGAGGAGCCGGCCGGTATGCGGGTGGCTCCCGCCCGCGACTGACCTCCGTCGTGGGCCCGAGACTCAGCGCTCGGAGCCGGTCTCCCGGAGGTCGATCTCGACGTCGAGGTCCTCGCCGCCGACCTCGAACTCGGAGAGCTCCACGTCTCCGGCGACGACCAGCGGCACCGCCCCGCCGCCGCCGGCACCGATCGTCACCCGGCCGCGCTGCCGCAGCCGGCGCTCGACGTAGCCCGCCAGCGACGTGAGGGCGTAGTTGATGACGATGTAGATCGCCGCGATGACGATCATGGCCGGGACGATGTTGCCCCACGTCGACCCGATCCGCTGGTAGTTCGTCAGCAGCTCGTTGTAGGTGATGATCTGGCCGAGCGCGGTGTCCTTGAGGACCACGACGAGCTGGCCCACCAGGGCGGGGAGCATCGCCGTGACCGCCTGCGGCAGCTGGATCGCCCGGAGCGTCTGACCGCGGGTGAGCCCGATCGCGAGTCCCGCCTCGGACTGGCCCTTGGGCAGGCTGCCGACGCCCGAGCGCAGCAGCTCGGCCACGACCGACCCGTTGTAGAGGGTCAAGCCGGTCACGACGGCGGCGAGCGGGTTGACGTCGGCGACGAAGATGTTGTTGAACGAGTAGAAGTAGAACGCGCCGAGCATCATCACCAGGACCGGGACGGACCGGAAGAACTCGACGACGACGCCGCAGAACACGCGGATGACCGCGATCTGCGACATCCGGCCGATCCCGAAGACGAACCCGAAGATGCCCGCGAGGACGATCGAGATGACGGCGGCCTTCAACGTGTTGAGCAGGCCCGGCAGCAGGTAGTCGATCCACACGTTGGCGTCGATGTCGTTGACCTCGAGCCCGAGGAACATCGCCCACTTGTCGTAGGTGAGGTTGCCCTTGCTGCCCAGCTGGAACAGGGCGAAGACCAGGAAGGCGAGGACGAGGAGGCCGCCGAGGATCCCCACCAGGCGGTAGCGGGCGCGGGCCTTGGGCCCCGGAGCGTCGAAGAGGACGCTTCCACTCGTGGCGCTCATCGCTTCACCGCCAGTCGGCTCGACAGGTAACTGGTCAACAGCCCCATCGGGAGCGTGATGATGACGAACCCGATGGCGACGATCAGGAGGATGAGGAGCGCGAGGTCGGAGCGGAACTCCGTCATCTCGCGCTGGAGGCCGGCGATCTCGGCCACGCCGATCGCGGTCGCCACCGTGGTGTTCTTGGTCAGGGCGATCAGCGTGTTGCCGAGCGGCGTGATCGCGCCTCGGAACGCCTGCGGCAGCATCACTTCGCGCAGGCTCTGGGTGAAGGTGAGCCCCACCGACCGGGCCGCCTCCGCCTGACCCGCCGGGACGGTGTTGACGCCGCTGCGCAGCGACTCGCAGACGAAGGCTGCGTGGTAGATCGACAGGCCGATGACGGCCCAGATGATGTTGTTCCGCGCCAGGTCGTCGCTGAAGCTGAACCCGAGGTTGACGATCATGACGATGTTGCAGGCGATGATGATCAGCGTCAGTGGGGTGTTCCGCACGATGTTGACGTAGAGGGCGCCCACCCGCTGCAGCAGCGGGACCGGCGACACGCGCAGGATCGCCACGATCGTGCCGACGACCAGCGCCCCGATGGCCGAGAAGAAGGTCAGCAGCAGCGTCATGCCGAACGCGGAGAAGACGTTGTACTGGGACAGCAGCTCACCCATGAGGCCTTCGGCCCTCTCGTCGGTGTGGATCTGTCGAGGTCAGGTGGTCACGTGCTCGGCACCGCACGAAGGGGGTATGCCGCCCGCCCGGGATGAGCGGGCGGCATACCCCGTGTTCGTGGTGCTGCTCAGCCGGTGGCGCCGCTCGACGCGCCGCACGCGGCGGGCTTGGGCGGGTTACCCGCGCCGGGCTTGAAGCCCGACGGGCCGAGGTTCTTGTCGACCGCCTTCTGCCACTCACCGGAGCTGATCCACTTGTTGATCGCGTCGGTGACCTTCTGGCAGAGCGCCGTGTCGCCCTTCGGCAGGCCGACGCCGTAGTTCTCCGTGGAGAACGTCTGGCCCACGACCTTGAGCTGGCCCTTGTTGGCCGCCTGGGCGGCGTAGCCGGCGAGGATCGTGTTGTCGGTCGTCAGCGCGTCCACGTTCTTGGCCTTGAGCGCGTCGACGCACAGTGTGTAGGTGTTGTACTCCTGCAGGTTGACGCCCGGAACCTTCTTCTGGACGTTGACCGCTGACGTGGAGCCCTTGACGGAGCAGAGCTTCTTGCCCGCCAGGGAGTCGGGTCCGGTGATCGACGTGTCGTCGGACCGGATGAGCAGGTCCTGACCGGCGATGAAGTAGGGGCCGGCGAAGTCGACGTCCTTCTTGCGGGCGTCGGTGATGGAGTAGGTGCCGACGATGTACTTGACCTGGCCGGTCTTGAGGAGCGTCTCGCGTTGCGAGGAGACCGCCTCGACGAAGGTCGGCGTGTAGTTGAGCTCCTTGGCGATGTAGTTGGCGAGGTCCACGTCGAAGCCCGAGTAGGTCGAGCCCTCCTTAAGACCCATGCCGGGCTGGTCGAACTTGATGCCGACCTTCACGGCTTCCGCCGCGCCACCCCCGGTGGCCCCTCCGCCCCCGCTGGAGCCTGCGGGCGTGCCGCTACCACAGGCCGCGAGGCCGATGGCGGCGAGCGCCGCCACCGTGGCGGCGCTGATCCGTCCGAGTTTCATCCTGATGTTTCCTCCCTGTTGTGCCCGCGCGTTTGGGCGTGATCTGGGGTGAGGTCAGTGGGTGAGGATCTTGCCGAGGAAGTCCTTGGCCCGGTCCGTCTTGGGGTGGTTGAAGAACTCCTCGGGCGTCGCGTCCTCGAGGATCTCGCCGTCCGACATGAACACGACCCGGTTGGCCGCCCGTCGCGCGAACCCCATCTCGTGGGTCACGACGATCATCGTCATGCCCGACTTCGCCAGCTGGATCATGACGTCGAGGACCTCGTTGATCATCTCGGGGTCCAGCGCGGAGGTCGGCTCGTCGAAGAGCATGACCTTGGGATCCATGGCCAGCGACCGGGCGATCGCGACCCGCTGCTGCTGACCACCGGAGAGCTGGGCGGGGTACTTCCCGGACTGGTGGGCGACGCCGACGCGCTCGAGCAGCTCCTTGGCCCGCTGCTCCGCCGCCGCCTTCTTCTGCTTGCGGACCTTGATCGGGCCGAGCGTGACGTTCTCGAGGATCGTCTTGTGCGCGAAGAGGTTGAAGCTCTGGAACACCATCCCGACGTCGGCCCGCAGGTGGGCCAGCTCCTTGCCCTCCTCCGGCAGCGCCTTGCCGTCGATGGCGATCGACCCGGACTCGAACGTCTCCAGGCGGTTGATGGTGCGGCAGAGGGTCGACTTGCCCGAGCCGGAGGGCCCCAGCACGACGACGACCTCGCCCTTGCCGACGACGAGGTCGATGTCCTTGAGCACGTGCAGCTCGCCGAAGTGCTTGTTGACGGCCTTGATCGCGACCATGGGCT
>CAVWQU010000026.1:0-123023 GCA_963757225.1 uncultured Actinomycetota bacterium
GGTGAAGGATTCGAACCTTCGAAGCTTTCGCGACGGATTTACAGTCCGCTCCCATTGGCCGCTCGGGCAACCTGCCGTGACGCGCATGGAAGGATAGCAAGCAACGAGCGGCGCCCCGAATCGGTGGGCGCCACCCCCCAAGGCTGTCAGCAGGAGTGAGGAGCACATGGCCGACGCGTCGTTCGACATCGTCAGCAAGATCGACAAGCAGGAGGTCGCCAACGCGCTGAACACCGCCGCCAAGGAGATCTCGACGCGCTACGACTTCAAGGGCGTCGGCGCCTCGCTGGCCTTCTCGGGCGAGCACGCGGTAGTCATCAAGGCCAACACGGAGGAGCGCGCCCTGGCCGTCCTCGACGTGTTCCAGACGTGGCTGGTGAAACGGAAGGTCTCGCTCAAGCACCTCGACTACGGCGGCAAGGACGAGAAGCCCACGCCTCGGCTGTCGGGCAAGGAGTACCGGCTCGAGGTGGCTCTCAAGGAGGGCATCGACCAGGAGACCGCCAAGAAGATCGCCAAGATCATCCGCGACGAGGGGCCCAAGACGGTCAAGTCGCAGATCCAGGGCGACGAGCTGCGCGTGACGAGCAAGTCGCGCGACGACCTGCAGTCGATCCAGAACATGCTGCGGGGCAAGGACCTCGACACCGCGCTGCAGTTCACCAACTACCGCTAGCCGACCCGCCGAGCGCGACCCGCCCCGGCGCATACCGCTCCCGGGAGTCGACCGCCTCGCCGAGCGCGGAGGCGCCGTCCACGATGTTGCGACGGGTGGCCGGCGACAGGGACCCCTGCTGCAACGCCTCGTCGGCGAGCCGCAGCGTCGACCGCTCCACGACCCGGGGGAAGCCGAACCGGACCACCCGGGCCAGCGCGTCGTCGCCGACCCACGCCGACAGGCGCGGAACCTCGGTGAAGAACCGGCCCACGTAGGGCCGCACGAGGTCGAGGTCCGGCGTCGACCAGAACCCCTGCAGCAGGGCCACCAGCTGGTGGTTGGAGCGGGTCGAGCGCTCCTCGACGACCTGGGCCCACGCCCAGGCCTTCGCCTCCTCCGTCGGCTGGGACGCCCGCGCCTGCAGGGCCGCGAGCCGGCCGCCGAACGTCGGGTCGGCCTCCTCCGCGTCGTCCAGCTCGTCGGGCTCGAGCCGGCCGCGCCGGGCGAGGTTGCCGAGCAGCAGCCAGCGGAAGTCGGTGTCCGCGCCGAGGCCGGAGGGCGCGTCCGGGCCGGCCAGCCAGCGGCGCAGCAGCGCCTCGTCCCGGCTGCACTCGGCCACGGTTCTGGCGGCGATGACCGCGTGGTTCGAACCGGGTTCGGACCGCGACAGGAGCAGGTCCCCGGCGTCGGCCATCGCCTGCCAGGCGGCATCGTGCTCCGCCTCGAGCAGGAACTCCGGAACGAACCGGCGGACGGCGGTCGAGGCCAACCGTTCGAGCAGCGGCGGCGACGACTCGCTGACCCACTCCGAGGCGATCAGCCGAAGCACCGGGCGCGGGTCCATCACGCCGGCGGACACCGCGTCGACCAGCGCGGACCAGACCACCACCCGGGCGGGACCCTCGGGAATCCGCGACAGCTGTCCCGGTAGCGCGGTGACCGTGGCCGGGTCGAGGTCCACCCCGGCCCACGTCAGGTCGGAGGCGTTGGGCACGAGCACGGCCGGCCGCGGCCGCCCGACGAGCTCGGGCAGCTCGGTCACGTCGCCGCCGGTGCGGACCAGCGTGCGGACCTGCTCGACCCCGTCGGTCCACCCCACCACGTCGACGACGTGGACGCGGTCGGCGGGATGCTGCCGGGGGACGTCGCGGGTCAGCCGCGCCGACCGGATCACCCCGTCCTCCTCCTCCGTCTCGACCCGCAGCCGGTCACGGTCGGCGGTGCGCAGCCAGGCATCGCACCACGCACCGAGGTCCTGGTTCCCCGCTCGCTCCAGCGCACCGACGAGGTCGTCGAACGTGCCGTTCCCGTAGGCGTGTTCGCGGAGGTAGGCGGCGACTCCCCGGGTCGCCGCGTCCTCACCGAGGTAGGCGACCAGCTGGCGGATGACCGAGGCACCCTTGGCGTAGGAGATGCCGTCGAAGTCCTGCTGCGCCGAGGCGGCGTCGAGGGCGGCCGACCCGGCGACCGGGTGGGTGCTCGGGCGGCGCTCCGCCGCATACCCCCACGTCTTGCGCACGATGCCGAACGACGTCCACGCCTCGTGGAACTCGGTCGCGTGGACCAATGTCGTGGTGGCCATGTACTCGGCGAACGACTCGTTGAGCCACAGGTCGTCCCACCACCGCATCGTCACCAGGTCGCCGAACCACATGTGGGCCAGCTCGTGCTCGATCGTGCGCGCCCGGACCAGCAGGGCGTCCTCGGTCGCGCTGCCGCGGAACAGCCGGTCGTCGCGGATCGTCACGCACCCCGGGTTCTCCATCGCGCCGGCGTTGAACTCCGGGACGAACACCTGGTGGTACTCGCCGAACGGGTACCGGATGCCGAACAGGCCGTGGTAGCGGTCCAGGCCCTGCTGCGTGAGCGTGAGGATCTGGTCCGCCCATCGGTCGAGGGGGCCCTCCAGCGAGCGCCGGGCGTGCACCGCGAGCGGGATGCCGTCGTGCTCGGCGCGACGGGTGACGTAGGGCCCGGCGCAGACCGTGACGAAGTAGGTCGCGAGCGGCGGGGTCGTCGCGAGGGTCCACCGCCCCGGTCCGGTATGCGACGCCGCACCGTTCCCGACGACGGTCCAGTGGGCCGGGGCGGCCACCGAGATCGTGTACGGCGCCTTGAGGTCCGGTTGGTCGAAGCAGCCGAACATCCGCGGCGCGGCGGCCAGGAAGGCGTGCCCGTAGAGGTACGCCTCGTCGTCGGCGGGGTCCACCGCGCGGTGCAGGCCCTGGCCGTCGCGGCTGTAGGCCATCGTCGCGCGGACGACGACCACGTTCTCGTGCGCCAGGTCTCGCAGCGCGAAGCGCCCGTCGACGAGCTCGGCGACGTCCAGCTCACGGCCGTTGAGGCGTACCTCGTGCAGCACCACCGGGGCGACGTCCAGCCAGGTGCTGGCGCCCACCTCGCGGCTCCGGAAGCGCACCGTGCTGGTGCTCTCGAACGTCCGAGGTCCGGTGTCGACGTCGAGGTCGACCTCGTAGGACACGACCTCGACGAGGGCGGCACGGGTCCCCGCCTCGTCGCGGGTGAGGCTCGGCACGGGACCAAGGGTGACACGCGCGAGGCCGAACAGTCGGAGTAGTCGCCGACTGTTCGGCCTCGCGGTGCAGCTCTCCCCTACCGGGGTTTGACGGCCAGCACCGGACAGTCCGCGTCGAGCAGGACGTGCTGTGCGGTACTGCCGGCGAACAGCTTGCCGACCGGTGAACGGCGTCGGACCCCGATGACGATGAGGTCCGCCGAGGCATCGGTCGCCGCTTGCAGGATGGCCTCCCCCGCGGACGTGCTCTCCAGCGACCGGAGGATCTCGTGCTCGAGCCCCGCCGCGGTCAGCTGGGCCACGAGCGCGTCGATGTCCTCCGCCGTGGCGTAGTTGGGGTGCGAGAAGTCGCCGTAGTGACCGGTGTTGACGACCACCACGCGGGAGGAGGTGAGCCGCGCCTCCTCCATCGCGTGGTCGACCGCCGCGGAGCCCTCCGGGGTAGGGAGGTAGCCGACGACGATCGTCACGAGGCCTCCTTGGCGCTGTCCCCGTCGAGGGTGACCGCGCCGGTCATGATCGCCACGCCTTCCTGCATCGTGTGGGACTGGGGGGTGATGACCCCCGCCCGGCGGGCCAGCCGCTGGATGTGGATGCGGTCGGCCACCTCCCACACGTGCGGCATGTTGTGGCTGATGAGGATGACCGGGAGGCCCTTGTCGCGCAGCCCCTTGATCATGTCCAGGACCGCGTTGCCCTCCTTGACACCGAGGGCGGCCGTCGGCTCGTCGAGGATGACGACCTTGCTCCCGAACGCCGCCGCTCTCGCCACGGCGACCGCCTGGCGCTGGCCACCCGACAGAGTCTCGACGGCCTGACCCATGTTCTGGATCGTCTGGATGCCGAGGCCCTGCACGGCGTCGCTCGCCCGGTCGCGCATGCCCTTCTTGTCGAGCATCCGCAGCACCGAACCGAGCGGACCCGGGCGGCGCTCCTCGCGAGCGAGGTACAGGTTGCTCGCGATGTCGAGCGCCGGGATCACCGCGAGGGTCTGGTAGACCGTCTCGATCCCGGCGTCGCGGGCGTCCTGCGGCCGCTTGAAAGTGACATGGTTGCCGTCGAGCAGCATCTCGCCACCGTCGAGCGTGTAGGCCCCGGAGAGGCACTTGATCAGGGTCGACTTGCCGGCGCCGTTGTCGCCGATGACGGCCAGCACCTCGCCTGGGTAGAGCTCGATGTCGACGCCGTCGAGGCCGATGACCCGGCCGAACGTCTTGATCATGCCCCTGCCCTGGAGGACGGGCGTCCGCCCGTCCGCGGGCTGCGGCGAACCACCGGCCGCGGTGCGCTGCTGGGACGCGTCCTGGACCGTCATGACTTCACCTTCCTGATCCACTGGTCGATCGCCACGGCGACGATGACGAGTACGCCGACGGCGAGGATGCGGTACTGCTGGTCCACACCGGCGAGGGACAGCCCGAAGGTGAACGCGTAGACGATGAGGGCTCCGATGGCGGTGCCGACCACTCCTCCGCGACCGCCGAAGAGGCTGGTGCCTCCGATGACGACGGCGGTGATGCTGTCGAGGTTGCCGGTGGGTATCGCGTTGGGCGTGGCGCCGCCGGATCGGCCGATGAGGACCCAGCCGCCGATGCCGAAGATCAGGCCCGCGACGGAGTAGACGGAAAGAAGCACCCGCTTGCTCGCGATGCCGCTGAGGCGGGCCGACTCGGAGTCGTCACCCACCGCATAGAGGTGCCGGCCCCACGCCGTCTGGCTCAGCGCGAAGCCGACGACGATGTACATGAGGATGACGAGCAGCACCCCGTTGGTCACCCGGAACCCCGCGACCGAGAAGCTGTTACCGGTCCAGTTGAGGATGTCGGGAAGACGGCTGTCCTGGATGCTCTCGGCCCCCGAGTAGAGCAGCGCGATCGCGGTGAAGATGCTCAACGTTCCCAGCGTGACGATGAACGGTGGCAGGTTGAGCCTCGTCACCAGGAGCCCGTTGATGTACCCGGCCAGGAGACCGGCGGCGACCCCGATGACCAGGGCGAGCGGCCCGGGGATGCCGTTCTTGGCGGCGAGGGAGGCCATGATCATCATCGACAGGACGCAGATGGCGCCGCACGAGAGGTCGATGCCGGCCGTCAGGATAACCAGCGTCTGACCCAGTGCGAGAGCGGCGACGACCGCAGTCTGCTGCACGAGCAGGGACAGCGAGTTCGCCTGCATGAACCGTGGGTTGACGATCGAGAAGACGATGATCGTCACGACCAGCAGGACCAGCGGGCTGAGCCACGGGTTCCCGTGGAGCAGGTGCTGGAGCCGCTGGGCCGGGGACTGCGACCGCCGCGACAGCTCCGCCTGGGCGGCGCTCTGTCGAGCGCCGCCCGTCGTCGTGGTCGAGCTCATGAGGTGCTGCCCCAGCAGATCTTCGAACCGTCGGCGCTGCTGACGATGGTGATGTCGCCGGCCTTCTTGTCGGTCACCAGCGCAACCCCGGTGTCGTAGAAGTCGAGGCCGGGCGAGTTGCTCGGCTTCGCGCCACCGGTGGCGATCTGGGCGATCGCCTGGATGCCCAGCTCCGCCATCTTCAGCGGGTACTGCTGCGCGGTGGCACCGATGACGCCGGCCTTGACCGCAGCCACACCGGCGCAGCCGCCGTCGATGGAGACGATCGTCGCCGTCTTGCTGGCCGGGCTCGGGCTCGCCTTGAGAGCGGCGTCGGCACCCACCGCGGTGGGCTCGTTGATCGTGTAGACGAGGTTGATGTCGGGGTTCTTGGTCAGGCACCGTTCCATGGCCGCTCGTCCGCCGTCGGCCGCGCCGTTCCCGGCCTCGTTGCAGGCGATGGTGTAGGTGCCGCCGTTGTAGTTGCCGGTCTTGGCCTCGTCACCGTTCTTCTTGGGGTCGTTGACCGGGATACCCATTCCGGTGAGGAATCCCTGGTCACGGTTGTAGTCGACCGAGACGACCTTGTCGTTGAACAGGTCGAGCATGGCGATCGTCGCCGGCTTGCCCGCCATCTGAACCTGGGCCCACTGGCCGATGAGCTTGCCCGCCTTGAAGTTGTCGGTCGCGAAGGTGATGTCGACCGTGTTGGCCGGGTCGGGCGGGGTATCGAGCGCAATGACGTAGAGCCCGGCGTCTCGGGCCTTCTTGATGGCCGAGTTCACGCCCGTCGACATCGGGGTGATGAGGATCCCCTTGTCGCCCTTGGCGATCGACGCCTCGATCGCGTCGATCTGGCCCTGGTCGTCACCCTCCTGCTTTCCTGACGCGACGGTCAGGCTGATGTTGCCCTGCTTCTCGGCGAACGCCTTCGCGCCGGTCTGCATCGTGACGAAGAAGGGGTTGTTCGAGTCCTTGGTGATGAGCGTGACGCCGATCTTCTCGCCGCCCCCACCGGTTGACCCCGACCCACTTCCGCCGCTGCTACTGCTGCACGCGCCGAGCGCCAAGGCGACCCCGGCGGCCGATGCCAACGCGACGACGCGGGTGCGTCGGCTGAGGGCGGTGGCTGGCTTCATGTCTAACCTCCATTGGTGTGACAACGTTGTCAGAAGCATGTATAGCGGAGGTCTTGCGCTCCCGTCAACGTCTGTGACCTAATTGGCACCGTGGCCGTGACAACGATGTCAACGTCGGAGTCGCCCGCACCCAGACTGGGTCGGGCGACGATGCGCGACGTCGCGGCGCTCGCGGGGGTGAGCCTCAAGACCGTCTCCCGGGTCGTCAACCGCGAGGCCGGTGTCTCCGACGACCTGCGCGAACGGGTCGAGCGGGCGGTCGAGCGACTGGACTACACCCATAACCTCACCGCGAGCAACCTCCGCCGCAGCCACGGTCGGACCGGGGTCGTCGGCGCCCTGGTCCAGGACGTCAGCAACAGCTTCTCGGTGGGGCTGCTTCGCAGCCTCGAGGATGCGGCCCGGGAGCGGCACTGCGTGGTCCTGGCCGCGAGCATCGACGAGGAGACCGATCGCGAACGAGCTCTCGTCGCCGACCTCGTCGCCCGCCGGGTGGACGGTCTCATCCTCATGCCGTCGACCACCGACCAGTCCTACCTCGCCTCCGAGGTCCGGGCAGGTCTTCCCACCGTGTTCGTCGACCGCCCACCTCGAGGGGTGGAGTCGGACAGCGTGGTGGTCGACAACCGGCGGGGGGCCAAAGAGGCGGTCGCGCACCTGATCGCCGGCGGGCATACCCGCGTGGCCGTGCTGGTCGACCTGACCAGCATCCCGACCGCCGCGGACCGGCTCCGCGGCTACGAGGCGGCCATGAAGGCGGCCGGCTTGAGGCCGCCGGCGGAGCTCGTGGTGAGCGGCCTGCGCACCACCGAGGAGGCCCAGGCCGCGCTGATGGCGATGATGCGGCGTCCCGACCCACCGACGGCGGTGTTCGCCTGTCGCAACATCCTCAGCATCGGCGCGATCCGGGCGCTGCGGGACCTGGGTCTCTCACAGGAGGTCGCGCTGGTCGGCTTCGACGACTTTCCCCTTGCCGATCTCATGACGCCCTCGCTCACGGTCGTGCGCCAGGACGTGCGGGCGATCGGCCGGCGGGCCGCCGAGATGCTGTTCTCCCGGATCGAGGGCGACACGTCGCCGCCTCGCCGGATCCTCTCGATCCCCACGCTCGTCGTCCGGGGCTCGGGTGAGATCCCACCACCGGATGGTCAGCGCTCGAGGTAGCCGGAGGCCATCGACTCGAGGCGGGCGATCCGCTCGGGCATCGGCGGGTGGGTGGAGAACAGCTTCGAGACGTCCTGGGCGCGGAACGGGTTGGCGATCATCATGTGGCTCGCATTGACGATCTGCTGCTGCGGGGCGAGCGGGGCTCGGGCCACGCCGCGTTCCAGCTTCCGCAGCGCGGAGGCGAGGGCCAAGGGGTCGCCGGTGAGGGCCGCGCCGTCCTCGTCGGCGTCATACTCCCGGGTCCGGCTGATGGCCAGCTGGATCACGGTAGCCGCGAACGGCGCCAACAGAGAGAGCAGGAGGAGGGCGATGGGGTTGCCGCGCTCGTCGTCGTCACCACCCCCGAACATGCTGGCGAACATCGCCATCTGGGCCACGGCCGTGATGACTCCGGCGATCGCGGCAGCGACGGAGCTGGTGAGGATGTCGCGGTTGTAGACGTGCTGGAGCTCGTGGCCGAGGACGCCTCGCAGCTCGCGCTCGTCGAGCAGCTGGAGGATCCCCTCGGTGCAGCAGACGGCCGCGTTCTGGGGGTTGCGTCCGGTGGCGAAGGCGTTCGGTGCCTCGGTGGGCGAGATGTAGAGCCGTGGCATCGGCTTGCCGGCCTTGGTGGACAGCTCGCGGACGATCCGGTACATCGCGGGGGCCTGGGCCTCGCTGACGGGGTACGCGTGCATGGCGCGGATGGCCAGCTTGTCGCTGTTCCAGTAGCCGTAGAACGTCGTGGCGACCCCGATGAGGGCGAAGATCCAGATGAACCGACCGCCCGCGACGAGGGCGCCGATGCCGAGCAGGAGGGCCCAGATCGCGCCGAACAGTGCAGCGGTCTTGAGGCCGTTGTAGTGGCGGTGCAAGGGGGGCATGTCAGAAAAACGTCAGGTTGTGCACAGGCGTTCCCGGCCCTGCGGAGGCGTGGCGGACCTCACCCGAGCAGGCCGAACAGCAGGTCCGGCTGCACCGACCCGAGCACGAGAACTGCGCTCCCGACGCCCAGGGCGACCAGGTGGCTCGGATGCGTCCGGACCCGCGTGACGGCCGTCACCGTGCCGGTGCCGCCTTCGGCCATGGCCTCCTGGACCGCCTCCGGTGCCGGCTGCAGCAGCACCCGCACCCAGCGGAGGTAGACCGCGACGCCGAGGACCGCGTTGGCGGCGGCCAGCACGCCGACCACCCACCAGCCCTCGGCCAGCACCGGCCGCAGGGCGACGATCTTGCCGATGAGCCCGAGCACCCCGGGCGGCAGCCCGGCGAGGGAGGTCAGCGCCAGCAGCAGGGCGCCGCCGGCCCACGGATGGGTTCGGACCAGGCCGGTGTAGGCGGCGAGGTCCCGCCCGCGACGGGCGCCGACCACCGAGACGGTCATCACCACGGCGGTGAAGGCCACCAGGGTGGCGACGACGTAGGTGAGGAGGTAGCCGGCGGAGGCCCGCGCCCCGAACGACGACACCGACAGCAGCGGGACCACGACCCAGCCGGCCTGCGCGACCGTCGACCAGGCGAGCAGCCGGACGACGTCGTCCTGGCGCAGGGCCATGAGGTTGCCGAGCGTCATGCTGGCGATGGCGAGGACGGCGACCGCGACCAGGGCGGAGCGGCCGAGCTGGGTGACCGCCTGGACGACCACGAGCAGGGCGGCGAGCGCGGCCACCTTGGACACCCCGGCGAGGAACACCGTGACCGGCAGGGGTGATCCCGCATACGTCGTCGGCGTCCACGCGTGGAAGGGCACCAGCGAGAGCTTGAAGGCGATCCCGCCCAGCACCAGGACGACGGCCAGGGCCAGCAGTCCGCGTTGGGGCGTCGACGTGGCGGCGAGGGCCGGCCCCGGTCCGAGCTCGGGCGAACCAGTCGCCGCGTACCAGCAGGCGGCGCCGAGGGCCAGCATCGCGAACGACACGAGCGAGGTGGTGACCAGCTGGACCGCTCCGGCCAGCGCCCGGCGGGTTCCCGGAAGGGCCGCCAGGGCGACGACTGGCAACGTTGCGAGCTCGAGGGTGACCAGCCAGGAGGCGAGGTCGCGAGCACCGGCGACCCCGACCGCTCCTCCGGTCGCGGCGAGGAGCAACGAGACGGTGACGGCGGTCCGACCGGTCTCGTCGGCCCGCTCGGACGGCCACGCGAGCAACAGGGTGACGGCGGCGGCGAGCAGGGCCACGAGCTGGAGGGTCGTCGTCAGGGCGGTGGCGGAGTAGAAGCAGGCGCCCCCGTCGGGCAGGCACAGGGTGCGCAGCTCGTCACCTGTCGGCGCGCCGAGGGCCCCGAACGTGCCGAACATGCCGATGACCAACGCGATGAAGGCGATCGCGTAGTGGACCCGCTGGCCGCGGGTGTCGAGGACGTCGAGGACGAGCACGACGACCGCACCGATGAGTGGGGACAGCACCGGCAGCAGCGTGCCGACGTCGAAGGTGATCACGGGCCGCTCGCCTCCACGGTCGTGCTGCCGGCCGGGGTCGGAGCCCCGATCGGGCTACTGCGTGGGACCAGCACGGTGACTTCGGTCTCGGTGGCGCCGAGCAGGGGCTTGGGCACGACGCCGAGACCGATGACGAACGCGACCAGGGCCAGCACGACGAGCAGCTCTGCGCCGTGGGCGTCGTCGCGGCGTCGGGTGCGGGTGAGCGAGCCCAGCGGTGGTCCGGTCCAGTTCTCGTGGCCGGCCCAGACGAGGCGGAGGACCCGGAGCGAGTATGCGGCGGCGAGGGACATCCCGACGACGCCGGCGACCGCACAGATCCGGAAGAGGGGGACGGGCAGGCCCTCGGCCGGGTTCCACGCCGCGTACACGGCGAGGAACTCGCCCCAGAAGCCGACCAGTCCCGGCAGCCCGAGCGCCGACGCGAACCCGACGACCAGCGCGAAGCCCATCCGCGGGGACACGTCGCGCAGGGCGTCGCGGGCCACCGTGAGGTCGGCACTCCCCCAGCGCTCCTTGAGTCCGCCCACGACGAAGAACAGCAGGGCCGAGACGAGGCCGTGGGCGACGTTGCCGAACAGGGCCGCCTGCATCCCGGTCTGGGTTCCCGAGGCGAGGCCGACGGCGACGAACCCCATGTGCGCGACCGAGCTGTAGGCGACCAGTCGCTTGAGGTCGCGCTCGACCAGGCAGGCCAGGCCTCCCCAGAGGATGCCGATCGCTCCGCTCGCGGCGAGGAACGGGGCGACGGCGTGGAAGCCCTCGGGGACCGTGGGGATGGCGAGCCGGATGATGCCGTAGGTCCCCATCTTGAGCAGCACGGCGGCGAGGAGCACCGAGCCGGCCGTGGGCGCGATGGTGTGAGCCGGGGGGAGCCAGGTGTGGACCGGCCACAGCGGCACCTTGATGCCGAGGCCCACGACGAGGAGGGTCGCGACCAGCACCTGGGTCGGCGTGGACAGTCCCGCACCGTGGGCCGCGGCGAGGCGGCCGAGGTCGGACGTGCCGCCCTGGACGACGAGGACGAGGATGCCCAGCAGCATCAGCGTGGACCCGAGGGCCGTGAACAGGACGAACCGGTTGGACGCGTCGGCCCGCGCCCGCTCGGTGGCGTGGTCGTCGCCGAACCGGCTGATGAGCACCCACATCGGGACGAGGACGACCTCGAAGGCGACGAAGAAGAGGATCGCGTCCCGGGCGAAGAACGTGGCCAAGGCGCCGAACTCGACCAGCAGCAGGCACGCGTAGTAGGTCGCCGCCGTGTTGCCGGTGCCGGAACCCTCCGGACGCCCTGGCTCACGGCCCCGCGCATGGACCACCACCGCGACTCCGAGGGCCGCCGTCAGCAGGGCGAGCGGGACCGTGATCCCGTCGACGGCGAAGTGCCACCGCAGCCCGAGCGACGTGACCCACGGGGCGTCGACCTCCGTGCGGAGGACGACGGTCACGAGCGTGAGCAGGAAGGTGACCACGCTGGCGATCAGGGCCAGCCCGCGGGCGGTGCGTGGCGCATACCGACGACCGGCCGCGAGCAGCCAGACCGCCACCACGACGGGAACCACGAGGGTGAGCGTCAGTGCCACACCGTCACCCCCGCGACCGCGACGAGGACGACCCCGACCACGACGGCCAGCAGACCGGTGGACGGCGCGGCGCGGTGCGCCTTCTCGCCGACCCGGCCGGCGATGCCGGTCAGCGAGGCCGCACCCCGTGGGTAGGCGTCGACGACGTCGCGGTCCAGCCGGACGACGAGCCGGGCGATCGCGATGACCACGCGACCGACCGCGACGTAGACGGCATCGAACCCGAACCCGCGGTCGCTGAGGTCGGCCGTGGCCGGTCCGAGCCGGCGAGCGGGGTCGTGCCCCGCCGTGGCCATGGCCCGGACGCCGACGAAGGCGAGCCCGATCACGAGCAGGGAGACGATGGTCATCACCAGGCCGAGGTGGATCCCGCCGCTGACGGGGACGAGCAGCAGGCCACCGACCACGGTCAGGACGGCGAGGGCCGAGACGGTCAGCGCCGCCGCCATCGTCACCGGCCGGATCTCGTGCGCGCCGGTGGCCGCTTCGTCACCGGCCGGCGCGGCCTCCTCGGCGCTCTCCGCCTGGCCCTCCTCCGCCTCGAGCTCCGCGAGGCCACCCGGCCGCTCCGTGGTGAGCAGCAGCCATGCCCGGGTGCAGTAGGCGGCCGTGAGGCCCACGGTGACCACCAGCGCGAGGAGGACGAACCAGGCCAGTCCCGCATCGTGGCCGCTCAGCGACTCCTCGGCGGCGAAGAGGACGCCCTCCTTGGAGAAGAACCCGACCAGCGGCGGGATCCCGGCGAGCGAGGCCAGCCCGACGGCCAAGGACCAGTACAGCGCGCCGCGGCCACGGGCACGGCCGCGCAGGGCGATGAACGCGGTGCCGCCGGCGAGCACCGACAGCCAGCCGACGGCCAGGAAGAGCAACGACTTGAACAGCGCGTGCGAGAAGAGGTGGCCGAGCGCGAGGCCAGGCGTCTCGTCCGGCCCCAGCACGAAGGCCAGCGCGCTGGCCATCACGGCGATCTGGCTGAGCGTGGAGTAGGCGAGCATCCGCTTGATGTCGCTCTGCGCGAAGGCGAGCAGCGCGGCCCACACCATGGTCAGCCCGGCCAGCACCCCGAGGACGATCCGGGCGGTGTCGGACAGCGCGAAGAGCGGGTGGAGGCGCGCGACGACGTAGGTGCCGGCGGCGACCATGGTCGCCGCGTGGATGAGCGCCGACGCCGGGGTGGGGCCCTCCATGGCGTCGGGAAGCCAGTCATGGAACGGGATGAGCCCGGACTTGCCGGCCACGCCGGCGAGCAGCAGCACCAGGGCGGCGGTCAGCACCGGACTGCCGGTCACGAGAGCCGCCGTCGCCGACCCCTGCCCGCCCGCCCAGTGCGCGAGGACGGTGCCGATGTCGGTGCTGCCGGCGCCCACGGCGAGGATCACCAGGCCGACGACGAAGCCGATGTCGGCCACCCTGGTGACGAGGAAGGCCTTGTATGCGGCCCGCCGCGCCGACTCCCGCGCGCTGACGTGGCCGATGAGCAGGTAGGAGCACCAGCCCATGACCTCCCAGCCGACCAGGGTGAGCACGAGGTCGTCGGACTGGACGACGAGCAGCATGGCGGCGAGGAACAGCGAGACGGTGGAGGCGAACACGGCGTAGCGGGAGTCGTCGCGCAGGTACCAGACCGAGAACACCTGGACGGCCAGCCCGACGATCGCGACCGCCACGGCGATGACCGCCGACGTGCGGTCGGCGAGCAGGTTCAAGGGGATCTGCAGCTCGCCGACGGGGAGCGGGCCGAAGGTCGGCACGACGTCGGAACGGCCCGCCGTCTCGGCGAACTGGAACACCGAGAGCACGAACGCCAGGGCTGCCGCGGCCACGGCGACCAGCCCCGAGAACGCCCGGCGGCGACGGAGCAGCAGTCCCGCCAGGGCCCCGAGCGCCGGCAGCAGCACGAGCAGCTGCACCGTCGCCGTCGTGAGGACGGTCACCGGTTCGCCTCCTCGTCGTCCGGCGAGGTGAGCAACGGCGGCGCCGACAGGTCGATGTGGCCCTGGAGCTTGAACATGGCGAGGACCACCGCGAGGGCGACGCAGATCTCGGCGGCCGCGATGGTGATGATGAAGAGGGTGAGCGACTGACCGGTCTGGAGCGGCGAGCCGTCCGCGGCGCCGAGGGCCACGAGCATGACGTTGGCGGCGTTGAGGATCAGCTCGACGCCGATGAGCACGAGGACGGCGTTGCGCCGGGCCAGCACGCCGTAGGTGCCCGCGCCGGCCAGGACACTGGCGAGGAGCATCGGCAGCCACAGGTGCATCACGGCGCGCTGCCCTCGCGGGTCGACGCCGGTGCCGGTCTCGCGGTGCGGCGCCGCGGCGTACGGACCAGACCGGCGCCGGCGACCTTGGCCAGGGCGAAGGCGCCGATGAGCGCCGCGAGGAGCAGCACCGACAGCAGCTCGAACGGCCAGACCCAGGTGCCGAAGACCGCCGTCGAGACGGCGGTGGTGTCGCCGTTCTTCGACTCGAGAGCGCCCTCTCCGACCAGCGGGACGAGGCTGACCGCGAGGAGCACGGCAACGGAGACGGCCAGCACCGCGGCCAGGATGCGCTGCCACCACGGGCTGGCCAGCTCGCGGTTGGGACCGATCGGGGACCGGGTGAGCATCAGCGCGAAGAGGACGAGGACGACGACGGCGCCGACGTAGATGAGCACCTGGACCAGGGCGACGAGCTCGGCGCCGAGGACGACGTAGCACCCGGCGACGGTCCCGAGACAGACGACGAGCCAGAGGGCGGCGTGCACGAGGTTGCGCGTGGTGACGGCGAGGATGGCGCTCGCCGAGGCGATGACGCCGATGACGGCGAAGACGATGTCGCGCGTGGTCACGACCCCGCCTCGGGCGACTCGGCCTCCGTCGACCCGTCGGTCGCCACCTCGGGTTCAGCCGCCGGCGGCTCGGCGGTCTTCGCCGCGCGGGCGGTCCGCGGTGCCGGGCGCTCACGCAGGCCGGCGGCCCGCGGCGGGCGGTTCGCCGCGGCCATCTCGGCGGGCTCGGCGGACGCGGGGTCCAGCGCCGGTGGTGGCGGGACGGTCTGCATCCACTGGCCGAGCCGCTCCTTCTCGTGGAGCAGGTCGCGGATGTCGGTCTCGGCGTACTCGAACTCGGGGCTCCAGTGCAGCGCGTCGAACGGGCACACCTCGATGCAGATGCCGCAGTACATGCAGAGCGAGAAGTCGATGGCGAACCGGTCGAGCACGTTGCGCTGCCGCTCACGACCGCCCTCGGTCGTCGCCGGCAGCGTCTCCTTGTGCGAGTCGATGTAGATGCACCAGTCGGGGCACTCCCGCGCGCAGAGCATGCACGACGTGCAGTTCTCCTCGGTCAGCGCGATGACTCCGCGGGAGCGAGGGGGCAGGTTCGGCTTGGTGTCGGGGTACTCGGCCGTATGCGTCGGATGCGACAGCGTGCGGGCGGTGGTGGCGAGTCCCTTGATCAGCCCGGGCAGGCCGAGGTGCCGCGGTTCGGGGCTCATCCGGCCACCACCACGACGACGCCGGTGAGCGCGATCTGGGCGATCGCGAGCGGGACCAACCACACCCACGCCAGACGCTGCAGCTGGTCCTCTCGCATCCGGGGCCACGCCACCCTCAGCCAGACGATGAGGACCGCGATCGCGAACCCCTTGAGCAGCGTCCACACCCAGCCGACCGAGTCGGCCCAGGGCCCGCGCCACCCGCCGAGGAAGAGCACGGCGAAGAACAGCGACATCAGGACGATCCCCGCATACTCCGACAGCAGGAAGAAGGCGAAGCGCAGCCCGGTGTACTCGGTGTAGGGCCCGAAGACGATCTCGGAGTCGGCCACCGGCATGTCGAACGGCGGCCGCTGCAGCTCGGCCAGGGCGGCGACGAGGAAGACGACCGCCCCCGGGAGCTGCCAGAGCAGCCACCACCAGCTCCACTGGCCGACGATGCCGCTCAGCGAGAGGGTCCCGGCAGCGAGCGCCACGGAGGCCACCGACAGGACGATCGGCAGCTCGTAGCTGAGCAGCTGGGCGGCCGACCGCATCGCCCCGAGCAGCGAGTACTTGTTCGCGCTCGACCACCCGGCCATCAGCGTCCCGAGGATGCCGATGCCGGCCAGCGCGACGACGAACAGCGCCCCCGCGTCGACGTCGGCCGCGACGAGCGTCGGGGACAACGGGATGACGCTCATCGCCACGAGGTAGGGAACCAGCGCGACGCCTGGTGCCAGGCGGAAAACCCAGCGGTCCGCAGCGGCGGGGACGACGTCCTCCTTCTGCACGAACTTGACCCCGTCGGCGACGAGCTGGGCCCAGCCGTGGAAGCCACCGGCGTACATCGGGCCGAGGCGGCCCTGCATGTGGGCCATCACCTTGTGCTCGGTCTGGCCCACGAGCAGCGGCAGGACGAGGAACGCCGCGAGCACGGCAACGGTCCGGATGACGACCTCGAGCACCGTCATCGTGGACCCCACTCCGGCGGCGGCACTCCGGGGGCCTGCACCCGGCGTCGACCTGGGGACTTCGGGGCGTCGTGGCCCTCGCCCGGTTCCTTGGCACCGGGCCAGGGCTTCGACGCGCGGGCCGCGAGCATGAACGACTTGCGGAGCGGGGTTCCCTCGAAGCCCTCCGGCAGCAGCAGCGGCCGGAGGCCCAGGTCGGTCCCGTCGTCGAACCCCTCGACGTCGATCCCGAACATCTCGTGCGTCTCGCGCTCGTGCCAGGCGGCCCCCGCGAAGAGGCCGGTGAGGCTCGGCAGCGCGGTGCCGTCGGGTATGCGCGTCCGCAGCAGGTGCCCGCGCAGCGCTCGGGGAGTGGAGACGTCGAGCACGTGGAGCAGGACGTCGAACCCGGGCGGGTGGGTCTCGTCGTCGGTCTCGTCGACGGCGCTCAGCCAGTCGAAGAACGTGAAGCCCTGGGACACCAGCTCGCGGGCGGCGCCCCGCCACTCCGACGGGCTCACGTCGAGGCAGGGCTCGTCACCGGCCGGCTGGTCCAGCCCGTCCGGGCGCGCGGCAGCGGGCTCGGTCATTCGTCGTCGTCCCCCAGCTCGAAGATGTCGTCCGCGAGCGTGTGGTCGGGTTGTTGCCGCCCGGGCCGGCGGCGGGGTCCGTCATCGGGCGAGCGGCGAGGGGCCGGCCGCGCCGGCGGTGTCGACGTGTCGCCGTCGGGTGTTGAGGCCGGGATCACCGTGGTCTCGGGTCCGCTGGGCGGCCGGGTTGCAGCGGCGTCGGCCCGGGCCACCGGCTCGAGGAAGGCGGTCTCGGGGTCGAACGACGGCGTCGGTGGCCCGGCCGGCGGCCTTGCCGCCACAGGGATGGCCACCGTCTCGGGACCACCCTGCTGCGGCGGAGGCGCGGGCACCTCGGCCCGGGCCGGCTCGGGCTGCCGTTCGCCGGGGCGGGGGACGAGCGGGTCGCCGCGACCCGGGATCGCGTCCGGGGTCAGCAGTGGCCGCTGGAGCTCACCGGCCGACGCGACCCGACCTCCCGCATACCGCGCCTGGATCTGTCGTCCCGAGACCGACTCGCCGGCGATCTTCTCCTGCAGCCGGACGATCCCCTGGAGCAGGGCCTCGGGGCGGGGCGGGCACCCCGGGACGTAGACGTCCACGGGGATGACCGTGTCGACGCCCTTGGTGACGCAGTAGGAGTCCCAGTAGGGGCCACCGGAGTTGCTGCAGGCCCCGAACGAGATGACGTACTTCGGCTCCGGCATCTGGTCGTAGAGGCGACGCACCGCCGGGGCCATCTTGTCCGTCACCGTGCCCGACACCACCATGAGGTCGGCCTGGCGCGGGCCGGGGGCGAAGGGGATGACACCGAGCCGGATGAAGTCGTGCCGGGCCATGGACGCCGCGATGAACTCGATCGCGCAGCAGGCGAGCCCGAAGTTGAACACCCAGAGGCTGTAGCGGCGGCCCCAGTTGAGGACCACCTTGATCGGCTCGGGAGCGTGCTCGGCGAGCGGTCCCACGCGCGGAGCGGGTAGGTCGACGGTCACGTCACACCCAGCGCAGCAGCCCGCGGCGGGCCGCGTGGGCCAGGCCGACGACCAGAACGGTGATGAAGATGCCCATCTCGACGAGGCTGGCGACGCCGAGGTTGCGGTCGCGGATCACGGTCGCCCACGGGAACAGGTAGACCGCGTCGACGGCGAAGATCACGTAGAGGTAGGCGTAGACGAAGTAGCGGACGGTGGTCTGCGCCCACCCGAAGCCCACCGGGTCGACGCCGGACTCGTAGGTGGCCAGCTTCGCGTTCGTCGGCGCGCGGGGGGCGAGCATCCGGCGGGCCAGCCCGGCGGCCACGACCAGGAGGATCCCCGCCAGGACGACCGCGCCGACGACGATGTATCCGCCCATCAGCCCGGCCCCACGAGGGTGCGTGTCCCGGTCATGCGAGCCACCCTAGCGAGCGCGCAGGCCACCGACGGGTATGCCCGTGGCGAGGTTCTCGTCCCTTCGATCGGCGGGGCTCGAAGCGGTACATATCGGTTCGGCGCCGATTACCTCTGGTTCGCTCCCCCGGCCGGTACCGTGAGCCCAACCTGTGAGATGACGGCGTCGAAGGGAAGAGGCTGGCGTGGCTGACGTGCTCTCGAAGATCCCCCTTGTGGGGTGGGGGCCGATCATCACGATCGCCGCTATCGCGGTCAGCTGCCTGATCATCGCGGTCCTGCTGTGGCGCAACCACAAGGTCTGGCGCTGGGTGTTCGTCTTTCTGTTCCTCGTGTTCGGCGTCGGCACGGCTGCGGACGCCGTCAACACGCATTTCGCCTACTACGACAACGCCGCCGACCTGCTGGGCGTCCCGACCTACCCGACCGTGGACGGCACCGTCAGTGGTCCCGACGTCCAACAGCAGCCCAACGGCGCCGTGACTCATATCACCGTGCCGGACACGGCGAGCAAGTTCGGTACGTTCGACGCCCAGGTCTGGCTGCCCCCGCAGTACTTCAGCAACCCGCGGCAGCACTTCTCGGTCGTCTATCTCCTGCACGGAAACCCAGGAACGCCGACCGACTGGCTGACCTCGGCCGGCGGAGCGGCGACCTTCCTCAGCGTGGCCCAGAGCGGTAAGCCGGTCATCATCGTCATGCCGGAGGACCTCCAGAGCCTCCTCGGTGACAGCCTCTGCGTCGACACCGCCAGTCAGGGCAACGCGGCAACGTACATCACCAAGGACGTCATCGCGGCGATCGACACCAAGTTCCGCACGATCACCAACGCCAAGGGGCGGGCTGTCGGCGGCTTGTCCATGGGCGGCTTCTGTGGCCTCAACCTCGGCCTCAAGAACCCGGATCTGTACTCGGTCGTCCTCGACCTGTCCGGGGAGACCTCGTCCGAGCCCGACACGCTGCCCGGCGGGAACCAGGCGCTCTACGGCGGGTCGGACTGGCAGGCCAAGGCCGACGCGAACAGCCCGATCAAGTACGTCTCGACGCTCGACGGCAGCAAGGGGCCGGCCATCTACCTCGGCGTCGGGGCGAGCGACCCGGTGGTCATCGCGCAGATGGACGCGATCCTGCCCAAGCTCCAGGCCCGAGGGTTCACGGTCGAGTACCGGAAGCTGCCGGGGGCGCACGAGTACACCTACTGGACCGCCGGGCTCAAGGACGGACTCCCCTGGGTGGCGGAGAAGCTCAGCGCGGCGTCCTGACCGGGCGGGTGCCGGCCCGACGCCGGGAATCGCCACCCCGGCGGCACCGTTGACCGACGCATGACTCGCATCGTCGCGCCCGTCGACTTCGGCGGCCCTGAGCAACTGGCCCTCACCGAGGTCTCCACCCCGGAGCCTGGCCCCGGCGAGGTCCGCGTCGCGGTCCGCGCCATCGGCGTCAACCCAATCGACTGGAAGATGTACTCGGGCACGCTCGGCCGAGACCCGCAGGCGCTCGGCGGCATGGGGTTCGAGCTGGCCGGCGTCGTGGACGCGGTCGGCGAGAGCGTGACCGGGTGGTCGCCCGGCGACGAGGTGATCGCCACGCAGGTGCCGGGCAACGGCTACACCGACCAGGCGGTCGTTCCCGCCGCGGGCCTCCTGGCCAAGCCCGAGGGCCTCTCCTGGGAGCTGGCCGCCAGCGTGCCCGTCGCCGGCGGGACGGCCGCCCACGCCGTCGAGGCCGCGGGTGCCGCGGAGGGCACGACCATCCTCGTCCACGGAGCCGCCGGCGGGGTCGGCGGCCTCGTCGTCCAGCTGGCCCGGCGCCGCGGCGCCCGCGTCATCGCGACGGCCAGCGAGCGCAACCACGACTACCTCCGCTCGCTGGGGGCCGAGCCGGTCACCTACGGCGAAGGTCTCGAGGACCGCGTACGCGCCCTCGCACCCGAAGGGATCGACGCCGCCATCGACACGGTCGGCACCGACGAGGCCATCGACGTCTCCCTCGCCCTCGTGGAGGACCCCCGGCGGGTGGTCAGCATCGCCGGCTACCGGCGGCGAGACACCGGCATCTTCCTCATCGGAGGTGGTGGCGACCCCGGCACCGAGATCCGCGACGCGGCCCGCCCCGAGGTGGCCCGCTTGCTCGCGTCCGGCGAGCTGACGCTGCCCATCCAGGCGACGTACCCGCTCGAGGACACCGCCCAGGCGCACCGCGAAGGGCTCACCGGGCATACCCGGGGGAAGCTGGTCATCGTCCCCTGACCGGGAGCCGGCTCAGACGAAGGCGCCCGTCCCCGTGATGGCCCGGCCGACGATCAGCTGGTTCACCTCGCGGGTGCCCTCGTAGGAGTAGACCGCCTCGGCGTCGGCGAAGAAGCGGACCAGCCCGTGCTCGAGCAGGATCCCGTTGCCGCCCATGACCTCCCGGGCGATCCCGACCGTCTCACGCATCCGGCTCGACACGGTGGCCTTGGCGAGCGCCGCGTGCTCGTCCTTCTCGATCCCCTGGTCCTGCATCTGCGCGAGCCGGACCACGACGCCGAGCGACATGGTGATGTTCGACAGCATCGTCGCGAGGTGGTCCTGCACAAGCTGGAACCCGGCCAACGGCTGGCCGAACTGCTCGCGCTCCAGCGTGTAGGCCAGGGCCGTCTCGTAGGCGCCCATCTGGAGGCCGACGGCTCCCCACGCCACCCCACCCCGGGTGATCCGCAGGACGTTGGCGGTGTCCTTGAAGGAGCGGGCGTTCTCGAGCCGCTGGTCGTCCGGGAGCCGGACGTCCTCGAGGACGATGTCGGCGTTCTGGACGCTGCGCAGTGCGATCTTGCCCTCGATCTTCGTCGCGGTGAAGCCGGGCGTCCCCTTCTCCAGGACGAAACCGAGGATCTCCTCGCTCTCCACGTCGCGGGCCCAGACCACGATGAGGTCGGCGAACGTCCCGTTGCCGATCCAGCGCTTCTTGCCGTCGAGCACCCAGTGGTCCCCGTCGCGCCGCGCGGTCGTGGCGAGGCCGCCGGCGATGTCGGAGCCGTGGTCCGGCTCGGTCAGCGCGAACGCGCCGATCGAGGTCAGGTCGGCCATGCCCGGGAGCCAGCGGTCGCGCTGCTCGGCCGAGCCGCAGTGGTAGATGCTCGCGAAGGCGAGGCCGGCGTGGACCCCGAAGAAGGTGCCGAAGGACGGGTCGACCCGGGACATCTCCAGCGACGTGAACCCGCTGAACAGCCGAGAGAACGGCGGGTCCCGGAACCCCTCGTAGGCCCCACCGACGAGGTCGAGGTCGCGCAACGGGGCGATGAGGTGCCGAGGGAACTCGGCCTCGGCCCAGTACTCGTCCGCGATCGGCCGCACCTCGCGCTCGAGGAACTCGCGCAGCCGCAGGATCTCCTTCTGCTCGTCCTCGGGCAGCAGGGTCTCGTACGCGTAGAAGTCACCGCGGTGCGGCTCCAGGGCGCCCATGCCGCCACCGTATGCCGCGTGGGTTCTGCGGGATGGGGTCACCGCTGTCCGATGCGGAGGTTCGGGTACCCGGTCGGGTCACCGCTTCGGTCGCGATCACAACGCGACCGGTTACCTGACCGGTTACCTCACTGTGTGCGCCCGGATCGCGAACGCGCCATGGCGACGCGGCCCCGGATGCCGCCGAGTCGTCTCCAGGGCCGCGGTCACCGCTCTTCCGGGTCGGCGCCGTGAGCCGACCGGCCGCCGTCGACGGGGACGACGGCGCCGGTGACGAAGGACGCGGCGTCCGAGAGCAGCCACGCGACGACCTCCGCGACCTCGTCGACCTCGCCCACGCGGCCCAGCGGGTGCAGGGCCGCCATCTGGGCCTGGATCGCGTCGGACTCCTCGGCCGGCCGCGCGGCGAGCAGCTCGTCGTACCGCGCCGTCCGGATCGACCCGAGCGCGACTGCGTTGACGCGAATGCCGTCCGGCCCGTGGTCCACCGCGGCCGCCCGGGTGAGACCCTCGACCGCGGCCTTGGCCGTCGCGTACGGGAGTGCCCCGCGCACCGCGCGCTGCGCCTGGTGGCTGGACACGTTGACGATCGCGCCCCGTGTGCCGGCGGCGACGAACCGGCCCACGGCGACGGAACTTCCGACCACGGCGAGCGCCACGTTCGTGGTGATGACCTCGACCACCCGCGTCGGGTCGCCCAGCGTCGCATCGCGGAAGACGGCGGCGTTGTTGACCCAACCCACGAGGGGACCGGCCGCCTCGGCCCGATCCGCCGCCTGCTCCGCCGCCGCGCGCTCTGCGGCGCTGCCCACCACCACGTCGACGCGCTGGGCGACCTCGGCCGGCCACGGCTCGGTCGGCGGTTCGGCGTCGACGACCACGACGTGCATCCCGCCGGCGGCCAGCCGCAGGACGATCCCCCGGCCGACCCCTCGGCTCCCCCCCGTGACGACGACCCCCTCCACGCATACAACGTAACCGGGCTCCGGTTAGGTTGAGATCCATGGCCGCCGCGAAGGGGACGACTCCCGCCGTCGAGCTCGAGGTGGGGCCGCACACCGTGCGGGTGACGAACCCCGACCGCGTCTACTTCCCCAAGACGGGCTGGACCAAGCTCGACCTCGCCAGCTACTACCTGAGCGTCGGCGACGGCATCGTCCGCGCCCTGTTCGAGCGACCGTGCATGATGCACCGCTTCCCCGAGGGCCTGGCCGGCGACAAGGTGCACCAGAAGCGGGTCCCGCATGGGGCGCCGCCGTGGCTGGAGACCGTGCGCGTGACGTTCCCGCGGTGGAACCGGACCGCCGACGAGCTGTGCGTCACCGAGCTGGCCAGCGTCATCTGGGCGGTCCAGATGTCGACGGTCGAGTTCCACCCCTGGAACTCGCGGCGCGCCGACACCGAGGTCCCCGACGAGTGGCGCATCGACCTCGATCCCATGCCGCTGTGCGACTTCGCGACGGTGCGCCGTGTCGCCCACGTCGCCCAGGAGGTGCTGGCCGACCTCGGAGCCACCGGGTTCCCCAAGACGTCCGGCGGCAAGGGCCTGCACATCTACGTGCGCATCGTCCCCGAGTGGGGGTTCCAGGACGTGCGGCGGGCGGCGCTGGCCTTCGCCCGTGAGGTGGAGCGCCGGGCCGGTGGGGACGTCACGACCACGTGGTGGCGCAAGGACCGCGAGCCGGACGTGGTCTTCGTCGACTACAACCAGAACGCCCGCGACCACACGATCGCCAGTGCCTATTCGGTGCGCGGCGTCCCGGACGGGACCGTCTCCACGCCGATCCTCTGGGACGAGATCGACGACGTCGTCCCCGGAGACTTCACGATCGCCACCGTCCCGCCGCGGTTCGCCGAGAAGGGGGACCTCCACGCGGCCATCGACGACACCGCCTACCGCCTCGACCAGCTGCTCGAGTGGGCGGAACGTGACGAACGCGCCGGCCACGAGACGCCCGAGGTCGGCGAGCCCGATGACGGGTGAGCGCACCCTGACCGACGGTGTCGTCACCCTCCGACCGTCGGTCGACGGCGAGGTCTTCGCCGTGGTGGTCGAGGGGGTCGACGTCGGATCGGTGCGGCTGCGCGACGTCGGCGAGTCCACCGGCGAGATCAGCGTCGAGCTCGTGGACCGGCAGCGCGGCCGGGGCTACGCCACGCGTGCGGTGCGGCTGGCCGTCGAGTATGCGTTCGCCGAGCGCGGCCTCGGTCGCGTGCAGGCGCGCGTCCCCTCGGGGAACGCCGCGGCAGTCCGGGTGGCCCGCCGCGCGGGACTGCGGAACGAGGGCGTGGTCCGTGTCGCCGTCGACCTCGGCGCCGGCGACTACGCCCTCCTCGCACGGCTGCGCGACGACCCGTCGCCGACCGAGCACGGGGGCTTCCGCGCGCTGCTCAACTCGTTCCTTCCCCGGAAGCGGGTCATCGCGCAGGCGCTGGTCCGCGACGAGGAGGGGGGCGTCCTGATGTGCCACCCGACCTACAAGGACGACTGGGACCTGCCGGGCGGCGTCGTCGAGGTGCGCGAGTCGCCTCGGGAGGCGGCCGCGCGCGAGGTCCTCGAGGAGCTCGGGCTGCGGCTGCCGATGGGACGGCTGGTCCTCGCGGACTGGTTGCCGCCGTGGGGCGGCTGGGACGACGCGCTGTGCCTGGTGTTCGACGCCGGGGTCCATCCCGCCTCCGTCCTCGACGGTGTCGTGCTGCAGGCCCGCGAGATCCGGGCCACCGCGTTCTGCTCGACGGGCGAGGTTCACGCCCGCGCGGCCGACTACACCGCACGCCGTGTCGACGCCGCGCTGGCCTCGCTCGGCGGCACCGGCGCCGCCTTCACGGAGTCCGGTCGAACCGACTGAGCGTCCACGTCGTCTCACGAAGTTGTGATGTTCGCGGAAGCCTCCGACGCGCATCCTCACGAGCGACATACGATGCTGAAGAGGCCACATCGTCGTGGCCGTATCCAGGTGCCCCACGAATTCTGGTGATCCCAGCAATGCCCACCCCGACGTCCACCACCACCTCTCCCGAGACCCCTGACACCGTCAAGCTCGACCGCGTCGTCATCCGGTTCGCCGGCGACTCGGGAGACGGGATGCAGCTGACCGGCGACCGGTTCACGACCGACTCCGCGCTCCTCGGCAACGACCTGTCGACGCTGCCCAACTTCCCGGCCGAGATCCGCGCCCCTCAGGGGACGCTGCCCGGCGTCTCGAGCTTCCAGCTGCACTTCGCCGACCACGACGTGCTCACCCCGGGCGACGAGCCCGACGTCCTCGTGGCGATGAACCCCGCCGCCCTCAAGGCCAACCTCGCCGACGTCCCGCGCGGCGCGACGATCATCGCCAACACCGACGAGTTCTCCAAGCGCAACCTCGCGAAGGTCGGCTACCCGACCAACCCGCTCGAGGACGGCACGCTGGAGAGCTACCACGTGCACGCCCTGGCCCTCACGTCGATCACCGTCGAGGCGCTCGCGCCGTTCGACCTGACCCGCAAGGACAAGGAACGCTCCACCAACATGTTCGCGCTGGGCCTGCTGTCGTGGCTCTACACCCGGCCGATCTCCCTGACCGAGCGGTTCCTCACCACGAAGTTCGGCGCCAAGCCCGAACTGCTCGCGGCCAATCTCGCGGCGCTGCGGGCCGGGTTCAACTACGGCGAGACGACCGAGGACTTCGCCCACCGCTACGAGGTCGGGCCGGCCCCGATGAAGGAGGGCCACTACCGCAACATCACCGGGAACGTCGCCCTCGCCTACGGGCTCGTCACCGCATCGCACCGCGCCGGGCGCCCCCTGGTCCTCGGGTCCTACCCGATCACTCCGGCGTCGGACATCCTCCACACGCTGGCCGGGCTGAAGCGGTTCGGCGTGACGACGATCCAGGCGGAGGACGAGATCGCCGGCGTCGGCGCGGCCCTCGGCGCGGCGTTCGGCGGCGCGATCGGGGTGACGACGACCTCGGGCCCGGGGTTGGCCCTCAAGGCCGAGACGATCGGGCTGGCCACGTCGCTCGAGCTCCCCCTGATCGTCTGCGACATCCAGCGCGGCGGGCCCTCGACCGGCCTGCCGACCAAGACCGAGCAGGCCGACCTGCTGCAGGCGATGTTCGGACGCAACGGCGAGTCGCCGGTCGCGATCGTCGCCCCGCGCTCCCCCGCCGACTGCTTCGCCATCGCCCTGGAGGCGGTGCGCATCGCCACCACCTACATGACGCCGGTCCTGATCCTCTCCGACGGCTACCTCGCCAACGGGTCGGAGCCGTGGCGGATCCCGGACGTCGCCGACCTGCCCGACCTCGAGGTGCGCCTCGCCACGGAGCGCAACGGGATCGACGCCGACGGCAACGACGTCTTCCACCCCTACCTGCGCGACCCGGAGACCTTGGCCCGGCCGTGGGCGGTCCCCGGCACCCCGGGTCTCGAGCACCGCGTGGGCGGCATCGAGAAGGCCAACATCACCGGCAACATCTCCTACGACCCCGACAACCACGACCTGATGACCCGGCTGCGGGCGGCGAAGATCGACGGGATCGCCGCCTCGGTCGCCCCGCTCGAGGTCGAGGACCCCGACGGCGACGCCGAGGTCCTGGTGCTCGGCTGGGGGTCGACCTACGGACCGATCGCAGCCGCCGCGAGATCCCTTCGGGCCCAAGGCTTTCCGGTGGCGCAGGCCCACCTGCGGCACCTCAACCCCTTCCCGTCCAACACCGGCGAGGTGTTGACGGCATACCGGCACGTCATCGTCCCCGAGATGAACCTCGGGCAGCTGTCGATGCTGCTGCGCGCCACCTTCCTCGTCGACATCCAGTCGCACACCTCGGTCCGCGGGCTGCCGTTCAGCGCCGCCGACCTCGAGGACGTCATCCAGAAGGCAGTGACCGAATGACCGCCATCCAGCTCGGTATGCCCGGCCACGGGCTCGATGGGGTACCCACCCTCCCCGAGGACGCCACGCCGCAGACCCGCAAGGACTTCACCTCCGACCAGGAGGTCCGCTGGTGCCCCGGCTGCGGCGACTACGCCATCCTCGCCGCGGTGCAGGGCTTCCTGCCGGAGCTGGGCCTGCGGCGCGAGAACGTCGTCTTCGTCTCGGGGATCGGCTGTTCGTCGCGGTTCCCCTACTACCTCGACACCTACGGCATGCACTCCATCCACGGCCGCGCACCGGCCATCGCCACCGGTCTCGCGACCTCGCGACCGGACCTGTCGGTGTTCGTCGTCACCGGCGACGGTGACGCGCTGTCGATCGGTGGCAACCACCTGATCCACGCCATGCGGCGCAACGTCAACCTCACGATCCTGTTGTTCAACAACCAGATCTACGGTCTGACCAAGGGGCAGTACTCCCCCACGTCGCAGGTCGGTCTCGTCACCAAGTCGACCCCGATGGGCTCCGTGGACCACCCCTTCAACCCGGTCAGCCTCGCTCTCGGCGCCGACGCGACCTTCGTGGCCCGGACCATGGACTCCGACCGCAAGCACCTCACCGAGGTCCTGCGGGCCGCCACCTCCCACCGCGGCACCTCGCTCGTCGAGATCTACCAGAACTGCCCGATCTTCAACGACGGCGTGTTCGACGTGCTGAAGGACCGCTCCGAGGGTGAGGCCCGGATCCTCCATCTCACCCACGGCGAGGAGATCGCCGCCGGGGTCAACGTCGTGGTCCGCCGGGACGACGGCAGCCTCGACGTGCTGCCCCGCGACGAGGCCGACCCGGCCCGGATCGTGCGTCACGACGCTCACGCCGACGACCCGTCCCTGGCGTTCGCCCTCTCTCGACTCGACGACCCGAGCCTGGCGCACGTCCCGATGGGGATCTTCCGCGACGTGGAGCGCTCCACCTACGACGACCTCGTGCGCGCCCAGATCGACGGCACCGTCTCGGGGGCGGGCGGACCCGCCTCCGACCAGGACATCGCCGACCTGCTCGCCGGTCGGGACTCGTGGATGGTCGGGGCAGCCGGGAAGGCGTGACCGACAACCAGGCGGACACCCAACCGGCAACGACCAACGACGCGCCCCTCGACGAGCAGCGGCGGGGCGCGTTCCAGGGGTTCGCCGCCTACCTGGTCTGGGGCCTGTTCCCGCTGTACTTCCATGCGCTGGAGCCCTCGGGAGCATGGGAGATCCTGGCCCACCGGATCCTCTGGACCTTCGCGTTCTGCGTGCTGCTGTTGATGATCCGCCGCGACTGGTCGTGGATCCGGCCGCTGCTGCGTCGTCCGCTGCTTCTCGGCGGCATCGCCGTGGCGGCCGTGCTCATCGCGGTGAACTGGGTGCTCTACGTCTCGGCGGTCGTCGCGGGCAACGTCTCCGAGGCCGCGCTCGGCTACTTCCTCAACCCCATCGTCACGGTCGCGCTCGGCGTGGTCGTGCTGCGCGAGCGGCTGCGACCGCTGCAGTGGGTGGCCGTCGCCATCGGCCTCGTGGCCGCGCTGTACCTGTCCCTCGGAGCGGGTCGGGTGCCGTGGATCGCCCTCGCTCTCGCTATGACGTTCGCGCTCTACGGGCTGCTGAAGAAGCGCCTCGGCGCGACCCTGCCCGCCCTGCACGGTCTGGCGGTGGAGACCACGGTCCTCACCCCGGTGGCCGTCGGGCTGGTGATCTGGCTCGGCGTCACCGGGGCGCAGACCTTCACCACCGAGGGTCCTGTCCACACCACTCTGCTCGTGCTCTCCGGCGTCGTCACGGCCACTCCGCTGCTGCTGTTCGCCGCGGCGGCCCGCCGGGTGCCACTGGTGACGATCGGGCTGCTCCAGTTCGTCACGCCGGTGATGCAGCTGCTGTGCGGCGTCGTGCTGCTCGGCGAACGGATGTCGACGCAGCGGTGGGTGGGGTTCGGGATCGTCTGGGTCGCCCTGGTGGTGCTGACGATCGACTCGCTGGTCGGCGTGCGGCAGCGCCGCCTTCGCGACGCCGCCGACGACGGGGTATGCGAGCCGGCTCCCTGAGCCGTCCCCTCAGCCGGCCGCCTGGCGGAACGGCAGCCGGTCGAAGATGATCCGCATCCAGACGATCCGGCCGTCGCGGACCCGGACGCACTCGGCCCCGGGGGCGTCGCGGACCGTGCGCGTGTCGGTGTCGTACACCGTGACCGCGCACTCGTCGTCGCCGTACTGAGCGACGAGTGAGACGCGTTCGACGCTCGCGACGAACGGACCCATGAATCCCTGGAACGCCGCACTGCCCTCCATCCGGCCGGCCGGAGCCAGGCAGACGATCTCCGGGTCGACGTAGCGCATCGCGGAGTGGAAGTCGTGAGCCGACCAGGCCTGGAAGTACGCCTGCGCCACGGCGAGGGCGGTCAGGGCGGGGGTGGTGGTGGTCATCGGAACGAGGCTCCTTCGGGTCAGGGGTGCTCTGTTCCTAGGTAGACACCGAACCGGGTCCGGACCTGACATCGGTCGACGCAACGGGACGGCGTGAGAGAGGCTGGACGGACCATGCCGCCGCCCTCTCAGGTTCTTCAGCAGGCCCAACGCGGTGACCGGGCCGCCTTCGCCGAGCTCGTCACGCCGTACCGCCGCGAGCTGCAGGTGCACTGCTACCGGATGCTGGGCTCCTACGACGACGCGGAGGACGCGGTCCAGGACGCGATGCTGGCCGCGTGGCGTGGGATCGGCGGGTTCCGGGCCGAGGCGTCGGTCCGGACCTGGCTGTACCGCGTCGCGACCAACGTCTGCCTCAACCACCGGCGGACGACCAGCCGTCGACCGCAGCCCACGGGCCTGCTGCCGGAGTCCGCTCCACCCCCCAACGGCACCGACCCCGTCACCTGGCTGCAGGCGTACCCCGACACCCTCCTCGACGAGCTGCCGGCGCCCACCCCTGGACCCGCGACCACCATCGAGACGCGGGAGGCGGTGTCGCTGGCCTTCCTGGTGGCCGTGCAGGCGCTCAGCCCGCGCGGCCGCGCGGTCCTCGTGCTGCGCGACGTTCTGGGGTTCACGGCGGCCGAGGTCGCGGGAATGCTGGACACGTCGGCCGACGCGGTGGCGACGCAGCTGACCCGATCCCGCGCCGCGATGCGCTCCCATGAGACGAGGACACCAGGGCACGCGACGCATGACGAGTCGGAGCTGGCCCGTCGGTTCGCCGCGGCGCTGACCGGCCGCGACGTCGCCGCCGTCGTCGACCTCCTCACCGAGGACGTCCGGATCGCCATGCCGCCGCTGCCCTTCCTGTGGGTCGGGCAGCCCGTGGCCGCGCGGTTCCTGGCCGACGTCGTGTTCCCGCCGGCGATCCAGGTCCGGGCGACACTGACGGCGGCCAACCGCCAGCCCGCCCTGGTGGTCGACAGCCGGCGCCGGGACGCCGACCCGTGGCAGCCGGTGGGTCTGCTGGTCCTGACCGTCCAGGGGGAGCGCATCGCAGCGATCACCCGTTTCGAGCCGGACGGCCGGCTCGCGTCCTTGCGCGCAGTCGGGTACCCGGTCAGGTAACCGAACCTGCTGCGGCAACGACCGTCTCGGTGACCTGACCGGGTAGGCGACCGCGCGGACCTGACGTCAGGAGAGGCGGTAGGTCTCGCCGGCCTGGGCCATCTCCCGCAGCTCCTCGGGCAGGTCGTCGCCGGCCGCGAGCAGCTGGGGCAGCAGCTCGCGTTCGCGGGTCAGCGCCCGGAAGGCCAGCCGTGATGTCACGTCATGTTCGGGCCGGTGCACCACGGTCACCTCGTCGCCGGCGCGCACGGTCCCCGGTGTCACCACCGCAAGGTAGGCGCCGGACCGGGCGGTGGTCGCGAACGTCTTCAGCCACCCCGTCTCGGCCATGTGGTCCCGGAACGTGCCGCACGGGATCCGGGGGCCGGTCACCTGGAGGAGGACGTCGCCGATCTGCCAGCGCTCCCCGATGACCGCGTCGCTCACCACCAGGCCACGGGTGGTGAGGTTCTCGCCGAACATGCCGTTGCGCAGCACCCGACCCAGCCGCTGCTCCCACTCGTCGAGCTCCTCGCGCGCGTAGGCGTAGACCGCCTGCCCGTCGCCGCCGTGATTGGCGTGGTCGCCGATCTCGTCGCCGACGAGCCCGCTGCCCAGCCCGTCGTCCTTGCTGCCCGGCGCCCGGACCTCCACCGAGCGGTCGACGGGCTGCTTGTCGATGCCGGTGAGCCGGTGGCTCCGCCGGTTCGCGTTCGGCTGGAGCCGACCGACGTTGACGGAGAGGAGGACAGCCACGACGGGTGGGTCAGCCGACCCGGTCGACGACCGACGTCACCAGCTCGGTCAGGGCCGCCTTGGCCTCGGAGTCCGGCAGCGGAGCCAGCAGCCGCACCGCCTCGGCGCCCACGCCGCGCGTGGTCTCGCGCGCCTGCTCGAGGGCCGGGTTGGCCCGGAGCAGGGCCAGCGCCTCGGCGTGCCGGTCGTCGTCGCGCAGGTCGCCGGCCAGCAGCTCGCGCAGCCGCGCGTCCGCCGGGTCGGTACCGCGGCGGGCGTAGAGCACCGCCAGGGTGTCCACGCCCTCACGCAGGTCGGTGCCGGGCGTCTTGCCGGTCTCGGTGGCGTCGGAGGCGATGTCGATGAGGTCGTCGGCCAGCTGGAACGCGATGCCGAGCTTCTCCCCATAGGCCGCCATCAGCTCCACCACCTCGTCGGGGCTTCCGCCGAACATCGCGCCGTAGCGGGCCGCCGTCGAGATGAGCGAACCGGTCTTGTCGTGCAGCACTCCGAGGTAGTACTCGACCGGGTCGTCGCCCGGAGGGCAGGGGCGCGCGTCGCGGATCTGGCCGGCGCACAGCCGTACGAACGCCCGCGCCTGGATGAGTACCGCCTGGGCACCCAGCCCCGCGACCAGCTCGGACGCCTTGCCGAAGAGCAGGTCGCCAACGAGGATCGCCGTCGAGTTGTCGTACTTCGCGTTGGCGCTCGGCACCCCGCGACGCACCTCGGCCTCGTCCATGACGTCGTCGTGGTAGAGCGAGGCGAGATGGGTCAGCTCGACCCCGGCTCCCGCGGCCACGACCTCGTCGGAGATCCCGGTGCCGAGCTCGGACGCCAGTAGCGTCAGGAGCGGGCGGAACCGTTTGCCACCCGCCTCGGCAAGGTGGGCCGAGGCCTGGGCGACGAGCGGATCGTCGTGGTCCACCGTCGCCAGGATGAGGTCGTCCACCCGCGCCAACCCGTCCTGCACCCGCGCCGCCAGTGCGGGCGCGAGGCCCGGCACGGCCAGCACGGGTGGGGAGGTCTTCATCCCCCAATCATCGCAGGCGACCGCGTCATCGGAGGAACTGGGAGGCGTTTCCCGCGAGGAGCAGCAGCGACGACGGGGCGACGCCGAGCACCAGGGTGAGCAGGGCTCCAGCGCCGATCGTCACCTGGGTCAGGGCGGACGGCGTGACGACACCGACCGTGTCGCCCTGGGGCTCGTTGAAGTACATCAGGACGATCACCCGGACGTAGACGAACACGGTGATGGCGCTGCACAGCAGCCCGACGATGACCAGGACGGTGCCGGTTCCGCCGCTGCGCAGGGCCGGCTCGAACACGGCGAACTTCGCGGTGAACCCGGAGGTCAAGGGTATGCCGGCGAAGGCCAGCAGCAGGAAGGCGAAGATCGCCGCGGTCAGGGGGTGCCGGCGGCCGAGGCCGGCCCACTGGGTCAACCGGGTCGCCTCCGACTGGTTCCCCTGGTCGCGGACCAGGCCGACGATCCCGAAGGCGGGGATGGTCATCAGGCCGTAGCAGACGAGGTAGAACATCACGCCGCTGACGCCGGCCTTGTCGAAGGCCAGCACGCCCACGAGGATGAACCCGGCGTGAGCGATCGACGAGTAGGCGAGCATCCGCTTGATGTCGGTCTGGGTCACGGAGAGCACCGAGCCGACGACCATCGTGAGGATCGCGACGATCGCGACGGCCGGTGCCCAGTCCCACCGGTCACCGGCGATGCCGACATAAACCACCCGCAGGATCGCCCCGAACGCGGCGAGCTTGGTCGCCGCCGCCATCCAGCCGGTGACGGGGGTGGGCGCCCCCTCGTAGGCGTCCGGCACCCATGCGTGGAACGGCACGGCGCCGATCTTGAAGAGCAGGCCGACGGCGACCAGCAGGACACCGGGGACGAGGAGTCCGTTCATCACCGACTGCCCGTTGGTGATTGCCACGGAGATGTCGTTCAGGTAGACCGAGCCGGAGTAGCCGAACAGCAGGGCCGTGCCGAACAGGAAGAACGCCGAGGAGAAGGACCCGAGCAGGAAGTACTTGAGGGAGGCCTCCTGCGAGAGCAGGCGACGCCGCCGAGCCAGCCCGACGAGGATGTAGAGCGGCAGCGACAGCACCTCGAGCGCCACGAACATCGTGATGAGGTCGCCGGCCGACGTGAACAGCATCATGCCGCCGATGGAGAACATGGCGAGCGGGAAGACCTCCGAGGTGGCCAGGCCGGCCCGGACGGCGAGCGCCTCCTGTCCCGAGCCCGGGGTCGCCGCGCCCATCGGCGTGAACGCGTCGGAGCCGACGCCGCCGAGGCGCTCGGCCATCGTCAGGACCCCCATGAACGAGAGCACGATGACCGCGCCCTGGAGGAACAGCGCGGGGCCGTCGATGACCACCGACCCCTTGACGACGCCCCCGGACGACAGCCCGGCGGTGGACGTCTGGTGGTTCACGGCGACGAGGACCACGGCGAGGAAGGCGGCGACCAGCCCGATGAGGGTGACGGCGACCTGGATCGCATACCTGGTCGTCCGGGGCACGAACGCCTCGACGAGCACCCCGATGAGGGCGAACCCGAACACGATGAGCAGCGGCAGGAGCGCGGCGTAGTCGATCGTCGCTGCCTCGAAAACGGCCGGCAGCTGTACGAGAGCGTTGGCGCTCACTTGGCGCCCCCTTCCGCGTTGACGGGGACGATGGGCGCCGGGTCGACGACTCCCATCTGCCCGAGCGTGGTCGACACCGCCGGGTTGATCATGTCGAGCGCGGGCTTCGGGTAGAAGCCGAGGACGAGGAACAGCGCGATGAGCGGCGCCACCACCCACTTCTCGCGGCGGCCCAGGTCACGGGTGCCCGCGGCGCTCTCGGGTACCGGACCGGTCGCCATCCGCTTGTACATCAGCAGGATGTAGAGGGCGGCGAGGATGATGCCGACGGTCGCGATGACCGCCGGGACCGGGTAGCGCTGGAACGTCCCGACCAGGGTGAGGAACTCCGCGACGAACGCACCGAGCCCGGGCAGGGCCAGGCCCGAGAGGCCGGCCACGAGGAACGACCCGGCGAGCACCGGCGTGACCCGCTGCCAGCCACCGAAGTCGGAGATCCGCTTGCTGCCGCGACGGCTCACCATCATGGCCGCGATGAGGAACAGCGCCGCCGTGGTGAACCCGTGGTTGACCATGTAGAGCGTCGAGCCCGCGAAGCCCGTGGAGGTCATCGCGAAGATGCCCAGGACGATGAACCCGAAGTGGCTGATCGAGGTGTAGGCGATCAGGCGCATGACATCGGTCTGGCCGATGGCCAGCAGGGCGCCGTAGAGCACCGAGATGACCGCGAGAGCGATGACCACCGGGGTCGCCCACTGCGACGCTTCCGGGAACAGCTGCAGGCAGAACCGGATCATCCCGTAGGTGCCGACCTTGTCGAGCACGCCCACGAGCAGGACGGCGGTGGCCGGGGTCGCCTCGGTGGCGGCGTCCGGCAGCCAGGTGTGCACCGGGACCATCGGCGCCTTGACGGCGAAGGCGAAGAAGAAGCCGAGGAACAGCAGGCGCCCGGTCGTCGGGTCGAGGCTGAGGCCGGTGAGGTTCTCCACGAGGAAGCCGTCGGCGCCGCCGGGGCCCTGCGTGTAGACGCCGATGACCGAGGCCAGCATGATGAGGCCGCCGACGAGCGAGAAGACGAGGAACTTCACCGCGGCGTACTGCCGGCGTTGGCCGCCGTACTGCCCGATCAGGAAGTACACCGGGATCAGCATCGCCTCGAAGAAGACATAGAACAGGAACACGTCGGTCGCGGCGAACACCCCCACCATGAACGTCTCGAGGACGAGCATGAGGGCGAAGTAGCTCTTCTCGCGCGGGTCCGGTCCCTCTCCGCTGGCGGGCAGGTCACGCCACGCGGCGAGCAGGCAGATCGGCGTGATGATGAGGGACATGAGGATCAGCGCGAGCGCGATCCCGTCCACCCCGAGCGCGTAGCTGACTCCGAACTGCGGGATCCACTGGTGCTGCTCCTCGAGCCGGAACTGACCCGTGGAGTCCGAACCCGCATACGCGACGGTCGCGAGGATGCCCGCGACGAGGGTGAGCAGCGAGAAGCCGAGGGCGACCTGCTTGGCGCGGGCGGCTACCCCGGACGGGAGCAGCCAGACGACGACCGCTCCGACCAGCGGGATGGCTCCGACGACCGTGAGCCACGGGAAGCTCGACATCACTGCATCACCCACATGGCGCCGAGAACGACGACAACCCCGACGAGCATGGTGAGGGCGTAGGACCTGGCGTAGCCGTTCTGGAGCTTGCGCCATCGCCCGGACGTGCCGGCCACGAGCCGGGCGATCCCGGTCGCAGCGCCGTCGACGCCGGCGTTGTCGGCGAAGACCAGCGCGCGGGTCAGGTGGATCCCTGGCCGCATGAACAACCCTTCGTTGACGGCGTCCTGGTAGAGGTCGTTGCGCGCGGCCTGCGTGGCGATGCTGCCGGCCGGAGCGGTGCGGGGAACCTCGTCGCGCACGTAGCGCACCCAGGCCAGAGCCGCGCCGGCGGCCACCAGGAGCAGCGTCACGGTGGTGATGACGAGGGGGGCGAGGACGGGATGCTCTTCCGGCGCCTCCTCGATGCCGAAGACCGGGTTGAGCCAGTTGGCGATGAAGTTCGTCGGCCCGAGGATGAGACCGAGGAAGGCCGAGCCGACGGCGAGCACCATCATCGGGATGGTCATGCTCAGTGGTGACTCGTGCGGGTGGACGTCCTCGGTCCACCGCTTCTTACCGAGGAAGGTCATGAAGTAGAGGCGGGACATGTAGAAGGCGGTGATCGCGGCGCCGATGAGGGCCGACCCGCCGAACACCCACGGGTGCCAGCCCTCCCCGGTGAACGCCGCCTCGATGATCTTGTCCTTGCTCCAGAACCCGTCCAGGAACGGGAAGCCGATGATCGCGAGGTAGCCCAGGCCGAAGGTGATCGCCGTGATGCGGATGACCGACCAGAGGGCGCCGAACCGTCTCATGTCGACCTGGTCGTTCATCGCGTGCATGACCGACCCGGCGCCGAGGAACATCCCGGCCTTGAAGAAGCCGTGCGTGAGCAGGTGGAAGATGGCGAAGGCGTAGCCGACCGGACCGAGGCCGGCGGCCAGCATCATGTAGCCGATCTGGCTCATCGTCGACGCCGCGAGCGCCTTCTTCATGTCGTCCTTGGCGCAGCCGACGATCGCCCCGAACAGCAGCGTGATGGCACCGACGAGCGCGACGGCGACCTGGGCGGTCGGCGTCGCGTCGTAGATGACGTTGCTGCGGACGACGAGGTAGACGCCGGCGGTGACCATCGTCGCCGCGTGGATCAGCGCGGAGACGGGTGTCGGGCCGGCCATGGCGTCGCCCAGCCAGCTCTGCAGCGGGAACTGCGCGGACTTCCCGCAGGCACCGAGCAGCAGGAACAGGCCCATGGCGGTGACCGCGCCCTGGCTGGCCGCACCGACGCCCGCGTTGACCGACGCGAAGTCGACCTTCCCGAACTGCCAGAACATGATCATGATCGCGACGGAGAGTCCGAGGTCGCCGACCCGGTTGGCCACGAACGCCTTGTTGGCCGCGGTCGCGAACGCCGGGTTGTAGTTCCAGAACCCGATGAGCAGGTACGAGGCCAGACCGACGCCCTCCCAGCCGACGTAGAGGCCGAGGTACGAGTCGGCGAGGACGAGCACGAGCATCGCCGCGATGAACAGGTTGAGGTAGGCGAAGAACCGCCGCTTGTCGGGGTCGTGCGCCATGTAGCCCAGCGAGTACACGTGGATGAGCGACCCGACGAAGGTGATGAGCATGACGAAGGTCATCGACAGCGGGTCGATGAGCATCCCCGCGGACAGCTGGAACTGGCCGGCCGGCAGCCAGTCGTAGAGCTGCAGGTGCATGGCGCGGTCGGCGATGTCGCGGCCGACCATCGCGACGATGATGACGAAGCCGAGGAGGAAGGACGCCCAGGACAGGCAGACGGCGAGGATCGGGCCGAACCGGTCGGTGCGCTTGCCGCCGACGAGCAGGAGCAGGGCACCGAACGCCGGGAACACGACGAGCAGCCAGGCGTATGCGGTGATGCCGGTCGCGGCGGCAGCCGCTCCATCAGCGGTCGCGAGGGTCAGCACAGGTGGCTCCTCTTAGAGCTTCAGGAGGTTGGCGTTGTCGACCGAGGCCGACCGGCGGGAGCGGAAGATGGCCATGATGATGGCCAGGCCCACGACGACCTCGGCGGCCGCGACGACCATGACGAAGAGCGCGATGACCTGCCCGTCGAGGGTTCCGTAGATCCGGGCGAAGGTCACGAACGCGAGGTTCGTCGCGTTGAGCATCAGCTCGACGCCCATGAACACGATGATCGCGTTACGCCGCAACAGCACGGCGGCGGCACCGATGGTGAAGAGGATCGTCGAGAGGTAGATGTAGTGGACGAGGTTCATCGCTGCGACCCCTCCTCGATCTCGTTCTCGATGGCCTGTTCCGCCGCGTGGTAGGTGACCGGCGTGCCGATCTGGTCGCGTGACTGCAGGACCCGCGACACCGACAGCGGGGTCGGGGTGCCGTCCGGGAGCAGTGCCGGGGTGTCGACGGCGTTGTGGCGCGCATACACGCCGGGCACCGGCAGGCCGGCGACGAACTCGTTCTCGCGGATGCGCCGCTGCGACCAGTCCTTCTGTGAACGCTTCTCGCCGATCCGCTGGCGGTGGGCCAGGACCATCGCCCCCACCGCGGCGGTGATGAGCAGGGCGGAGGTCAGCTCGAAGACCCAGACGTACTTGCCGAAGATCAGCTCGGCCACCCCGCTGACGTTGCCCGGGTCCGCATTCACCGCGTCGAGGAACTTGGGCACGGGCAGCGTGATCGAGCCCAGCGCGAAGAACATCACCAGCGCCAGCCCGAGGCAGAGCACGAAGGCCGCCGCCTTCTGCCCGCGGATCGTCTCGATGAGCGAGTCGGACGAGTCGACGCCGACCAGCATGAGGACGAAGAGGAAGAACATCATCACGGCGCCGGTGTAGACGAAGATCTGGACGATGCCGAGGAAGTCGGCCTGCTGGACGATGTAGAGCACGCCGAGGTTGACCATGACGAACGCGACGCAGAGCGCCGCGTGCACCGCCTTGCGGGCGAACAGCAGACCCAGCGCGGCGACGACCATGAGCGGCCCGAGGATCCAGAAGATGACCGCTTCGCCGGTCGAGGTCATCGCGACTCTCCGATCCACGCGGACGGTGCGCTCACCGCGCCCGTCTGGACGACGCCCCCGGCGTCCTCGGTCGGCGAGGCGCCCCGGGTGCCGGTGTTGCCCACGCCGACGGCGTCGTCGGTGGCGTCGCCGGCCGTCCCGGTGAGGTCCTCGTTCTGACGCCGGTGCGAGCGGACCCACTCCTCCTGCTCGCCGGTCGCCCGGGTGACCTTGCCCTGGTAGTAGTCGCGCTCCTCCATCCCGTCGACCATGGGGTGCGGGGCGGGGAGCATGCCCTCCTGGATCGGGGCGAGCAGCTGCTCCTTGGTGAAGATGAGGTCGGCGCGGTTGTTGTCGGCCAGCTCGTAGAAGTTGGTCATCGTCAGGGCCCGGGTGGGGCACGCCTCGATGCAGAGGCCGCAGAAGATGCAGCGCAGGTAGTTGATCTGGTAGACGCGGCCGTAGCGCTCGCCGGGCGAGAACCGGCCGGTGCCACCCTCGCTGTCGTCGTTGGAGGCACCCTCGACGAGGATCGCGTCGGCCGGGCAGGCCCAGGCGCAGAGCTCGCAGCCGACGCACTTCTCCAGCCCGTCCGGGTGCCGGTTCAGCTGGTGGCGACCGTGGAACCGCGCCTCGGTGGGGCGCTTCTCCTCGGGGTACTCCTCGGTGAGGACCTTGCGGAACATCGTCCCGAAGGTGACGCCGAACCCGGCGACCGGTGCGAAGAGGCTCTGGACGAAGCCCGGCTCCTCCTCGGCGCGCCGGTCGGCCGCGGACGGTCGGGCCGGGGCGCGCGGCGGGACCCGCTTGGCGGGGGTCGAGACGGCTTCACCGGACTCCGTCGAGCGGGGCTCTTCCGAGCCGGTCGGGCGGTCAGCCACGGCCGTCCTCCTCCGTATGCGGTTCGGCCCCTGACGGGCCGCCGGTCGGCGCGCCGACGGCGACGGGTCGTCGCGGCGGCTCCTTGAGCGTCTGCCCCGGTAGGGGCGGAACAGGGTATCCACCCGCGAAGGGGTCGACGACCTTCGGTGGTCCGGCCGCGGACTCCGCGTCCTCCTTGTCGGCGCGACGCGTGTCGTAGAGCCACGACCCACCGAGCGCCACGATCGCGATGAGCGCGATGGCGATGAGGATGGGCACCGGGAAGTTGCGTCCGGCGATGGTCACCACGTTGTCGCCGAACCAGCCGTTCTGGGCGCCGCGGATGAAGGCCACGAGGACGACCCAGAGCAGCGTCACCGGGATGAGGAACTTCCACCCGAAGCGCATGAACTGGTCGTAGCGCGTACGGGGCAGCGACCCGCGCAGCCACACGAAGACGAACATGAACATCCAGAGCTTGGCGGTGAACCAGAGGATGCCCCACCAGCCGCCGCTGAACATGTTGTCGTTGATGAGCGAGACCAGCGGCGGGGCCTGCCAGCCGCCCAGGAACATCGTCGTGGCGAGCGCCGAGACGGTGAACATGTTGATGTACTCGGCGAGGAAGAACATCGCGAAGCGCATCGAGCCGTACTCCGTGTGGAACCCACCGGTCAGCTCGCCCTCGCCCTCGGCCAGGTCGAACGGCAGCCGGTTGGTCTCCCCGACCATGGTCACGACGTAGACGGCGAACGAGAACAGGCCCGGCGCGATGTACCAGAGCGACGCCTGTCCGAACACGATCTGCGAGGTCGACATCGAGCCGCTGTAGATGAAGACGGCCACCAGGGCGAGGCCCATGGCGATCTCATAGGAGATCACCTGCGCCGTCGACCGGAGCCCGCCCAGGAGCGGGTAGGTCGAGCCGGACGACCAGCCGGCCAGGATGATGCCGTAGACCCCGACGGAGGCGACCGCGAGCACCAGCAGCACGGCGACGGGGAAGTCGGTGAGCTGCAGCGGGGTCATGTGCCCGAACATCGAGGCCTTGTCGCCCATCGGGATGATCGCGAACGACACGAAGGCCATCGTGGCCGCGAGGAGCGGGGCCAGCGTGAAGATCACCTTGTCGGCCGCGGCCGGGGTGACGTCCTCCTTGAGCATCGACTTCATGCCGTCGGCCAGGGTCTGCAGCAGGCCGAAGGGGCCGGTGCGGTTGGGCCCGGGACGCTGCTGCATGCGACCGATCACGCGTCGCTCGAACCAGATCACCAGCAGCGTGCTGATGAGCAGGTAGACGAAGATCAGGACGGCCTTGATCAGGGACAGCCACCACGGGCGTGTCGGTGAAGTCGGCCTTCGGGTTGTCCAGAGCCGGGACGGCCAGCTGGGGCAGGACGGTCAACACGGTCGTCATTGCGGCAGTCCTTCGTCGAATCCACCATCGCCCGGCACGTTGCGCGCGATGGACGCCCGGTTCGCCACCGAGGTGGCCGCCGACGGGGAGGAGGTCACGGCCTGCGGCTCCGGTCCCGGCTCGACGCTCCGGGTCACGTCGACCATCGCCCCGGCCCCGTCACGCAGCTCGGTGCGGACCGCGCAGCCGACCGAGTTGGTCGGCAGCCAGACGACCCCGTCGACCATCCGGTCGGTCACCAGCGCCGGCACGGTCACCGACCCCGAGGCACTCGACACCGTGACCTGGTCGCCGTCGACGACGCCGAGTCGCTCGGCGTCGCTGAGGGAGAGCCGGGCGACAGCGCGCGGTGCGGTGCCGGCGAGGAACGGCTCGCCGTCCTGGAGCCGACCCGCGTCGAGCAGGGTCGGCCAGGTCGCGAGGACGAACCGGCCGGCCGACTCCGGAGCGGGGGCGTCCGGCGAGGCGGCGGCACCGTCGCCGAGACCGCGGTCGCCGGTCCAGGGTCCGAGAGCGCTGAACTGATCGTGCACCTGTTCCTGCGTGCGCGTCTCGAGGAAGTAGCCGAGCTCGGCGGCCAGCATGTCGAGCACCCGGTGGTCGCTCATCGCGTTGGTCTCCAGGGCGTCCTGGAACGGCCGGACCCGGCCCTCCCAGTTGACGAACGCGCCCTCCTTCTCGGCGTGCGGCGCCACGGGGAGGACGACGTCGGCGACCGCGGTGACCGCGGAGTCGCGCACCTCGAGCGAGACGACGAAGGTCTTGGCCAGGGCCTCCTCGACCCCCGGGTGGCTGAGGTCGGCCGGGTCGACGCCACCGATGACGAGGGCGTCGATCTCACCGGAGCACGCCGCCTCGATGATCCCGTCGCCGTCGCGAGCGGCGGTGTCGGGCAGCCCGACGACGTCCCAGACCTCGGCCACCTCGGTCCGGGCCCGGGGACTGGCGGCCGGACGTCCGCCCGGAAGCAGGGCGCCGAGCGCCCCCGCCTCCAGCGCTCCGCGTTCACCGGCACGACGCGGGACCCACGCCAGCTTGGCGCCGGTGCTCTCCGCCAGTGCGGCGGCCGCGGTCAGGGCGCCGGGCACCGTGGCGAGGCGCTCCCCGACCAGGACCACACCGCCGGACCCGAGTGCCTCGAGCGCCGACCGGCCGGCCTTCGAGCCGCCCAGGTCGCGCAGCACGGCCGTCTCGCCGCCGGGACGCGTCGGCAGGAGCCGGCCCGAGAGCTTGTCGAGACCACGAGAGGCGAAGGGGGCGACCGCATACACCTGCGTCCGGGCGCGCCGGACGCCCTTGCGCAGCCTCAGGAAGACGATGGGTGACTCGTCCTCGGGCTCGAAGCCGACCAGCAGGACCGCCTTGGCGTCCTCGAGGTCGGCGTAGGTCACGGCGCCCCCGTCGGGCCCGGTGGCCACGACGTGCTTCGCGAGGAAGTCCGCCTCCTCGACCGAGTGGGGACGCGCGCGGAAGTCGATATCGTTGGTGTGCAACGCGATCCGGGCGAACTTCCCGTATGCGTAGGCGTCCTCCACCGAGACCCGGCCGCCGACGAGCACACCGGCGCCCTTGGCCCTGCGGAGCCCGGCGGCCGCCTTCTCCAGCGCCTCCGGCCAGCCGGCGGCCCGCAGCTCACCGTCCGCGTCGCGGACGAGCGGGAGCTCGAGCCGGTCGGCGAGCGTGGCGTACTGGAAGGCCCAGCGGCCCTTGTCGCAGTTCCACTCCTCGTTGACGTCCGGGTCGTTCGAGGCCATCCGTCGCAGCACGACGCCGCGGCGGTGGTCGGTGCGGATCGAGCAGCCCGAGGCGCAGTGCTCGCAGACGCTCGGGCGTGGACATGAGGTCGAACGGCCGGGACCGGAACCGGTAGGCCGCGCCGGTCAACGCGCCCACCGGACAGATCTGCACGGTGTTGCCGGAGAAGTACGACTCGAACGGCTGGTCCTCGTAGATGCCGACCTGCTGCAACGCCCCGCGCTCGACGAGGGCGATGAAGGGGTCGCCGGCGATCTGGTCGGAGAACCGGGTGCAGCGCGCGCAGAGCACGCACCGCTCGCGGTCGAGCAGGACCTGGCTGGAGATGTTGATCGGCTTCGGGTAGGTCCGCTTGACGTCCTCGAACCGGGACGTGCCGCGGCCGTTGCTCATGGCCTGGTTCTGCAGCGGGCACTCGCCGCCCTTGTCGCAGACCGGGCAGTCCAGGGGGTGGTTGATGAGCAGCAGCTCCATGACGCCCTGCTGGGCCTTGTCGGCCACCGCCGACGTGAGCTGGGTGTTGATCTGCATGCCTTCGGAGACGGTGATCGTGCACGAGGCCTGAGGCTTCGGCATCGGCCGCATCGTCCCGTCAGGCCCCGGGGTCGCGACGTCGACGAGGCACTGGCGGCAGGCACCGACCGGTTCGAGGAGCGGGTGGTCGCAGAACCGCGGGATCTGGATCCCGACCTCCTCCGCGGCCCGGATGATCAGGGTGCCCTTGGGCACCCAGGTCTCGATGCCGTCGATGGTGACGGTGATGTCGTCCGGGCCCTTGGGCCGTCGGGCGTCGCCGCCGGTGCTCACGGCGTTGCCGCCCGCACTGGGGCTCGTGGTGGTCGGATCGATCGTGGTGGTCATGCCGACGCCGGCTCCTTCACCTCGGTCGAGCCACTGCTCGAACCAGTGCTCGAGCCAGTGGCGAACAGCGTCGAGGCATCCCGGTCGAACGGGCATCGTCCGAGCCGAAGGTGCTCGAGGTACTCGTCGCGGAAGTACTGGACGCTGCTGGTGATCGGCGAGGTCGCCCCGTCACCGAGGGCGCAGAACGACCGGCCGAGGATGTTGTCGCAGATGTCGACGAGCTTCTCGATGTCCTCCTCGTCGCCCTGCCCGTGCTCGAGCCGTTCGAGGATCTGCGCGAGCCACCAGGTGCCCTCGCGGCACGGCGTGCACTTGCCGCAGGACTCGTGCTTGTAGAAGTCGGTCCAGCGCTCCACCGCGCGGACGACGCAGGTCGTGTCGTCGAAGATCTGCAGGGCCCGGGTGCCGAGCATCGACCCCGCCGCGGCCACCGACTCGAAGTCGAGCGGCACGTCGAGGTGGGCGTCGGTGAACAACGGCGTCGACGAGCCACCCGGGGTCCAGAACTTCAGCTTGTGCTGCGGGTCGCGCATCCCGCCGGCCATGTCGAGCAGCTCGCGCAGGGTGATCCCCAGCGGCGCCTCGAACTGGCCCGGCCGGCGGACGTGCCCGGACAGGCTGAAGATCCCGAAGCCGGTCGACTTGTCGCTGCCCATGCCCTTGAACCAGTCCGCGCCGTGCAACAGGATCGGCGGGATCGACGCGATGCTCTCGACGTTGTTGACGACCGTGGGTCGCGCGTAGAGGCCCGCCACGGCGGGGAACGGCGGCTTCAGGCGCGGCTGGCCACGACGGCCCTCGAGCGAGTCGAGCAGGGCCGTCTCCTCGCCGCAGATGTAGGCGCCGGCGCCCGCGTGCACGGTGACCTCGAGGTCGAACCCGGTGCCGAGGATGTTCTTGCCGAGGTAGCCCGCCGCATACGCCTCCTCGACGGCCTGGAGCAGTCGCCGGTAGACGTGGACGACCTCGCCGCGCAGGTAGATGAAGGCGTGGTTGCAGCCGATGGCGAACGACGTGATGGCGACGCCCTCGATGAGGAAGTGAGGCGCCGCCATCATCAGCGGGATGTCCTTGCAGGTGCCCGGCTCGGACTCGTCGGCGTTGACCACGAGGTAGCGCGGGCCGCCGTCCGGCGGGGGCAGGAACGACCACTTGAGCCCGGTGGGGAAGCCAGCACCACCGCGGCCACGAAGGCCCGAGTCCTTGGCCATGTCGACGAGGTCGGCCTGCGTCATCCCGACGGCACGTTTGAGGGCCTGGTAGCCCTCGTTGTCCTCGTAGGTAGCCATCGTCCAGGACTCGGGTGCGTCCCAGAACTTCGTGAGGATCGGGGTCAGCTGGACGCTCACGCGGTCCCACCCTTCGTCGAGGTGCCGTCGGCCGGGTGCTCATCGGGGTCGTTGGCCGGGGTGTCGGTGGACGAGTGCCGGCCGGGCGCCAGTCCGGAGGCGTCGTCGTCGGGGTCCGGTGCGACCTCACCGTCGGCTCGACCCTGCTCACCCGGCGCGGTCCAGCCGCGGCGGTGGGCGAGGCGCAGGCCCATCAGGGAGGCCTCCCCGGCTCCGACACCCTCGCCGGCCCGTCCGTCGTTGAACCCGGCGAGCACCCGCGAGACCTCCTTGAAGGTCGCCACGGAGTCGGCGCCGCGGGTCGGCGTCACCGACTTCCCGGCGCGCAGGTCGTCGACGAGCTCCGTGGTCGACTCGATGGTCTGGTTGTCGAAGAACTCCCAGTTGGCCATGACGACGGGGGCGTAGTCGCACGCGGCGTTGCACTCGACGCGCTCGAGGGTGATCTTGCCGTCGGACGTCGTCTCGTCGTGGCCGACGCCGAGGTGGTCGCTGACCGCGTCCCAGATGGCGTCGCCGCCCATGATCGCGCAGAGGGTGTTGGTGCAGACGCCGACGGTGTACTCGCCGTTGGGGTGCCGCTTGTACTGCGTGTAGAACGTCGCGACCCCGCTGACCTCGGCGGTCTCGAGGTCGAGCTTCTCCGCGCAGAAGGCGATGCCTCGCCCCGACACGAACCCGTCGATGCTCTGGACGAGGTGCAGCAGCGGCAGCAGGGCCGATCGCGCCTGCGGGTAGCGCGCGATGACGGCGTCGGCGTCGGCATGCAGCTGCGCGAGGACGTCGTCGGGGTAGGGCGTCTTGCTCTCCTGGCTCACCGTGAAGTGGCCGGAGGCCCGAGCGCCTGCGGTCGCGAAGTCGCCGGACATCAGCGGTCGACACCTCCCATGACGGGGTCGATGGAGGCTACGGCGACGATGACGTCGGCGACCTGGCCGCCCTCGCACATCGCCGCCACGGCCTGGAGGTTGTTGAACGACGGGTCCCGGAAATGCGCGCGGTAGGGCCGGGTGCCGCCGTCGGAGACGACGTGGCAGCCGAGCTCGCCCTTGGCGCTCTCCACCGCGACGTAGGCCTGGCCCGGAGGGACCCGGAACCCCTCGGTCACCAGCTTGAAGTGGTGGATCAGGGCTTCCATCGACTCGCCCATGATGGCCTTGATGTGGTCGAGGCTGTTGCCCTGTCCGTCGCTTCCCTGCGCCAGCTGGGCCGGCCACGCGATCTTCTTGTCGGCCACCATCACCGGCGCGTCGTCGGCGTCGGCCTGGAGCCGGTCGGTGGCCTGCTCGATGATCCGCAGCGACTGGTACATCTCGTCGATCCGGACCCGGATCCGCCCGTAGGCGTCGCAGGTGTCGCGGGTGGGGACGTCGAAGTCGTAGTTCTCGTAGCCGCAGTAGGGCTGTGCCTTGCGAAGGTCGTGGGGCAGCCCTGCCGACCGGAGCACCGGGCCGGTCATCCCGAGGGCCATGCAGCCGGTGAGGTCGAGGTAGCCGACGCCGACCGTGCGGCCCTTGAGGATCGGGTTCTCGTTGAGGAGCGCCTCCAGCTCACCGAGACCGCGGCGGACCTCGGGAATCATGTCGCGGATGTCGTTGTAGGTGCCCTTGGGCAGGTCCTGGGCGACCCCGCCGGGACGGATGTAGGCGTTGTTCATCCGCAGGCCGGTGATCATCTCGATGATCCGCAGGACCCGCTCGCGCTCGCGGAACCCGATCGTCATGACCGTCGTGGCGCCCATCTCCATGCCGCCGGTGCCGAGGGCGACGAGGTGCGAGCTGATCCGGGTCAGCTCCATCATCAGGACGCGGATGGTCGAGGCTCGCTCGGGGATCTGGTCGGTGATGCCGAGCAGCTTCTCGACGGCGAGGCAGTAGGCCGTCTCCTGCATCATCGGCGTGAGGTAGTCCATCCGGGTGCAGAACGTCACGCCCTGCGTCCAGTTGCGGAACTCCATGTTCTTCTCGATGCCGGTGTGCAGGTAGCCGATCCCCGCGCGGGTCTCGGTCACCGTCTCGCCGTCGAGCTCGAGGATGAGGCGGAGCACGCCGTGGGTCGACGGGTGCTGCGGACCCATGTTGACGACGATGCGCTCCTCGTGGAGCGCGGTCGCCTCGTCGATGAGGTCGTCCCAGTCACCGCCCTGGGTGTTGAGGACGAAGGCCCCCTCGGCGGCCGACTCGTCGGCGCCCGACGTGGCGTACGGGTCACTGGTGCGATGGGTGGTGCTCATGCGGGGTCCTCGCAAAGGATCGGAGCGAAGCGCAGACCTTTGTGGGGTGCCATTAGTTGTAGCTCCTGCGCTGGTCGGGCGGCGGGATCGTCGCGCCCTTGTACTCGACGGGGATGCCGCCGAGCGGGTAGTCCTTGCGCTGCGGGTGGCCAGGCCAGTCGTCCGGCATGAGGATCCGGGTCAGGGCCGGGTGGCCGTCGAACTGGATCCCGAACATGTCCCACGTCTCGCGCTCGTGCCAGTCGTTCGCGGGGTAGACCGACACGATCGACGGGACGTGGGGGTCGGCGTCGGGACAGGTGACCTCGATGCGGATCCGCTTGTAGTCGTTGGTGATCGACAGGAAGTGGTAGACGGCGTGCAGCTCGTGCCCGGTCTCGTGCGGGTAGTGGACGCCGGAGACGCCGAGGCACAGCTCGAATCGCAGCTCCGGGTCGTCACGAAGGGCCCGCGCCACGGCCAGCAGGTGCTCGCGACGGACGAAGACCGTCATCTCCCCACGGTCGATGGTCACCCGGTCGACGGCCTCCGCGTAGGAGGCGGAGCCCCCGACCAGGGCGCGCTCGAGGGAGTCGGCCAGGTCGTCGAAGTAGCCGCCGTAGGGCCGTTGGGACGCACCGGGCAGGAGGATCGGGCTGCGCAGACCGCCGTAGCCCGTCGTGTCCTGGCCGTTGGACGCGCCGAACATGCCGAACCGCTCGCCGATGACGACGGGGTCGGGGGTGGTGCCGGGCGGGGCCGGCAGGTTCGCCGCATACTGCTCGGTTGCCTGCTGGCCGCCCTGCTGTCCCTCGCCCTCGGGGGCCTTGGCTCCCGGAGTCGTCGCGTCGCTCACGCCAGCAGGCCCTTCATCGCGTGCGTCGGAGTGGCGTTCAGCGCCGCCACCTCCGCGGCGCGCGCGGCCTTGTCGCGGTTGACCCCGAGCGGCATCGCCTGGATCTCCTTGTGCAGCGTGATGATCGCGTTGAGGAGCATCTCGGGTCGCGGCGGACAGCCGGGGAGGTAGATGTCCACCGGGATGATGTGGTCGACGCCCTGGACGATCGCGTAGTTGTTGAACATCCCGCCGGAGCTGGCGCAGACGCCCATCGAGATGACCCACTTGGGGTTGGGCATCTGGTCGTAGACCTGGCGGACGACCGGAGCCATCTTCTGGCTGACCCGACCCGCGACGATCATCAGGTCGGCCTGCCGCGGGGTCGCCGAGAACCGCTCCATCCCGAACCGCGCGATGTCGTAGTCGGGGGTGCCGACGGCCATCATCTCGATGGCACAGCAGGCCAGGCCGAAGGTCGCGGGCCACATGGAGCTCTTGCGCATGTAGCCGGCCAGACCCTCGACCGTCGACAGCAGGAAGCCTGCCGGCAGCTTCTCTTCGATCCCCATGTCGTATGCCTCGCGTTCGTTACCGGATGCTAGAAGGTTTAGCGGCTAGTCCCACTCGAGCCCACCGCGCTGCCACACGTAGGAGTACGCGACGAACACGGTGACGATGAACAGGACCATCTCGACGAGCGCGAACAGGCCGAGCTGGTTGAAGGCCACCGCGAAGGGATAGAGGAACAGGCTCTCCACGTCGAAGACGATGAACAGCATCGCCACGAGGTAGTACTTGATCGGGAAGCGACCGCCGCCCTCCGGGTGCGGGGTCGGCTGGATCCCGCACTCGTAGGCCTCCATCTTGGCGCGGTTGTAGCGCTTGGGGCCGACCACGAGGCTGGTGCCCACGGAGAGCAGCGCGAACGCCAGGCCGAGGGCGAGGAGGAACAGCAGCGGGATGTACGAGTTGGTCATCGCGCATACCCCTTCCGGTGGTCCTCGGGACGGTCACTGCGGTGGCGTCCCGCAGGTCTCACGTAGCAGGTCGTTTCCATCCTAGGGTCGGCCTCGATCAGGCGTCCGGAGCCATGGTGGACAGGGCGTGGATGATCCGGTCGTCGGCGCGCCCACCGTGCTGCTCGGGCAGGTTGGCCATGATCTTGAGCAGGAACCTCATGAGGGTCGTGCGGGGCAGTCCGTACTTCGTGGCGAGCCGCATCACCTCGGGGTTGCCGATGGCGCGGGCGAACCAACGGCCCAGGGTGTAGTAGCCGCCGAGGGCATCCTTCATGACTCGGGGGTATGACGAAAGGACCCGTTCACGCCCGGCGTCGTCGGATCGCGCGAAGGCCTGCGCGACGACCTCCGCCGCCAGCCGGCCGGACTCCATCGCGTAGGCGATGCCCTCGCCGTTGAACGGGTTGACCATCCCGCCGGCGTCACCGACGAGCAGCAGTCCGTCGGCGTAGTGCGGCTGGCGGTTGAACCCCATCGGGAGGGCGGCCCCACGGATCGGGCCGACCATCGTCTCGTCGTTGTAGGTCCACTCCTCCGGCATCGTCGCGACCCAGCGACGCATGACGTCCTTGTAGTCGACGTTGCCGAACGCCTTGGAGGTGTTGAGGATGCCCAGGCCGAGGTTGGAGGTGCCGTCGCCCACGCCGAACACCCAGCCGTAGCCGGGCAGCAGCACCCGCTCGCCGGGGTTCTTCGGGTCGTCGACCCAGAGCTCGAGCCAGGACTCGAGATAGTCGTCGTTCGTCCTCGGCGACGTGTAGTAGGTGCGGACGGCGACGCCCATCGGGCGGTCGTCGCGCTTCTGCCGTCCCATCGAGAGGGAGAGCCGCGAGGAGTTGCCGTCGGCGGCCACGACGAGGGGGGCGCGGTAGGTGAGGACCGGCCCGCCGCTGCGGCCGTTCTGGTCGACCGCCCGCGCCTGGACGCCGACGATGCGGCCCGTGGCGTCGAGCACCGGGCCGGTGACGTTGGTGGCCTCGAGAAGGCGGGCACCGTGCTTGACCGCGTGCCGCGCCAGGATGTCGTCGAAGTCCATCCGGGTGCGGACCAAGCCGTAGGGCGGGAACTCCGAGGTCTCCGGCCACTCGAGCGCGAGCGTCAGGCCGCCGCCGATGATCCGCAGCCCCTTGTTCCGCACCCAGCCGTCGTCCTCGGGGTGCGGGATGCCGAGGGTGATGAGCTCGCGAACCGCCCGCGGGGTCAGCCCGTCGCCACAGACCTTCTCGCGGGGGAAGCTCGTCTTCTCCAGGAGCAGGACGTCCAGCCCGGCCATGGCGAGGTAGGCGGCGGTCGACGAGCCGGCCGGTCCGGCCCCGACGACGATGACGTCGGCCGTGCCCGCAACGGGCCCGGTGACCGTCTCAGCGGCCGACCGCGCGGCTGCGTCCATGGCGACCATCATTCCGTCCGTCGAGGTGCTTGTGAAGATGTTCACGAACTCCACAGCACTCTATGCCCGCTCGGAGAACCTTGTCTGCTCAGGCATACCTAACCCGGCCCGGGGCCGGCCAAACCCGCTCAGGCGGTGGCGCGGTGGAGGGCGACGATCCCGCCAGTCAGGTTGCGCCACGCGACGTCGTGCCAACCGGCGCCCTGGACGGTCTCCGCCAGCTCGCGCTGGGACGGCCAGGCCTGGATCGACTCGGCGAGGTAGACGTACGACTCCGGGTTGGACGACACCCGACGAGCGACCCGGGGAAGGGCCGCCATGAGGTAGCGGAGGTAGACCTCGCGGAACGGTCCGTTCACCGGGCGGCTGAACTCGCAGACGACCAGTCGGCCGCCGGGCTTGGTGACGCGGCGGAACTCGCGCAGGGCGGTGGTCGGGTCGGCGACGTTGCGCAGGCCGAAGGACATCGTGACGGCGTCGAAGGACGCGTCCGCAAACGGCAGGTGCATCGCGTCGGCGGCCGTGAAGGGCATGTCGGGACGACGACGCCGACCCACCCGCAGCATGCCCAGCGAGAAGTCGGCCGGCACGACGTCGACGCCCTCGTCGGCGAGGGCTTCGGAGCTCGTTCCCGTGCCGGCGGCGATGTCGAGGACGCGGTCGCCCGGTGCGGAGGCCAGCGCCGCGATCGTCGCCCGCCGCCAGAGCCGGTCCTGGCCGAGGGACAAGACGTCGTTGGTGAGGTCGTAGCGCGCCGCCACCCCGTCGAACATCTGCGCGACGTCGGACGGGTCCTTGTCGAGGGTGGCGCGGTTCACGGCGCCATTGTGTCGCAGCGGCGCCCGGCGCCCGAGTCGCGGGGACCCCCGTACCCGGCCGTAGAGTGAGCCGCGATGTCCACCCACCCCCGGACCGCCGCCACGCCGACGCCGCCGCCCAGCGGGTCACCGCTGGTGGTCCGCACGCACGCGATCGCCGACCCCGGGGGGCTGCTCGCGCTGCTGCCGCGTACCGCCCCCGAGGAGCTCGTGTCCTGGGTGCGGCACCGCGAGGGGCTGGTCGGATGGGGCCGCGCGGCGTCGTTCGAGGTGTCGGGCACCGACCGGTTCGCCCTCGCCGACCAGTGGTGGCGGGACGTCGTAGCCCACGCGGTAGTGCGGGACGAGGTTCGCCAACCCGGTTCTGGCCCAGTCGTCTTCGGGTCGCTGCCCTTCGCGGACGACTCCGCCGAACGGGGCGTGATGGTGGTCCCGGAGGTCGTCGTCGGCCGGCGGGGCGACCGCTGGTGGGTGACGACGATCGGTCATGATGCCCACCTGCCGCCCATCCCGTCGCTCGCGCCGACCGAACCGACGGAGGCGCCCGTCGGTGTCGAGTTCTCCACGGGCGCGCTGACAGCGGAGGACTGGAAGCGGTCGGTGAGCCGCGCCGTGGAGCGCATCAACCGCGGCGACCTCGACAAAGTTGTCCTCGCGCGCGACCTGCGAGTGCGGGCCACCGCTCCGATCGACGCCCGATGGCTCCTGGCCCAGCTGGGCGAGCGCTACGGGCGGACCTGGACGTTCGCCGTCGGCGGGCTCATCGGCGCCACGCCGGAGCTGCTGGTCCGGCGCGACCAGGGCCTGGTCCTGTCGCGCGTGCTCGCCGGCACCATCCGGCGTACCGGCGACGACGCCCGCGACCTGGCCCTGGCGGCCTCGCTCGCGAGGTCCAGCAAGGACCTCGAGGAGCACGAGTACGCGGTCCGGTCGGTCGCCGAGTCGCTCACTCCGCACTGCTCCTCGATGAACGTGCCGGAGACCCCGTTCGTCCTGCACCTGAGCAACGTCATGCACCTCGCCACCGACGTGGCCGGGGTCGCCGCCAACGACGCGACGTCGCTGGCCCTCGCCGCCTCGCTGCACCCGACGGCAGCGGTGGGCGGGACCCCGGCCGACGTGGCGGTGCCGCTCATCGCGGAGCTCGAGGGGATGGACCGCGGCCGGTACGCCGGGCCGGTGGGGTGGATGGACGCCTCCGGTGACGGCGAGTGGGGGATCGCCCTGCGCTGCGGCCGCTTCGACGACGCCGACCCGAGCGCCATGCGGCTGTTCGCCGGGTGCGGCATCGTGGCGGGTTCCGACCCGGAGGCCGAGGCGGCCGAGGCCGAGGCCAAGTTCCTCCCGATGCGGGACGCCCTCACCGCGACCTGATTTCCTGCCGCCGAGAGGCCAACTTCGGCCGCTCTGAAGGGCGCGTAAGCGGCCGAAGGTGGCCTCTCGGCTGGAGGGGGCGGGCGGAGGGGCGGAGCTGCGCGCGTCAGACCTGGGGCATGACCTCGGCGGCGATGAGGTCGAGGTGGTCGAGGTCGGCCAGGTCCAGGACCTGGAGGTAGAGCCGCTCGGTGCCGACCGACGCATACCGGCCGATCGTCTCGACGCACTCGGCCGGCGTGCCGACGATCCCGCTCACCCGCAGGTCGTCGACGTCGCGACCGATCGCGTCGGCCCGGCGGCGGACCTCGGCCTTGTCGCGACCGCAACAGACGGTGAGCGCAGCGGAGTAGGCCAGCGTGTCGGGCGCGCGCCCGACCGTGTCACAGGCCTCCTGCGCCCGCACGAACTGCGCTCCGACGACGTCCGCGGGGGAGAACCCGACGTTGAACTCCGCCGCATACCGGGCGGCGAGCCGCGGCGTCCGTCGCTTGCCGTGGCCGCCGACGATGATCGGCGGGCCGTCCGGCGCTATCGGCTTGGGCAGCGCCGGCGAGTCGGTGACGGTGTAGTGCTCACCGGCGAAGGAGAACCGCTCCCCCAGCGGCGTCCGCCACAGCCCGGTGATGACCGCCAGCTGCTCCTCGAACCGGTCGAACCGCTCCGTGGTGTCGGGGAAGGGCAGCCCGTATGCGGCGTGCTCCGCCTCGAACCACCCTGCTCCCAGCCCCAGCTCGACACGACCCCCGCTCATGACGTCGACCTGCGCGACGCTGATCGCGAGTGGCCCGGGATGCCGGAACGTCGCCGAGGTGACCAACGTCCCCAGCCTGACCGTCGAGGTCTCCCGAGCCAGCCCGGCCAGCGTCACCCATGAGTCGGTCGGCCCCGGAAGGCCGTCGCCGCCCATCGCCAGGTAGTGGTCGGAGCGGAAGAACGCCGAGAAGCCGCACTCCTCGGTGCGCCGCGCGGCCGCGAGCTGGTCGTCGTAGCCGGCACCCTGCTGAGGCTCGGTGAAGATCCGGAGGTCCATCACGCTATCCCTGTCGTCTGCAGCCAGACGGTGGTCTCGGCCGGGAGCTCGAGGTCGTCGACGGCGCGGCTGGCGATGACGACGCGGCCCTGCGGCATCGGGACCGGGTGCTCGCCGAAGTTGGTCACGGACACCCAGCCGCCGGGTCGCTCGAACGCGACGACCTCGGGCTCCGAGCTGATCCAGGACAGCTCCTCGGCGGCCTGGAGCCGGCGCCGAGCGGCGAGCGCGTCGATGTAGAAGTGCAGCGTCGAGGCGGGCTCGTCGAGCTCCCGCTCCACGGCGTAGGCGCCGAACCACTCGGGCTGCGGCAGGTGGGACGCCGGGCCCGGGCCGAAGCCGAACGACGGCCCCGTCTCGGTCCACGGCAGCGGAACCCGGCACCCGTCGCGGCCCTTCTCGGCGCCCTCGGTACGGAAGTACGTCGGGTCCTGGAGCACCTCCGGCGGCAGGTCGGTCACTTCGGGCAGCCCCAGCTCCTCGCCCTGGTAGACGTAGGTCGAGCCGGGGAGCGCCAGCGCGAGGAGGGTGGCCGCCCGGGCCCGGCGCAGGCCCCGCTCGAGGTCGGGTTCGGGGTCGTGGCCGCCCGCGCGGAGCCAGGCCACGAGGTCGGTGCCGTTGGGAACGGCGTAGCGCGAGACGTGGCGGACCATGTCGTGGTTGGAGAACACCCACGTCGTGGACGCACCGGCCTCGGCGGCGAGGGCCAGGTTCTCGGTGATGACCTTGGTGAACGCGGCCGCGTCCCACGGCGTGAGGAGCAGGTCGAAGTTGAACGCCTGGCCGAGCCCCTCCGGCCGCGCGAAGGCGACGCGGCGGTGGGCGGCGACCCAGGCCTCGGCCACGGCCATCCGCGGCGGGTCGTACTCGTCGAACACCGCCCGCCAGGTCCGGTAGATCTCGTGGACCTCGTCCCGGCCCTCGAACGGGTGCTCGCCGTCCGGGAAGCCAGCCTGGATCCGCTCCTGCGTGGGCAGGTCGGCGGCCACCCCCTCGATCACGGACGCGTCCTTGACGAGGAGGTGTGCGACGTCGATCCGGAAGCCGTCGACGCCGCGGTCCGACCAGAACCGCAACGTGGTGAGGAAGTCGGCGCGGACCTCCGGGTTGGCCCAGTTGAGATCCGGCTGCTCCGGGGCGAAGAGGTGCAGGTACCAGTCGCCGTCGCCGATCGGCTCCCACGCGGGACCGCCGAAGAACGACCGCCAGTCGGTCGGCGGCTCGCTGCCGTCGGGACCGTTGCCGCGCCGGATCACGTAGCGGTTCCGCGCGGCTGACCCGGGCGGCGACGCGAGCGCCTCACGGAACCAGGCGTGCCGGTTCGACGTGTGGTTGGGGACGATGTCGACGATCAGCTTGATCCCCGCGCCGTGAAGGACGGACACCAGCTCGTCGAAGTCGCCCAGGGTCCCGAGCTCCGGGGCGACCGCCCGGTAGTCGTCGACGTCGTAGCCGCCGTCGGCGAGCGCCGACGGGTAGAACGGGCTGAGCCAGACGGCGTCGACGCCGAGCCGCACCAGGTGGCCGGCGTGATCGATGATGCCGCGAAGGTCGCCGATACCGTCGCCGTTCGCGTCGGCGAAGCTGCGCGGGTAGATCTGGTAGACGACGGCCTGCCGCCACCAGTCCCGGTCGGAGGTCTCGGTGGTCGCGGCGGGCGGCGTGGTCACGCGCTCACGCTATCGACGCAAACGCGACCGGCATACTCGGCCTGGTGATGGTGCGGTGAGGTCGCGGTGACGTCCTCCGGGCGTGCGGCGCATCTCCTCCAGGCCCTCGTGGCCGGCGGGGTACGTGACGTCGTCCTGGCCCCCGGTTCGCGATCTGCCGGTGTGGCGCTCGCCCTGTATGCGGCGGACGCCGCCGGTGACCTGCGGCTGCACGTACGCCTCGACGAGCGGTCCGCGGGCTTCCTCGCCCTCGGGCTGGCGACCGGGTCGCGGACGCCCGTGGTGGTCGTGACGACGTCGGGTACCGCCGTGGGAAACCTGCTGCCGGCGGTCATGGAGGCCGCCCACTCGGGTCGCCCCCTTGTGGTCCTCGCCGCGGACCGGCCCGCGACCATGCGCGGCAGCGGCGCCAACCAGACGACCCGCCAGGACGGCATCTTCGGGGTGTTCGCGCCGTGCTTCGACCTCGCCGTCGACGCCTCGTCGGAGGAGCTCGACGCGGCGGCCGCGGTCGCCTGTCGCCGCCGCGGCCCGACCCACCTCAACGTCCAGCTCGAGGAACCCCTGCTGCCGCCGTCCGAGCCCTGGTGGCCCGCCGACTTCTCCGACACCGCCACCGCCACCGCCGACTTCTCACCACGTGGTGGCGAGTTAGCGGACATTTCGGATATCGGCCCGGATAACTCACCACGTGCGCAGGAAATCGCGGGGAGAGGTCAGCGGCGGGGGGCGGGGGTCGAGGTGCTCCGGCGCGGGATGCGGACGGTCGTCGTCGCGGGGGACGACGCAGGCTCGGCGGCGCGGATCCTCGCGGAGCGGGCGGGGTGGCCGCTGCTGGCCGAGCCGACCTCCGGCGCGCGGGTCGGCGCGAACGCCATCCGGACGTACCGCCTCCTCCTGGGCGGCTCGCTCGCCGACGAGGTCGAGCGGGTCGTGGTCCTCGGCCACCCGACCCTCTCCCGTCCGGTCACCCGGCTCATCTCCCGCCAGGACGTCGAGGTCCTCGCCGCGCCCGGACCCGGCGGTGTGGTCACCGACCCGGGCCGGGTCGCGCGCCACCTCGGCGACCTCCCCACCGTCGACGACGCCGGCCCCACGCCGGACGACACCGCCTGGCTCGAGGAGTGGCGGGCCGCCGACCGCAACCTCTCGGCCCGGCTCGACGCGCTCGTCGACGACCTGACCGAGCTCGACGCCCTCCACGTCGCGCGCGAGGTCGCCGCGACGGTCGGGCCCTACGCCACCCTCGTGGCCGGCTCCTCCAACCCGATCCGCGACCTCGACCTCATGACCACTCCCTATCCCCCGCACGAACACCGCTTCGTCGTGGGGAACCGGGGCCTGGCCGGCATCGACGGCACGGTCTCGACCGCCGTCGGGATCGCCCTCGGCCGCCAGGAGGCCTCCCGCACCGTCGCGCTGCTCGGGGACGTGACCTTCCTCCACGACGCGAACGGCCTGGTCATCGGCCCGGACGAGCCCCGTCCCGACCTCACCCTCGTCGTCGTCAACGACGACGGCGGCTCGATCTTCGCGACCCTCGAGCAGGGCGCCGACCCCTACGGCGCCGCCTTCGAGCGGGTCTTCGGCACGCCGCACCGGGTCGACCTGGAGGCCCTGTGCGCGGCGACCGGGACCGCATACCGACGGGTCGACACGGTGGCCGCCCTGCGTACCGCTCCTGGCCGACCAAGCCCGGGGTATGCGGGTGGTCGAGGCCCGGGTCGACCGGTCCCGGCGGCGCGCCACCGCCGCGGCGATCGCCGCGCTCGGTGCCACCCGGGGACAATCGACCCGATGACCACCTCCACGCCGAGCCTCACCCGGTCCAGCCTGACGCTGGCCGCCGGGACGATGGCCTCGCGCCTCCTCGGCGTAGTGCGGCAGTCGCTCATCGTCCTCGCGATCGGCCAGGGCCTGGTCGGCAACGCCTTCCAGACCGCGAACAACCTGCCGAACGTCATCTACATGCTCATCGCCGGCGGGGTGCTCAACTCGGTCCTCGTCCCGCAGATCGTCAAGGCCATGCGGCTGCCGGACGGGGGCCGTGAGTACACCGACCGGATCATCACGCTCTCCACCGCGGGCATGCTCGTCGTGACCGCCCTGTGCACGGCCGCGGCGGGCTGGTTCGTGTTCCTCTACGCCGGCAACCTGGCCCCCGACGACCGGGCCCTGGCCACCTTCTTCGCCGTCCTGACGATGCCGCAGATCTTCTTCTACGGCCTCTACGCCGTACTGGGGCAGGTGCTCAACGCGCGGAGCCAGTTCGCCGCGTTCGCGTGGGCTCCGGCCGTCGCCAACGTCTTCGCGATCGCCGGGCTGCTGTCGTTCATGGCGCTGTACGACGGGCACGCCAGCCCCGGCGAGTGGACCGCGCCGATGGTGTGGCTGTTCGCCGGGAGTGCGACGCTCAGCATCGTCGCCCAGGCGATGGTGCTCGTCATCGCCCTGTGGCGCACCGGGTTCCGGTGGCAGCCCCGGTTCGGGATCCGCGGGGTCGGTCTCCGCACGACGTCCAAGGTCGCGGGCTGGGCGTTCATCGCGCTGCTGGTGTCGCAGCTGAGCTACCTCGTCGCCTCGCAGGTCATCTGGCACGCGTCCAAGCAGCCGAGCACCGACTTCGTCGCCGGCATCTCGGTCTACGCCTCGGCCTTCTTCATCTTCATGGTCCCGCACGGGTTCGTGACCCTCTCGATCATCACGGCGATCTACCCGCGGCTCTCCCGGGCGGCCCAGGACCATGACGTGGACCTGCTGCGCACCGAGTACCGCCGCGGGCTCGTCTTTCCCACCGTCCTCACCATCCCCGCGACGTTCGCCCTCGTCGTCTTCGCGCTCCCCGTCGTGACCCTGCTCTTCTCCTCCCGCGACCCTCGCGAGCTTCCCGCGATGGCCCTGGTCCTCGCCGTCATGGCTCCGGGCATCGTCCCGTTCGGGATCGACGTGCTGAACCAGCGGTTCTTCTACGCCCACGACGACGGCCGGATGGTCTTCTTCGAGCAGGTCGTGCTGACCGTCGTGGCGTCGGGGGTCGCGCTGCTCGCTCTCACCTTCCGGCCGGAGATCACCGTGGCGGTGGTGTCGATCGGCCTCGTCCTCAGCAACGTCTGCAGCGCCGCCTTCGGGATGTGGTTCGTCCGGCGGCGGGTCGGGAGGATCGGGCTCGGCGAGGTGGGGTTCAGCTGGGTGCGGATGATCGCCGCGTGCCTGGCCGCCTCGGTGCTGGCCTACCTCGCCACGACGCCGCTGCGCGACGGGCCGACGAGCCGGTGGTCGGCCTTCGTCGAGCTCGCCGTCGGGGGCGTGGTGTTCGCCCTCGTCTACTTCGGGCTCACCCTGCTCATGCGAGTCCCGGAGGTCGGGGACCTGCTCGCGCAGCTCCTACGGCGGCTGCCCGGCGGACGGCCTCGGGGACGGCACGCACGCGGTTGACGCGGCGGTTCGGGTAAGTCAAGGTAAGCAAGCGCTTACCTGAGGTGCTCACGAAGGAGGCCCGGATGGGACGGTTCGACGGGTCGGTGGCCCTGGTCACCGGGGCGAGCCGAGGCATCGGCCTCGGCATCGCGCAGCGGCTGGTCGCGGAGGGCGCCCGGGTCTGCGTCACCGCGCGGCGCCAGGAGGCCCTGGACGCGGCCGTCGAGCAGCTCGGCGGACCCGCACACGCGATGGCCGTCGCCGGCAAGGCCGACGACCTCGACCACCAGCGGGACACCGTGGCCCGGGTCGTGGAGACGTTCGGGAGCCTCGACCTGCTCGTCAACAACACCGGCATCAACCCCGCATACGGACCGCTCATGCAGCTCGACCTCGCGGCGGCCCGCAAGATCGTCGAGGTCAACTGCATCGCAGCCCTGTCCTGGACCCAGCAGGCGTACGCGGCGTGGCTGGGCGAGCACGGCGGCGCGGTGGTCAACGTCGCCTCCATCGCCGGTCTCAAGCCCGCCCCCGGCATCGCGTTCTACGGCGCGAGCAAGGCGATGCTCATCCACCTCACCGAGGAGCTGGCCGTCGAGCTCGGCCCGACGATCCGGGTCAACGCCGTGGCTCCGGCCGTCGTCAAGACCGCCTTCGCCACCGCCCTCTACGAGGGCCGCGAGGAGCAGGTCTCCGCGACCTACCCGCTCAAGCGCCTCGGCGAGCCGGCCGACGTGGCCGGCGCCGTCGCCTACCTCCTGTCCGCCGACGCCTCCTGGGTCACCGGGCAGACGCTCGTCCTGGACGGCGGGCTCACCATGACGGGCGGCGTCTGAGGTGTATGCGTCGGGCTCGACCGCCGTCGTGACCGGTGCGGCCGGCGGGATCGGCCGCGCCATCGCGAGCCGGCTGGCGGCCGAGGGGTTCCGCCTGGTGCTCGCCGACCTCGACCCGGCCGTCGAGGGGGTCGCGACCGGGCTGGGAGCGGTGGCGGTCGTGGGCGACTGCGCGTCCGAGTCCGGGGTGACCCGCCTCGTCGAGACCGCCATGGCCGAGCTGGGCCGGGTGGACGTCTACTTCGCCAACGCCGGCACCGACGTCGGCCGGGGCCTCGACACTCCCGACGCCGCCTGGGCCACCGCCCTCGAGGTCAACGTGATGGCCCACGTGCGCGCCGCCCGGCTCCTGGTCCCGGGGTGGCTCGAGAGCCAATCAGGCCGGTTCGTCGTCACGGCGTCCGCCGCCGGCCTCCTGACCATGCTCGGCAGCGCGCCCTACTCGGTGTCGAAGCACGGTGCCGTGGCCTTCGCCGAGTGGCTGCGGGCGACCTACGGGCACCGCGGCATCGTCGTCCAGGCCATCTGCCCCCAAGGCGTCCGGACGCGGATGCTCGACGACGCGGGGCCCCTGAAGGAGCTGCTCAGCCGCGACCGGGCGCTCGAGCCGGAGGAGGTCGCCGACGTGGTGTGGCAGGCCATGGAGGGCGACGACTTCTTCGTGCTGCCGCATCCCGAGGTGGCGGGGTACTACCAGGCTCGAGCCACCCACCCCGACGCGTGGCTGGCCGGCATGGGTCGGCTGCAGGCCAAGCTCGACGCGGGAGTACGGCCGTGAGGGCCTGGCAGGTGGCCGCGGTGGGCGAGCCGTCGGCGGCGCTGCACATCGCGGAGGTGGCACCCCCGGACGTCGGCCCGCGCCAGCTCCGGGTCCGGGTGCTGGCGGCGCCCGCGAACTTCCCGGACGTGCTGCTCTGTCGCGGCGAGTACCAGGTGCGGCCGGAGCTGCCGTTCACGCCGGGTGTCGAGGCCTGCGGCGAGGTCGTGGCCGTCGGGTCGGACGTGGTCGGCCTCGGGGTCGGAGACCGCGTGGTCGGCACCAGCGTGCTGCCGCACGGGTCGTTCGCGCAGGAGGCCCTGATGGAGGCCGCCGTGACGTTCCCGGCGCCACCCGGGCTGGACGACGCCGAGGCCGCGGGGTTCGTCATCGCCTACCAGACCGGCTGGTTCGCCCTCCACGAGCGGGCGCGGCTCCAGCCGGGCGAGACCCTGCTGGTGCACGCGGCGGCTGGTGGGGTCGGGACGGCCGCCGTGCAGCTGGGCAAGGCTGCGGGCGCGCGCGTCGTCGCTGTGGTCGGCGGTCCGGACAAGGCCGCGGTGGCGCTCCGGTGCGGTGCGGACGTTGTCGTCGACCGGCATACCGAGGACGTCGTTGCGGTCGTCAAGGAGGTGACCGGCGGGCGTGGAGCGGACGTCGTCTTCGACCCGGTCGGTGGTGACGCCTACGCCCAGTCGACGAAGTGCGTCGCGTTCGAAGGTCGCATCGTCGTGGTGGGGTTCGCCAGCGGGACCATGCCGTCGCCACCGCTCGGCCACGCCCTCGTGAAGAACTACTCGATCCTCGGCCTGCACTGGGGGCTCTACGCGCAGCTCGACCCGCCTCGGGTCCGCGCCGCGCACGACGAGCTGGTCCGGTTGGTGGCCGAGGGCGCGATCGCCCCGGTGGTAGGCGAACGGGTGCGCTTCGATGGGCTCGCCGAAGGCGTTCAGCGGCTCGCCGACGGGCGGACGGTCGGACGGGTCGTGTGGGAGGCGTGACCGGCGACCCGCCGGGTCTCGACCTGACCGCGCTGCGGCCCTGGCTGGCGGCAGCGGCCCCGTCGCTCCTCGACGGGCCCCTCGTCGGGGAGCTCATCGCCGGCGGCAAGTCCAACCTCACCTACCGCGTGTCCGACGGCACGACGTCGGTCGTCGTCCGTCGCCCGCCACTCGGCCACGTGCTCGCCACCGCCCACGACATGGGGCGCGAGTACCGCGTCATCTCGGCTCTCCAGGACACCGCGGTCCCCGTGCCGGAGACGTATGCGTGGTGTGCCGACGAGTCCGTGATCGGTGCGCCGTTCTACGTGATGTCGCTGGTCGACGGGGTGCCCTACCGGTCCGAGGCCGAGCTGGAGGCGTTGGGAGACAAGCGAACCCGCGAGATCGGTGAGCGGCTGGTCGACACCCTGGCCGACCTGCACCTCGTCGACGCCGCCGCGGTAGGGCTGGGCGACTTCGGCCGGCCGGAGGGCTTCCTCGGCCGACAGGTGCGCCGGTGGGGCCAGCAGCTGGACGCGTCACACAGTCGCGACGTCGCCGGGATCGCCGAGCTGCGGACCCGGCTGGGCGAACGCATCCCCGCCGACGGCCCGGGCACCGTGGTCCACGGGGACTACCGCCTCGATAACGTCCTCGTCACGCCCGATGACGTGATCGGCGCCGTCGTCGACTGGGAGATGGCGACCCTCGGCGACCCGTTGACCGACGTCGCGCTCCTGCTCACCTACCAGCGCATCGCCGCGCTAGGCGTCGGAGCCGGCGTCTCCACCGCCCCCCGCGCGGCCGGCTTCCCCAGCCGCGAGGACGTCGTCGAGCGGTATGCGACGAGCACCGGCCGCGACCTCGGTCACCTCGGCTTCCACGAGGCGCTGGCCTGCTTCAAGCTCGCGGTGGTCCTCGAGGGGATCCACTACCGGCACGGGCACGGGCAGACCGTGGGCGACGGGTTCGCGGGGATCGGCGCGATGGTGGAGCCCCTGGTCGCCATGGGGCTCGAGTCGCTACGGCAGGACGAGACCGGAAGGCGGGACTGATGGACTTCGGCTGGGACGCGCGCACGGAGGAGCTGCGGGAGTCGCTCCTCGACCTCATGGAGACCCGGGTGCACCCCGCCGAGGCGGTGTTCGCGCGGGAGATGACCGAGCTCGACGACCCGTGGGCCTGGAGCCGGGTCCCCGTCCTGGAGTCGCTTCGTGCGGAGGCCCGCGAGCGCGGGCTCTGGAACGCGTTCATGCCCGGCCCGGCCGGTGCGGGGCTCACCAACCTCCAGTACGCCCCGCTCGCCGAGATCACCGGGCGCGCGATCCAGCTCGCGCCGGCCGCCCTCAACTGTGCGGCGCCCGATACCGGCAACATGGAGGTGCTGGACCAGTTCGGCAGTGACGCCCAGAAGGCCGAGTGGCTGGAACCGTTGCTACGGGCCGAGATCCGATCGGCGTTCGCGATGACCGAACCCGACGTCGCCTCCTCCGACGCGACCAACATCGCCACCCGCATCGAGCGGGACGGCGACTCCTACGTCGTGACCGGCCGCAAGTGGTGGATCACCGGGGCGATGAACCCGGACTGCGCCGTCTTCATCGTCATGGGCAAGACCGACCCGTCGGCCGAGCGTCACCGGCAGCAGAGCATGATCCTCGTGCCCCGCGACACCCCCGGGCTGACGGTGGTCCGCCCCATGTCGGTCATGGGGTACGACGACCGCGACCACGGCGGTCACGCGGAGCTGTCCTTCGACGGCGTCCGGGTGCCGGTGGCGAACCTCGTCGGCGCGGAAGGAGACGGGTTCGCCATCGCCCAGGCCCGGCTCGGGCCGGGTCGCATACACCACTGCATGCGCTCCATCGGCGTCGCGGAGCGGGCCGTCGAGCTGATGTGCGCCCGGGTGTCGTCCCGGACGGCGTTCGGCCGGCCCCTCTCCGAGCAGGGCGTGATCCGCGACTGGATCGCCGAGTCGCGGGTGCGGCTGGAGCAGCTGCGGCTGCTCGTGCTCAAGACGGCGTGGCTCATGGACACCGTGGGCAACAAGGGCGCCCACACCGAGATCCAGGCGATCAAGATCGCGACGCCCGCCACCGTCGAGTGGATCCTCGACAAGGCCATCCAGGCGCACGGCGCCGGTGGCCTGAGCCAGGACTTCCCGCTGGCTGCAGCCTGGGCCGGCATCCGGACGCTCCGGTTCGCGGACGGCCCGGACGAGGTGCACAAGAACGCGCTGGCGCGCGCGGAGCTGAAGCGGCAGGCCGCCCGCGGGTAGCCGGCCGGGTCAGCGCGGGACGGCGGCCCCGGCCAGCAGCTCGAGGGTCGCCTCGCGCGCCGGCGACCGGCGCGGGTCGGTCGCGGCGGACGACCCCGCCACCGGGTGGACCATGACCTCGTCGACGGCGAAGCGCTCCGCGAGCTCCTCGACCTGGGCCCGGGCGGTCTCGGGCGACCCGACCACCCAGCGCTCGCGCATCGACCGCGCCAGGTCCTCGTGTTCGGGCGGCAGGGAGACCTCGGCGGCCTCCTCGACGGTCAGCTGGGCCTGGAGGGCGCCGCGGGTGCGCAGCGCCACCATCGCGAGCTCCTGAGGGCGCGCCAGCCGGCGCGCCTCCTCCTCGGTCTCGGCCACGCAGACGTTGACGGTGAGGAAGGTGACCGGCTCCGACGCATACGGGCTGGGCTGGAAGGTCTCGCGGTACAGCGCGAGCATCTCGGCGGTCCCCTGCCCCGAGAAGTGGTGGGCGAAGACGTACGGGAGACCCAGCTGGGCGGCGAGGCGCGCGGAGTAGTCCGACGAGCCGAGCAGCCACACCGGCGGCGTGGACGAGGCCGACGGGGTCGCGTGCAGGAGGTAGGGGCGTCCCTGGAGGTCCAGCGGCAGCCCGGCCGGATCCATCATGGCCATGACCGTCTCGACGTACTCCGGGAACCGGCTCACGGCGTCGGCCTCGACACTGCCACCCGCTCGAAGGGCCCAGCTGGTCACCGGGTCGCTGCCCGGAGCGCGCCCGATGCCGAGGTCGATCCGTCCGGGATGGGCGGCCTCCAGCAGGGCGAACTGCTCGGCCACGACCAACGGCGCGTGGTTCGGGAGCATGACACCACCGGACCCGACGCGGATCCGCTCTGTTGCGCCGGCAAGCACCGCGATGAGGACGGCGGGGTTGGTCGCGGCGACCGACGGCATGTTGTGGTGCTCGGCCACCCAGTAGCGGTGGTATCCGGCGCGGTCCGCGACCTGGGCCAGCGACACCGATGCGGCGAGCGCATCTGCCGTGGACTGCCCGGTACGCACCGGGACGAGGTCGAGCACGGACAGTCGGACCTGGTCGGGGCTCACGAGAGCGACAACCTCCGGCGGTAGGTGGGGATTCCCGCGTTACGCTGCGGCCGTGCTCATCATCGCGATCATCCTCTTCGGCATGCTGGCCGGCGCGGCCGCCCAGCTCATCCTGGGCCGGGGAGGCAAGGGGGTCGACTGGGCCATGGCGTTCGTCGCGGGCCTGGTGGGGTCGTTCGTCGGGGGGCTGCTGGCCAGCCTGGTCGGCGGCGACGGCATCGAGCTGCGGCCCAGCGGGATCATCGGTTCGGTCGTGGGCGCCGTGCTCGTCACCCTCGTCTGGCGCTGGTGGCGCAGCCGGGCCACGACCCGCTGACCGTCAGGTCAGCTGCCCCAGGTCGGGCGCAGCCCGAACCCGGACTCGCCCAGCTCCGTCGTCTTCGAGGCGAGCACCTGGTGGAGCTGGATCCGGTTGCGCTCGAACGACAGCCTTGACCCGGCGAGGTACAGCCCCCAGACCCGCGCCACGTTGAGACCCGCCTCGGCCACGGCGGCGTCCCAGTTCGCCGACAGGTTGTTGCTCCAGTCCCGGGTCGTCATCGCGTAGTGCTCGCGCAGGTTCTCCTGGTGGCGCACCTCGAAGCCCTGGTCCTCCATGGCCGTGACGATGTCGCCCGAGCCGGTGAGGCCGCCGTCCGGGAACACGTAGCGGTTGATGAACCCTCGTGACGGGATGCCCGGGTGCTGGTTGTCAGGGCGGGTGATGCAGTGGTTCAGCAGCCGACCGCCCTCCAGGAGCTTGCTGCGCAGGAACCGGAAGTAGGCCGGGTAGTTGGCCACCCCGATGTGCTCGGTGAGGCCGATCGACGACACCGCGGCGAACCCGCCCTCGACCACATCGCGGTAGTCGCCGTGCCGGATCTCGCCGCGATCGTCGAGCCCCTCGCGCGCCATCCGCTCGGCTCCCCAGCTCGCTTGCTCCTTGGAGAGCGTGACGCCGATCGCCGTGACGCCGTAGTGCAGGACGGCGTGACGCACCATGCCGCCCCAGCCACAGCCGACGTCGAGCAGCCGCATACCCGGCCGCAGCTCGAGCTTGCGGCAGACCAGGTCGAACTTCTCGTCCTGGGCCTCCTCGAGCGTCGCGTCGAGGGTCGGGTAGACGGCGCAGGTGTAGGCCATCGACGGGCCGAGCAGCAGCTCGTAGAACCGGTTCGACACGTCGTAGTGGTGGTGGATCGCCTCCGCGTCGCGTGCCCGACCGTGGGTGAACCCCCGTGCCATGCGGCGCAGCTGGCCCGGGGTCTCCTCCTTGGGGATCTCGTGGATGTGCGGGCGGTACATGCGGAAGAAGCGGGCCAGCTCGGGCAGCTCCCGGATGGTGGGCTTGCTCGGGGCCAGGTGGTCCTCGATGAACCTCAGCACGTCGTAGGGGTTGCCCTCGTCGATCGGCTCGAGGACGAGGTCCCCCTGCAGGTATGCGCGGGCCAGACCGAGCGTGCTCGGTGCGGTGAGCAGGTAGTCGAGGCCGCGCTTGCTGCGTAGCTCCAGGTGCAGCGGGGCCTCGACGGGCCCGGCGGCCGAGCCGTCGAACGCCTCGAACCGCACGGGCGCGGCCGGCCCGAACACCCGCTCGAAGGCATCGCCGACCGTCATGGTGCCCCCGGACCGGTTCATCAAGGTCGTCATCGTCTGCGCACCGCCTTGTCGTAGAGGGTGGGGAGCCGCCCCCGGGAGTCGTACCGCTTCTTCACCGGGCGGTACTCGGCACCACCGTAGAGGCGGTCGAAGGTGGGTTCGTCGTAGTAGGCGTCGGAGTACAGCGACTTGTGGCCACCGAGCCGCCCGACCTCGTCCTCGATGGCCCGGTTGACGTCGCCGTCCTGGTGTCCCGGCTCGATCGGCACGGTCGACCAGAACCCGACGTTGACATAGGGCTGGCCCTGCTCCATCGGGTAGAGGGGCCACGGTGTCTCTCCGGGGTCTACGGTACGCGAGGACCGGAGCTGGATCGGGCACAGCCACACGGGTTCGATGGGCACCTCGCGGAGGAACCAGTCGAGGAACTCAGCGGTACGGGCCAGCGGGATCTCGACGTCCTGCACAACGCGCTCGCGAGGCGGTCTGCCACGGCGGGCGTCGAGTCGAGCCATGACGTGGTGACGGTTCTCGAAGGCGACGATCTTCCAGTAGACGTCGCTGCGCAGCTTGCTCCTGGGCCAGAGCCGGCGGACGACCGGCTGCTGCGCCCCGAAGGCCCGCGAGCACCAGAACCAGTCGGTGTCCCACCGCCAGAGGTAGTCGTGGACGGTGAGGACGTCCCGCTCGCGCTGCTGCAGCGACCGGTAGAAGACCTGCGGCCCGGTGTAGTCGCTCGGATCCGCCTGCCCCGCAACGGAGTCTGCCCAGCGGCCGAGCGTCAGGTAGATCTCGTCTCGTGAGAACACGACGCCGTCGAGGAAGTCGACCGGCTCGCCGTCCCAGGCGCGGCTGCGCATGATCTCGCCGATGGCGTCCTGGGCCTCGGTCAGGGACTCGAACCGCACGTGCTGCAGGGCGACGAAGGGGTGCACGGGCTCGAGCTCGATGGTGAGGCTGAGCGCATACCCCAGGGACCCGTAGGAGTTGGGGAAGGTGCGGAAGAGGTCCGCGTGGTCGCCCTCGGCCCGAGCCACGACGATCTCGCCGTCCCCGGTGAGCACCTCGGCCTCGAGGACCGACTCGTGCGGGAGGCCGGAGCGGAACGACGACGCCTCGATGCCCAGTCCGGTGACGGCGCCGCCGAGGGTGATGGTCCGCAGCTGCGGGACGACGAGGGGCATCAGCCCGTGCGGCAGCGTGGCCGCGACGAGGTCCTCGTAGGTCGTCATGCCCTGTACCCGAGCCGTCCGCGACACCGGGTCGAGGTCGACGACGTGGTTCAGGTCGGAGACGTCCAGCCGGGCGGAGTCGGTCGTGCGCTGGCGGAAGAGGTTCGACGTTCGCTTGCCGAGCCGCACGGGCGCGTCCGAGGGGAGGGCCGCCAGGTCGTCGAGGAGTCGGGCGGTCGCGGCGCGATGCCGTTCGTCGCCGACCGGACGCAGGGCAGCCAAGGACACACACTCATGTAACCAGCCTCGGCTGGACGATGCACAACGACCCCCGAGGTCATCCCTCGCGATGTCCGCTGAGCGCCTCGCGAACGAGCGCGGCGTTGCTGCGCGCGCGGAGGCCCGCTTCGTCGAACAGGGTGTCCTCCAAGCCGATTCGCGTGTCATAGCCCTCCCGCTGCGCCCAGCGCAGCACCGGCCACGCCCACTGGTCCTCCCCGTGGACGAGGAGCGGCGCGGGCTGGGAACCGAGCGCGGACATGATCCGCTCCACCGCCCACGTGCCGTAGCCGCCGGGTGAGTGACCGGGAACGGCCTCGATGAGGACCCGCATCACCTTCCACGGCCAGCTGAACCCGACGAAGTCGGCGGCCGCGCCGGGAGTCCAGAGCCCGGCCTCGATCTCGATGTGCCGGGTCCGCAGCACTGTCGCGAGGTCGCGGGTCATCCCCTCGTGCCAGTTGACGCTGGCGAAGTCTGGTCCGCCGTCCCCGGGGCGCGGCCAGCGGCTGACCGTCGCGAGGCGCTCGACGCCGTCGGACACCAGACCCTCGCGCGTGGTGACGCCCACGGGGACTCCGGGTACCGCCCGTCGCACGGCCTCCACGGTGAGCGCCACGATCTCCCCGTCGAGGGTCTCGCGACCAAGGTCGGTGCGCGGGTGCACGTGGACGGACTCGGCCCCTGCGGCGACGGCCTCGATCGCCGCCTCGGCGATCTGGTGGACCGTGACGGGAACGCGGTCGTGGGCCCGCCGGCTGCCGTTGAGACAGACCTGGAGCACCGGTCAGGACCTCGAGCCCGTTGGGGCGGCGAGGTATGCGTGGCAGCTCGCCACCCGCTCCCGCCACCACATGACCCGGTCCGGGGTCGCTACCGCGGCCTCGACAAGGTCGTCGTCGGCCCGCGCGGGTCCGACCGGGACCGATCCCCCGGCCGGCACCAGCCGGTCGTGGGCCACGTCCCTGGTGAGCAGCTCGACCGTGCCGAGCCCGCACGCGTACGGGAGCTCGGGGAGCGCTGCCGCGAGCGCCGCTCCGGCCGCCATGCCGACCGAGGAGTCGAGGGCGGAGCTCACCACGGTGGGTAGGCCGCACTCGGCTGAGATGTCCAGGGCCCGGCGGACCCCGCCGAGCGGTGGCACCTTGACGATCACGACGTCCGCGGCCTGCTCGCGTGCGACCCGGATCGGGTCCTCAGCCTTGCGGATCGACTCGTCCGCGGCGATCGGTACGTCGATGCCGTTGCGCGCCAACCGGACTCGCAGCTCCTTGAGGTCGTCCACTGACGGACAGGGCTGCTCGGCATACTCCAGGTCGTAGCGGGCGAGAGCCGTGATGCGGCGCACCGCCTCGTCGACGTCCCAGGCGGCGTTGGCGTCGACCCGGATCCGCGCCGTCGGACCCGCAACGTCGCGGGTGGCCGCGACTCGGTCGACGTCGTCGGCGAGCGACTGTCCGGGCTCGGCCACCTTGACCTTGACGGTGCCGCACCCGTCGTACCGCGCGAGGACTCCCGCGACCTGGTCGGGAGGCACCGCCGGCAGCGTGGCGTTGACGGGAATCCGGTCGCGCAGGGGCTCGGGCCACCCGTCCCAGGCCGCCTCGACCGCGGCGGCCAGCCACCGTGACGACTCGGCCGCGTCGTACTCGAGGAAGGGGCCGAACTCGCCCCAGCCGGCCGGGCCGTGGAACAGCGCCACCTCGCGATGGTCCACCCCACGGAACCGGACGCGGAGCGGGAGTGTGACGACCCACATCCCGTCGAGCAGGTCGTCCAGCGGTGGGAGCGTCATGTGGCGAAGACGGCCTCGGGCCGGTTTGCGAGCGCCAGCTCGATCCGGCGTTGCTGTCCCGGCGACATCGGCGGCAGGGCGTCGACCCTGGCCCACCGGGCGTCGACCGACTCGTCGTCGCCGACGACCGGTTCGCCCTCTACCCAGGCGCAGCGGAAGCAGAGGCTGAGGAAGGCGGACCGGTCCCCGTTGGTGAACTCGATGACCGGTGTCGTATGCGCCCAGACCAGCCGCTCGGCCCGGGCGACCACCCCGGTCTCCTCGAGGACCTCGCGGACGGCGCCGACGGCGGGCTCCTCGACCGGGTCGAGGATCCCCGTGACGACGGTCCACGCCAGGGTGTCGGCGCGCTGGACCAGGAGCACCTCGTCGGCCCCGTCGACCGGGCTGGGCCGCACGACGACAGCGGCCACCCCGGGCAGCCATAGCAGGTCGCGACCCACGTGCTCCCGCAGCCGGGCGACGAACTCGGGGATCGGCACAGTCCCGAGCGTACGGTGGCGGTGGAATGCCGGAGGTCGCTACTCTTGTTGAAGGATCAACTACCGAACCGAAGGAGTGGTCCTCGTGCCCGCTGTCACCGTCTCCGACACCAGCGTCCTGCCGCGCGTCCCGCGGCCCGAGCCCACGGCGGTCGTGCGCCGGGTGGTCCAGCGCACCGAGGCGCCGAGCGGGTTCGAAGGGGAGGGGTTCCCGGTGCGGCGAGCGTTCGCCGGAGTGGACCTGCGGCGGCTCGACCCGTTCATCCACATGGACCAGATGGGCGAGGTGGAGTACGCGCCGGGCGAGCCCAAGGGCACGCCGTGGCACCCGCACCGGGGCTTCGAGACGGTCACCTACATCATGGACGGCGTCTTCGACCACCACGACAGCCAGGGCGGCGGCGGGACGATCACCAACGGCGACACCCAGTGGATGACCGCGGGCTCCGGCCTGCTCCACATCGAGGCGCCGCCGGAGTGGCTGGTGACCCAGGGCGGGCTGTTCCACGGGATCCAGCTGTGGGTCAACCTGCCGCGCCACCAGAAGCTGGTCACGCCGCGGTACCAGGACATCCGCGCCGCCTCGGTCGGCCTCGCGACCACGACGGACGGCGGGGTCCTGGTCCGGGTCATCGCCGGTGACGTGGCCGGGCTCGAAGGACCGGGCTCGACGCATACCCCGATGGCGCTGGTGCACGCCACGCTGGCGCCGACGGCGACGCTGGAGCTGCCGTGGCGCAGCGACTTCAACGCCCTGGTCTACGTGCTGTCCGGCGAGGGGACCGTCGGTCCCGAGCGCACGCCGGTGGGGCCGGGCACCTTGGCCGTCCTCGGCGCCGGCGACGTGGTCACCGTCGAGGCGAACCGGACCCAGGAGAGCCGGCTGGCCGGTCTGGATGTCCTCGTCCTCGGCGGTCGCCCGATCCGTGAGCCGGTGGCGTGGGCCGGCCCGTTCGTCATGAACACCAAGGCCGAGGTGCTGCAGGCGTTCGAGGACTTCCAGGACGGCAAGCTGGGCCGGATCCCGGCGGTCCACGGCGCGCCGACGACGCTGCAGGAGGGCTGAGGGCGGTTCGCGCTCGGGCGTGGCACCGAGCCGTATCCTCGGCTCCGTGCCCGAGCCTTCGCCCGTCAGCGAGCTGTTCGACCCGTCGGCCTGGGACGAGGTGCCAGGCTTCGACCTCACCGACGTGACGTACCACCGGGCCCGCGGGCTCGGGGCGGTCCGCGTCGCCTTCGACCGACCGGACGTCCTCAACGCGTTCCGGCCGCACACCGTCGACGAGCTGTTCCGCGTGATGGACCACGCGCGGCAGACCCCGGACGTTGGCGTCGTCCTGCTGACCGGCAACGGCCCGTCGGCCAAGGGCCAGCGGTCGTTCTGCTCCGGTGGCGACCAGCGGATCCGGGGACGGTCGGGGTACCAGTACGCCGCGGGCGAGACCGCCGAGACCGTCGACCGGTCCCTGACGGCGACCGCGGGAGGACGGCTGCACATCCTTGAGGTGCAGCGACTCATCCGCACCATGCCCAAGGTCGTCGTCGCCGTCGTCCCGGGGTGGGCGGCCGGTGGCGGCCATTCCCTGCACGTGGTCTGCGACCTCACCATCGCGTCACGGGAGCACGCCCGGTTCAAGCAGACCGACGCGGACGTCGGGTCGTTCGACGGTGGGTACGGGTCCGCCTACCTCGCGCGCATGGTCGGGCAGAAGTTCGCGCGGGAGATCTTCTTCCTCGGCCGCACCTACTCGGCCGACGACATGCACCGGATGGGCGCGGTGAACCTCGTGGCGGCGCACGAGGAGCTGGAGGCGACCGCGCTCGAGGTCGCCCGCGAGGTGATGGGCAAGTCGCCCACGGCCCAGCGGATGCTCAAGTTCGCCTTCAACCTCGTCGACGACGGGCTCATGGGCCAGCAGGTGTTCGCCGGCGAGGCGACCCGCCTGGCCTACATGACCGACGAGGCCGTGGAGGGACGGGACCAGTTCCTCGAGAAGCGCGAGCCCGACTGGTCGCCCTTCCCCTGGTACTTCTAACTCTTCCGGACTGCCGTTGTTGCGGGTTTCGGGTCGCTGAGCGACCCGAAACCCGCAACAACGAGCGCCCGGAAGGCGTCAAGCGGTGCCGAGGGCGCCGAAGATCCGCGCGGCCAGACCGTCGGCGCCGCCGCTCGTGACGTCCTCCAGCCGGACCAGGCGGCCGGCGGCGTCGGTCAGGGGGACGCGCCAGTTGGGGTACTCGTCCAGGGTTCCCGGCTGGTTCACCGCTCGCCGGTCACCGACGAGGTCGGAGAGCCCGACCACGAGCATCCGGCTCGGCGTCTGACCCAGCCAGGCGTGCAGCGCGACCAACAGGTCCTCCGGCGAGGCGTCGGGCTGCAGGAGCCCGCGCAGGACCAGGGCGGACCGCACGTGCCCGATGGCGCCGAGCTCGGCCTCCCGCTCCTCCTCGACCGACCGGGTCAGCAGGCCGAGCCGCTCACGGATCGCCACGTGCTCCAGCGCGAGGTACCCCGCGGTCGGCGGCAGGTCGTGCGTGGTCACCGAGGAGAGGCACAGGCTCCGGTAGTGCTCGGGCACCCGCGGCCCGTGACCCGCCCACTCGAACCAGAGGATCGACGTCCCGAGGACGCCCCGCTCGAGGAGGTAGTCCCGGGCCGAGGGCTCGACGACCCCGAGGTCCTCGCCGATGACCACGGCCCCGGCCCGCTGCGCCTCCAGCGCCAGGATCCCGATGAGCGCCTCGTGGTCGTACCTCACGTAGGTCCCCTGGTCCGGCGTCATCCCTCGCGGGATCCACCACAGCCGGAACAGCCCGATCACGTGGTCGATCCGCACGCCCCCCGAGTCCCGCAGAGCTGTCCGCACCATGTCGCGAAACGGCCGATACCCTTGCTCCGCAAGGCGATCCGGTCGCCATGGCGGCTGGTCCCATCGCTGGCCCAGCTGGTTGAACTGGTCCGGCGGCGCCCCGACCGAGACCCCGCCCGCGAGGACGTCGGACAGCGACCAGGCATCGGACCCCTGCGTGTGCACGCCGACGGCGAGGTCCTCGAGCAGGCCCACCCGCATACCGGACGCCCGCAGCACGGACTGCACGTCCCGAACCTGCTCGGCGAGGAGCCACTGCATCCAGCAGTGCAGGTCCACCACGTCGCGGTGAGCGTCGCGCCACCGGGCGACCCCTCCCCCGCGAGGGTCCCGCAGGTCGGTCGGCCAACCGGCGGCGGGGAGCCCGTAGGTCTCGGCCAGGGCGCACCAGGTGGCGTAGGCGACGAGCCCCTCGCCCTCCTCGACCAGGAACTCCGAGTAGGCGTCGGCGCGCGCGCCTGCGAGGGGCAGGGCGTGCACCAGGCCCAGGGCCGCCCGCTTCAGCTCCCAGGACCCGTCGCGGTCGATCCCGTCGACCTCGTTGAGCGCCCGGCCGTGGGCGGCCAGGGCCGCGAGCCGCGCGACGTCCTCCGGGTCCAGTCCCGCCACCTCCGGGACGTCCTCGACCCGGAGGTACAGCGGGTTGAGGAACCGGCGTGTCGTCGGGAGGTACGGCGACGGCTCCATCGGGGCCACCGGCTCCGCAGCGTGCAGGGGGTTCACGAGGAGGAAGTCGGCACCGTGCTCCGTACTGGCCCACGCTCCGAGCCGGGCCGCGTCGCCGAGGTCGCCGATGCCCCAGGACCCCTGCGAACGGACCTGGTACAGCTGGGTCGCCACGCCGACCCCGCGCCGCTCGTCCAGACCCTCCGGCAGGGTAAGCCGGTGCGGCGTCACCACGACGGTCGCCGCCGTCGAGGACGGGTCCAACGGCTCCGCCTCGATGTGGGCGACCAGCCGGTGCCAGCCGAGCGGGAGGTTCCAGGGCAGCTCGAACGCCGCCTCCCCGACCAAGACGCCGTCCACCTCGCGCGGCGCGACGAGGTGCTCCACCTGGCGGACCTCCCACTCGTGGCCGTCCTCCAGGTCCAGGGTGAGCCTTACCCCGGTGCCGTCCGGCACGTGCACGAAGACCCACGGCGTCCAGCCCTCGCGGGTGACCACGGTCGCGGGGAGGGTCCGCCGCCAGAAGCGGTCACCGACGTCCTGAAGCGACGCCTCGACCTCCTCGGGCGTCTGCGCGGGCACGCCGAGCGCCGCCAGGACCGCCTCGATGGTGGCCGCCGAGATCGGCGCGGGCTGACCCTGCCAGTCCCAGTAGTCGGTCGCGACGCCGTGAGCGACGGCCAGCTGGGTCAGCGGCTCGGACGGCCCCTCGGACAACGCGGTCGGGTCCATGACCGACATCCTGCCGCCTCCCCGGCATCGGATCGGTCACCTCGTCGTCCGCCGTGCGGGCGGACGCGGCACACTGGGGAGATGAGCACCGACGAGCTGACGACGACGCAGCCGGACGCCGACGCATACCGCATCGAGCACGACACGATGGGCGAGGTCCGGGTCCCGCGGGACGCGCTGTACCAGGCGCAGACCCAACGGGCCATCGAGAACTTCCCGATCTCGGGCACGCCGATCGAGCCGGCCGTCGTGCATGCGCTGGGACGGATCAAGGGCGCGGCCGCGCGCGTCAACACCCAGCTGGGCGTCGTGCCGTCCGAGATCGCCGACAAGATCGTCGCCGCGGCGGCCGAGGTCACCGCCGGACGGCACGACGGGGAGTTCCCGCTGGACGTCTACCAGACCGGATCCGGCACATCGACCAACATGAACGCCAACGAGGTCATCGCGACCGTCGCCTCGCGCGACGGCTCGCGGATCCACCCGAACGACCACGTCAACGCCTCGCAGAGCAGCAACGACGTCTTCCCGACCGCTGTGCATCTCGCCGCGACCGCGGCCATCGTTCAGGAGCTCGTCCCCGCGCTGACCCACCTCGCGGAGTCGCTGGAACGCAAGGCCGACGCGTTCGCCGACGTCGTCAAGGCCGGGCGCACGCACCTCATGGACGCCACGCCGGTCACCCTCGGACAGGAGTTCGGCGGGTATGCGGCTCAGGTCCGGTACTCGGTGGAACGGCTTCAGGCGGTTCTGCCCCGGGTGGCCGAGCTGCCGCTCGGCGGCACTGCAGTGGGTACTGGCATCAACACGCCGGCGGGCTTCGCCGAGAAGGTCATCACGATGCTGGTCGACGAGACCGGCCTGCCGCTGCGGGAGGCCCGGAACCACTTCGAGGCGCAGGGCTCACGCGACGGTCTCGTCGAGGCGTCCGGTGCGCTGAAGACGGTGGCGGTCAGTCTGTACAAGATCTGCAACGACCTGCGCTGGATGGGCTCCGGGCCGCGCGCCGGACTCGGGGAGATCCTCATCCCCGACCTGCAGCCGGGCTCCTCGATCATGCCCGGCAAGGTCAACCCGGTCATCTGCGAGGCGACGATGATGGCCTGTGCGCAGGTCATCGGCAACGACCAGGCGGTCACCTTCTCCGGCACGGCGGGGAACTTCGAGCTCAACGTGATGATGCCGGTGATGGCCCGCAACGTCATCGAGTCGATCCGGCTGCTGAGCAGCGTGTCGCGGCTGCTCGCCGACCGGTGCATCGACGGGATCGAGCCCCGCGTGTCGCACATGCGGCACCTCGCCGAGTCGTCGCCGAGCATCGTCACGCCGCTGAACCGGTACATCGGCTACGAGAACGCCGCAGCCGTCGCCAAGAAGGCCCTCAAGGAGGGCCGGACCATCCGCGACGTCGTCATCGACGAGGGCTACCTCGACTCGGGTCACCTCACCGAGGAGCAGCTGGACGACGCCCTCGACGTCATGGCCATGACCCGGCCGCCCGAGTAGCCCCGAGTAGCTCCGGTCGTGCGCCGGCTCGCGGCCGGGATCGTCGGGACCCTCCTGGCGACCGCCGCGCTGGCCGGCTGCCAGTCCGGGCCGGCATCGGGCCCGACCCCGGGACCGTCTTTGCTGGCCGGCTCAGCCGGACCTTCGCCCGCTGCCTCGGGGGTCGGCTGGTCGGGGCTGGCCACCTGCGCCGCCCCGCTCCAGGCATACCGCTGTGGCGTGCTCCGGGTGCCGCTCGACCGCTCGGCTCCTGCCGCCGCAGCGCTGACGCTGCCCGTCGTCGTCGGCGGCCGGCTCGACGCCCCACGCACCATGCTCTTCCTCACCGGCGGCCCCGGGCAGGGCGGGGTCGCCGCGGCGGCCCGGGTGCTGCCGCGGTTCGCGGCGGTCGGCGCGCAGCAGCGGATCGTGCTCCTCGACCAGCGCGGCACCGGCGCCGAAGCACTGAGTTGTCCGGCGCTGCAGCAGCAGATGCGCTCGTCCGACCTCGCCGTGCCGACCGGGGATGCGGTCACCGCGTGCGCGGCGGCGATCGGCCCGAGCCGCGCGCACTACGCGACCACCGACACGGTCGCCGACCTCGAGGACCTCCGGGCCGCGATCGGCGCTGAGCGGTGGTCACTGAACGGCGTCTCCTACGGCAGCTACGTCGCCCAGCGGTATGCGGCGGCGCACCCCGAGCGGGTCGACCGACTCGTCCTCGACTCCGTCGTGCCGATGACCGGCTTCGACCCGCTGCTCACCGACGTCTACCCCGAGGTCGCCCGGGTGCTGCGGGCGGTCTGCGCCACGGCGAGCTGCCCCGGCGACCCGGCCGACGCGCTCCATGCGACCGTGCGCCGGTGGACCGACCTCTCGCCGGTGCTCCTCGACGTCGTCACCGGGATGTCCGTCGCCGACCCGAGCTTCACGGGGCTGATCCCGGCGCTGTTCCAGTCGGCGGCCGGCCAGGACCAGCCGATCCGGTCCTTCGCCGCCTCCTGGCGGGCCGCGGACACCACCGACGCGACCAGCCTGAGCCAGGGCCTGCACGCGAGCACGCTCTGCCTCGACCTCGACTTCCCCTGGGGCGGCGCCGACACCGACCCGGCCGCCCGCGCAGCGACCGTGGACGCCCGGGTGTCGGCCGTCCCGGCCGACCGGCTGTTCCCGTTCGACGCGACCGCCGCCCGCGGCAACGGCGAGGTCGTGACGTGCCGGGCCTGGCCGACGACGCGGGACACGTGGTCGTCCGCCGACGCGACCGCGACCAGGGCCGTGCTCGCGAGGTCCGGACCACGAACACTGATCCTCGCGGGCGACCGCGACCTCTCCACGCCGCTGGTGTGGGCCCGGGCCACCGCGGCCGCCATGCCGGGGAGCAAGCTGGTCGTCGTGCCCGGCGCGGGGCACTCGGTCCAGTCCCGTGGCGGAGCCGTCGGCGGCGCCGAGGCCACCGCCTTCCTGCTGACGCCCTGAGCGCCTGGCCTCGACGGGGCGACCCACCGCATACCCCTGGCCTGTTCGTTCGAGCAGGCGTGGGGGCGCCGAGCGCCACGTAGCATCGGCAAATGACCGGACTGCGGCGCCTGGCCGTCCCGCGTGGCTCCCGGGTGCTGTCGGTCCTGGGTGACCTCGAGAAGGCGTTGGACGGCGGCGACGCCCTCCAGCCGGTGTCCGACGACTCGCCGGGACCGACGGCCCCCGAAGAGGTGCCGGACGGCGTGGCCGTCGTCGTCGGGACGTCGGGGTCCACCGGTACCGCGAAGCGCGCGATGCTCACCGCGGAGAGCCTCGTCGCCTCCGCGACGTCGACGCACGCGACGCTCGGCGGCCCGGGCCGGTGGCTGCTGGCCATGCCGGCGCACCACGTGGCCGGCCTGCAGGTGCTGGTGCGGTCGGTCGTGAGCGGCACCACGCCGGAGGTGCTCGACCTCGACGGCGGGTTCGAGGCCGCCCGGTTCGCCGAGGTGGCCGAACGGATGGCCGCCGGACCGGGACGGCGGTACACCGCGGTGGTCCCGACCCAGCTGACCCGACTGCTCGACGACCCGGCCGGCATCCGCGCGCTGCGGTCGTTCGACGGGGTACTCGTCGGAGGGGCGGCCACCTCGGCGGCCGACCGCGACCGGGCGAAGCACGCCGGCGTGCGGCTCGTGACGACGTACGGGATGAGCGAGACCGCCGGCGGATGCGTCTACGACGGGGTGCCGCTGTCGGTCAGCGAGGTGCACATCGACAACGACCACCACGTGGTCCTCGGCGGGGCGACGGTGGCGCTCGGGTACCTCGGGAACCCTCGGCTGACCGCCGACGCGTTCGCCGTGGACTCCGACGGGGTTCGGTGGTTCCGGACCGATGACCTCGGCGCGTTCGACGACGACGGGCGGCTGGAGATCCGGGGCCGGGCCGACGACCTCATCAACACCGGCGGGCTGAAGGTCGCACCGGGACCCGTGGAGGACGCGATCGTCCGGTTCGTGCCCGGCGTCCTCGACGCGGTGGTCGTGGGGAGCCCTCACCCGACCTGGGGCCAGGCGGTCTCGGCGGCGGTGACCCTGCGCCGCGGGGCGCCTGTCCCGACGCTGCGTGACGCCCGCTCGGCCTTGCGCGGTGCGGTTCCCGACCACGCGCTGCCGCAACGGCTGCTGGTTCTCGAGACGATCCCCCAGCGGGGGCCGGGCAAGCCCGACCGCCGCGCGCTCGTCGTGGCGTTCGGTGAGACACTGTGACCGTCTGACGGGATGGATGAAGGGAGGTCGGTCCGATGCGGGTTCTGCTGCTGCTTGCCGGTCTCGCGTTGACCATCTACGCCGTCATCGACTGCTTCCAGACGAAGGACGAGCGGGTCAAGTACCTCCCGAAGTTCGCCTGGGTCGTCCTCATCGTCATCATTCCGTGGGTCGGTCCGCTCGCGTGGCTGCTGGCCGGCCACGAGCGCTCGCTCCCGCCCGGACGGTGGAACTCCAAAAGGCCGATCACCGGCCCGCGTGGCCCCGAGGACGACCCCGACTTCCTGCGTAACCTCTGACTCGAATCCTCCAGCCACTCCAGCGAACCGAGTCACGAAAGTCCCGCATGGCCACGTTCAACGAGTGGGTCCAGGGCGCCCGCCCCCGCACCCTGCCGGTCGCCGTCTCCCCCGTGGCAGTCGGGACCGGCGCCGCCTACGCGCTCGGCGAGGTGGTCTGGGGCTACGCGCTGCTCGCGCTCGTGGTGTCGCTGTCCTTGCAGGTGGGGGTCAACTACGCCAACGACTACTCCGACGGGATCCGCGGCACCGACTCTCCCGGGGCCGGACGGGTCGGGCCGGTACGCCTCGTGGGCCAGGACCTCGCCAACCCGACCGACGTCCGGTTGGCGGCGTTCGTGGCGTTCTTCCTCGCCGGGCTGTGGGGGTTCGCGCTCGTCGCGCTGAGTGAGGCGTGGGTGATGCTGCCGATCGGGGCTCTGTGCGTCGTGGCGGCCTGGTACTACACGGGCGGGCGGCGGCCGTATGGGTACAACGGGCTCGGCGAGGTGTTCGTCTTCGTGTTCTTCGGGCTGGTCGCGACGCTGGGGACGCTCTACACGCAGGCGGACACGCTGACGCTCGTGGGGGTGCTGGGTGCGGTCGGGGTCGGCGCGTTGGCCTCGGCGGTCCTCGTGGCCAACAACCTGCGCGATATCCCCTCCGACGCCGAGGCCGGGAAGCGGACGTTGGCGGTCCGCCTCGGGGACCGTGGCACGCGGGTCCTGTATGCGGGTCTGGTGGCGGTCTCGGTGGCGGTCGTGGTGGCGTGCGCGGCGCTCGGCTCCTGGTTCGCGCTGCTGGCGCTGCCCGCATACGCCTTCCTCTGGCCGGCGCTGACGGCACTGCGGTCCGGAGCGGTCGGGCGCGACCTCATCCCGGTGCTGGCCCGCACCGGCCAGTTCCAGCTGTTGTGGTCCGTGCTCCTCGCGGTGGGCCTGGCACTCCACCACCACCTCTGAACTCGCGGCCTTCCCGCTTCCAACCCGAGGTAGTGCGGGTTTCGGGCGTCGGATGCGGCCGGAAACTTGCTATTGCCGGCGTTGGAAGCGGGAAAGCCGGGTGTCCCCATGGTGTGGGCGCCGGGTCGCCACACCGTCCACAGGAGACGCGCGTCGGTCGCCGACGAGATCCGAACGGCCGCGCCATCGTCACTGGCATGCGACCGTCCGGAACTGCCCTACGTCTTCACCCGAGCCAAGGATCGAGATCCGGCCTGAGCGATTCCGGCTCAGCGGATGATCAGCCGGGACGAGTTCGTTCGCGTCCGCCGTGGTGTGTTCATCAGGCGGGAGGCCGACACCCGAGGACCGGCGCCGCGAGCATACCTCGACCTTGTCCCGGCAGCCATTTCCGAGCAACGTCTACGGCGATGGGTTCGCGCTCTGCCATCTCTCCGCTGCCGCGCCGACGGGCTGCCGCTCCCGCTTGGGCCCCTCGACACCGTTCACCTGCTCGAAACGTCGCGGTGCGGCGGGAGTCAGTCGCGGTCCAGGGCTCGTCGTGCACAGCTCGGACTCTAGCGATCGATGTGACGGTGCCGGCGGATGCCGCGGACCACTGCCGGACGGACCGTGGCCGACTGCCTCCGCACATTCGGCCCTCGCGTCAGGGTTCCGATCGCGGACGCCGCGCTGCACCGGGAGCTGGTGTCGATCGACGAGATCGTCATACCAGCTCGAGCCATGCAGTGCCACTGGACGGGGACGGACGTCTGGCCGACCAGTCGTGGCCATCGTGGACGGGCGGCGCGAGACATGGCTGGAGTCGTACGCGTTCGTCCGGTTCGCGGAGTGGGGGTGGACTTGCCGGAGCCACAGGTGGAGGTGTTCGACGGGGCGGGAGAGTTCGTGGCGCGCGTCGACGCCGGCCTGGCTGAAGGACGGGACGGTGCTGGAGCTGGATGGGGAGAGCAAGTACCGGCTGCCGAAGGAACGGCGTGATCGATCCGTCTGCCGCATGGGAGCTGGAGAAGGCCCGGTACGACCGGGTAGGGAACCTCGGTCTCGAACGAGTTCGGTTCGGGCTGACCGACCTGCTCCTCACGGGGAGCGTCCGTTCGCGCTGACATCCGGGCACGGCGCGGCGTCGGCTCAGCTGGACCAGGTTCGCCGGCCATACCGCATACCCCATGCTTCCGGCCTGACGTTGTTGTGAGTTTCGCGGGCTTACCGGCGCCCGAAAATTGGCAACAACGGGCGTCTGGAAGCGGGAAAGCGGGGGGTTAGCGGTCGGGGCGCTGGTCGAGCTCGGCGTCCTCGGCGGCCTCGTCGGAGTCGGGGTCGAGGTTCCCGGCCTCCTGGGCCTGGCGCTTGGCCTCCTGGCGCTTCTCCATCCGGTCGGCGATCTGCTCGGAGAACCGGTCCCGCTGGGAGCGCAGCAGGAAGAACGACAGCAGCACCGACGCCGCCGCCGAGACCAGCAGCAGCAGGATCTGGTCGTTGCGCAGCCCGACGAGCCAGAAGAACAGCAGGCAGCCGAAGAAGATCAGCAGCCGGAAGACGGTGTAGCGCAGCACTACTTGAGCCCCGAGTAGCTGTGCAGCCCGGTGAACAGCAGGTTGACCACGGTGAAGTTGAGCAGCACGCACACGTAGCCCACCAGCGCGATCCACATCGCCTTGCGCGGCTCCCACCCGGCCGTGGCCCGCGCGTGCATGTAGGCCGCGTAGACCACCCAGATGACGAAGGTCCAGACCTCCTTCGGGTCCCACGTCCAGTACGCGCTCCACGCCTTCTGCGCCCAGATCGCGCCGGCCACCAGGGTGAACGTCCAGAGGATGAAGCCGACCATGTTCAGCCCGTATGCGGCTCGCTCCAGCGACGCCGCGGGGGGCAGGGTCTCGACGAAGTTGCGCCGGTCGGGCGGGTTCTCCTCACGGCGCCGCTTGACGAGGTAGACGATCCCCATCGAGAACCCGATGGTGAACACCGCCACCGCGAGGATGGCGACGACGACGTGGATGACCAGCCACACGCTCTTCAAGGCCGGCATCAGCTCGGCGGCGTCGGTGTAGAACGCGAACATCGCGAGGCCCAGGGTCAGCAGGATCGGGCCGATGACGAACAGCCCGAGCCACTCCCAGTGCCGGCGCCGGGCCAGCAGGCAGTAGGCGAGCGAGGCCGCCGCCGCCCCCGCCGTGGCGAACTCGAACATGTTGCCCCACGGCGGCCGCATGACGGCGAGCCCGCGCATCACGACCGAGGCGACGAGCAGCAGCGTGCCCAGCCAGGCCATGGAGAGGGCGATGTTGCCGGTCTTGCGCGCCCGGGCCGACGGCTCGGCGCCGTCGGACCCGCGTGCCGCGTCCGAGGGCGGCGGCGCGTCCGTCGGCGTCGCGGTCGCGGCGGACCCGCCCGCCGCGACCAGCTGCCGCGGGCGCCGCTTCGACCCGCGCTCGGCGGCGACCGGCCCGAGCGCCGCGAGGTAGGCCGCGAACAGCAGCATCGAGACCGTGAAGATCGCCATCGCCGAGTAGAGCGCGAGGTTGGAGTACCCGACTAGTTCGGCCGAGGGCATACCTAGGATCCTTTGCTGAGCTCGGTGCGCAGCCCGGCCAGTACCGCGCCGAGCCCGGGGTCCGATGTGCGTGCCAGACCGCCGATGGTGACGAGGGTACGCGAGGGGTCCTCGTCGGGGCGGACGCGAACGAAGATGCGTCGCCGCCGGACCAGGAGGGAGGCCATCAGGCCGAGGATCGTCGCGATCGCGGCGACCAGGGTGAGCTCCTTGCCCGGGTCGACCCGGGCCGAGAGCCCGGCGAACCGGTCCACCTTGTCGAACGTGATCGACCCCCGGCCGTCCGGCAGCTGGAACGTCTGGCCCGGCTGCAGCCGGATCAGCAGCGGCGTCCCGTCAGCCTTGGTCAGCTGGGTGAGGTTGGTGGTGTCGAGGGTGTAGACCGACTGCGGCCGGTTGCCGGGGAAGAGGTCGCCCTCCCACACCGACAGCGCCAGCTCCGGGTTACGGTCGTCCGGGAAGATCGAGGTGGGCCCGTTCGCATAGGTCGGCTCGGCGGTCGGGAGGAAGAAGCCACTGAACGCGATCGACGTCGGCCGCGCCGCGCCGACCTTGATCGCCCCTACCGACGTGTAGAGGTTGTCCTGGGCCAGGAACGGGGTGGCCTGCTGGTAGAGCACGGCGCCGGACCCGTCGCGCACCGTCACCACGGGCGCGTACCCGTTGCCGAGGAGGAAGACGTCGGCGCCGTCGAGGGTGACCGGGTGGTTCGGGCTGAGCTCGGACTGGGTCGCCGCACCGCCCGGCTGCTCCGTCGTCGTGACGTCGGCGGTGAAGCTGCGGGGCGCACCGAACTGCGCACCGCCGGCCTGGTCCTCGAATGTCGCCTTCATCGACCTCAGGTCGATGGTGAACGGAGGCAGCTTCTCGGGGTCGGTCATCGGCCCGGGCAGGAACGAGTCGTAGGACGACAGGGTCGACGAGAAGGTGTCGCCCTCGGTCAGGATGACGTCTCCCCGCCACCCGAAGAGGTGCCCGATCGCCACGCCGACGATGACCACGCAGAGCCCGGTGTGGAACACGAGGTTGCCGGTCTCCCGCAGGTACCCGCTCTCCGCACTCACCGACGCGCCATCGTGGGCGACGACGCGAAATCGCCTGCGCCGCAATACTTCCGCGGCCGCCGTCTGGGCGGTGGCGACGTCACCGGCATACGAGAACTCGACGTGCTGGTCGAGCCGTGCCAGGTTCCGCGGAGCGCGGGGCGGCTTCGCGCGGAGGGTATGCCAGTGCAGCCGGCTTCGCGGGACGATGCACCCCACGAGCGAGACGACGAGCAGCAGGTAGATCGCCGAGAACCAGACCGAGGAGTAGACCTCGAAGAACCCCAACCGGTCGAGCCAGGGACCGGTGGTGGGGTTGGTCGCGATGAAGTCGGCGACCTTGCCGGCGTCGATGGAGCGCTGCGGGAAGATCGACCCGGGAACGGCGGCGATCGACAGCAGCAGCAACAGGAACAGCGCGGTCCGCATCGAGGTGAGGGACCGCCAGGCCCAACGGGCCCACCCGACCGGTCCGAGGCTCGGTTGGGTGACCGGCGGGCGCGGGGGTGCCTGGGTGGCCATCACAGCACCGTCGTGAAGCCGCCGACGAGGTGGGTCTGAACCCACGCGACCAGGTTGGTCCAGACCCCGCTCACCATGAGGACCCCGACGGCAAGGAGCAGCACGCCGCCGAACACGTGGATCCCGCGCCGGTGACGGCGCAACCAGGTGCCCGTGCGGCCCGCCCGCGAGTACCCCGCCGCGATGAGCACGAAGGGGACGCCGAGACCCAGCGAGTAGGCCACGGCGAGGATGACGCCGCGCCCGATGGCCCCGCTGTCGGCGCTGAGCGGCGCGGTGAGGGCGAGGATCGCCGCCAGCGTCGGGCCCGTGCACGGCGCCCACCCGAGCGCGAAGGCAGCCCCGAGCAGGGGGGCGCCGGCCAGCCCGGCGGCCGGCTTCCACCGGGGAGCCGTGCTGCGCTGCAGACCGATCCCCGAACCGACACCGAGGAAGACCAGCGCCAGGACGATCACGACCGCGCCGCCGATCCGGGTGAGCAGGTCGAGGTGCTCCCGCAGCGCGAAGGAGACGGCGGACGCCAGCGCGACCAGCACGATGAAGACCACCGTGAAGCCGAGGACGAAGAGCAGCGCACCCAGGACGAGGTTCGACCGCCGCCGTTGCTCCAGGCCTACGTCCGACAGGCCGGTCACGTAGCCCAGGAACCCGGGCACCAGCGGCAGCACGCACGGCGAGGCGAACGACACCAGCCCGGCCGCCAGGGCGACCGCCACGGCGATCGGCAGCGCCGCCGTCGCCACCGCGGCGTCCGCGACGGGCATATGGGCGGGGAGGTACGCGGTCAGGTTCACGGCCTCAGGCCTGCTCCGCCAGCACGTCGTCGACGAGCCCCGTGAGCGTACTGACCGTGGTCGCCCCGAGGACGCGAGCGGCGATCCGGCCCTTCCGGTCGAGGACCAGGGTGCTCGGTGTCGCTGCGGCCTTCCCCTGCAGGGCGAGCATCGGCTGGCCGCCGCTCCCGCTGTCGCTGAGCGACGGGTAGGTCACGGTGTTGGCCTTGAGGAAGGCGGCGGCGGTCGCGGCGCTCTCCTTGATGTCGATCCCGACGAACGCGACCGGCTTCCCCGCGGCCGAGTACGACTGCCACACCTGCTGCAGGTGGGGTGTCTCGTCGACGCACGGACCGCACCACGAGCCCCAGACGTTGACGACGACGACCTTGCCGGCGGCGTCCTTCGACGACGACCACGGCTTCCCGTCGACCGTCGTGCCGGCGAGCGAGACCGCCGCACCGCGGTTCGCCGCCGCCAGCTGTTCGACCGTGCCGTCGCCCGCGACGTAGCCCTTGCCGTCGCCGGCCATCGCCTGGGAGGCGACGCTGTTCGCATCGTCGTTGCACGCGGCCGTCAGCAAGGACAGGCCGAGCGCGCACGCGGCCACGAACGCCCCACGTCGCCGGGGGGAACCTCCCGTCACGCGCCCGCCTTCTTGGCCGCGCGGGCGAGCAGCTCGGCGGCGGGTTCGGAGTAGGAGATGGAGGTGAGGTCGTCGCCGGCGTAGGTCAGCGAGGTGAGCGAGGCCAGGGCACACTCCCGCTTGCGCGGGTCGTGCCAGAGGCGCTTGCCCTCGATCTTGTTGCGGACGGTCCAGACCGGCAGCTGGTGGGAGACGAGGACGACGTCGTGCCCGTATGCGGCGGCGCGCGCGTCGGCGATGGCCCCGAGCATCCGGGCGGCGATCTCCTCGTAGGGCTCTCCCCAGCTGGGGGTGAACGGGTTCAGCAGCCGCGGCCACACCGACGGCTTCGACAGGGCGCCGTCACCGACCCCGAAGGTCTTGCCCTCGAAGTAGTTGCCCGCCTCGATCAGCCGGTCGTCGGTCTCCACCGGCAGGTCGAAGGCCGCAGCGATCGGGGCCGCCGTCTCCTTGGCCCGCTCGAGCGGGGACGCCACCACCCGGACCACGTCCCTCACCGCGAGGAACCGCGCGACCAGATCGGCCATCTCGCGGCCGAGTTCGGAGAGGCGGTAGCCCGGCAGCCGGCCGTAGAGAATCCCCTCGGGGTTGTGCACCTCGCCGTGTCGCATGAGGTGCACGACGGTCACCGGGGGGTTCATGCGTCGATTGTCGCAAACCCGCGGGCCGCGGCCCGGCACGCGTCCGGCACCGAGGCCAGGACGTGACCCACGGCCTCGTCGTCGTGCGCGGCGCTGACGAACCACGCCTCGAACGCGCTCGGCGGGAGGTGGACGCCCTGGCGGAGCATCGCGTGGAAGAACGCCGCGAACGCCGCCGTCGACTGGTCACGGGCCTCGTCGTAGTTCCGGACCGCGCCGTCGCGGAAGAAGACGCTGAACATCGACCCGGCCCACTGCACGGTATGCGGCACACCCTCGCGCCCCAACCCCTCGGCAACGGCGTCGGCGATGGCCCGGCTGACGACGTCCAGGCGGTCGTAGACCTCGGGGGTGCAGCCGCGCAGGGTTGCCAGGCCGGCGGCGGTGGCGACCGGGTTCCCGGACAGGGTGCCCGCCTGGTAGACCGGCCCGGCCGGCGCGAGCAGCGCCATGACGTCGGCCCGGCCGCCGAAGGCCGCGGCGGGGAAGCCGCCGCCCATGACCTTGCCGAAGGTGAACAGATCGGGCGGGCCTGACGCATACGGACCCTCCAGCCCGTACCACCCGCTGGGCGAGCACCGGAACCCCGTCATCACCTCGTCGCTGACGACCAGCGCGCCGTGCTCGTGGGCGATCCGGAGGACTCCCTCCGTGAAGCCCGCGACCGGCGAGACGACACCCATGTTGCCGGCGGCCGCCTCGGTGATGACGCAGGCGATCTCGTGACCGCGGGCGGCGAACGCCGCCTCGACCGCCGCGAGGTCGTTGTAGGGCAGCACGATCGTCTCGGCCGCCGAGGACGCCGGCACCCCCGCGCTGTCGGGCAGACCGAACGTCGCGACCCCCGATCCCGCCGCCGCGAGGAGCGAGTCGACGTGGCCGTGGTAGCAGCCGGCGAACTTCACGACGACGCTGCGCCCGGTGTAGCCGCGGGCCAGCCGGATCGCCGTCATCGTCGCCTCGGTGCCGCTGTTGACCAGGCGCACCTGCTCCGCGGGCGTGCGGGCGACGATCTCCTCGGCCAGGGCGACCTCGTTCTCCGACGGGGTACCGAACGAGAAGCCGCGCGTCGCCGCCTCCCGGACCGCGTCGACCACCGACGGGTGGGCGTGCCCCAGGATCATCGGCCCCCAGGACCCGATGAGGTCGACGTAGCGGCGGCCGTCGACGTCGGTCAGCCACGGCCCGGCGGCGCTGGCCATGAACCGCGGCGTGCCGCCGACCGCCCGAAAGGCGCGGACCGGCGAGTTCACCCCGCCGGGGATGACCGCCTGCGCCCGGTCGAGGAGAGCGGCCGAGGCGGGGGCCTCCAGCGGGTACGACGGCAGGCCGGTCGGCGTGGAGGTCACCCGGGCATTGTCGCAAGCCCGGCTGCGAGCCCGGTCCTAGGTGGGGTCGCGGAGCTTGCCGCTCTTGGCGAGCCCGGGGTCGGTGCAGGACGCCAGGTCGAAGCAGCAGGGGCGCCGCTTGCCGCCGTCCAGCTTCGAGACGCTGACCTCGACACGACGCTGCCGGGTGTCCGCGTTGCCCGTGGCCTGGACCCAGCGGACCCACTCCCACCGGGCCATCGGGGTGATGTCCTCCCAGAGCCCCTGGACCTTGGTCGATGACGACGACAAGGCGTCGGCGAGGTCCGTGGGCACGGTGGGCTCCGGCCAGGCGGACGCCACCGACAGCGTCACGTCCGCGATGTCGCCCGCTCCGATCCCGAGGGCGTCCTGCAGTTTCTCGTCGAGGCGCATCCAGTGGCCGCGGCGCCCGTCGGGCTCCACGACCGTCTCGACCTCGTAGCCGCCGACGGTGGCGAGGACCGCAACCTGTCCTCGAGAGGGGAGCTGCTCGCTCGCCGCCTTGGGCAGGCGCACCAGGGACGTGTCGTCGATGTTGGACAGCACCGCGGTGAAGGTGATCGGCGACGGCTCGGACATGCCAACCCTTTCGACGTCCGTTCATCTGGGAATGGGCTCCAGCGGACGGAAATCCGACCGCCAAGGCCCGGAACCAGGCTGCCCTACCGCTGGGACGCCGTCAGGGCGGCGGCCTCGAGGTCTTCCTGCAGCTCGGCCTCGGCACACGCCTCGGCCACGACGGCCTCGTGAATGCCGAGCGCCGCGTCGCGGACCTTGCCCATCGCCGTCCCGAGGGCCGCGAACTCGTCCGCGCCCATGACGTCGAGGAGGTGCCGGCGGACGCTCTCGACGTGCGTCCGGGCCATGGTGTTGAGCCGCTCCCAGCCCTCCTCGGTCAGCACCAGCTCGACCCCGCGACGGTCGGAGAGGCAGGACTGCCGTTCGACCCAGCCCCGCTTCTCCAGTCGGGCGGCGGTGTGAGTGAGCCGACTGCGGGACTGGACGACGAGGTCGGCCAGCTCGGACATCCGCAGGCGTCCGCCGTCGCTCTCGCTGAGCATGGACAGGATCTCGTACTCGGTCAGCTGGAGCCCGTGGGCCTGGAGGTCGCGGTCGAGCGCCTCCTCGAGGAACCGGCTTCCGCGCAGGTAGGCACGCCAGGACTGCTGCTCGCCGTCACTCAGCCAGCGGGTCTCATCCAGCTGCGCACTCACCGTCATTCCCTCCGTTACCCCCAACCTACTGTCCAACGGCTCAGGAGTCCTCCACATTCCGGGTGGGCGCCCCGCTTCAGTGGAGCAAATGTGGTGCCCCGACACCAACGTCGCTCCCGCTGAGCAGCCTCGTGGTGCATGGCCGACCTCCGGCGCGTCAGCGGCGTCGGAACGTCGCTCGCCAGCGCAGGACGTCGTCGGGAACGACCCGCTCCACGGCGACCAGGTCCAGCCCCTCGCCGGCGAAGGAGTCGATCTCACCGCGCACCAACGGCCACGGTGGCCCGGCGGTCGCGTCCCGTTCCGCCACCGTGCCGTCGGAGCCGAAGGCGATGACGACCAGGGTGCCGCCGGGCGCCACCAGCCCGGTCACCCCACGGATCGCGTCACCGCGCGGCGGTTCCGGCAGCGCCTGGACGTTCATGCTCTCGACCACCAGGTCGAACCCGCCGAGCCACCCGCGCGGCAGCGCCAGGAGGTCGGCCACCTCGTAGGTGACGGTGCTGTCGGGGTGGCGCGCCCGGGCCTGCGTCACGGCCGCGGGCGAGATGTCGAAGGCGGTCGTGGGATAGCCGAGGGACGCGAGGTACTCCGCGTCCCGCCCGTACCCCGCGCCGACGACGACCGTCCGGGCCGAGGTCGGCGGGCCTTCACGCTCGACCCACTCGACCAGCAGCGGGTTCGCGGTCGGGCGGTCCCACGGCACCTCCGCCCGTCCGTCACCCGCGGCCGTGTAGAGGTCGTCGAACCAGGCGGTCGGGTCCCCGGGGTGCGCGGCGGCCAGCTGATGGGTCACCTCGTCGGGATCGGAGGACAGGTCCATCCGCCGATTGTGCCCGGCTGTCGCGAGCCGCGCGGTGTGCCTCGCAGAGGCATACCGGAGAATGGGTCTGTGGCTCGAGCTTCGATGCAGTGGGACGGCGCACGGGTGGGTGCCCTGATCGGGGCGGTCGGCGGGCTCGCCTTCGTCCTGTTCAACTCCTGGCCGCTGGGCGACCCGTGGACCAACGTCGCCATCGGCATCGGCGTGCTGTGGTTCCTCTGGGACGTCCGCGCGATCATGCGGGTGCCCGAGAACCCGGACGCGGTGCGGCCGGACGCCCGTCAGATGCAGGCGTTCTGGATCGTCGTGGCGCTGGAGGTCGTCCTCATCATCGGCGGGACCCAGCTGGCCATCCGCGTGCTCGACATGCCCAGCGCTTCCCTCCCCTGGGTCGCGATCGTGCTCGGGGTGCACTGGCTGGTGTTCCGCATGGTGTTCCGCGAGGACGTGTTCCTCTGGCTCGGCTTCTTCACGCTGACCTGCGGCGTCGTCGGCCTCATGGTCGCGCTCACCGGGGTGGCCGGGTCGGACTCGCTCGCGGCGACGGCGATCACCAGCGGTCTCCTCGTCGGCATCGTGCTGTTGGTGGCGGTGGGCGTCGACGCCGGCCGGCGACGGCAGGCCCTCCTCAGGCGCCGAGCCAGCCAGCGGCCTCCCGGGCGTAGTACGTCAGCGTGATCTGGGCCCCGGCCCGCTTGATCGAGGTGAGCGTCTCCAACGCGCAGCGGCGCCGGTCGACCCAACCGCGTTCGGCGGCCGCCTCGATCATCGAGTACTCCCCGCTGATCTGGTATGCGGCGACGGGCACGGTGGCGATCTCGGCGGCCGCCCGCACGACGTCGAGGTTCGGCAGGGCCGGCTTGACCATGACGATGTCGGCGCCCTCGTCGAGGTCGAGCTGGATCTCGCGCAGCGCCTCGACGGCGTTGGCGGGGTCCTGCTGGTAGGTCGCCCGGTCGCCGACCAGGGACGACTCGACGGCCTCGCGGAACGGCCCGTAGAACCCGCTCGCGTACTTCGCCGCGTAGGCCAGCACGATCGTGTCGGTGAACCCGGCCTCGTCGAGGGCCGAACGCGCCACACGGACCTGTCCGTCCATCATTCCGCTGGGCCCCACGACGTGCGCGCCGGCGCGGGCCTGCGCGACGGCCATCGACGCATACCGCTCCAGGGTGGCGTCGTTGTCGACCCGGCCGTGGTCGTCGAGCACCCCGCAGTGGCCGTGGTCGGTGAACTCGTCGAGGCAGAGGTCGGCCATGACGACGAGGTCGTCCCCGACGGCCTCACGGACCCGGGCGACGGCCACGTTGAGGATGCCGTCGGGGTCGTCGCCCCCGGAGCCCAGGGCGTCCTTGGTCGTCGGCACGCCGAAGATCATGAACCCGCCCACGCCGTCGGCCACGCACGCCCTCGCCTCTTCGACCAGCGAGTCGAGGGTGTGCTGGACGACGCCGGGCATCGTCGAGATCGGCACCGGCGAGGTGGCGCCCTCCTTGACGAACACCGGCAGCACGAAGTCACGCGGATGGAGCCGGGTCTCGGCCACCAGCGCCCGGACGGCCGCGTTCTGCCGCAGCCGCCGGGGGCGGATCACCGGGACCTCGACGCCCATCCGGTATGCCTCAGCGGGCCCGGCGCCGAGCCGTGGACTTGGTCTCGCTGGGGCGGCGGACCGGCTCACCGGCCTCCTGCGCAGCGACCGAGAGCCCGAGGCCGTGCGCCGCGAGCGCGTCGACCAGGGCGTCCGACGACGCCTCGGGGGCCATGACGTCGACGTGCAGCCCGGCCTCCTCGGCGGCCTTGGCCGTGGCCGGTCCGATGACCGCGACGACGGTCGACGGGTGCGGCTTGCCGGCGATGCCGACGAGGTTGCGCACCGTCGAGCTCGACGTGAAGACGACCGCGTCGTAGGCGCCGGACTTGATGGCGTCACGCACCTCGGCGGCTGGCGGTGCCGCACGGACGGTGCGGTAGGCGGTGACGTCGTCGACCTCCCAGCCCATCTCCTGCAGGCCCGCGACGAGGGTGTCGGTGGCGATGTCGGCGCGCGGCAGGAAGACCCGGTTGATCGGGTCGAGGACGTCGTCGTACTCCGGCCAGTCGGCGAGCAGACCCGCGGCCGACTGCTCGCCCGACGGGACGAGGTCGGGCACGAGACCCCAGTCGCGCAGCGCGTTGGCGGTGACGCCGCCGACCGCTGCGATCTTGAGCCCCGAGAAGGCCCGGGCGTCGAGTCCCGACTCCTCGAACTTCTCGCGCACGGCCCGGACCGCGTTGACCGACGTGAAGCCGATCCACTCGTAGCGCCCGGTGACGAGGCCGCGGATGGCGCGGTCCATCTGCTGCGGCGTTCGCGGCGGCTCCACCGAGATGGTGGGGACGATGTCGGCGTGCGCACCGTAGAAGGCGAGGCGCTCGCTCGTCGCGCCGGCCTGGTCCTTGGTGCGAGGCAGGAGCACCGTCCAGCCGAACAGCGGCTTGGTCTCGTACCAGGACAGGTCCTGGCGCAGCGAGACGCTCGTGCCGACGACGGCCAGCGACGGGAAGTGGACGGTGGACTGGGCCAGCAGCCCCTCGGCCTCACCGAGGGTCGTGACCCGGCTGACCTGCTCGGTCGTCGTGCCGCGCTCGGTGAGCAGGACCGGGGTCTCCGCCGCCCGGCCGGCCGCCAACAGGCCGGCGAGCGCGGGCGCGAGGGTCTCGGGCGCACCGAGCACGACGACGGTCACGTGGTCGGGCACGGCGGGCGCCCAGTCGTGGCGGCGGTCCCCCGCGTCGACGACGTGGACGGCGGTGGCCTGCTGCGTGGTGAGCGGGACACCGGCGTACATCGGGACCGCGGAGGCGGCGCTGACGCCCGGGACGACCTCGAACGGGATGCCGGCCTTGTGGAGGGCCAGCGCCTCCTCGGCGAACCCGCTGAACAGGCTCGGGTCGCCGTCGAGGAGCCGGACGACGAGGCCGTCGCCGCCGAGCGCCTTGGCGGTGCGGACGAGCAGCTTGGCGCGGGACGCGCGGGTCAGCTCCTCGCCGTGCTCGCCGTGGCCGGCGTCGACGAGGGTGACGTCGGCCGGCGCGAACCGGGCGAGCACCTCGTCGCGGTTCAGCTGGTCGAGGACGATGGTGTCGGCAGCCGCGAGCCGGTCGCGGGCTCGCAGCGTGACGAGTCCGGGATCGCCGGGGCCGGCCCCGACGAAGGCGACGCGGCCGACTGGCTTGCCGGCGCGAATGGTGGCAGTGGGGGTCACGAGACCTGCTCCGTGTGGTGTTGGTGGTTAGTGGTCAACGTCGAAACCGCGCGAGGTATGCCATCGGGCACCTCGTCGGGTTCGGGGCTCTCGATGATGGCGAGGTCGGCGGCGCCGTCCTCCAGCAGCAGCGCGGCCAGCCGGCGGCCGGCGTCGACCGGGTCACCGACGGGGGCGACGATCGAGCGACGGAGCTCGACCGACCCGTCCGGGGACCCGACGAACGCCCGCAGCGACAGCTCGGGACCGTCCTCGCCCTCGACCACCTCGGCCAGCGCCCCGACCGGTGCGGTGCAGCCGGCCTCGAGGGCGGCCAGCAGGGCACGCTCGGCGGTGACGCATACCCGCGTCTCCTCGTCGTCCAGCGTCGCGACGGCCGCGCGGACGTCGGTGCGGTCCTCGCGGCACTCGACCGCGAGGGCCCCCTGGCCGGGGGCGGGCAGCATCTGGAGGGGGTCGAGAGTCTCGGTCGCCTCGGCGAGCCGGTCGAGACGGGCGAGGCCGGCGCGGGCCAGGACGACCGCGTCGACGGCGCCGGACCGCACCAGCTCCAGCCGGGTGTCGACGTTGCCGCGGACCGGGACCACTTCCAGCCCGAGCCCGAGGGCTCCGAGCTGGGCGGCTCGTCGGGGGGAGCCCGTGCCGACGACAGATTCGGCCGGCAGCTCGCCGAGCGTCAGGCCGTCGCGGGCGACGAGGACGTCGCGCGGGTCCTCACGGGTCGGCGTGGCCGCCACCACGAGACCGGGTTCGGGCGTCGTCGGAAGGTCCTTGAGGGAGTGGACGGCGAGGTCGATCTCGCCGTCGAGCAGCGCCTTCCGGATCGCCGCCGCGAACACGCCGGTGCCGCCGATCGTGGTCAGCGCGTGCGCCGACCGGTCGCCGAGCGTGCTGAGCGGGACGAGGTCGACGTCGTGGCCGAGCTCACCCAGCCGGTCGGCCACCAGGGTGGCCTGAGCGAGGGCGAGAGTGCTGCGGCGGGTCCCCAGGCGGAGCGTCGTCACGGCGCACCTCCCAGCTCGTGGTGCACCGCCGTCGGCGGCGTCGACACCGCCGCAACCGTGTGGGGGTCGAGGTCGAACAGCTCGCGCAGGGCGGCGGCGTAGTCCTCGCCGTGGCCCCCGCTCGTCAGCTCCTTGATCCGGACCGTGGGGGTGTGGAGCAGCTTCTCGACGACCCGGTGGACGGCGTGCTGGAACTCCTGCCGTGTCGCGTCGTCGAGGTCGGGCAGCCGGTGGTCGAGCCGTTCCATCTCGCCGGCGACGACGGCCGCGGCCCGCGACCGCAGCGCGGCGACGGTGGGGGCGACCGACTTCACCATCTGTGACGCGAGGTAAGCCGCCACCTCTGCGGTGACGAGGTCGCGCACAGCCTGGACCTCGGGCAGGGTCGCGACCTCGGCCTGCTCGGCGAGGATCGCGCCGAGGTCGGCGAGCCCGACGACGGTCGTGCCCGGGAGGCCGGACACCGCCGGGTCGACGTCGTGGGGAAGCGCCAGGTCGACGAAGACGCGGTCGTGGACGTTCCTGGCCGCCGCCGCGGACACGAGGTCGGTGCCGACGAGGTACTGGGCCGAGCCGGTCGAGGAGACGACGACGTCGGCCTGGGCGATCGCGTCGACGAGCCGCTCCATCTCCACCGCGCGGCCGCCGGTGCTCTCCGCCAGCCGCTCGCCGCGGGCGAGGGTGCGGTTGGCCACAAGGAGGCCACCGACGCCTCGCCGGGCGGCGGTCGTCGCCGCGAGGCTCGACATGCCGCCCGCGCCGACGACGAGGACGGTCCGCGAGCCGAGCGGGCCGAGGAGCCGCTCCGCCTGGTCGAGTCCGGCCTCGACCAGGGACCGGCTGACGGTGTCGATGGCGGTCTCGTGATGGGACCGCTTGCCGACCCGAAGCGCTTGCTGCAGAAGGGAGTTCAGCGACTCGCCGACCGTTCCCGCACGTTGTCCGTGGCGGAGTGCGTCGCGCAGCTGGCCGAGCACCTGCGTCTCGCCGATGGCCATCGAGTCGAGCCCGGCGGCCACGGTGAACGCGTGAGCCACGGCGCGGTCCTCGAAGTGGACGTACAGGTGGGCGGTCAGCTCGCCTCTGTCGACCTCGGTGACGTCGGCGAGCGCCTCGCCGATCGCGGCGACCGCTCCGTGGAAGGTGACCGCCTCCGCATACACCTCGAGGCGGTTGCAGGTGCTGAGGACCACAGACTCGCCGACCGTGTCGGCGCTCGCGACCCGGCGCGCGAGCTGCCCGATGGGCGCGCCCGCGACAGCCTCGAGCAAGGCGATCGGCGCGGTGCGATGTGACAGGCCGATGACGAGCAGACTCACCGGGCGACCCCCACCGGCTCCTCGAGGGGTTCGACCTGCATCTCGCGGAACGCCAGGACGTGCAGCTCGGTGCTGAGGTCGACCCGACGCACGTTGACCCCGGTCGGCGCGACGAGGACCGTCGGCGCGAAGTTGAGGATGGACCGAACGCCGGCCGCGGCCATCGCGTCGCACACCTGCTGCGCGGACGGCGCCGGAGTGGTGATGACGCCGATCGAGATCCTGCGGCTGCGGATCAGCCGGCGCAGGTCGCTCATGGGGCTGATCAGGACGTCACCCACGCGGCCACCGCCGACGGTCGGGTCGTCGTCGAACAGCGCGGCGACGTGGAAGCCGCCCGAGGCGAACCCGGAGTACGCCGCGAGCGCGCGGCCCAGGTTTCCCATCCCGACGATCGCGACCGGCCAGTCCTGGCTGAGGCCCAGGGCGCGCGAGATCTCGACGGCGAGGTGGTCCACCTCGTAGCCGACGCCCCGCACGCCGTAGGAGCCGAGATGGCTCAGGTCCTTGCGCAGCTGGGTGGACCGCACCCCGGCGGCCGTGGCGAGCTCCTCGGAGGAGACGCTCTTGGTCCCGCGCTCGGCGAAGTCGGTCAGCGCACGCAGGTACTCCGGCAGCCGGGCGACGGTTGCGTCGGGGATCTCCCGGCGGGTCGCGGCGTCGGCGGACATGGTCGCTCACCGGCTCCTTTCAGCTGTGGCCTCAGGCGAACACGGGGCCGACCAGCGAGGTCGGCCGGAGAGTGTCGCCCGGTGGCAGGGAGCGCGTGGTGATGTCAGCGTATGCGGTTGTGAACGTCGGCACAAAGTCGCGAACGCCTCCGGGTCAGCCCGTGGACGGCCCTACGCGACCAGTGTGATGCGCGTCACGCGGACGGAGTATCCGCCCGGCGGGGCGGGCGGTTCAGTGCCGCCCGGAGCCGATCCGGGGAGACCCGGAAGAAGTCGTGCGGCCGGCCGTCGACGAGGGTGACGGGGATGTGCTCGGCCCACTGCGTCGCGAAGCTCCGGGTCGTCCTCGATGGACCGTTCCTCCCAGCCGACGCCCAGCTCGGACGCAACCTGCTCGACCACCGCGCGGGCGTCCTCGCAGAGGTGGCAGCCCGGGCGGCCGATGAGGGTGATCCGCGTGGTGCTCACCGGTCCAGTGTGCGTCACGGGGCGATCCGGCCGATGACGGTCAGGGCGGTGTCGGCGACCAGGTCGGGGTTCGAGACCTGCACGTAGTGGTCGCTGCCGGTGGCGATGACGTGCGGCGTGCCCGGGCGGAGGTCGACGAGATCCTGCTGCCGAGCCGGCCATGCGGTGAGCAGGACCGGCGCGATCGGGCTCGTTGCCGGCACCGGGAACGGCTCGGTCTTGGACATGACCGCTATGGGGATCGGGGGGAAGGTCGGCGCCGCCTCGACCTCGGCCACGCTTGCGTCGACGTCGAAGCGCTCGAAGGCCGGGTCGGCGTCGAGCGCGGTGCCCGGGCTCGCCAGCAGCTGCTGGTATGCCGGCCACTGCTCGCCCATGGCCGCCGGCAAGGTCGACGGGAAGGCATCGACGAAGACGACCCCGGCCGTCTCCTTCGGGTAGGTCTGCGCGTAGAGCTGCGCGAGCAGGCCGCCGAACGAGTGCGCGACGATCACGACCGGCGTGGTGAGGGCGGCGGCCCCGATGAGGGCGTGCAGGTCGCGGACGGCCGCCCCAGCCGTCCGAGGCTGCGGCACCGGGGTGGTTCGGGTCGTCAGGGCCAGCGGGGTGCCGTAGACCAGGGTTCCCGGACGGTCGTAGCTGCAGACCCGGACGTGCTCGGCGAGGCGGTCCTGCACCGAGGGACCCACGGCGGGGGGCACCGGCTCGTCGACCGACCAGAGGCCCGAGGAGTCGTGGTAGCCGGACTCGAGGACCACGGTCGGGGTGCCCCGGCCGCTGCAGCTGAGGTACATCTTCCGGCCGTCGCCGATGTCCACCTGGCCCTGGAAGCGTCCGGGGCCGTCCGGCGTCGCCGTGGGGGTACCGGAGGAGGAGGAGCCGGCACACCCGGCCAGCAGCGCAAGGCTCACGGTCAGGACCATGGGCACGACCCAGATCCTCGGCGTGCGACCTGCGCGCCGGGGACGATTCCCGAGTCGCCGTCCGGTCATCCTGGCCTTCCTTCCCGCTGGCGGGGGGATTCCGGGTTCATAGCCCGGACGGCGGTCAGAAGAAGACCGAGCGGCGCTGCATCAGCAGGGAGTACAGCGTCTGCTGGATGGTCTCCCGGGTCTGGTCGGTGAGGTCGAAGATCAGCATCGGGTCGTCGGCCGCTCCCGACCCCAGGTCGGCGGTCTGCACCGGCACCCCGAACTCGATGAGCCACTTGCTCGGCAGCGGGATCATCCCGAGCGGCCCGAGCAGCGGCCACGTCGGTGTCACCGGGGCGTAGGGAGCCCCCAACAACCGGGCGAGGGTCTTCATGTTGCCGAGCATCGGGTAGATCTCCTCGGCCCCGACGATCGAGCACGGGATGATCGGGACTCCGGCCCGGATGGCGTTGGCCACGAAGCCGCCACGGCCGAACCGCTGCAGCTTGTAGCGCTCGCTGAACGGCTTGCCGATGCCCTTGAACCCCTCGGGCCACACCCCGACCAGCTCGCCGGACGAGAGCAGCCGCTCGGCGTCGGCGGTGGTCGCGAGGGTGGACCCGGACTTGCGGGCGACCTGGGAGACCATCGGCGTCTGGAACACGAAGTCGGCGCCGAGCATCCGCAGATGGCGGTGCGTGGGCGTCTCGTCGAACACCGCGACCTGGGTCATCAGCGAGTCGAAGGCGAACGTGCCCGAGTGGTTCGAGACGACCAGGCCGCCGCCCTCCGTGGGGATGTTCTCGATGCCCCGCACCTCGACCCGGAACCACGACTTGTAGAGCGGCCGCAGCAGCGGCAGGTAGGCGCTGGTCGTGAAGTCCTCGTCGAAGCCGAAGTCGTCGACCTCGAAGTCACCGGTCAACCGCCGACGCAGGAAGGCCAGGGTGCTCGCGACCTGTCGCTCGACGTCCTGCGGCTCGACGCCGGACGCCGCGACCACGGCGCGCAGCGCCGCGACGCCGGCGTGGACCAGGTCCTCGACGCCGGGTGCCACGGACCTCGAGGCCTCGCCGGGGCGCACGACCTCCGGACGGGGAGTCGACGCCCGCTCGTCGGGGCCGCCCTGGGCGAGCTGGAGCGGCTGAACGGGCTGGGCGGACAGCTCGGGCACGGGCCGCAGCGGGCGTACGGGGCGCGGCGGCTCACGGCGACGGCCGCCCTCGCGGGCCAGGACCTTGGCGGTGGGCTTGGTGGTTCGTGGTGCGGGTTGCGGACGGTGCTTGCGCCCGGCCGGGGCGGACGCGGTTGCGGCCGGAGCGGTTGCGGCGGAAGGGGTTGTCGCGGAGGTCTTCGCTGCCGCCGCCGCGGGCTTCTCGGGCGGGTTCGGCACCGCGATGAGGGGGGTGCCGCGGCGGCGCGCCCGCTCTCCCGAGGCGCGGGCGGCTCCCGCGGCCAGGGCGTCCCGCGTCGTCGTCCGACGGGCGGAGCCGGTCGCCGCCGGCGTGCTCTTCGCCGCGGTCGCCTTCGGTGCCGCGCTGGTCTTCTTGGCGGTCTTGGCGGTCTTGGCGGTCTTGGCGGTCTTGGCGGTCTTCGCCGTCCTGGCGGTCGTCCGCTGGGTCGGGGGCGTCATCCAGCCCCCCTCGCGCCGAGGGCCTGGACGAGGGCGCTGGCCGCGGACCCGGCCGCACCCTGGACCGCGGCTACCGCAGTCGCCGCCCCGGGCAGTACCGCGGTCACGTGGGGCGCGAAGTCGAGGAAGGCTTCGCGCGTCGAGTACAGCGGGTCGAACCGGAGCACCTCACGCATCCGCGTCGTGTCGAGTCCGCGGCCGAAGGCGAGGTACTGCATCTGGTCGTCCGAGAAGTCGGCGAGCCCGGCTCGCTTGACCATCCCCCCGAGGAAACCTGCCGCCTGCAGCGGAACGGGAAGGATCGGCCGTCCGACCAGAGCCGCCGCCTGCATCAGGGTGATGATGCCGCTGCCGGCGACGTTGACGTTGCCCACCGCGGCGGGTCCGGTCGCGGCGAGCACCAGGCAGCCGGCGGCGTCGGTCTCGTGGACGAACTGGAGCCGGGCGTCGAAGCCCAATGGCGCCGGGATCACCGGCAGCGCGAAGTAGTCGGTCATCGAGGTGCGGATACCCGGTCCGATGATGTTGGCCAGCCTCAGGGTCGTGATCCCCACGTCCGGTCGGCGGCGGGCGAAGCCCCGCACGTAGCCCTCGACCTCGACCGAGTCCTTGCCGAAACCGGCGCGCGGCAACGACTTCGGGCTCATCTCCTCGGTGAACATCGCCGGGTCGCGGGGCGAGGAGCCGTAGACCGCGGCCGACGACTTGACGACCAGCCGCTGGAGACCCTCCGCCTTCTGGCACGCAGCGAGCAGCTGCATCGTGCCGATGACGTTGATCTCCTTCTGGGAGACCCGGCCCCCGGCCGAGAGCGGCGTCGCGATGACGTTCATGTGGACGACGGTGTCGACACCGGCCTGGCCGATGATCTTGCCGATCATCGGGTTGCGGATGTCGGCCCGCACGAACTCGGTGCGCCCGATCGGGTGAGGCGGCGGCACGACGTCGACGCCGATGATCCGCTCCACCGAGTCGACCGCGCCGAGAGCCCGCGCGAAGACGCCGCCCATGTAGCGGGAGACGCCGGTCACGAGCACGACGGAGGCCACGCCAACCCCCTTCCCACCGTGCCGGACGGTTCATCGCCAACCCGGTCGATCCTAGCGAGACGACGAAGACCCCCACCCCGCGTGGGGTGGAGGCCCGTCAGTGGACGCCCTGAGAGGTCCGAGGACCGTCGAGGGCTACTTCTTGTTGCGACGCTGGTGGCGCGTCTTGCGCAGCAGCTTGCGGTGCTTCTTCTTCGCCATCCGCTTGCGGCGCTTCTTGATGACAGAACCCATGGACCGTCCTCGCGTTGGTCGTGCCTACCGTGGTGTCGGCGGGCAACCAGAGCTAACGCCGAACAGATCGTTGGCCATCGTAGCGTCCGGTGGCGGGCCACCCAAACGCCCGACGGTTCCAGCGGAGCTCAGTGACCGCCGGGTGAGGCCGAGCGTTGGCCGAGCCAGGCTCGGCCAACGGCTCCACGTGCAGTCACGCGGTGTCGACGAAGGAGGTGCGCAGGTACTTGTGCACCTCGTCCTCCGGAACCCGGAACGAACGACCGACACGGACCGCCGGGAGATCCCCGGCGTGGACGAGACGGTAGACCGTCATCTTGGACACGCGCATGATCGAGGCGACCTCGGCAACGGTCAGGAACCGCACCTCGGCGAGCTGTCGCTCTGTGGACATGGTGACCCTCGATCTGCCCCGCCCAGCGCCGGCTTCCCCTCCGGCGGTCGACTACGCGGGTGCAAGACGTCACTCTAGGGGCAGGTGTGACGCTTGGGGAAGCCAGTCCCGAGCGCAACCGCGAGCAAAGTCAAGTCGACACGCCGGGATGCCGACGTCACTCCTCGCCTGACCCGTCGCGACATCCACCCCGACGGCCCCGCCAGCTCCCCACCACGTGGGCAACAATCCGCGCGGCTCGGGCGATATGTCGGAAAACTCGCCACCACGTGGGGAGTTGTCGGCGGGGGTGACGGCCGGACGCGTCATCGAAGCGGCCGGTATGCCGGTGCGACGGCCGGTCAGTCGAAGTAGACGTCGAGCCCGTGGAGCGGGAACACCGCCTGGCGGGTGGCCATCACGGCCCGGTCGACGGGGTCCTCCGGGTCGTAGCCGAGGTCCCAGGACCGCCACCACAGCGGGCCGGCGTCCGGGGACCGGTCACCCATCCGGGACGGTGCCGGCCGGCCGGTCAGCTCGCGGACGTGCTCCCGCCAGTCCTCGGGGACGGCGGCGGTGACGGGGATCGGCCGGTGCGTGGCGATGGCCGTCAGATGGGTCCAGGTGCGGGGCACCACGTCGACGATCTCGTACCCCCCGCCGCCCAGCGCGACCCAACGTCCGTCGCATACCTCGTGACTGAGCCGGTGCAGCGCGTCGGCCGCCTCGCGCTGGGCGTCGACGGTCAGCGCGAGGTGCGCCAGCGGGTCCTGCAGGTGCGTGTCGCACCCATGCTGGGTGACGAGAACCTGCGGCCGGAACGCCCGGACCACCGGCAGGGCCGTGGAGGTGAAGGCGCGCAGCCAGCCCGCGTCGGCGACCCCCGGCGGCAGCGCGACGTTGGCGGCGGACCCCATCGCGTCGGGTCCGCCGATGTCGCTCGGCCAGCCGGTGCCGGGGAACAACGCCCGCCCTGACTCGTGGATCGACACGGTGAGGACCCGCTCGTCGTCCCAGAAGATGCGCTCGACGCCGTCCCCGTGGTGGACGTCGACGTCGACGTAGGCAACCCGCTCGACGCCGTGGTCCAGCAGCCACCGGATCCCGACGGCCACGTCGTTGTAGATGCAGAACCCCGACGCGGCGTCGGGCATCGCGTGGTGCAGCCCGCCACAGAAGTTCACGCCGTGGAGGGTCTGTCCGCTCCACACGGCCTCGCACAGGTCCCGCGTGCCGGCGACGATGCGGGCGCTGGCCTCGTGCATCCCGACGAACGCCGGGTCGTCGTCGGTCCCCAGACCGTATGCGCCGTCGACGGAGCCCGGGTCGAGGGACGCCGCCTTGACCGCGGCGACGTAGTCCGCGCTGTGGACGGTCTCGAGCACGGCGTCCGACGCCATCTCGGGGTCGACGCGGTGGACGTCGGCGTGGTCGAAGAGCCCGAACGCGTCACACAGGCGCGCCGTCAGGTCCAGCCGGACCGGCGACATCGGGTGGGTGGGCCCGAAGTCGTACCGCGTGAAGCCCGGGTCCCACACGACCTCCGCCTGAGTAGGCATGGGTGCGACGTTACCGAGGTCCGCTGTGGTCGCTCAGAGGACGTCCGGTCGACCGCGGTCCTCGCCGAGGGGGAGGACCATGGCGATCTCCTCCTCGTCGTCGTCGCCGGAGCCGGAGGTGACCCGCATCGGCCGGCGGAAGTCCGTGGGCCGGAAGCCGATCCCGCTCGCGAAGGCCACCGCCCGGCCGTTGTCGGTGCCGACCCAGTAGGAGACGTGCGTGCGGCCGTCGCGGCGGGCGCGGTCGGCGCTGGCCTCGACGAGCTTGGTCGCGACGCCGGTGCCCCGAGCGTCCGGGGCGACCCAGAGCCCGAAGATCTCGGCGACCCGGCCCTCGTCGTCCTTGCCCTGTCCCAGGCTGACGACCCCGACCGCCTGGCCGGCCGAGCCCGCGTCGACCTCACGGACGGCGACGAGGCGCGTGGACCGCCGCAGCCGAAGCCGCCAGAAGTCCTCCTCGAAGCCCTCCTCGGCGTCCGCGCTCGCAACGAACGCATCCGGCGAGTCACGAAGCGCCGCAAGGCGGATGGCCCGGAACTCCTGCCAGTCCTCCTCGCCGAGCGAGCGAACCGTCACGTCGGTCATGGCGTCAGCCTCCCACGTCGTCGCCGGCCTCAGGGACGAGGGTGTCGAGCGCTCTTTCCATCCCGAGCTCGTCCAGCTCGGGCTTGCGCGGCAGTGGATGGCGGGTGCCGTCGAACACGAACCCCATCCGCTGGTAGAGCCGGATCGCGGGGTCGTTGCCCTCGGTGACCTCGAGGACGACGCGGTCGCGGCCCCGCTCGGCGGCCTCCTCGAGGACCGCCCGGACGAGCCGTTCCCCCACCCCCGTGCCGCGCGCGCGGGGTGCGACGTACATCGCGACGAGCGTGGCCGCGTCCTCCGGTGTCTCGGGGTCGTCCCACACGCCTACCGACCCGACCGGGTCGCCGTCGAGCCGCGCCTGGAAGTGGCACTGGCCGGCGATGCGCCCTCGCCAGGCCCCCTCGTCGAGGTCGGCGACGTCGGCGTACTGCGTGAAGAACGCGTCCGGGGTCGCCTGGAGCATCTCCAGCCGCAGATCTCGGTGCGACCGCCAGTCGTCGGGGGTGACGCGGTGGACCGTGAGCGTCACGGGTTCCCGGCGGCCAGCTCGTGCGAGCGCCGGGCGGCCGCCTCGATCGCCGAGATGAACGCCGCGCGGACCTTGTGGTCGTCGAGCTGCCGCAGGGCCGCGACGGTGGTGCCACCCGGCGAGGACACCCGCTCGCGCAGCACGGTCGGGTGCTCGCCGGTCTCCTTGAGCATGGTGGCCGCACCGAACAGGGTCTGGACGACCAGCTCGGTGCTCGTGTTGCGCGGCAGGCCGAGCACGACGCCGGCCTCGATCATCGCCTCGACGACGTAGAAGATGTAGGCCGGTCCGCTGCCGGAGATCGCGGTGACGGCGTCCTGGTACTTCTCGGGGACCTGGACGACCCGCCCGCACGACCGCAGCAGCGCCTCGGCCTCGTCGAGGTGCTCGGGGGTGCAGTGCTGCCCGGGCGAGATGGCGGCCATCCCCTGGTCGACCAGGGCCGGGGTGTTGGGCATCACCCGGACCACGGACGACCCCTCGGGCAGCCGGGACTCGAGGAACTCGGTCGTGATGCCGGCGGCGAGGGAGACGACGAGGTTGCCCGGGACCACGTGGTCGCGGATCTCGGCGAGGAGCCCGTCCATGTCCTGCGGCTTGACGACGAGGACGAGGACGTCGGCCGACTTCGCGGCCGTGGCGTTGTCGAGGACGCTCACGCCGTACTTGGCGTTGAGCTCGGCCGCGTGGTCGGTGCGCTTCTCGGTGATGGAGAGGTCGGCGACGTCCCGACCGGACCGGACCAGCCCGGACAGCAGCGTCTCGCCCATGACGCCGGCGCCGAAGATCGCCGTGGTGGCCACGACTCAGCCCCTCGTCGCGACGCCGCGGAGGAAGAACATGAGGTTTCCCGGCTTCTCGGCCATTCGGCGCATGAGGTAGCCGTACCACTCCTCGCCGTAGGGGATGTAGACGCGCATCTGGTCGCCGCGGTCGGCGATGCGCTGCTGCTCCTCGGGCCGGATGCCGTAGAGCATCTGGTACTCGAACGACTTGGGGTCGCGCCCGTTCTTGGCCGCCAGCGCTCCGGCGATCTCGACGAGCCGTGGGTCGTGGCTGGCGACCATCGGGTACCCCTGCCCCGCCATCAGCACCTTCAGGCAGCGCACGTAGGCCTTGTCGACGTCACCCGAGGCCTGGTAGGCCACGGACTCCGGCTCCTTGTAGGCCCCTTTGCAGAGTCGCACCCGGCTGCCGTCGTGGGCGAGGTCCGCGCAGTCCGCCTCGGTGCGGTGGAGGTATGCCTGCAGCACCGCTCCCACGGTCGGGAAGTCCTGCCGGAGCTCGCGCAGCGTCTCCAGGGTCCCGTCCGTGGTCGTGTGGTCCTCCATGTCGAGGGTCACCGTGGTCCCGGCGTTGGCCGCCGCCTGGCAGATCTGACGGGCGTGCTCGAGGGCCACCCGGTGGCCATCGCCGGGTAGCGCCTGCCCCAAGGCGGACAGCTTGAGCGAGACCTCGGCGGTGCCACCCGTCGTCAGGCCGGCGTCGGACAGCGCGGCGAGGAGGGCCAGGTAGGCGTCGCGGGTGTGCTGGGCCTGGCTCAGCTCGGTGGTGTCCTCACCGAGGTAGTCGATGGTCGACATCCGGTGTCGCGCGGCGAGCCCACCGGAGGCGCGTACCGCGTCGTCGGTGCGCGCCCCGGGCACGAATCGATGGACGACGTTGCGGCTCACCGGCGCTCGTTCGACGGCGTCACGCACCGTCGTCGACGCGGCGAGCTGCAGCATGCTGTTGCGCAGCAGGTCACTCGGCTCCACGGAAGCAATCTAGCGCCGCCGGCGGCCGGTCCCGCGGGTCGGCTCCCGTGGCGAGGAAGGACCTAGGCTTCCGGCATGCCCACCTCACTGACGATCGAGGAGCACGGTGAGGGCATCGGCGACGCGTGGACGGTGCTGCGCGACAACGCCGCGCGCGCCGGACTCGGCGCCGGCGTGCCGAGCTGTCCGGGCTGGACGGTCCGCGAGCTCGTCGCCCACCAGGGGATGGTGCACCGCTGGGCGGCCGGGTGCGTACGCGGGCAGGTTGCCGACGACGAGGCCTGCGCGGTCGTCGAGCGCGAGGGTCTGGAGTCACCTGACGTCCTCGCGTGGCTGGACGAGGGAGCCAAGGACCTGCTGTCGGCCCTGGCGTTCGCGCCGGCCGACCTCGACGTCTGGTTCTTCCTCAAGGACTCTCCGGGGCCACGGCAGGGCTGGGCGCGTCGGCAGTGCCACGAGACGACGATCCACGCGGTCGACGCCATGGCGGCCGCTCGAGGGTCCGTCCCGGCCGCCGCCGAGACCTGGATCCACGCGGAGCTGGCGGCCGACGGTGTGGACGAGCTGCTCATGGGGTTCGTGCCTCGGAGGCGGACCGGGCTGGAGCTCCCCGAGCCCGGGACGGTCGTCGTACGGACCACCGACACCGAGCAGGCGTGGACCCTGCGCGTCGGCGACGGCCGGACCGCCTCGCGCCTCGGGGAGCCCGAGGCGAGCGAGACCGACGTCGTGGAGATCACCGGGACCGCGGCCGAGGTCTACCTCGCCCTCTGGAACCGCGGCAACGAGGCGACGTGCACCGACCCGGACCTGCTGGGCCGGTGGCGCGCGGACGTGCAGGTGCTCTGGTAGACCCCTCCGTCAACAACTCCGCACGTGATGAGCTGTTGCGGCCAATGTCCGATATGTCGGCCCAAAGGTCATCAGTTGCGGAGTTGTCGTCGCCGGCGTTGGGGTTCGCGTTGGGGCGGGTCACCGGCGAGAGCGCTCGTCGACCGGCCTACGGGTCTACGAGGTAGCGCTGGAGGACCGGCCCCAGCCACGCCGCGAGGTCGTCGTGGCTCGCGTCGACCATCGCCGGCATCCGCACGACGTAGCGGGTGGTGGCCAGCCCGATGAGCTGCGACGCCGCCAACGCTCCCCGCTGTGGCGCGTCGGCGACCTCGGTGCGGTGTGTGACGCGGCCCACGATCTCCCGGGTGACGAACTCGCGCATCAGCGCCGCGACCTCGTCGTTGGTATGCACCGCGCGGACCAGGGCGACCAGCCGCTCCTGGTTGTCCGGGTCGTCCCAGACCGCCAGGAAGGTCCGGACCAGCCGCTCCCCCAGGGTGTCGAGCGGCCCCTGGAGCACGCGGTCGACCATGACGGCCGGGTTGACCCGGGTGAGGACCACCGACTGCGCGAACAGGTCGGCCTTCCCGTCGAAGTAATGGTGCACCAGGGCGGGGTCCACCCCAGCCGCCCGGGCCACCGAGCGCATGGAGGTGCCCTCGTACCCCTTGTCGGCGAACTCGGTGCGCGCCGCCTCGGTGATCAGGCCACGGGTGTCCTCGCCGGCGGGGCGGCGTCCTCGGCGCGACGGGAGCGACTCCTCGGTCACGGCTGGGCGACCGCCGCGTAGTGGAGGCGCGCGAACGCCAGCGCCTCGGCGAGGTCCAGCTCGCGCACCTCGCCGACCAGCCGCCGGGTGCTCACCTCCAGGATGATCGACCCGTCGAAACCGTTGCCCGCCAAGTGTTCCAGCAGCTCGCCGCACGGCTGCGTCCCGCGGCCGGGCACGAGGTGCTCGTCCCGCGGCGAGCCCGTGCCGTCGGCGAGATGGACATGGGTGAGCCGCTCGCCGAGCGCGTGCGCCATCGCCATCGCGTCCGAACCGGCGGTCGCGGTATGCGACAGGTCGAGGGTCACGTGGTCGTACGGCTGGTCGACCGGATCCCAGTGCGGCAGGTAGGCGAGCATCTCGCGCTGCCGCGCCCGCCACGGGAACATGTTCTCCACAGCGAGCCGGATCCCGGTCTCGTCCTCCCGCGTCGCGACCCCGTCGACGAACCCCGCCGCATACTCCCGCTGCCAGCGGAACGGTGGGTGGAGGACCACCGTCGGCGCCCCCAGGGTCAGCGCCATGTCGATCGAGCGGTCCACCTTCTCCCAGGGGTCCGTACCCCAGACCCGTTGGGTGAGGAGAAGGGTGGGGGCGTGGATCGACAGCACCGGGAGCTCGTGGAGGTCGCTGAGGGCCTGGATGGCCCCCGGCTCCTGGGTCACCGGGTCGGTCCAGACCATGACCTCGACCCCGTCGTACCCGAGACGTCCGGCCGTCGCGAACGTCGCCGCGCAGTTCTCGGGGTACATCGAGGCCGTCGACAGCCCGATGCGCGTGGTCACGGGCGCCATTGTCCGACATGGACCTCGTGCCAAGGGGACGGGAGTGTCCGCATACGCTGGCCCGGTGGCCGAGGTTCCGCTGGACATGCCCCGCATCTGGGTCGAGTTCACCGACCCGGAGGACGCGGGCCAGCGGTTCCGCTGTGACCTGACCTGGCTCACGTCGAGCTGGATGTGCATCTACGGCAACGGCTGCCAGGGCATCTACGCGGACCGCCCCGACGACGGGTGCTGCACCCTCGGCGCCCACTTCACCGAGGACGCCGACTACGAGCGGGTCGCCGCCGTCGCGGCAGAGCTCGGGCCGGACGAGTGGCAGTACCGCGACGTCGCCTACCGAAAAGGCGTGCTGCGCAAGGACAACTGGACCGAGCCGGAGGACGGCGCGACGAAGACCAAGGTCGTCGACGGCGCCTGCATCTTCCTCAACCGAGCCGGCTTCCCCAGCGGGATGGGCTGCGCGCTGCACCAGCACGCGGTCCTGCAGGGTCTGCCGCCGACGTCGCTCAAGCCCGAGGTCTGCTGGCAGCTGCCGATCCGGCGCAGCTACCGCACGGTCGAGCTGGCCGACCAGACCAGCTACCTCGAGGTGACGATCACGGAGTACGACCGCCGCGGGTGGGGCCCCGGGGGCCACGACCTCGACTGGTACTGCTCGGGCAACCCCGAGGCGCACGTCGGCCGAGAGCCGGTCTACCGGTCCAACAAGGTCGAGCTCGTCGAGCTCATGGGCGAGGACGCCTACGAGGAGCTCGTCGTGCGCTGTGAGGCCCACCTGCGCGCCGTCACCGCGGCCCGGAGGATCGGCAACCGCAAGCTGCTCCCGCTGCTGGTCCACCCGGCCACCCTGGCCGCGCAGGACGTGCGCAGCGCCGAGCGCGCATCGGCGGCGAAGGTCGAGAAGCTCGCGGCCGCGGCGCAGTCCCAGGCCAAGCACGGGAAGAAGCGCCCTCGTCGGTGACCGAGCCGATACGCAGCCCGAACATCTGGGAGTCGCCGGAGGTCTACGAGCTCGAGAACCTCGCCGTCGACCGTACGGGCGTCATCGAGGCGGCGATGCGGGAGATCGACGACTGGGCCGGGCGCGACGTCCTCGACATCGGCTGCGGTACGGGGTTCCACCTCCCGGGCTTCGCGGCGACGGCGCGGACGGTGGTCGGCGTCGAGCCGCACCCGCCCCTGGTCGTCCGGGCCCGTTGCCGGGTGGCCGCGCTGCCGACAGTGCGGGTGGTGCGGGCGTCGGCGGCCGAGACGACGCTGCCCGACGCGAGCGTCGACGTGGCCCACGCGCGGTGGGCCTACTTCTTCGGGCCCGGGTGCGAACCGGGTCTGGCCGAGCTGGACCGGGTGCTGCGGCCCGGCGCGACCGCGTTCGTCGTCGACAACGACGCCACGCGGTCGACCTTCGGGGCGTGGTTCCGGCGCAGCCTCCCGCGCTACGACCCGCAGGCGGTGGAGCGGTTCTGGGTCCGCTGGGGCTGGACGCGGCGGCCGCTCGACATCGCCTGGACGTTCGACTCCCCCGAGGACTTCGCCCGGGTGCTGCGCATCGAGCTCCCGGCCGCTCTCGCCGACGAGATCCTCGCGGCCGACCCCGGTCGCACCGGCGTCGACTACGCGGTCAACCTCTGGTGGCGGTCGTTCTGAGCGCGCCACTCCGGACACCTGGACGGGGCGGAGGGCACGTGAAGGTGTGTCAGCCGTGCTGGGCATGATGTCGCGGTGACGACCATCGTCTTTGTCCACGCGCATCCCGACGACGAGACGACCCAGACCTCCGGGTCGATGGCCCGGGCCAGCGCCGAGGGCGACCGGGTCGTGGTCGTGTATGCGACGAACGGCGACCACGGCGACGCGCCGGAGGACCTCGCCGACGGCGAGACGGTGGTCCACCGACGCCGGGCCGAGGCGGAGGCGTCCGCACGGGCGACCGGCACTCAACGGGTGGTCTGGCTGGGCTACGCCGACTCGGGGATGTCCGGCTGGGAGCAGAACGGCGCCGAGGGCGCCCTCCATGGCGCCGACCTCGACGTGGTCGCGAAGCAGGTGGCGGCGATCCTCGACGAGGAGGACGCCGACGTCCTGGTCGGCTACGACTGGCACGGCAACTACGGCCACCCCGACCACGTCAAGGTCCACCACGTGGCGCACCGCGCCGCCGAGCTGGCTACTCGTCGCCCTCGGCTGCTCGAGTCGACGATGAACCGCACCCGCATGAGCCGCGACCGTCAGGCCCGCCTGGATCGAGGCGAGCAGGTCGACTGGAACCCCGATGCGCCCATGGACGACGGCAACCCGTTGGGCTCCGCCGAGGACGAGATCTCCTGGGAGGTGGACGTTTCGGCCTACCTCGAACAGCGCCGCGCGGCCGTCCGCGCCCACGCGAGCCAGGGCGACACCGCCTGGATGCGGTCGATGCCCGACGAGGAGTTCGCGATGATGTTCTCCAGCGAGTACTACATCGAGCCGGGCCGGTCGCTGACGATGGAACCCGGCTGGCCGTTCGTCGCGCCGGACTGAGCGCCGGTCACCGGGCCCGCCTCCCGGAGGCTGTCGGCGCCGTCGCCTAGCGTTCGGCGCATGGCATCCAGGGCGTCGGCGCGAGCGAGCGGCTACCGCTGCGCCGAGTGCGGCTGGACCACGGTCAAGTGGGTCGGTCGGTGCGGTGAGTGCCAGACGTGGGGGTCGGTCGCCGAGGTGGGTGTGCCGACGATCCGCACCACGGCCGCGACGTCCGTGGCGCGCCCGGCCCTGCGGATCGGCCAGGTCGACGTCGAGCACGCCACCGCCCGGAGCACCGGCGTCGCCGAGCTGGACCGGGTTCTCGGTGGCGGCCTGGTGCCCGGCGCCGTCGTCCTCGTCGCCGGCGAGCCCGGCATCGGCAAGTCCACGCTGCTGCTCGACGTCGCGGCGCGTGCCGCCCGCGGCGGCCAGTCGGTCCTCTACGTCAGCGGTGAGGAGTCCGCAGCGCAGGTGCGGATGCGGGCCGAGCGGATCGAGGCGATGGCGGCCAGCCTGTTCCTCGTCGCCGAGACCGACCTCGCCACGGTGCTGGGCCAAGTCGAGGCCGTGCAGCCCGACCTCGTCGTCGTCGACTCGGTCCAGACCATCGCGAGTGCGCAGGTCGAGGGGTCGGCCGGCAACGTCAGCCAGGTCCGCGAGGTGGCGGCCAGCCTCATCCAGACGGCCAAGAGCCGCGGCATCGCCGTTCTCCTCGTCGGCCACGTGACCAAGGACGGCTCGATCGCCGGCCCGCGGATCCTCGAGCACCTCGTCGACGTCGTGGTCCAGTTCGAAGGCGACCGGCACTCCCGGCTGCGTCTGGTCCGGGCGGTGAAGAACCGCTACGGCCCGACCGACGAGGTGGGCTGCTTCGACCTCTCCGACGTCGGCATCGTCGGGCTGGCCGACCCCAGCGGGCTGTTCCTCTCCAACCGCGACGCAAGCGTCGCCGGCACCTGCGTCACGGTGACCCTCGAGGGTCGCCGCCCGCTCGTCGCCGAGGTCCAGGCGCTCATCGCCCCGAGCAACCTCCCGTCGCCGCGACGGGCCACCCACGGCCTCGACGCCAGCCGCGTGGCCATGGTCATGGCGGTCCTCGAACGCCGCGCCCGGGTGCCCATCGGCGCCAGTGACGCCTACGTCTCGACCGTCGGCGGCGTGCGGCTCGGGGAGCCGGCCGCCGACCTCGCCGTGGCGCTGAGCATCGCGAGCTCGGTCGTGGACGCCGCACTGCCGCCTCAGGCGGTCGCGTTCGGAGAGGTCGGGCTGGCCGGTGAGCTGCGTCCGGTATCGGGTATGCCGCGTCGACTCGCCGAGGCCGCGCGGCTGGGGTTCCGGGTCGCGTTCACCCCGCGCGGCGTGCTCGGCTCCGGGCCGATCCCCGACGGCCTGCGCGTCGTCGAGGTGGCCGACGTCGCGGGCGCCGTGGTCGCCGCGCTGGACGTCCCCGCCCGCCGCGCCGCTCGCGGTTAGACTCCCGGCGGAGCCGACTGGCCGCAGGGGACGAGCTGGGGCGGCCGCCTAGTGGGAGGACGAAGGGGCCGTGGTCACACCCGTCGAGCGCACCGACGACGACCTGCTGAGGGCCACCCTCGCTGCCGTCGCGCCGGGCACCGCGCTGCGCGACGGCCTGGAGCGAATCCTGCGCGGCCGCACGGGCGCCCTCATCGTGCTCGGCAACGACAAGGTCGTCGACTCGATCAGCAGCGGCGGCTTCCCGCTGGACATCGACTTCTCGGCGACCCGGCTGCGCGAGCTGTCCAAGATGGACGGCGCGATCGTCCTCGACCGTGACGTCAACCGCATCCTGCGCGCCAACACCCAGCTGGTCCCCGACCCGAGCATCGAGACGTCCGAGTCCGGCACCCGCCACCGGACCGCAGAGCGGGTGGCTATCCAGACCGGGTTCCCGGTGGTGTCGGTCAGCCAGTCGATGCAGATCATCGCGCTCTACGTCGGCGGCCGACGGCACGTCGTCGAGGGCAGCGCCAACATCCTGTCCAAGGCCAACCAGGCCTTGCAGACCCTGGAGCGCTACAAGGGCCGCCTCGACGAGGTCACCTCGACCCTGTCGGCGCTGGAGATCGAGGACCTGGTGACCGTCCGCGACGTCGCCAGCGTGCTGCAGCGCCTGGAGATGGTCCGCCGGATCAGCGAGGAGATCTCCGACTACGTCGTCGAGCTGGGTGACGACGGCCGGCTGCTCGGCCTCCAGCTCGAGGAGCTGGCCGGCGGCCTGGGCAACGACCGCGAGCTGGTGATCCGCGACTACATCGACAGCTCGAAGTCCGGACGCACCGTCGAGGAGGCGCTGGACGCTCTGATGGAGCTGACCTCCGCCGAGCTGCTCGACCTCGGGGCCGAGGCCCGCGCGGTCGGCTTCACCATCGTCGGCGACGCCCTCGACAGCGCGGTCAGCCCGCGCGGGTACCGCCTGCTCACCAAGGTCCCGCGCCTGCCCCCGGCGATCGTCGACCGCCTCGTCGACCACTTCGAGTCGCTGCAGCGCCTGCTGGCCGCCAACCTCGAGGACCTCATGAGCGTCGGCGGGGTCGGCGAGAGCCGAGCCCGCGCCGTCCGTGAGGGCCTGTCGCGCCTGGCCGAGTCGAGCATCCTCGAGCGCTACGTCTGACCGGCACGGTGCACCCTCTCGCTCCATCGCTGCCGGTCCTGCACGGCCGCGTCACCGGCTGGTATGCGGCCAACGCTCGCCCGCTGCCGTGGCGCCTCCCCGGGACGTCGGCCTGGGCGGTGCTGGTGTCCGAGGTGATGTCCCACCAGACCCCGGTGGCGCGGGTCGAACCGGCCTGGCGGGAGTGGCTGGCCCGCTGGCCCACGCCGGCCGACCTGGCCGCCGAGCCGGCGGGCGAGGCCGTCCGCGCCTGGGGTCGGCTGGGCTACCCCCGCCGCGCGCTACGGCTGCACGAGGCCGCTCGCGCCGTCGTGGAGCGCCACGGCGGCGAGGTGCCGGGCACCGAGGAGGAGCTGCGCGCGCTGCCAGGGATCGGCGCCTACACCGCGGCCGCGGTGGCCTGCTTCGCGTTTCGTCGGCCGACGGTGGTCGTCGACACCAACGTCCGCCGGGTCCTCGTGCGGACGCTGCTCGGCGAGGCGCAGGCCGCCCCGGCCATGAGCCGAGCGGAGCGTGACCTGGCGGTCGCGGCGCTGCCCGACGACGAAGCCGAGGCCGTCGTCTGGAACGTCGCGGCGATGGAGCTCGGGGCCCTCGTGTGCACCGCCCGGTCCCCACGTTGCGACGAGTGTCCCGTCGCCGACCTGTGCGCCTGGAACCGAGCGGGGCGACCGGCATACACCGGACCCGTGCGACGCGGCCAGGCCTGGGAGGGCACCGATCGGCAGGCCCGGGGCGCCCTGCTCGGCGTGCTCCGCGCCGCGAGCGAGCCGGTCAGCGGCGCCGACCTGCGCGATGTCTGGCCCGCCGGCCCACAGCGGATGCGGTGCCTCGACTCCCTCGTCGTCGACGGGCTGGTCGAGCCGCTGACCGGCGATCGTTACCGGTTGCCGGCCTGAACCGCCCGGTCGCTAGAACACGAAACTGAGCCCCATGACGAAGATGAACCCGACCACCGAGATCACCGTCTCCATGACGGACCAGGACTTGATGGTCTGACCGACGGTGAGTCCGAAGTACTGCTTCACCAGCCAGAACCCCGCGTCGTTGACGTGGCTGAAGAACAGCGAGCCACAGCCGATCGCCAGCACCAGCAACGCCAGGTGCGACGTGGAGAGCGTCCCGGCGAGCGCGCCGACGATGCCGGCCGCCGTGGTCGTGGCGACCGTCGCGGAGCCGGTGGCGAGCCGGATCCCGACCGCCACCAGCCAGCCGAGCAGTAGCACCGAGATGTTCGCCCCGGTCGCCCAGTCGGCGATGACGTTGGCCACACCCGCGTCGACGAGCAGCTGCTTGAACCCACCACCGGCCGCGACGATGAGCAGGATGCCGGCGATGCCCGGCAGGCCGGAGCCGAGCGACTCGTTGGTCTGCTCCCGACGCATCCCGGCGCCCTTGCCGAGCGTGAAGTAGGACAGGAGTACCGCGAGCAGGAGCGCGATCGCCGGTGCCCCGATGGTGTCGAAGATCTGCCGCGCCAGGCTGCCACTGGGGGTCGCCAGGTCGCTGATCGCCTTGAGCAGCATGAGCAGCACGGGCAGCACGATGGTGATGAGGGCCGCGCCGAACGACGGCCGTTTGGTGAGATGAGCCGAGGCGGTGCCCTGCTCCTCGACCCTGGGGTCGTCCGTGCCTTGTTCGCGGTAGTCGGCCCCGACCGCGCGGCTGTCGCGCTCCAGCGGCCCGACGTCCGCCGTCCCGCCACCGGCGGATACCTTCTGAAGCTCGCGGTCGTGGGTCCGCGCGTCGATGGCAGGCTCCCCGAGGGACGCGGGGGCGTACACCGGCACCCACCGGTCCATCAGCCGTCCGAGCAGCGGCCCGGAGATGATCAGCGTCGGGATCGCGACGATGATGCCGAAGATGAGGGTCTGGCTCTGGTCCGCCTTGAGCAGCGCGATCGCCGTCTGCGGGCCGGGGTGCGGAGGAACCAGCCCGTGGAGGACCGAGAGACCGGCGAGGGCCGGGATCCCGATCCGCATCAACGTCGAGTTGGCGCGACGGGCGACCAGGATGACGACCGGGACGAGGATGACCACGCCCACCTCGAAGAACAACGGCAGCCCGATGATGGCGGCGATGAGGGCCATGCCCCACGGGAGCATGTTGCCGGAGAGTCGGTCGGTGATCCGGTTGACGATGTTGTCGGCCCCACCCGAGTCGGCCAGGATCTTGCCGAGCATCGCGCCGAGGGCGATGAGGATGCCGACCGCTCCGGCGGTGCTGCCGAACCCGTTGGTGAAACTGGTCAGCGCGGCCGTCGGGGCGATCCACGCGACGGCGGCCAGCGCTGCCGAGCCGAGGATCAGCGCCAGGAACGGGTGCATCTTCAGCCAGCTGATCAGCACGACGATGACGGCGATCCCGGCGAGGCACGCCAGGATCAGCTGACCGTTCCCGGCCTTGCTGATCGGGTCGGCCAGCGGGGAGATGGACGGTGAGGTACTGAGGACGGCTCCAACGGTGGACATACGACCTCCAGGTGGCGGGTGGTTCAGATGGGCGGTGTGAGCCCCAGGGCGTGAAGCACGCGGTCGAGCACCTCGGTCTGGCTACCGTGCCCGGAGACCGTCACTCCGGGCTCGTCGGGCTCCAGCGGTTCGAGGGTCGCCAACTGGCTGGGCAGCAGCGACGGCGGCATGTAGTGGCCGGCGCGGTGCTCGAGGCGGTCGGCGATCTCGGCCTCCGCCGGGGTCATGTGGCAGAACCGGACCGCCGGGCGGTTCTCGCGCAGGAGGTCGCGGTAGACGCGACGCAAGGCTGAGCAGGTGATGACCGCGGAGACCCCCGCCTCCTCCTGCTCGCTCATCCAGTCGCCGATGAGCCGCAGCCACGGCCAGCGGTCCTCGTCGGTGAGTGGAACGCCGCTGTGCATCTTCTCGACGTTGGCCTCGGGATGGAACGCATCGCCCTCGGCGAAGAGCCAGTTCATGCTCACGGCGATGCCCTTGGCCACCGTCGTCTTGCCCGACCCGGCGACGCCCATGACGACGACGAGGTCGGGTTCCTGCCCCGCCCGGGAGGCCTTCATGCCAGTCACCCTAGCGATGTCCGCGGCCGTCGCACCTCTGGCGCTCCTAGGCTGGTCCGGTGAGCCCTTCCGCCGGGATCCCCGCAGATGCCGTCGCCTTCTACGCCGAGCTGGAGGCCCACAACACCAGGGAGTGGTGGACGGCCAACAAGGAGCGGTACGAGCGCTCGGTGCGCGAACCGTTCGCGGCCCTGACCGACGCTCTGGCCGACGAGTTCGGAGAGGCCCGGATCTTCCGGCCGTACCGCGACGTCCGGTTCTCGGCCGACAAGACGCCCTACAAGAGTGAGCAGGGGGCCATCGCGTCCGCCCCGGGCGGTGCCGGGTACTACGTACGGCTGGGTTCGGACGGGCTGGTCACCGGTGGCGGCTATATGCACGGGATGCCCGACCAGGTCGCTCGGTACCGCGCCGCCGTGGATGCCGCCCCCTCCGGCCAGGTCCTGGAGGACGTGGTGAAGGCATTGCGGCGTAAGGGGTTCCAGATCGGCGGCGAGACCCTGGCCACCCGACCGAAGGGCATCGCGGCTGACCATCCCCGGCTCGAGCTGTTGCGCCACAAGAGCCTGATCGCGTGGCGCGACCGTGGTACCCCGGTGTGGATGAGCACCGGCTCGGTGGTCCGCTACGTCCGTGACGACTGGCGCGCGATCCGGCCGATGGTCGAGTGGATCGGCGAGCACGTCGGCCCGTCGACGATGCCCGCGCAGCAGCGCGGCCGGCGCTGAGCCCTCAGAGCCGGAGCGCCTCCTCCAGCGCGTGCCGCATCACCGCCCGGTCGGCGACGACGCCGGTCCAGAGCTCCATGTTCACCGCCGCCTGGGCCACGAGCATGCCGAGGCCGTCCAGGGTTCGGCAGCCGCGGTCCTGGGCCTCGCGGAGCAGGCGGGTCTGCGGCGGGTTCGGGACCACGTCGGCGACGAGGTCGACGCCAGCCAGGGTGGCCAGGTCCAGGTCGGCCATTCCCTCGACGTCGGGCTGCAGCCCCGCGTTGGTGGCGTTGACGAGGATGTCGGTCCCCTGCGGCACCCCGGCCGACGGGACCAGCTCCACGGCGTCGGCGGACGACCGGGTATGCGTGCGAACGAGCTCCGCGAGGGCTTGCGCCTCCCCCATGCGCCGGGCCATGACCGTCACGTGCGCGGCACCGGCCAGCGCGACCTCGACCACGATCGCCCGCGCGGCGCCACCCGCGCCGAGGACGCATACCCTCGCGTCGGCTGGACTTCGCATGGTCCGCAGGGCCCCGACGAACCCCTGGCCGTCGGTGTTCTCCCCCGTCATCGTTCCGTCGCGGATGACGACACAGTTGACCGCCCCGATGATCCGCGCCGACTCGGCCAGAGCATCCAGGTGGTCGATCACCTTGACCTTGTGGGGAATCGAGCAGTTGAAGCCCGCCCAGCCCATGGCCCGCGCGCCCCGAACCGCGTCGGCCAGCCACTCGGGCGGGACCTCGCAGTTGAGGTAGCGGGCGTCGAGGCCGTGGTGCCGGTAGGCCGCCTCCATTACCGCCACGGTGGGGTTGTCGGCGGCCGGCGTCGAGAACGAGCCGGTGAGCGTGCTGAGGAACGAGCGGTCCGTCACCGGCCCATCGTGGCAGCGCGGCGAGCCGGTCACAGCGTGAGCAGCATCCTCGTGTTGCCGAGCGTGTTGGGCTTGACCCGCTCGAGGTCGAGGAACTCGGCCACGCCCTCGTCGTAGGACCGGAGCAGCTCGGCATACACGTCCGGCTCGACGGCCTGCCCGTCGATGGGCCGGAACCCGTGCCGCCCGAAGAACGCCGTCTCGAAGGTGAGGCAGAAGACCCGATCGACGCCGAGGTCGCGGGCGTCCTCGAGCAGACCGGTCAGCAGGGCCGACCCCAGCCCGCGGCCCTTGAGCTCGGGACGCACGGCGACCGTGCGCACCTCCGCGAGGTCCTCCCACATCACGTGCAGGGCGCCACAACCGACGACCTCGCGGTCCACCTCGACCACCCGGAACTCGTGCACCGCCTCGTAGTAGGCGACGGCGTCCTTGGCGACGATCCGCCGCGACCGGGCCATCGGGTCGACCAGCGACCGGATCGCGCGGACGTCCGGGGTGCGGGCTCGCCGCACCACGACCTCACCCGACATCAGCGACCGGTCAGCGCCTGGCGCAGCAGGTGGATGAGCGCGTCGAGCTGCACCGAGTCACCGGAGCCGACCTCCTGGTCGCTGCCGTCGAGCGCCCGCGCCGCGAGCCCCTGCTTGCTGTCGATGAGCTCGGCGATCTTGCTGTCGATGGTCTGGGCCGCGAGGATCCGCCAGGCCGTCACCGGCTCGTCCTGGCCGATCCGGTGGACGCGGTCGATCGCCTGCTGCTGCTCGGCCGCCGTCCAGGACAGCTCGGCGAGCACGACGTTGGACGCCGCGTGCAGGTTGAGCCCGACGCCGGCGGCGAGCAGCGAGCAGACCGCGACCGACACCTCCGGGTCCTTCTGGAACGCGTCGATCGCCTGCTGCCGCTGGGTACCGGTCTGGTCGCCCCGGATCGAGACGGTCCGCAGCTCGGACTCCTTGAGGATCCGCTCGGCGGTGTCCATGACGTCGATGTGCTTGGCGAAGAAGACCACCTTGCCTACCGAGCGGGCCAGCTGGGCCGTGTAGTCGGCCGCCAGGGGAGCCTTGGCCTGGCCGATCCGGCGGACCATGGAGAAGACGTTCTCGCCCTTCTCGCCACTGGAACGCGACGACTCGAGCTCCTGGACGCATACCCGGCGCATGAGGTCCTCGTCGACCTCCACGGAGGCCGCGGCCGAGACGGCGAGCACGCCACCCTGGTCGTCTCCGTGCTCCGCCTCGCGGGCCGCGAGAAGGCGCCGGTAGCTGGCCAGCAGCCGCTGGCCGAGCTCGCGCTCCGACGCCCGGATCGACCGGGCCGCCTCGTCGTCGAGCTCGACCGGGATGTCGGCGATCCGCTTGTCCGGCAGGTCCTTGGCGACGTCGACCTTGCGGCGACGGACGATGCCCATGTCGATCACGGCGGCGCGCGCCTCGGCGTAGAAGCCACGGTCGGCGGGCGTCAGGCCGCTCGCCTCGAGCTTGCGCATGAGGGCGGGGCCCGGACGGTCGCCCTTCACCCAGCCGAGGAACCGCCAGATGGCGTTGAAGTCCTCGACGTCGTTGATCAGCGGAGTGCCGGTGAGCGCCAGCAGCAGCGGGTCGCCGCCCGGCGTGTGGTCGCGGATCTGCTGCGACAGCGCCAGCACGTGCTGTGAGCGCTGGGAGGTGAGGTTCTTGATGAAGTGCGCCTCGTCGACGACCATCGACCGGAACCCGAACGTCGACAGCCACGACAGGTGCCGGTCGAGGACCGTGTAGTTGACGACGAAGATGTCGGCGAAGGCGTCCACGTCCACGCCGTCGCCGTGGATCACGGTCACCCGGCGGTGCGGCGTCCACCGCTCGACCTCGCGGGCCCAGTTGATCTTCACGACGTTGGGGACGACGGCGAGCATCGGGTAGGCGTTCGCGACGGAGGCGGCGATCACCGACTGCGCGGTCTTGCCCAGACCGGGCTCGTCGGCGAGAAGGAAGGTGCGGTGGCCCTCACGGACGGACTCGATCATCCGGATCTGGTGCGGCATCAGCTCCAGCCCGGGCGGCGAGTACCGGTCGATCGACGGCAGCGGCGGCAGCTCCATCGAGGCCGCGCCACCACCGGCGCCCTGCTCGAAGGCGCGGTAGAGGGGGTCCATGAGGTCCCACCGGGCGAGCAGGCCCGCCTGGTACTCGTCGTCGCGCAGGTGGCTGAGGTCCGGGGCAAGGAAGGGGTTGGCGCGGACCCGGGCGGGGACCGACGCGGGCAGCACCTGCTTGGCGGCGAGCTCGGCGGACACGGTCGGGGTCCGTGGGGGCGCGCTCGTCGCGATCGCCATCTCCTCGGGCGTGACCTCCGCACCGGACTCGACGAGCCACTCGAGGCGCATCCGCTGCGCGGCCGGGCCCGGCGGGGTGCCGCCGTCCAGCAGCCGCAGCAGGCTGGTGTCGTGGGCCGCGGTCTTCGCGAGGATCGTCGCGACGCCGTCGAGGCGCTTCAGCAGCTCGGTGCGGGCGGCGGCCGTGATGGTCGTGTCGGTCTTGATCCGCGCCCGCTCCTCGCGGACTAGCAGGGCGATGACCTGGAACTTCGTCCGCTTGGCGGGGCCGACCTTGCCCTCCATGGACTTCGCCTCGACCTCACGGACCCGCCGGGCGAGGATCGGGATGATCGGGGCCGGGTCGTCCGCGGCGCGCTGTCGCGTGCCCTGATGGCCGGCGGACCCGTTCGGGCTGCCGTTCCCGTTCGACGCCCTGCGGGACCCGTTCGACCCGGACGTCCCGTTGGCGGCGGCCTGCGTCGACGGCGCGGACGCCCGACGGGGCGACCGACGGCGGTCGGTGGTCGGCATACTCCTCCAGCTTGTTCGACTGTTCCCCACCTCGGTCGCCACGGTGGGCGAGGGGCTCGCGGCGTCCGCGGGCGCATACGGCCGGGTCGTCCCGGTCACCGCAGCACCGGCGTTGGCCGGAGGTGGTCGGCGCGGCCGCCAGACAGGCGGACAGAAGCATGATGCGGCGCGCTCAAGGACAGCCTACGACGTCCGGCGGGGTGTTGTGCACCCGACCGGGCAACGACGCCCGCGAGGTCGCTGACGGCCCGGTGGGGTACCTTCGCCGGTCATGTCGGATCCTCGGGGTCGGTTCGCGGCAGCGGCGCTCGCCGCGGCGTGCCTGGCCGGCGGCGTCAGCGCCTGCAGCGAACCCGCCGCCACGGTCGCCACGCTGGCCACGGTCGCCGTCGCCCCCGCTCCTCCGGCGCCCGCGACCCCGGCAGCCTCCACCACCGACAGCGCGGCGCCCTCCACCAGCGGCCCCGATGCCAGCGCCACCGCGCCCGCCTCCGTCCCCACCGCGGTGTCGACGTCCGTGCCGCCGCCACCGCGCTCCGCCCCCACCCGGACGTCGACACCGCGGGCGACGCCGGCTCCCGGCGCCACCCCCGCGCCGAGCCCGAGCCCGAGCCTCGCGCCCAAGTCGGCACCACCCCCGCCACCCCAGAACGGCACCGCCACCTACGAGAGCCAGATCTTCACCCTGGTCAACGCCCAGCGGTCCGCGGCGGGCCTGCGCCCGCTCGCGGCGCAGTCCTGTCCCGACGGGTTCGCCGAGCCGTGGTCTCCACACATGGCGGCCGAGGGCCGGCTGTCGCACCAGTCGCTGACCCCGGTCCTCAGCCGCTGCGGTGCGCGCGCGGCCGCGGAGAACGTCGGGATGAACAGCTCGGCGTCACCCGACGACATGGTCGCCGGCTTCATGGGGTCGCCGCCGCACCGCGCCAACATCCTGAACGCGAGCTACACCGGCATCGGGATCGGCGCCTACCGCGACGCGCACGGCGTCTGGTGGGTCACCCAGGACTTCGTGGGCTGACCGGCATACCCGGCGGTTGGGGGGTAGGCGAAAGGCCGCCTCCCGTGGGAGGCGGCCTTCGCGGTGTGGCGTCAGGCCGAGGCGGCGCCTGTCGAGTCCTGGGGTCCCGACGAACCACTGCCGACGGTCTCGTCGACCGGCGGAGTGTCCGGGATCTCGGGAAGGGTCTCCTCGCGCTTGCTGCCGGTGAAGGTGAACGTGGCGTCCTTCCAGGGCTCGTCCTCCGTCCACGTCGAGTCGACGAGAACGAACTCGCCGGCCTTCAGCTCGCCGTAGAGGATCTTCTCGGACAGGACGTCCTCGATCTCGCGCTGGATCGTCCGGCGCAGCGGGCGGGCGCCGAGCACGGGGTCGTAGCCCTTCTTGGCAAGCAGGTTCTTCGCGCCCACCGTGAGCTCCATGCCCATGTCCTTGTCCTTGAGCCGCGTGTCGAGCTTCGCGATCTCGAGGTCGACGATCGCGACGATCTCGGCCCGGGTCAGCTGCGGGAAGACGATGGTGTCGTCCACGCGGTTGAGGAACTCGGGACGGAAGTGCTGCTTGAGCTCGTCGATCACCTTGTTCTTCATGCGGTCGTACTCGCTGCGCGTGTCCGGACCCGAGGTGAAGCCGAGGCTCCCCTTGCTGATGTCCCGCGTACCGAGGTTGGTCGTCATGATGATCACGGTGTTCTTGAAGTCGACCATCCGGCCCTGAGAGTCGGTGAGCCGGCCGTCCTCGAGCACCTGCAACAGGGTGTTGAAGATGTCGGGGTGGGCCTTCTCCACCTCGTCGAAGAGCACCACGGAGAACGGCTTGCGCCGCACCTTCTCGGTGAGCTGGCCGCCCTCCTCGTACCCGACGTAGCCGGGCGGGGAGCCGAACAGCCGCGAGACGGTGTGCTTCTCGGAGTACTCCGACATGTCGAGCTGGATGAGGCTGTCCTCGTCGCCGAAGAGGAACTCCGCGAGCGTCTTGGCCAGCTCCGTCTTACCGACACCGGTGGGCCCGGCGAAGATGAACGAGCCACCCGGACGACGCGGGTCCTTCAGGCCGGCCCGCGTGCGGCGGATCGCCTGGGACAGCGCCTTGATGGCGTCGTCCATGCCGACGATGCGCTTGTGCAGCTCCTGCTCCATGTTGAGCAGGCGGCTGGACTCCTCCTCGGTCAGCTTGAACACCGGGATGCCGGTGCTGGCCGCGAGGACCTCGGCGATCAGTTCTTCGTCGACCTCGGCCACGACGTCCATGTCGCCGCTCTTCCACTGCTGCTCGCGCTCGGCGCGCTGCTGGGAGAGCCGCTTCTCGTCGTCGCGCAGCCGTGCCGCCTTCTCGAAGTCCTGGCCGTCGATGGCCGCTTCCTTCTGGCGACGGACGTGCGAAATCTTCTCGTCGAACTCCCGCAGGTCCGGCGGCGCCGTCATCCGGCGGATCCGGAGTCGCGCTCCGGCTTCGTCGATGAGGTCGATCGCCTTGTCCGGCAGGAACCGGTCGTTGATGTAGCGGTCGGCGAGGTTGGCTGCCGAGACCAGCGCGGCGTCGGTGATCGACACGCGGTGGTGCGCCTCGTAGCGGTCGCGCAGGCCCTTGAGGATCTCGATGGTGTGGGCCAGCGTCGGCTCGGCCACCTGGATCGGCTGGAACCGGCGCTCCAGCGCCGAGTCCTTCTCGATGTGCTTGCGGTACTCGTCGAGCGTCGTCGCCCCGATGGTCTGGAGCTCGCCGCGGGCCAGCATCGGCTTGAGGATGCTCGCCGCGTCGATGGCGCCCTCGGCCGCACCCGCACCGACGAGGGTGTGGATCTCGTCGATGAAGATGATGATGTCGCCGCGGGTGCGGATCTCCTTGAGGACCTTCTTCAGCCGCTCCTCGAAGTCACCGCGGTAGCGGCTGCCGGCCACCAGCGCGCCGAGGTCGAGCGTGTAGAGCTGCTTGTCCTTGAGCGTCTCCGGGACGGTGCCCCGGACGACGTCCTGGGCGAGGCCCTCGACGACGGCGGTCTTGCCGACGCCCGGCTCCCCGATGAGGACCGGGTTGTTCTTGGTCCGTCTCGACAGCACTTGCATGACGCGTTCGATCTCTTTCTCGCGCCCGATGACCGGGTCGAGCTTGCCCTTCGCGCGCCGCCTGGGTGAGGTTGCGGCCGAACTGGTCGAGGACGAGGGACCCCGCCGGGGTGCCCTCCGCCTGTCCCTGGCCCTGGCCAACGCCCGCGCCGGCCTTCTCGCCCTGGCCGCCCTGGTAGCCCGCGAGCAGCTGGATGACCTGCTGGCGCACCTTGTTGAGGTCGGCGCCGAGCTTGACGAGGACCTGGGCGGCGACGCCCTCGCCCTCGCGGATGAGGCCGAGCAGGATGTGCTCGGTCCCGATGTATGTATGCCCGAGCTGGAGGCCCTCCCGGAGTGAGTACTCCAGGACCTTCTTCGCGCGCGGCGTGAAGGGGATGTGACCGGTCGGGGCCTGCTGGCCCTGGCCGATGATCTCCTGCACCTGCTCGCGCACGGCGACGAGGGAGATGTCGAGGTTCTCGAGCGCCTTGGCGGCGAGACCTTCGCCCTCGTGGATGAGCCCCAGCAAGATGTGTTCGGTGCCGATGTAGTTGTGGTTCAGCATGCGCGCCTCTTCCTGCGCGAGCACCACCACCCGTCGGGCCCGATCTGTGAATCGTTCGAACATCGCCAAAGCTCCCTACCTTTGTCGGCCTCTCACGTACTGCCGAGACATCTCGATGGTATGCGAGTTGCCTGTCAGTGCCCCTCGGCTTTCGTTCCCTGGATGTCCGTGGTTCGTGCGATGAGGGGGCGATGTGAGGAACGCCTCGGCCTACGGGCCTGTTCCCGTCGTTGAGTCGGGTCGGCTCACGTTCGCCGTCGGCGAAACCGCGAGGGGGTCAGGTCCGGTCCTGCGGGACGAAGTCCTCGCGGCGGCGGAACAGAGGAAAGGCGTTGAAGGTGCCGCCCGAGTCGAAGTTCACCGACCACTGGTCGAGCACCCAGCCGGTCGCCTCGACGGCGTCGACGCTGTCCATCCAGGTGGTGATCTCGCCGGCCGGCGACCCCCACTGGGCCAGCTTCAGGCGGGCCACGAACGTCGGACGGCCCTGCTGGTATGCGGCGATGGCCTGACCTCGCAGGCCCTCGAGATCGGTCTCCTGGCTCATCGACCGACCCTAACGGAGCGTCC
>CAVWQU010000027.1:0-180795 GCA_963757225.1 uncultured Actinomycetota bacterium
TCCTGCTCGCCGCCTCAGGCCAACGGCCATACCGACGACCACCAACCCACGCTTAAACCCGAAGAGCCGCGAAACCGACGCGCTACGCGGACTGCACATGGCCGCCACGAGGCGTGCAGATGGTCCCACCCGCCGCGGAGATCATTGAGCCTCCCTCGGGGTACCCAGTGATGTCACACGGTTGCAGCGGCCTCCCTGAAAAGCTCGAGCTGCGTACCGAGGCGGTGGCTGATACCGCGGAGGTACCCCTCCCACGTCACCTGTGACGTCAGATCCGATGGCTGCGGGAAGGGTAAGTAGACGGCAAAAAGCCTCACGGGGTCTGCTGTGGTATCCCGTCCCCGCAACCACTGGGTCGTGGAACCTTCACCCGGGTAAACCAGGACAGCTGCACGAACGTCTCGACCCTGATCCCTTACAAGGTGTGAGTAGGCGAACATCTGGTATTGATCATCGCGGCTAGGTGCTGGACCCAGCTTGTATTTGGCGTCTACCACGAAGATGCTCGAGAGCCGAACGGCAATGTTGTCAGGTCGAGTATTCACTGCGACCTGCAGGGGATGCTTGACCCAGGGATCGACGACCAGCCCTACTTGCTCAGCCCCCTGTGCGAACACATGATCGAAAGAAGTTCTCCGAAGGGCGGCATTAACAATCCATTCCCAGACTTTATCCGTTTCCACAGACAGCTCCGCAGCTTGAAAGTCGCGTTCAAGCGACGCATCGGCGACAAGTTCTTGGTCTCTGAGCAGGACTAGCGAGATACGCAGGGCCTTGGCCCAAGGTTGATCAAGACGGTTAAGACTCAACCGGCGGCCGACCCAGAGTGCTCGCTGAATCGGCGTCGACGTCACTTCGGACATGGCCCGCCGAAGGCGAACAGCATCACTACGCAGCTGCTGCTCATTGAACGGTGCGGGCAGAAAAGACGAGGGCCCGCGACCCTCAGCGATCTGCTCCAGGGCGGAAGCGATTATGCCAAGCAGCTCCGTGGATTCTGTGAGTTCGTCGTACCGGCAAGTCAGAAGGGGTGTCCCCGTCGCGACGTAACGAGCGACGCTTGAGGCGACTACCCGTCCACGAATCGGGACGCGCTCCATTACTACCTTGCGATAGCCGCGCCGAGCTTGAGACATCCGTCGTTCAACTTCATCCAGGAGTTGGCGACACGCGAGGGGTCTGTGCAATCTGGACCGACCAGGCCGGCTCATCAGGTCGTCGCTGGGTGACATCAGCAATTCGACCCGTTGAAACAGTCGCAGCAGATCTGCGGTCTGTCGTTCCGCGTCTGGTCCTGAGAGGCCCGTAATCTCAGGCCTGGGAGGTCTGACCTCAGGCCGGAACAACGTTGATCCCCACCCAGCATCAGTGCCGACCAAGGCGGCGCTGCTGCGCAAGAGCCCGCTCAGCATTGCTTCGATTGACTCTCTGGGAGAGAGGACGTGCAAACGATCGCCTTCGTGCAGACTTATCGCAGTGTGACCGTTTCGTAGGTCGTTTACGACGTACGTGTGTTGAGCGCTCCTACGCCAAGGCTTGGGGGCTACAGTTACAAGGACCTGAGCTTCGAGTCCGGCAACAGCAGCCATGCCGATGCGCCGGCCTTCCGGCGACGCTGCAAGCGAGAGACTCAAAGTGTCGCCTCGGCCGGCGAGTCCTCCATCGCTGGGTCGGCAATGGCCACGTCGATGTTGGGGTACAAGATGTCTGCTGGCGCGTACTCAGAAGGGCTCACCATCAAAACTCGCGCTCCACGCGCCAGTCCAGTCCCGTCGACAACGAGGGTAAGTCCGAGCCCTAGCAGGAAGATGTCGAGTGTGCTGAGAGACGAGACAGCCGTAGCTGCCAGGGTCTCTAGGTGATGGTCACCAAGCCAATGTCCCCGCGCGCCCGCGTCTAGAAGATCCTCAGCCCCCTGAGCTCTCAGGCCTTCGATTAGCTGAGGCAGAATTTGGTACTGCCAAACCTCCCGAACGATGGCCGATCCATCATGTGTTGCGTTGGCCCGGAGCCGGTCGTGTAGCCCATAAAGATAGGACTGTCCCAGCATGGCGTCGGGACCGACGCAAATTCGGAGAACAGTGTCATTGAGGTTCTCCATAAGCGCAAGAGACTCGGCGAAGAGTTCGCCGGCACTAGTCTCTAGATCCTGAACCAGTTCACGCATAGACCGGAAATCGGGTTCTAGACGTACGAAGTGGAAACGCCGGCGGATCGCAGCATCTATGGGGGCCACCGAGCGGTCGGTGGTGTTGGTCGTTGCGATGACGTACAGGTTGTTGGGCACAAAGAAGAGCCGACGAGAGTATGGAAGAGTGATATTGACTGGCGCGCTCCAGCTGGATGCGCTGGCTTCACTGGAATCGTTCCCCACGAAGCGAGCCCGCTTAGACGCCTCAATCGAAAGCAACAGGTCACCCAGCACGCTGGGAATATTGCAGCGGTTGAACTCATCGAGAAGCACCAGAAGGTCCGCCTCCGGATGCTGAACAGCCAACTTACAGGCTCGCAGAAAGAAGCCATCGTCGAGGCGGAACTTGCCTCTACCTGACACAGGTTCATCGAAGTAGGTAGGCAGGACACCCGGACCGTCGCCGATGGTGGGCCGCAGACCTTCAATGAAGTCTTCGTATGACGTGCTGGGATGCATGACTGCCGCCGCGAATGGCTTATCCCCAAACTTAAGAAGCTTGCGCCCGGTTCCACTTTCCCAGCCGCTCGCTATCGCCTCGATAGCGAAAGTCTTTCCCGTCCCAGGAACGCCCTCGAGCACGATGTTCTTGGCGCTAGCAAGGAGCTGCACGAGAGGATGGACCATGGATTCCTCGAGACGGTTGGTAATAGCGAGCGAAACCGATGATTGCTCCCCACCAGCAGAATCGAAGATCTCCGGATCACGGTCATACAAGAACTCGAGGAGCGGGAACAGCTCCGCATCGTTAATTTTGATGAGATACGCTTGTTTAACATTTCCGTTGATGTCGAATGGCCCCACGGCCGGAGTTCGGTTCGGTACATCATCTTTGCCAATTGCTGGGGATACATCGCGGTATAGCACCCGACATAGGTAGCCAGTGTCTCCCCACGCCGTTCCAAGCTCCTTCGGCTTCGGTTGGGTCTGGGGCGGCTGCGCCACCGTGCCGATCGCGCGAATTTGGCCCGCGGCATAATGCACGATCTTCTGGCCAACACGAAGGTCCTTCACGGCGATGTGGTGGCCAACTTCATGGCCTGCCTTGTTGGTCTGTGGTGCCCACACGTAGCCCCCGGCGCGTTCCTCGTCGTAGGTAGCGCCTTGGTTAACCCACCACAACCCATTGAACGTCACGACGTCGTAGTCCAGCTGACGCAGTCGGTGAATCGCTTCGGTCGCATCGAACTCAGCAGCTGGCAGCTGCTCCCGCCCTGGCACGTACCCATGCGCGACTCCGACGATGGCCTTTGGGTCGAAGAACCGTCCATCGACGAGCAAAAGGTACGTTGTCGCGTACCGAAACCCGTTGTTCTCAAGGAACGGCTTCCTCCCCATCTCCAGAGCCAGTGACATGGCAGCTTGAACCGCGTTGTGCGTGATCTCACCCAGGCTCACGACTGCAGCTTGCCCTACTGCACGCCTTGAGTGCGCACTCACGGAACAGTCACTCTGGGGAGAGGCTAGTACCCGGTCCGCAGCATTCGCCGCCCATCGAGAATTGGTGATCGCCTTCAGCGGACTCGGCCCATCCGCAGCGTGACGATCTCGAAGGGCTTGAGGCTGAGTTGGATCACTTCGCCGGCGGTCCATGACTGCGCGTCGTCGGGGCGCTCGAGGAGGTCCGTCGTCCAGGACTCGGCCCATGGAACCGCCAGCGCGACGGTTGCCGTCGCCCGGCCACCGAGGGCCTCGTAGAGACGGATGACCAGGTCACCGGACCGGTCCTCGGCCAGCTTCACCGACTCGATGACCACGGCGGGGTTGTCGACCGTCACCAGCGGCTCCACAGCCTGCGCACCGTCGATGGTCCGCACCGGGAGGTTGACCCGGTACCCCGTTTCCAGAGCCTCACGAACCGTCGGCGCCAGTCCGAGCACCGACGTGAACGTGTGCGGGCCCTGGTCGGCCTCCGGATCGGGGAACCGCGGACCGCGCAGCAGCGACTGGCGAACCAGGGTGACGACGGACCCGTCATCGGCGATCTCCCGCGTGATGTCGTGGCCGTAGGTCGAGTCGTTGGCCACGACGACCCCGAACCCGGGCTCGCCCACGTGCACCCACCGGTGCGCGACCGTCTCGAACCGGGCCGCGTCCCACGACGTGTTGCTGTGGGTCGGTCGGTACACGTGGCCGAACTGGATCTCCGACGCCGCGCGATCGGCGTGGACCGCGACCGGGAACGCGAGCTTGAGGAGCTTCTCCTGTTCGTGCCAGTCGACGTCTGTCCGGATCTCGACCTCCGCCACGTCAGGCCGCATCCGAAAGGTCTGGGTGAGGACAGAGGATCGCATCGATCGCTGGACCCGAAGCCCGTCATCCACCACCGACACCGAGACCCCCTCACCGAGAGGTAGCGGCGTCCGTCGGTAGTGCACGTCGACGTCCCAAGCATCCCACTGGTTCGGGGTGTCCCGGAACAGCTGCAGCCCACCGCCGACCGACGGCGCGAGCACCTCGCGACCCGACGAGATCTCCACGAACGACACCAGATCGCCCGCCGCATCGAAACCCGCCCGCACCACCCCGTTGTCCAGCATCCAGCCGTCGCCGTCGGCCACCGGGGCCACAAATCCTCCCGCCTCGACGACAGCCGCACCCAAGCCCGGCACACCCCCAGATGCCACGGGCGCCGCGTTGAAGGAGACGCGCGACGTGCCGTCGCCCGCCAACGCGCGGAGGGCCGCCGAGATCAACGTCTCCAGCGACGCCTCGACCCGCGCGTAGTTCTCCTCGGCCTGCTGGTGCACCCAGGCGATCGACGACCCCGGCAGGATGTCGTGGAACTGCTGCAGCAACACCGTCTCCCACAGGGACTGCAGCTCGTCGTACGGGTAATTGCGCAGCCCCAGCACTGCCGCATACGCGCTCCACAGCTCGGCTTCGCGGAGCAGGTGCTCGCTCCGCCGGTTCCCCCTCTTGGTGTTCGCCTGCGAGGTGTAGGTCCCACGGTGCAGCTCGAGGTACATCTCGCCCGACCACACCGCCGGCGTCGCGAGCTCAGCCTCGGCCTCGGTGAAGAACTCCCGCGGCGTGCCCAGTGAAACCCTCGGCGACCCCTCCAAGTCCCGTTGGCGCCGAGCCGCCGCGACCATCTCTCGAGTCGGACCGCCACCGCCGTCGCCGAATCCGAACGGTGCCAGTGAGACGTTCGACAGCCCCTTCTCCGCGTACTGCCGGGAGGCTCGCGCCAGGTCGGGCGCCATGAGGTCGGAGTTGTAGGTGTCCGTGGGCGGGAAGTGGGTGAAGATGCGCGACCCGTCGATTCCTTCCCACAGGAACGAGTGGTGGGGCATCCGGTTCGTGTCGTTCCACGACGGCTTCTGCGTGAGGAACCACCGGTTGCCGGCCCGGCGCGCGATCTGAGGCATCGCCGCCGAGTAGCCGAACGAGTCGGGCAGCCAGACCTCCTCGGGGGCCATGCCGAACTCGTCGCGGAAGAACGCCTTGCCCAGGACGAACTGTCGCACCAACGCCTCACCGCCGGGCATGTTGGTGTCGCTCTCGACCCACATCCCACCGACCGGCACGAAGCGGCCGTCGGCCACTCGCTTGCGGATTCGCTCGAACAGCTCCGGGTACGCGTCGCGTACCCACGCGAACTGCTGAGCGCTCGAGCAAGCGAAGACGAAGTCTGGGTCCTGGTCCATCAGGTCGAGCACATTGGAGAACGTCCGGGCACATTTGCGCACCGTCTCCCGCGTCGGCCACAGCCACGCCGAGTCGATGTGCGCGTGGCCGACGGCAAGGACCCGGTGGGCGCTCGCGTTGGCCGGCGCGGCCAGGACGTCCGCCAGCGCCTCCCGGCCACGACCGACCGTCCCTCGCACGTCATCGAGGTCCACGACGTCGCACATCCGCTCGAGGGCGTAGAGGATCTCGGCCCGGCGGGCCGAGTCGACGCCCAGCTCGGCCTGCAAGGCGAGGAGGACCTCAGCGTCGCGCATCAGCTCCTGCGTCTCCACGTGCCGCTCGACCAGGTCGATCCTCCGCAATCGGTAGATCGGTTCGACGCCCGCAGTCCGCTTGTCCCCCAACGGAGTCGGCAGATACTCGTGGTGACCACCGACGTCAGGGTTCGACGCCCCCTCGATATAGAGATCGATCTCCTCCCCCGGCCGAGCCGCCACTGGGAGGTAGTCGTTCAGCGGCTCGATCGCCTTGATGATCGTGCCGTCGGGTCGGTATGCGAGTCCCTCGGCCTGGAATCCCGGCTGCCGGGTGCTGAAGCCCAGGTCGACCTGCACCTCGATGGCGACGTCCGAACCACCCCAGCCGTCCGGCACGTGGCCGGTGACATGGAACCAGGTCGTTCCCCACGGCTTGCTCCAGGCCGTGCCGGGCTCGATCGCGGTGAAGTCATGACCGACGGCCTCGGCGAACGGGACCGGCTCGTCCGGCACCTCCCAACGGTGGATCGTCAGGGGCCGACGACGTGCCACGACCGCCGGTTCGAGTCGCTCCCGGAGGAATCGGCTGGCGCGAGCCTCGATGGACGCGAAACGGTCGTGCATGAACTGAACCTCCAGGGTTCGGAACGAGTTACGGGCGAGGAGCGTCAGGAGCGGTGGTCGACGAGGTCCAGCGCCTCGGACCGCCACGGTGCCGATGACCACTCTCGCAAGGCCGACATCATCGAGTCCACGACGTCGGGCTGACTCGACGACTGGTCGATGGTCTCCGCCGGGTCCTCGACCAGGTCGTAGAGACCCTGCACCACCACGACGGGCGACTGCATCGCCTCTCGTCCCTGGAGAACGAGCTTCCACCGGCCGCGTCGTGCAGCGAGCTGACCCTCGTACTCCCAGCAGACCGTCCGCTCCCCGATGCCGTTGACCGACGGGGGGGTCGTGCCCCCGGCCGACCGCAGCACTGCGAGCAAGGAGTGGCCGTCGATCGACTCGTCCTCGACCGACCGACCGTCGACCGCCTCGAGCACGGTCGGCAGCAGGTCCATCATCAGGCCGGGGGAGTCGAGCTCGGTTCCCGCCGGGAGCCCGGCCGGCCACGAGATGATCCCGGGCACCCGGATGCCGCCCTCGAACAGGGAACCCTTGTGGCCACGCAGTCCCCCGGCGCTGCCGCCCGTATAGGAGACCTCTTCGCCGTTGAGCCAGTTGCGTTCCTCGACCGACGGACCATTGTCCGACGACATGAAGACGATTGTGTCGTCGCGGAGGCCGAGACGCTCCAGAGTGCTCATCACCAGCGCAACGCCGTCGTCCATCGCCTTGATCATCGCCGCCATGATCCGGCGGTCCTCCGGCAGATGGGCGAACTGCTGGACGTACTCCTCCGGCGCATGCATCGGATAGTGCGGAGCGTTGAACGGGACATAGCAGAAGAACGGCTGGTCCACGTGCGTCTCGATGTACTCGCTCGCCTTCTCGGCGATGACCGTCGTGAGGTACTCCCCGTTCAGCCAGACCTCATCCTCGTCGGCCCACAGGTCATGAATCGGGTTGTGGGCCCCCCAGTAGTAGATGTGCGAGTAGTAGTCGACGCAGCCGGCGCGGAAGCCGAAGTGCGTGTCGAACCCGTAGTGCAGCGGGCCGAAGGCGGGGTCCGCACCGAGGTGCCATTTGCCGAAAATGCCGGTCGCGTAACCGCGTTCGCGGAGTGCGGTCGCCAATGTCGGCTGGGGAGGGAGGCCAACGGTATGTCGCGTCCCCCCGAGGATCGCCTCGACGCCAGTGTGGGCAGGGTAGCGGCCGGTGAGCAGCGAGGCGCGTGACGGCGAGCATACCGGCGAGTTCGAGTACCACTCAGGGAGACGAATCCCACTGGCAGCCAACGCATCCAAGGCTGGAGTGTCGAAGTCGTCGGCGCCGAAGCAGCCGAGGTCGCCCCAGCCGAGGTCGTCCGCGTAGATGACGACCACGTTCGGACGAGTAGACGTCGTCGTCATCCCTTGATGCTCCCCGCCGCCATGCCGGCGACCAGCCGGCGCTGAACCACTGCGAACAGGACGATCGTCGGCACCGCCGCGACCGTGGCCGCCGCCATGACGACGGGCCAGTCCGTCGAGTACTCACCGAAGAATCCGGCCAGGCCGACCTGCACCGTCTTGAGCTTGTCGCTGGTCATCAGCACGGTGGCGAAGAGGAACTCCTCCCACGAGGCGATGAACGCCGTGACTGCGACGGTGACGATGCCAGGCAGGGCCACCGGCATGATCACCCGGAAGATCACCCCGAGGGTGGAGCACCCGTCGATCCGGGCTGCCTCGTCCAGTACCTGTGGGATGGCGTCGAAGTAGCCCATCATCAGGTAGGTCGCGAGCGGCAGGGTCATCGCGACGTAAACGACGATCAGGCCAGGGTAGGAGTTCAGCAGCTTCAGCTGCTGGAACGCGATGTAGATCGGCGTGATCAGCACGACGAACGGCAGTAGCTGCGTGGCCAGCACGAGCAGGAGCAGCAGAGAGCGGCCACGGAACCGGAACCGGGACAACGTGTAGCCCGCAATCCCCGAGATCAACACGGTGAGAACGGTGCTGACGCTCGACACGACGAGGCTGTTGATGACGTAGCGACCGAAGTTCGAGTCCGAGAAGAGCCGCGTGTACGCCTCACCGTTGAGTCCGCTGAACAGCCCACTCCACGACAGCGGTTCGGTGAGCTGGTTCGCCGGCCGGAGCGAGGACAGGACCATCCACAGCACCGGGAAGATGATGACCAGCATGATGACGAGGGTCGGCACGAGGACCAGGAGGTCTTTGGGCCGGCGGCGCGAGGCCGACCGGTGGACGACGGCCGCAGGTCGCACCATGACCTCTTCCGGGTGTGTCTGTGTCGTCACGCGGCGGCCTCCTGCCGGCTGGTGACCCGCAGGTAGACCAGGGCGAAGACCGCCATGACGGCGGACATGAGGAGGCCGATGGCCGCACCCTCACCGAGACTGTTGCTGACGAACGCCGCCGAGTAGAGCTGGGTCGCGAGCACCTGGGTGTAGGTGCCAGGGCCACCGCCGGTGGACAGCCAGACATACACGAAGTTGTTGAAGGTCTGTATGACCGTCATGAGGACGATGACCGTCAGTACCGGACGCAGGTTGGGGATCGTGATGAAGCGGAACGACTGCCAGCGGTTGACCGCGTCCAGCGACGCCGCTTCGTACTGCTCCTTGGGGATGCCCTGCAGGCCGGCCATGAGGACGATCACGACGAACGGCAGCTCACGCCAGACGAGGATCGTGACGACCGACCACCACACGGTCGACGTCTGGGCCAGGAACGGGATCCCGTTGTCGATGACCCCCGCTTGCACGAGGACCTGGTTGATCACACCGCTGTTGGCGTCGAGCAACCACTTCCAGCTGGCGACGGCCACGACCGGCGGGATCATCCACGGGACCAGCACCAGGGTGCGGCAGACCCCGCGCAGCTTCCAGCGCTCGAGGACGGGACTCTGCAGCAGGAGAGCGAGCGCCATCCCCGCCACGAGGCGGATCGCTACCGTGACAGCGGTCAGCCAGAACACCGTGTTGAACGCCGAGCGACCCGTCTGCGGGTCGGTGAAGACGTCGCGAAAGTTCTGCAGTCCGACCCAGACCGCGTCCCCTGGGGCGTCATACGGCGAGAGCCGCTGGAACGCGAGGACGACGTTGTAGACCGCCGGGAAGAGGAACAACAGGGCCATGACCAGCATGGCCGGCGCCAGCAGGACGTACGGCTGCCGCCTGACTCTGCTCGTGGCGGCCACGGTCAGCTGCCCTGAAGGCCCTTGGCGATGCCGTCGACGACCGCCTGGGCGGCGCCGCTGCTCGCGGTCTGGCCGGAGTAGACCGCCGAGAACTGCTGGTTGACCAGCTGCTGCATGGCGGAGACGGGCATCTTCGGGTTGATGTAACGCGCGAACGACTGCGAGTGCGGCAGCTGCTGGACGAAGCCCTGCTCCGACTCCGGCACCTTGAGCGCGCTCAGCGCGGACTTCGAGGCCGGGTACTGGTTGTAGGTCGTGAACGTCGCCGGGCTGGTGAGGAACTTGATGAACTTCCAGGCGGCTTCAGGCGACTCGGTATGCGCGTTGATGGTCAGCGCTCGTCCGCCCAGGTGGGTCGCCCCATCCTTGGTCCCGTCCGGCATCGGGGCGGTGAGGACCTGCCCCTTCTGCTGCTTGACGACCGCGCGCACCGTCTGCGGGGGCAGGTACGACATCGCGCACGTGCCGTTGGCCAGTCCCCCGGTGATGGACGGGTCGGTGTAGTCGGAGACCGAGAGGAAGGACTTCGGGGTGGCACCCGAGGTGAAGAGGCTGTTGAAGTAGTCCATGGCTCCGCTGATGTCGCTCGCGGTGGCCAACGGCTTGACGGTGCCCGACGAGTCCTTGGACGCGAGTCCCGAGCTGTGCGACCACAGGTAGTAGTTGACGGCGAACCACTGCCCGCTCGTCGCTGCGCCGGCGCCCGGGAAGCAGAACCCTGCCGTCTTGCCGCCGCTCGACGAGGAGATCTTGGCCGCGTCCTGGGCCAGCTGCTCCCACGTCGTGGGGGGCGAGGTGATCCCGGCCGCCTGGAGCGCATCCGGCCGGTAGGTCAACGCGAAGGTGTCGGCCGTCCACGGCATCGCCCACATCTTGCTGTCGAAGGTAACCATGTCGGTCGCCAGGAGGTCGTCCTTGGAGCCGGTCATCGGGTTGCTCTTCATGAGGTCGTCGAGCGGCGTGAGGATGCTCGACTTGGCCACGAAGCTGACGTCCGCGTACCCGACCACGTTGACGTCCGGACCCGACCCGCTGTTGGCCTCACGCGCGAACTGCTGCACGTTCGCCGGGCTCAGCGTCTGGAGCTCGACGTGGATGGTGGGGTTGTCCCTGTTCCACGTGTCGACGGCCTGCTGGAGACCCCCGATCTCGCCGGCCGGGTCGAACTGCCGGAAGACAAGGTTGACCTTGTCACCCGTTGCTCCACCCCCGCTGTCGCCACCGCCTCCACACGCGGACAGGGCCGTGACGAGGACGGCGCCGACCACGGCGGCGCCCACTGCGGTGGTTCTGCTCATCCCAAACTCCTAGCGTCCTTGCGGGGGTGCTGGTGATCGAGAGTTACTAAAGCATAATGATTTACTATCCGTCAACGATCAGCACGCGATCGGAGCAGACGTGGGTGGCGGTCGGGGCCGGTGTCGGCTCAGGCTCCGGCCGACGCCTCAGCCGCGATGAGCAGGTTGGTCGGTCGCGGCGACATCGCCGTGTCCAGGACGAGGCAGGCGGCGCCCACCGCCGTGACGTCCTCGCCGAGGATGCTTTCGGTGATGCGCAGTGGCCGGCGCAGGATCAGCGCCCGGGATGTCGTCGCCTCGGCGCGCAGGGGCTCGAGCACGTGGGGCGCGATGGCCGCCCAGAACGGTCCGCCCACGACGAAGTCGTCGAGGTTCAGCACGGAGGCGAGGAGCACGACCGCCTGGGCGAGATGGTGCGCGACGCCCATGAGGACGTCGCTCGCCGCGGGGTCACCCTCGTCGGCGAGGGCGACCAGCCGCCGGAACGGGACGACGACCGACTCGGTGTCGACCTTCTCGTCCACGGGGGTGGTCGGCGCAGGGATGATGCCGCGCTCGATCGCTTCGAGGACCAACGCTTGAGGGGTGATGAGTGACGCGAGGCACCCGACGCGGCCACAGGTGCAGACCGGCCCGTGGTCGTCGACGGTGATGTGGCCGATGTTGCCGGCGGTGGCTCCGGGCCCCGCGACAGGTTCCCCGTTCACCACCAGTCCGGCCCCGAGGCCCGTCCCGTAGTAGATGAAGGCCATGTCGGTGCGGTCGTGACCACCGCCGCGGGCGCCGCTGCTGATCCAGCGCTCTGCGATGGCGGCGGCGATGACGTCCTTGTCCAGCAGAACCGACATACCGGTCGCGGTCTGAAGTGCATCCCGCAAGGGCAGGTTGCGCCACAGCGGGAGGATCGGCGGCTCGACGATGACGCCGGCCCCCACGTCGATCGGCCCCGGCGCGGCGACCCCGAGCCCCAGGATCCGGGACCGGTCGACGTCGGATCGGTCCACCAGCCCCCGCACTTGGTCGGCGATCGTCGCGATGACCCGCTCTGGCCGTCCGGTCGGCATGGGCACCGAAGCGTGCGCGACGACGGCCCCTTCGAGGTCCAGGAGCACGAAGGTGAGGAGGGCGGGGTCGATGTGGACACCCACCGCATACCGACCACCGGGCCGAAGCGCGAGCAGTCGCCGTGGTTTGCCCGGGCCGATGTTGACCAGGTCGGTCTCGCGGATCAACCCCTCCTCGATCAGCCGTCGACTCAACGTGCCGACGGTCTGTGCCGTCAGACCGGTGCGCTGCGCGAGCTCGACCCGGCTCATGCCACCGGCGCGGCGTATCGCGTCGAGGACCACCGACTGGTTGTAGGTGCCGATCGCGGGCAGGTTGCTTCCGCGGGGTGGGGTCATGGCGACCGCCTCCCTCGGGGGTTCGCCCTTGCCTGCCCTGCGAGCACGCGCGCAGTCTAGGCGGGCGCCGTCGGATCGCACCGCGCCCTCGTCGATCACCCTGGTTAGGGTCGAGTCATGGATGTGTCGCAGCTGAAGGCCGCTCAGGACTCCGTCGTTGCTGTTCTGCGATGGGCGGAGGAGGACCAGTGGAGCGAGGGCACTCCCTGCCCCGACTGGGACGTCCGTGCTCTGGTCGAGCACCTGATCACCGGCAACGAGCGGTTCGTCGTCCGACTTGCCGGTGAGCAGCCCGGTCCGCCTCATGACCGCAGTGGCTCGACCACCAAGGACTTGGTCGAGGCGTACGAGCAGACCAACGGGGAGGTGCTCGAGGCCTTCGGTCAGCCGGCAGTCATGCAGCGCGTCTCTCAGTGGCCCATCGGCCCGCTCCAGGGCACGGATGCCCTCGGTCTGAAGATCACCGAAACGCTGGTCCACGGCTGGGACCTCCAGCAGGCCCTCGGCACGACGATCGACTTCGACGAGGCCACCATCGCGGACGCCCACGCCTGGAGCGAGCCGATGCTGGCCCGTATCCCCGAGGGCCGGAATCCCTTCGGCACGCCTCAGGAATGCCCACCCGACGCCCCACCGCTCGACCGTCTCGCCGCGCTCCTCGGCCGGCCGCAGACCGCCGTCAGCTAGTCGCCGACTCCAGGCGCGCCAAGAGCGCGGACAACGAGCGGACCTCCCGCTTCCTGAACCCCGACAGCAGCCCGTCGAGGGTGGCCACGTGAGCGACCACCGCCTCGTCCACCAGCCGTCGCCCGGACGAGGTCAGCGCCACCAGGACCACCCGGCCGTTCGCCGGGTCCGGGCGCCGCGTCACCAGGCCGTGCTCCTCGAGCCGCTTCAGGCGGTTGGTCATCGCCGACGGCGACAGCACCACCGCCTGGGCCAGCGCGCCGGCCGACAGCTCGAACGGCTTGCCCGACCGTCGCAGCGACGCCAGGACGTCGAACTCGCCGCGGTTGATCCCGAACCCGGAGAGCGTCGCCTCGATGGCCGCGCCGGCGGACGCCTGGGCGCGGCTCAGCCGAGCGAACACCGCCATCGACTCAGGGTCGATGTCCGGCCGTCTCCCGCCGCCACTGGCGGGTCATCCGCTCCACCGCATCCTTCGACACGGAGACAGTTTGACATGGAAACATCAATCCGTCACTATCGTTTCCACATCAAACAGTCATGCATGAAGGAGCAGCAGTGGAACGCCCGTTGGACCTCTTCTACGACCACCTGAGCCGGGGTGACCTGGCCGCCGCCGGTCGGCTCCTGACCAAGGACTCGGTCCTTCACGTCCCCGGTCGGAGCCCGAACACCGGGACGTACCAAGGACGCGATGCGATCATCGGCTTCGTCGCCGGCGCCGCCCAGGCCACCGGCAACACGCTGCGGATGACCGTCCACCGGGTGCTCGACGACGGCGACTGGAGCGTCGCCATCGCCACCTACACCGCGACTCGCCGCACCAACGAGGGAGAGCAGCACCTCGAGAACAACCTCGCCCACGTCGCGCGGCTCGAGGACGGGCTCGTCGCGGAGAGCTGGCTGCACAGCCGCGACCAGTACGAGGTCGACGAGTTCTGGAGCGCCGCCTCATGACCAGGTTCGTCGAGACCCGTGTCGTCCCAGCCGATCTCGCCACGACCAGAGCGCTCGTCCTGGACTGGACCCGCGACCCCGAGTGGCGCACCGCCGTCACCTCGATGACCGCCGACCCACCAGGGCCCGCCACCCGGGGCCAGCGCCTCCTCGAGACGATGAGGTTCGCCGGCGCCACCTTCACGACCCCGACCCACATCGTCGATGCCGACGACACCAGCGCCCGGTTCGAGGGCGGCAGCGCCATGGTCCGGGTCAGCGGCCGCCGGCTCCTCGAGCCGACCGACGAACGGGACAAGCGTGACCGCCGAGGTCGACATCCGCTTCCGCGGCCTGGCCACGCCGCTCACCTGGCTGCTGGCCCCCGCCTACCGGCGCCAGCACCGGCAGGACCTCGACCGGCTCGCAAGCCCTGCTGAGCCCGATCGGCCGTCAGCTAGCCGCCACCACCGACTGGACCTCCATCGTCGCCACGTCGCACGGGGACGGGATCTCCGGGTGCGGCATCGCCACGACGGTCACCCGCGGGTGCGCCAGCGCGCGACGCGGCCAGCGGGCCGACCAGCTCGACCACCCCACCCGACGTCGTCAGCAGGATGCACCCGTCGGCGCGTGCTTCGCCGCAGCGCCGGTCAGGGACAACGGCCGGAACGAGTCCGACGGCGTCTTCGGCGAACGGACCGGCTGCGTCATCGTCGGCGGCGGGATCTGGCTCAGCGGCGGAGTCGTGGCCCCGTCCGACGGCGGTGGTGTGGTCATCGAACCTCCAGTCGGAGCTGACGGCGGGCACCGAGGTCGCCGCAGGAGACGCGGCAGGACCCTCCGGTATGCGAGCACTCCCGCAGCCGGCCAGCACGACGCCCAGCCCGAGCCACGGCGACAGCCCGCGCGACGACTCGCATACCCATCAAGACCCGCGAGCCAGCCCTTTCGTTCCGAACTAGCACGGCGGGCCGGGAGAACGTCTCCCGGCCCGCCGCATACAGCAGGTGTCGATCAGACCGGCGTCAGGAGACGCGGACCTTCATCGACGTGCCGTCCTCGCTGAGGACGCGGATCTTCACTCCGGCCGCCGGCAGCTTCACGCCGTGGTTCGGCAGCTCGGGGTCGAAGTACTGCTTGGTGTCGTCGAACAGCGGGTTGCCGTCCTCACCACGGATGTAGTTCGGCTGGCTGTCCTGGTGGAGGGTGAACGAGTCGGCCTTGGTGAGGCTGAACGGTGCGTCGTACATCTGGATGCGCGTCCGCCACGGCTTACCGTCCAGCCGGTACAACGTCTTGACGCGGGCGTCCACGTAGAGGTTGAGCCCCTGACCCGGGTGCACGCTGACGTTGTTGTCGGCCTGCGACGTGTCCCAGTAGGAGATCAGAAGTCCCTGCTGGTACGCGTAGTGGTCGACGTAGTCCGGCTTCGTGTTGAGGTACCCGAAGTAGTACGGGCCGCTCTTGAGGTACTTGTCGTACGACACGTAGGTCCGGTGACCGGCGATGTAGTAGTTGTCGTAGTCCGTCGAGGTCGTCGCCCCGACGGCGGTGAAGCCGTCGAGGGTCCACCCGTTGGCGCCGGACTCGGCCCCGTCGGAGAACAGCGTGGTCGCACCGTTGGTGACGGTGATCGCGTCGACGAAGATGCCCGACGGCGAGGTGTCGCCGGCGTTGCCGCGTGCGGCGCCGTCCGTCGCATACCGCACCCGGAGGCCGACCGACTTACCGGCGTAGGCCGACAGGTCGAACGATGCCGGCTTCCAGCCCTTGGAGGAGCCGTCGATGCCGTTGCCCTCCGCCGGGTTGGTGATGGAGCCGGGGATGGCCTTCCAGCCGGTCCCGTCATCCACCTCGACGTAGGCGTAGTCACACGGGTCGCCCTCGCAGTCCTCGATGTTCCACCAGGCCTGGAAGCCGAGCGTGGTCGTGCCGGCCGGAACCGCGATGGTCCGGCTCATCGAGTTGTCGAGGTCGTCACCGGCACCGCTGTACCAGCTCTTCGTCCCTTCGAACGGCGGGGCGTTCGTCGTAACGATGGTCTTCTTCGGCAGCGGGACGACGACCGCCTGCGCCTTGTTGGAGTTGTACTCCTCCGGGCCCAGGTTGATCACCGTGTTGTTGCCCTTGACGGCGACCTCGTAGTCGAGCCAGCCCATCTGGAGCTTCTGCCAGGCGCCGATGTCACCGGGACGCGTCCCGATGCCTTGGTCGTCCTTGGCGGAGAGCCGGCTCTGCGCCATCAGGCTCCACTGCTCGACCGGGTTGTCGCCGGCACCGGTGGTGTCGTAGTCGTCCGGCAGTCCGAGGTCGTGGGCGTACTCGTGCGCGAACACGCTGAGCCCGCCGTTCTCCGGCTGGACCGTGTAGTCCGCGACCCAGAGGCCGGTCGCGCCGACCTGGGTGCCGCCGTCCGGGTTGAAGTCCGGACCCTTGCCGTTGGTCGCGAAGGACACCTTGGAGCGGTGCGACCAGATGGCGTCCTCGCCCTGGAACGGGTCACCATCGGCCTGGTCGCCACCCGCGTGGACGATCTGGAAGTGGTCGATGTAGCCGTCCGGCTCGTTGAAGTTGCCGTCGCCGTCGTAGTCGTTGCGGTCCCACTGGTCGAACGTGGCCAGCTCGGTCTTGATCGACGCGTCGGTCGCGCCCTTGGCCTTCCTCTCGGCCACCCACGTGTCGATGGCGTCGCGGATGAGGCTGTACGTGTTCGAGCAGACGTTCCCGCTGCACGGGAAGCCGTTGCTGCGGCCGTAGCGGGCCTCGTTGTATCGGACCTTGACCCAGTCGGTCACCTCACCGTCGACGCTGTACCGGCCCGAGGACTGAGCCTCGTAGTAGGTCTTCAGCGACTCCACACCGTTGCCCTTGCCGAAGTACAGCTGGCGGTAGTGGTCGGCCGTGTAGTCCGCCTGCCAGACGGTGGAGTTGTCGACCGCGCGGTTGGGCTCGTCGATCTCGTTGTGCAGCGGACCGTCGAAGCGCTGCGGACCGGGGGTCGCCGCGCTGGTGTCCTGGTCGGGGTAGCTCGGGTGCCGCTCGTCGCCGAACTCGGCGAGGATGACGAAGATCTTGTCGGTCTTCTCCCGCTTGAGCTCGACGTACTTGTCCTTGGACTTGACGTCCGTCGCGGCCGCCTTGCCCGGTCGAGCAGCGGCAGGGGTCGAGTCCTTGGCACCCTTGAGCTTGACGACCGTGCTGCCGTTGACCTGCTGCGGCGTGGTCTCACCGTTGATGACCTGGGTGATCGCCTCGCTGCGGAGAGCGCGACGCTTGTCCTCCTGAGCATCCGGCAGGTCGTCCGGGGCCGAGCCGCGGTTGGCGGCCGCCGCCGATCCGTTGTCGGCGGGTGGAGCCGCGAAAGCGGCCTGGCTTGACAGTGTGACGCCGATCCCCGACGCCATCGCCAGGCTGAGCAGCCCGGCTGTGGTCCTACGCACATTGCCTCCTCGTGGGAAATCGCGCCGTCGGGAGGCAGGCTGGGGCCCTGTCCCTATAACGGCACAATGTGACGGACCCTAGAACCGGCTGTGAATTTCCGCCATATGAGATGACGGACTTGGCGGAACCTTTACGAACACCAGAACGCCCGGACCCTCAGGTCCGGGCGTTCTGGCGTGTTTGCTGACGATCGCGTAGGCGCGTCAGGTCGCGTCGTCGACCTGGCTCTCGGCCTTCGAGGCACCCTTCGACACGTCGGCCTTGACGTCGGCGGCGGCGCCGGCGACGTCGGCCGCCACATCGCCGCTGGTCTCCGCCGTGGTGTCGGCGACGTCACCGAGCACGTCCACCGTTTCCGAACCGGTGCTCTTCGCCTCGTCCGTGGCCGCCTTGGTGGCGTCCTTGGCCGCGCCCGTCGCCTTGCTCGCGGCGGTCTTGGCCTTGTCCGCGGCGTCTCCGGCCGCGTCCTTGGCCTTGTCGGCTGCATCGCCGGCGACGTCCTTGGCCTTGTCGGCGAGCTCGCCGGCCTTGTGCGCGGCGGTGCCCGCGGCCGTGGTGACGGTGCCCTTGGCCTCCGACACACGGTCGCCGAAGGTCTTGGCCGGCGGCGTGTAAGAGGTCGAGGGGGTGGCCCACGGATCGTCCTTGGGCTTGCGGTTGGCCAGGACGACGACCACCGCGCCGACCGCGGCGACGATCCCCAGGCCGATGAGGAACTTGCCGGCCCTGGGTTGCTTGGCCACCTTGTCGCCCTTGAGGACCGCGACGGCGTCAGGCGCCCGCTCTGAGACCTCGACCACCTGGTCCTTGGCCACCACGGTCGCGCCCGCCAGGGCCGCGATCGCCGCGGAGATCCGGGGAAGCCACGCGCTGACGATCACGTCGTGGGCCTGGTCGACCCTGGGCTCGAGGTTCTCGACGGCCTGCTGGACGCGGGGAGCCGCGGTCTGGACGGCTCGCTCCACGTAGGGCTCGGCGCGCTTTCGCGCCTCCTGCACGTAGGGATCGAGCCGCTCCCGATAGACCTCCTCGACGCGTGGTCGCGCGGCCTCGTAGGCCTCGGCGGCCTTGTCGCGCGCGATCGGTCCGTAGGTGCGTGCGGCCGCGGCGGCCGCGTCGGCGGCGGCCTGGGCCTGCACCTTGGCCTTCGGGCCGTAGGCCTGAGCCAGGCCGGAACCCTTGTCGAGACCCTTGTCGACGGCTGTCGAAGCCTGTTCACGGACGACGTCGACGTAGTCGCCGACGGTCGGCTGCTTGTTTCTTCCGGACACGGTGCCTCCTGAGTGCGTCTGGCCTGCAGATCGCTCGTTCGACTTCCTACCCATCCTGCCGTGTTTCCCCCGCCGATACGACACCAGGTCAGACAACGCGGCCCGCCGGCGACCCTGCATACCCCAGAATCCGCGGGTTGTACGCGTGAAAGGATGACCGCCATGAAGGCAACCCTCCACACCAACCAGGGCGACATCGTCGTCACGCTCTTCCCGAACGAGGCGCCCAAGACGGTCGACAGCTTCGTCGGACTGGCCACCGGTGAGCGGGAGTACCGCGACGACGCCGGCCGCACGAACCCCACGCCGTACTTCGACGGGCTGATCTTCCACCGCATCATCAGCGGGTTCATGATCCAGGGCGGCGACCCGCTGGGCCGCGGCACCGGCGGTCCGGGCTACGAGTACGACGACGAGATCCACCCGGACAAGCAGTTCAACAAGCCCTACCTCTTCGCCATGGCCAACGCCGGCAAGCGGATGGGCAAGGGCACCAACGGCTCCCAGTTCTTCATCACCGTCGGCCCCACCCCGCACCTCAACGGCAAGCACACGATCTTCGGCGAGGTCGCCGACGGCCCGAGCCGTGAGGTCGTCGACAAGATCGCCCGGGTCTCGACCGACCGCAACGACAAGCCGGTCGACGACGTCGTCATCGAGCGTGTCACGGTGGACCGCGAGGGCTAGGCGGAACCCGGCCCTGCGCGTACCCGTTCTTCCAGCACCATGACGGACCCCACCGCATACTCGACGCCGGTCGACGTCCCCGTATGCCCGCGGCACCCCGACCGCGAGTCGCACGTGCGGTGCCAGCGGTGCGGCCGGCCGGTGTGCCCCGAGTGCCAGCGTCCGGCAGCGGTGGGAGTGCAGTGCGTCGACTGCGTCAACCAGAGCGCGCGGCAGGCCCGGACCACCCGGACGATCTTCGGCGGGAGCATGAACCCGCGCGGCGCGGTCGTGACGTACTCGATCATGGCGATCTGCGTGGTCGTCTACATCGCCGAGCTGGTCAGCCCCGCGGTGTTCCAGCGGTTCGCGTTCTCGCCGGCCACCGGCGCGAGCGAGCCGTGGCGGGCGCTCACGGCGGCGTTCCTCCACTCGCCGCAGACGTTCCTGCACATCGTGTTCAACATGCTCTGCCTGTGGCAGATCGGTCCGTACCTCGAGGGACTCCTCGGGCGGCTGCGCTTCCTGGTGCTGTACCTCGTGTGCGCGGTCGGCGGGTCGGCCGGCTTCCTGTTGCTGGCGACGCCGCCGACCGCCGCCGACCCGATCGGCTCGTGGAACACGGGTGTGGTCGGGGCGTCGGGCGCGGTGTTCGGGCTGTTCGGGGCGCTGCTGGTGCTCAACCGGCACCTCGGCCGCTCGACGGCGGGGATCGGCGTGATGATCCTCATCAACGCGGTGTTCGGCTTCATCTACCCGGGGATCGCGTGGCAGGCGCACCTCGGCGGGTTCGTCACCGGCCTCGCGTGCGCGGGGGTCATCGCCCTGCTCAACAAGGAGCACCTGCGGCGCTACGCGGTGCTGGGGATGCTCGGCGTGCTGGTGGTCGTGGTGGCCCTCATGGCGGCCAAGTACGCCACCGTCCCCCCGCTGTTCCGCTGACTTACACGGGTGTGATTCATCCCCAGGGTGGGGACAACGCTGTGGATAAGCCGAGTTTGGCCGGGTCACTCCGTTCGAACGGAAGAAAGTTGACGCTAGGACGTCAACATTCTTCCGTTCAGGGCGCCCCGGCGAACGACGCAATGGGCCTTGCGGCAGGGTCGGAGGTCGCTGACCCCGCCCCGGCTGACCAGCACGGCGTCAACGTCGACCGCCAGCTCACACGGGGTCACCGCAACGTCGGTCCAGTACGCCCGGATGGTGAGCCAGCCTCGGGTCGCTCCTCTTCGGTCGCGTCGACCGTCGCGCTGCTGCGCCTCGAAGCCCTCGTGCGCCAGCCGCCCATCCAGCTCGATCAGAACCCGTTGTTCGTCGTAGCCGATGTCGTGACGTTGCGCCCCTCCGCCCGGTGCCGGTCGCTGACGTCGTCCGGCGGGAAGTCCATGAGCGCGTTCGACATCCCGGACGTAGCGCATCTCCATCGCGCTCTCCGCACCGTCGCTCGCCATCTGAAGGACGTCGTCAAGGAGCGCACTGTGTCGATGACCCCGCCTGAGGCTCAACGCGGCCCGGACCGCCTCCTCGGTGACCAGCCCGCGCTGGAACGCGCGGCCGAGCATCGCCAACAGCGTGTCGACCGAGGCGGTCGACCCCACGTCGAGGATGGTCTCGGCCACGACGGTGCGCCACGGCCAGTGCAGCTGGTCCACCGCTCGGTCGACATCGAGTCTCCGCTTCACCTCGACACCCGGTGGGGGCGTGACCCGCCGATCGGCGGCGACGACGAGCTGGATCGGCGTGGGCGGGGTGCGCAGCAGCCCCTGGACGTAGGCCGCGGTGCGGCTGGACCATGCGGAGTCCGGTACGGCGAGCTGGGCCGCCAGCGCGAAGGTATGCCAGTCGTCGCGACCCGGGACGGTGAGGTAGACCCCGTGGTGGACGGTCCCCCAGCGGTTTCGCTCCAGGCGCCATCGGATAGCACGGTCGGTCATACCGGCCGAGAGGCATTGCCGGCGGGTCAGGAGGCCCCGCTGCTCGACGGCGACCTCCGCGAGCGTGCGCAGATCGTGGGGAGTCGGAGGGGCGCCGAGCGTCCGGCTCCAGGTGGAGTCGCGGTCCATCCGACGAGCCTGTCGAACCTTCTCGGATCGACGCCTCGGCTATCCACAGGCTTTAGCCCGGAGCGGTGCCGGCCGAACGGACGAAAGTTGACGTCATGACGTGAACTTTGCTCCGATCGGACCAGCTACAGCCGTCGAAGCGCGGCGGTCGGCGGGCGGCGGCGTTACCGCCAGCGCATCGCCATTCCGAAGCCGCCCAGCAGCAGCACGAACCCGGCGACGAGGTTCCCGTAGCCGAACGCCTGGATCGGCCACGCCCCCTGGGACACGTAGAAGACGACGATCCAGGCGAGCCCGAGGAGCAGCAGCGTCACGAAGACCGGCACGTACCACTCCGGGTTCGGCGCCTGCTTCTTGGCGCGCTGCTGCGGGGTGTAGTGGCCAGACCGACTGTCGCGGCCCTTCGACTCGGGCACGGTGACTCCTTGAGGTGGAACTCGCGAGGTGGCGCTAGTGGTTCAACGTCTGATCTAGCGTAGTTGCACCACGCCGTACGCCCGGCCAGACGAGAGGGGAAGGGTATGCCCGATGGCCGTACCCGCCCGACCGCCTGGGCCCTGGTCGTCCCCCTCGTCGCCGCCCTCGCCGGCGTGCTGTTCGCGACCAGCTACGCCACGGCGCACGGCACCGAGCTGCGCAGCGCCGGCCGCGACCTCCCGGGACTGATCGCCGACCAGAACCGCGACGTCGCCACGAAGGCCGAACAGGTCCGCGCGCTGCAGTCCGAGGTGGACGCCCTCTCGGCCAACGCCGCCCCCGGGGACGCCCGCATCTCCGGCCTGAAGGACCAGGCTGCCGTGCTCGCCCCGCTCGTCGGGACCCAGGCCGTCCGCGGCCCCGTCGTCACCGTGTCCCTCGACGACGCGCACCGGAGCGCGGCCAGCCTGCCGAAGCCCTACGGGCCGGACGACATCGTCGTGCACCAGCAGGACGTCCAGGGCGTCGTCAACGCGCTCTGGGCCGGTGGCGCCGAGGCGATGATGATCCAGGACCAGCGGGTGATCGCCACGTCCGCGGTCCAGTGCGTCGGCAACACCCTGTTGCTCCAGGGCCGCGTCTACTCGCCGCCCTACGTCATCAAGGCGATCGGCAACCCGACCTCGTTGAAGGCCGCGCTCGACCGGGACCCGCAGGTCCGGATCTACCGCGAGTGGGTGGACGCCGTCGGGCTCGGCTACGACGTCGCGACCACCGACCAGGCCGACTTCCCCGCCTACACCGGCACCATCGACCTCGACCGCGTGACCGGCGGCTGAGCCCTCGCGTGAGAGTGGTCCGAGGCGTCGTCGGTGTCGTCGGGGAGCTGGCCATCACGGCCGGCGTCCTCCTGCTCCTCTTCGTCGCGTGGGAGCTCGGGTTCGTCGCGGTCACGACGAACCGCGCCCAGGCGGCCACGGTGGAGTCGCTGGAGCGCCAGTTCGCACAGGCCACGCCACCGACGACCCCGTCCGGCTCGACCACCACGCCGACGACAACACCAAGCCCGCCCCCCGCCCCGTCCGGTGACGTCTTTGCCATCCTGCGCATCCCCCGCCTGGGTGCCGCCTGGACCAAGCCGGTCTACCAGGGCGTCGGGCTCGACGTCCTCGCCAAGGGGATCGGCCACTACCCCGACACCCAGCTCCCCGGCCAGGTCGGCAACACCGCCTACGCCGGCCACCGCGCGGGCCACGGCAACCCGCTCATCGATATCGACACCATCCGGCCGGGTGACGCGATCGTCGTCGAGACCGCGGCCGCCTACGTCGTCTACCGCGCCGTACGCTCCGAGATCGTCCCGCCGACCGACGTGAAGGTCCTCGCGCCAGTACCGGAGCAGCCCGGCGTCGCGCCCACCGAGGCGTGGCTCACCCTCACGTCGTGCGAACCCAAGTACGGCTCCACGAACCGCTTCATCGTCTTCGCCAAGCTGGACCGCTCGGTCCCCCGCGAACAGGGCCCACCCGCGGACGCCCTCGCACCGCCGGGAGGTGCCGGCTGATGTATGCCGCCCTCTGGCGCCTGCTTCCCGGCGGCCGCCTCGCCAAGACCCTGCAGGCCCTGGTCCTGCTCGCGGTCGTCGTCGCAGTGCTGTTCGTCTGGGTCTTTCCGGCGGTGGCGCCTCACCTACCCTTTGAGGACGTCACCATCGAGCCCAGCACCGGAGCCACCTCGTGACCCGCATCCTCGTCGTCGACAACTACGACAGCTTCGTCTTCACCATCGTCGGATACCTCCAGCAGCTCGGCGCCGAGTGCGAGGTGGTCCGCAACGACGCGGTCTCCGCAGCCGACGGCGCGGACTTCGACGGGGTGCTGGTGTCACCCGGACCGGGCACGCCCGAGGAGGCCGGCGTCAGCATGGCCATGATCGAGGCGTGCGGCGAGCGCGCCCAGCCGATGCTCGGGGTATGCCTCGGGCACCAGGCCCTCGGGGTGGTCCTGGGGGCCACGGTAGGCCGCGCGCCGGAGCTGGTGCACGGCAAGACGTCCCTGGTCCACCACGACGGCACCGGAGTCCTCGACGGCCTGCCGACCCCCTTCACCGCCACCCGCTACCACTCGTTGACCATCGACCCCGCGACCCGGCCGGCCGAGCTGTTGGCCAACGGGCATACCGACACCGGCATCATCATGGCGGCGCGCCACGCGACGCTGCCGCTGCACGGGGTGCAGTTCCACCCCGAGAGCGTCCTGACCGTCGGCGGCCACCGGCTCCTGGCCAACTGGCTCGTCCTGTGCGGTATGCCCGACGCGGTCGACCGCTCGCGAGGCCTCAGCCCGCTGGTCCACGGGCTCGCGACGCCCGTGGCCTGACGTCGCCCTAGGGGTTCGTCGTCGTCGAGGCAGCCGCGGGGGCGGGTGTGGTCGTCGTGGTCGTCGTGGAGGTCGGCGGAGTCGTCGGCGGGACCGTGACGGTGACCGTCGTCGTCGACGGCGGAGCGGTCGGCCGCTTGGCGACCTTGAGCGTCACGGAGCTGCCGACGTCGACGACCGTGCCGGAGGCCGGTGTCTGGTCGAGAACGGTGCCCTCCGTCGCCTTGGCGTCGTCGACCTGCTGGATCACCGACGTGAGGCCGGCCTTCTGCAGGGTGTCCTGGGCGACGCCGAAGTTCTTGGTCTTGACGTCGGGGACCGGCACCTTGCCGGTGGCGACCTTGAGCGTGATCGGGCCCGAGAACGGGGCCACCGCGCCGACCGCCGGGTCGGTCCCGAGCACGTTGCCCTTCTGCTGGGCGTTGTCGTCGACCTGCTGGATGGTGCCGACGGTGAACCCGGCGCTCTGGAGCGCGGTCGTCGCAGCGTCCTGCGTGAATCCCACGACGTTCGGGACCGGGGCGGAGTCCGGACCGGTCGACACGTCGATGCTGACCGTCGACCCGGTGTTGACCTTGGTGCCCGGAGCCGGGTTCTGGGCCATCACCTGGCCCTTGAGCACGGTCGGGCTGGGCTTGTTCTCGACGCGGGCCACGAGCTGGGCATTGGTCAGGGCCGTGCGTGCGGCCGTCTCGGTCAGCCCGGCGAGGTTGGGGACGGGCACCTGCTCCGGACTCTGCCGGGCGAAGAGCGCGATGCCGGTCCACGTCGTGCCGGCAAGCACGAGCACCACAGCCAGGGCGATGAGCGCGTAGACCCACCCCGGTCGCTTCCGGCCGGTGTCATCGACCGGCACGTCCTCGAGGGGGACGAGGTCCGGGTCGGAGACGGGCGTCCCGTCGCCGGCCATGGCGGCGGCCGCGCCGGCGACCGCGCCGGCGGCCGCGGCACTGAGCGGTCGCCCCTCCCGCGCCGCGACCAGGTCGTTCCGGAACTCGGTCGCGCTCTGGTAGCGGCGCTCGCGCGGCTTCTCCAGCGCGTGCAGCGTGATGTTGTCGTAGGCGGTGGGAACGTCGTGGTTGAAGCTCGACGGCGGCTGCGGCTTCTCGCCGACGTGCTGGTATGCCACGGACACCGGTGACTCGCCCACGAACGGCGGGCGGCCGGTCAGCAGCTCGAACAACAGGCACCCGGTCGAGTAGAGGTCGGACCGCGCGTCGACCGGCAGCCCCTGCGCCTGCTCGGGCGAGAGGTACTGCGCCGTCCCGATGACCGCCTGGGTCTGCGTCATCGTCGCGGACGTGTCGGCCACGGCCCGGGCGATCCCGAAGTCCATGACCTTGAGGTCGCGGCCTGGGGTGACCATGATGTTGGCCGGCTTGATGTCGCGGTGGACGATGCCCATCCGGTGGCTGTAGGCCAGCGCGGCCAGGACGCCCTCGACGATGGTCGCTGCCTCGGACGGGGCGATGACGTTCTCGCGCTGCAGCTTGGCGCGCAGCGTCTCGCCGTCGACGTACTCCATGACGATGTAGGGCAGCGGCACGGTGGCGCCGCCGGCCTCGGTCGTCGTCTCCTCGCCCGAGTCGTAGATCGCGACGATGTTGGGGTGCGCCAGACCGCCGGCCGCCTGCGCCTCGCGCCGGAACCGGGTCAGGAAGTTGGCGTCCCTGGCCAGGTCGGCGCGCAGCAGCTTGATGGCGACGGGGCGGTCGAGGCGCGTGTCATGACCGAGGTGAACCTCGGCCATCCCCCCTCGTCCGATGAGCTCGCCGACCTCGTAGCGGCCGCCGAGCAGCACAGGCAGCGTCACCCGCGACCCCGCTCGATCGATGCGACGTCAGTCTCCGTCAGCATTGCTGCCTTCCGAACCGATCTGGGGGGCTGCCGTCGCGTTGCCGTCCGAGACCGTCAGCGTAATCGGAGTTCCGACGTCCACCTTCCCCGTCGGCTTGACGTCGACCACCGTCCCGGCGGCCTCCTTGCCGGGCTGGGTCGCCTGCTTGATCTGGTTGTCCTTCCAGCCGGCGCCCTCGAGGATGCCCTTCGCCTCGTCGTAGGACTTGCCGACGAAGTCGTTCTTGTTGATGACGACCTGCGGCGTCGTGGACGTCGTGCTCTGGGTCGTGGTGGTCGTTGTCCGGGACGGCGTCACGGTCGTCGGCGGGACCGAGGTCGAGGTCGACGTGCTCGCGGGCGTGGTGACCACCGTGGTCGTCACGGCTGGCGTCTGGCCGCCGTTGTTGCTGGCGTAGGCCCACGCGAAGAACCCGATCGCCGCCAGCAGCACGATGATGGGGATCCACCAGAGGCCGATGCCCCGCCGCTTGGCCGGCTCCTGGGTCGGCGGGTAGGGCTCATACGGAGGAACCCCGTCCTCATACCCGGGGTCGTACCCCGTCGGCGGGTAGTCCGGGTAGGCGGCGCCGACCACCGCGGCGGTGGCCAGCAGCTCGGTGCCGGTCGGCGCGTCCATGACCTGGGTGCCGTCAGGGTCGGTGTCGCCGGTGTGGACGACGCTGGTCGCCGGGGGGATCTGCGCGAGGCCGGTGACCGACATGCCGAGCGCGGCGGCCACGGCGGCCGCGGAGCTGGGCCGGTCGGCCGGGTCCTTGGCCAGGCTCTGGTCGACGATGCGCCGCAGGTCCGACGGCACCCAGTCCGGGAGCGGTGGGGGCGGGTCGTTGACCTGCGCCAAGGCGGTCGCGACGGCCGAGCCGGAGTCGAACGGCTTGCGGCCGGTCAGCATCTCCTGGGTGATGATGCCCAGTGCATACAGGTCGCTGGCGCCGGTGGCGCCCTTGCCGAGCGCCTGCTCGGGGGAGAGGTACTGCGGAGTGCCGAGAACCTCGCCGGTGCGGGTATGCGACGCGCTGTCGACCGCGCGGGCGATGCCGAAGTCGGTCAGCTTCACCCGCCCGTCCGGCGTGATGAGGATGTTGGCGGGTTTGACGTCGCGGTGGACCACGCCGGCCGCGTGCGCGGCGGCGAGCGCGAGCGCCGCCTGGCCGACGATCCGGCGGACCTGGTCGGGGTTCATCGGGCCGCGCGCGATCATCTGGGACAGCGGCTCGCCGTCGACCAGCTCCATGACGAGGTAGGCCACCCCGTCGTCCTCGCCGTAGTCGTAGACCGTCGCGATGTTCTGGTGCGACATCCCGGCGCTGTGCCGCGCCTCGTCGCGGAACCGCTCGGCGAACGTGGGGTCCTCGGCCGCGCTGGCCCGCATGACCTTGACGGCCACCTCGCGCCCGAGCACCGAGTCCGTGGCCCGCCAGACATCACCCATCCCACCGGCCGCGATGCGGTCGGTGAGGGTGTACCGGCTGCCGAGGGTCATACCTGCTTCGGGGTTCATGCGCTGATCACTGGTTGAGCACCGCTTCCATGACTGCTTTGGCAATGGGTCCTGCGAGCCGCCCGCCAGCGGCCTCACTTCCGGCGTTGCCGCCGTCCTCGACGACGACGGCGACGGCAACCTTCGGGTCGTTCGCCGGGGCGAACGCGGTGAACCAGGCGTGTGGGGGCTTGCCGTTGCCCTGCTCGGCGGTCCCGGTCTTGCCCGCAACCTGCACGCCGTTGATCTTGGCGGGCGTGCCCGTCCCCTGGTCGACGACCGCGACGAGCATCTGGGTCAGCGTGGCCGCCGTCTCCGACGACACCGCCGTCCCGAGCCGCTCCGGGGAGGTGCGGTCGATGGTCTGCAGGTCGGCGCTGAGCACCTGGTTGATGAGGTAGGGCCGCATGACGACGCCGCCGTTGGCGATGCCCGCGCTGACCATCGCGACCTGCAGCGGGGTCACCCGCACGTCGTACTGACCGATCGCGGACTGGGCGGTCTGCGCCTCGTTGATCCCGGTCGGGAACCGGCTCGGCTCGACCCGGGTGGGGATGCGCAGCGTCGAGCCGAACCCGAACTTGGCCGCCTGGTCGGCGAGCCCCTGGGCCCCGACCTGCATACCGAGGTAGCCCATCGCCGTGTTGCACGAGATCTCGAGGGCGTGCTGCAGCGTGGTCTGGTCGTTGGGGCCGCACGGCTGGCGGTCGTAGTTGGGCAGCCCCACGGTCGTCTGCGGTAGCTGCATGACCCCCGGCGCCGGGATCTGGGTGGTGGTGTCGACCTTGCCGCTCTCCAGGGCGGCCGAGGCCGTGACGATCTTGAACACCGAGCCGGGCGGGTAGAGGTTGCCGGAGATCGCGCGGTTGACGAGCGGCTGGGTCGGGTCGGCGTTGAGCTCGTTCCACGCCTTGACCACGGAGGCCTGGTCGTGGGCCGACAGCCGGTTCGGGTCGTACTGCGGGTGCGAGATCATCGCGAGGATCGCGCCGGTCTTGGGGTCCAGCGCGACGACGGCGCCACGCTGGTTGCCCAGGGCCTTGTCGGCGGCGTCCTGGGCCTTGGGGTTGACCGTCGTCTGGATCGTCGCGCCGACCGGTTGCTTGCCGGTGAGCAGGTCGGTGACCCTGGTGTAGAACAGCTGACTCGACGAGCCGGACAACAGGTCGTCCGCGGAGCCTTCGAGTCCGCCACCGGCACCGTAGGTGTAGGAGAAGTAGCCGGTCACGTGGCTGTAGGGGAGCGCGCTCGGATAGCTGCGCAGGTACTTGATCTCCTCGTTCGGCGTCGGCTGCGAGACGGCCACCGGCTGCTCGCCGACGAGGATCGCCCCACGCTGGCGCGAGTAGTTGTCGAGCAGCGTCCGCCGGTTGTCCGGCCGGGCGTTGATCGACGGCGCGAAGATCACCTGGATGAGCGTGGTCGAGATGAACAACGCGGCGAAGAGCAGCGCGACAACGGTTGAGACACGACGCAGGGGCCCGTTCACGGCATCGCCACCACTTCCGTGGCGTTGTCGGCCGCCTTCTGCTGCCGGCCGTCCGGGGTGGCCACGTCGTCCGTCACCGGGCGCCGGGCCTGGTCGGAGATCCGCAGCAGGAGCGCCATGAGGGTCCAGTTGGCCAGCAGCGACGACCCGCCGAGGGACATGAACGGCGTCGTCAGGCCGGTGAGCGGGATGACCTTGGTGACGCCGCCGATGACGACGAACACCTGCAGCCCGACCGAGAAGGCGAGGCCGAAGGCCAGCAGCTTGCCGAACCCGTCGCGCACCCCGAGGGCGGTGCGCATCCCCCGCTCGACGAACACCGCATACAGGGCCAGGATCGCCGCGACCCCGAACAGGCCCAGCTCCTCCCCGAAGCTCGCGAAGATGAAGTCGCTGTTGGAGAAGGCGACCAGCCACGGCCGGCCCTGCCCGAGCCCGGTGCCGAAGAGGCCGCCCGAGGCCATCCCCATGATTCCCTTGGCGAGCTGGTCGGACTGCTCCAGCGAGGCCTGCGAGAAGGGGTCGAGCCACAGTTCGACGCGCTGCTGGACGTGGTCGAAGATCCGGTATGCGAGGTAGGCCCCGGCGGCGAACAGCACCAGGCCGATGGCGATCCAGCTGACCCGCTCGGTCGCGACGTAGAGCATCGCGACGAAGACGCCGAAGAACAGCAGAGAGGAGCCGAGGTCCTTCTCGAAGATGAGGACGGCGAGGCTGACCAGCCAGGCGATGAGGATCGGGCCGAGGTCGCGGCCGCGGGGGAAGGTGAACCCGAGGACCTTCTTGCCGGTCAGCGACAGCACGTCGCGGACCGAGACGAGGTAGCCGGCGAAGAAGATGATGAGGGCGAGCTTGGCGATCTCGCCGGGCTGGAAGCTGAGTGGTCCCAACCGGATCCAGATCCGCGAGCCGTAGATCGTCGTCCCGATCCCGGGTAGCAGCGGGAGCAGCAGGAGGACGAGACCGACGGCCATCGCGGTGAAGGTGTAGCGCCGCAGCAGCCGGTGGTCGCGCAGAAGGATGAGGACGAGCGCGGCGACAATGACGGAGATTCCCGTCCAGACCAGCTGGCGGCCGGCGTCGCTGTCGATGCCGGTGCGGCCGCCGGCCAGGTCGAGGCGGTGGATCATCACCAGCCCGAACCCGTTGAGCAGTGTGGCGATCGGCAACAGCAGGGGGTCAGCGTAGGCGGCACGCCACCGGACGACCAGGTGGAAGGCGAGGGCCAGGCCGAGCAGGCCGCCGCCGATCGTCACCAGCTGGGCCGGAACCGTCTCGCGCACCCCGAGGTCGACGCTGATCCAGGCCAGCAGCGTGATGCCGATGGCGAAGACGGTCAGCAGCAGCTCCACGCCGCGACGGGTGCGGGGCGTGATCGTCTCGACGGTGGTCCTCACGGGGTCGGCCCCGTCGTCAGGGCGGGGACGGGCGTCGTCACCGTGTCCGTCGGAGTCACGGGCAGCGTCGTGGTGGTCGTGCTCGGGGAGGGGGTGACCACCGGGTTCTGGCCGCACGGGATGCCCGCAGTGGCCTGCGCACGGCAGTCCGTCGCCGAGGTCCGCAGCGTCGCCACGCGGGTGTTGGCGTCGGCCAGGCTGCCGAGCGGGGTACCCGTGCTGACGACGTCCTGCACGTAGGTCGGCAGCTCGCTGACCGGGACGTCGGTCACCAGGTAGACGCGGGACAGGCTGACGGGCCCGATGTTCTGGCCGACGCCCTGCCAAACGGCGACATAGCCGTCGGAGGCCTTCACGTAGTACTGGTTCTGGGTCCAGGCGTAGGCCGCATACCCGCCGCCGGCGAGGATCAGCGCCAGCGCGAAGGCGAGGACGACACGGCGGACCCAGATGACGCGCGTCGAGCGCGGCTCTTCGGCCAGCACTGGTCCTTCGTCGTCGTCCGCGGACGGCGCACGCACCGAGCGGGCCAGGCTGGCGGCCTTCTCGGCCGGGCTGATCGGCAGGCCCCGCGTGCGCTTGCCCTCGCGGTCGCGCAGGGACGCCGCCCCGACGATCTGCGGCGAGGTGCTGGGCCCCTCGGAGTCGCGCAGGTCGACGACGTCGGCGATGACCACGGTGACGTTGTCACGGGCGCTGGCCTTGAGGGCGACCTCGATGAGCCGGTCCGCGGCGGCGCTCGGGTTCGGCGACTCGGAGAGGATCTCCTCGATGATGTCGCGGCGGACGAAGTCGCTGAGGCCGTCCGAGCACAGCAGGTAGCGGTCGCCGGCCCGCAGTTCGCGCACCGAGAGGTCGGGCTCGTCGTCGTCCTGCCCGGTCATGACCCGGGTGACGAGGGAGCGCTGCGGGTGGTCCTCGGCCTCCTCGGGCGTGATCCGGTGCTCGTCGACCAGCTGCTGGACGAACGAGTGGTCCTTGGTGATCTGGCTGAGCTTGCCGTCACGCAGCAGGTAGGCGCGCGAGTCGCCGATGTGGGCCATCGCCAGCTTGTTGCCGGTGCGGAGCATGGCGATCGTCGTGCTGCCCATCCCGCGCAGCTTGGGGTCGTCCTCCATCGCCCGGCGCAGGCTGGAGTTCGCCTCGCGGACGGACTTCTCCAGCGCGGGCAGCGCCTGTTCGGCACCGATGCTCTCGCCGTCGAGCGGCGCGAGCTGCCCGACGATGAGCGAGCTGGCGACGTCGCCGGCGGCGTGACCGCCCATCCCGTCGGCCAGGACGAGGAGGTGCGGACCGGCATACCCGCTGTCCTCGTTGCGGGACTTCGGACCCAGCCCGAGGTCGGTCCGCGCCGCATAGCGCAGGGCGATGGCCATCGGTCAGCCCCGCAGTTCCAGGGTGGTGCGCCCGATCTGGATCACGGAGCCGATCTCGACCGGGACGGCGCCGGTGATCTTGACACCGCCGACCTGGGTGCCGTTGCGCGAGCCCTGGTCCTCGACGAACCAGCCCTCGGCGCGGGGAAAGATCCGGGCGTGCCGGCTCGAGGCGAACTCGTCGTCGAGGACGAGCGTGCACTCGGGACCGCGGCCGATGAGGACGCCCTGGCGGCCGAGCGGGAGCGAGGTGCCGGTCATCTGTCCGTCGGTGACGACCAGGCTGACCGGTTCGCGACGGCGACGCTGCTGCTTCGGGGGTGGGGCGGTGGCCGCGGCGGCGCCGGCCGCTGCCGCGCCGGCCGGGACCGGCACCCGAGCCGGAGACGGCGGGGTGGCTCGGCGGTCGCGCAGACCGCGCCGCGAGATGCGGGTGCCGTAGAGGTCGCGGCGGAGCACGGCAGCCAGGGAGAGGACGAACACCCAGAGCAGGGCGAGCAGGCCGAGGCGGATGATCGTGTAGGTCAGCTCACTCACGCGGTGCCCTTTCGCGCGACTCCGCGCTCACTCCGGGCCTCGCTCGTTCCTCCCCCACTCCGTGGGGGCACCCCCAACTCGTGTCCTCGCTTCGCTGTCGTCACGCGGCCGTCACCGCTTACCGGGCCGGAACACCGCATGGGTGCGCCCGATGGTGATCTCGTCCCCCTCGTCGAGCCGGGTACTGGTGATGCGCTCCCCGTTGACGAAGGTGCCGTTCGTCGAGCCGAGGTCGCGGACCGACGTCACGAGGTGCGGGCCGTCGTTGGTCACGCGGATCTCACAGTGCCGCCGCGAGATGCCCGGGTCGTCGAGGACCACGTCGGCCAGCTCGTCACGCCCGATGACGGTGTGGGCCCCGATGAGCGGGTAGCGCTCGCCGTCGATGACCAGCCACGGCCGGGCGACCGGGCTGGTGGTCGGCCGTCGGGGCGGCGCGGCCACCGGGGCGTTCTGCGCGGGGGGAACCGTCTCGCGCCGGGGCGACTCGGTGCTCGGCGCGATGGACCGCCGTGACGTCGCCGGCCGGACCCGGAACACGCCGGTCTCCAGCTCGTCGTCGCGGTGGAAGCTGATCTGGACCGGACCGCCGGGCTGGTAGCGCTGCGAGTCGGCGTGCTCCTGCGCGGCGGCCACGAGCTCGTCAGACAGGGCCTCCTCGTAGCCCGAGAGGCGCTCGAAGTCGGTGCCGGAGAGCTCGATCGTGTAGAGGTTCGGGACCATCGTGCGGCCGTGGCCCATGACGGCGGCGCGGTCGTCCATGGCCCGCCGGACCGCGGACGCGAGCTCGACCGGCTGGACCTCGGACTTGAACGCCTTCGCGAAGGCGCTGTTGACCGCTCGCTCCAGGCCGCGCTCGACCTTGTCGAACAGTCCCACTCGCCTACTCCTCGATGTTTGACGTCCCGGTCGGAGGTCGGTTCATCGTAACGGTGACGCGCATACGCGCCGGTGAAGCGCGACGCCGGTGGGCGACGAGCGGGGTAGTCCTTACCCTGGGCGTATGCGGGTCGAGCTGCCGGAGGGGTACGTCCCGCCGGAACCCACGCACCCGATGTACGGGTACCTCACCCCGCAGGAGCAGGCGGCGTTCGAGGCGGAGGAGCGGGCCCGGCGGGGGATCGTGCCGGGCGTTGTCGCGGAGACCGAGCTCCAGGAGGGTGCGGAAGCCGGGGAGGCGACCTCGTCGTGGGCGCCCGCCGCCCTCTCCGTGATCGAGCCGGTGAACGAGCCGGTCGAGGTGACGAGGCCGAGGAGGCGACCGTCGGGCGTACCGGCTGGGTCCCGGCCCCACCACCGGAGCCGGCCGAACCGGTGGCGTTGGGCGCGGTCGGCGAGTTCCGCTGGGACGCGTCCCGGCAGGAGTGGGTGTCGACGGCGACCCCGGCTCCGGTGGCCGCCGAGCAGGCCGTCCCGGACGTCGCCGCCGCGGCCGGCGGGCGGGGAGCATCGAGCTCCTGGACGACCGCGGACGGACAGCGGCTCCGCTGGGACGCGCGGGCGCAGCGCTGGGTCACCGAGCCACCCGACGGGCTCGCCTAGCGGTTTGGTGCAACACCGGGCCATGCAGCACACTGGTCCCCGCGCGCGAGTGGCGGAATGGCAGACGCGCTGGCTTCAGGTGCCAGTGCCCGAAAGGGTGTGGGGGTTCAAGTCCCCCCTCGCGCACAGACTGACCTCATCGGTCAACGCGGTGGGTTATGCCCCCTCTGAGGGGGGCGATCCACCGCGTTGTGGTTTCTGGGCCGCCTAGCCGATCCGGCGGACCCGGTGGACGGTCAGGCCGCTGTCGTCGAGCAGGTCGTCCAGGACCGCGGCGAACGCGACCATGTGGGGCGTCTGCCGATGCGCGTCCAGCTGCTCGGCCGTCTCCCAGTTCTCGTAGAAGAAGAACGCCGCCGGGTCCTCGATGCCCTGGTGCAGGTCGTAGGTGACGCACCCGACCTCGTTGGTGGTCGGCTCGACGACCGACTCCAGCCAGCGGCGCAGCTCGTCCTCCTTGCCCGGCGCCGCCCGCATCGAGGCGAAGACGGTGACCAGGTCGCGTCGGTCGTCGGTGGGGGTGGACATGGAGCCTCCTGGATGATCGGGCACTGCGCCCTCCGGACGGTAGTGAGCGAACCACCTCGGCTCAACGCGCGGCCCACTACATTCGGCGCGTGACGCGCCGCAACGGAACGGTCCTGGGCATCGCCGCCGTCGTCCTGGCCGCCCTGCTCCTGCTGTATGCGGTCAGCCAGACGACGCTCACCTTCCTGGTGCCGAGCCCGGCGGGGATCATCCAGCGGACGGCGATCTTCCGGCCCGGCCTCGTCGCGTCGATCATCAACGGGGTGGCGCTCGCCGGGTCGATCGCCGTCCTCGTCTGGCACGTCGTCCGCCACCCGCCCCGGTGGGCCTGGTGGGCCGTCGCGGTGCTGCTGGCCGCCGGCGTCGTCGCGGACATCATCGTGCTGTCGTCCTCGCGCCCCCTGTTCTGACCGCCGTCCGGACGCCCAGCCGGGACACGCGCAGAATGTCCCGTTCGGTACTGACGTCGCACGCTTGCCTGGTGCCATCGTGGTGCGCATGACCGACGTCGACCAGAAGCCGAAGGACCACGAGCGGACCTTCTTCGGCCAGCCGCGGGTCCTGTCGAACCTCTTCGGCGTCGAGCTGTGGGAGCGGTTCAGCTTCTACGGCATGCAGGGCATCCTGCTGCTCTACCTGTACTACTCGGTCGAGGACGGCGGACTGGGGATCTCCCAGGACACCGCGGTCGGCATCGTCGGCGCCTACGGCGGTCTGGTCTACCTCAGCACCATCGCCGGGGCCTGGGTGGCGGACCGGCTCATCGGGGCCGAGCGCACGCTGTTCTACGCGGCGGTCCTCGTCATGGCCGGGCACATCGCCCTGTCGGCGTTGCCGGGCACCGTCGGGGTGGGCGTCGGCCTGATCCTCATCGCGTTCGGCAGCGGCGGGGTCAAGGCCAACGCCACGTCGCTCGTCGGCACCCTCTACACCGAGGACGACCCGCGCCGGGACGCCGGCTTCTCGTTGTTCTACCTGGGCATCAACCTCGGCGCTCTCCTCGGACCGTTGCTGACCGGCTGGCTGCAGACCAGCTTCGGCTTCCACGTCGGGTTCGCGGCCGCGGCCGTCGGGATGGCCATCGGTCTGATCCAGTACACGATCGGCCGGAAGCGGCTGGCCGAGGTCGCCAACGAGGTCCCCGACCCGCTGCCGCGCAGCGAGCGGCTCTGGTACGCCCTCGGCATCGTGGCAGCGGTCGCCGTCGTCGGCGTCCTGGGCGCGACCGGCGTGCTCAAGGCGAGCAACCTCGACACCGGCGTCATCATCGTCACGGTCGGCGCGACCCTGGTCTACTTCGCCGTCATCCTCAGCAGCCCGCACGTCTCCACGGTGGAGCGCAAGCGGGTCCTCGCGTTCATCCCGATGTTCATCGCCAGCGCGGCGTTCTGGTCGCTGTACCAGCAGCAGTTCACCGTGCTGACCGTCTACTCGAACAGCCAGCTGGACCGCGACATCTTCGGCTGGACCATGCCGGTGTCGTGGGTCCAGTCGATCAACCCGGTCTTCATCATCATCCTGTCCGGCGTCTTCGCGGCCATCTGGACCAAGATGGGCGACCGCCAACCCTCGACGCCGCTGAAGTTCGCCGCCGGCACCGTGGTGATGGGGATCGCGTTCCTGCTCTTCATCCCCATGGCCAGCACCGAGCCGAACTCCGCGCCGCTGCTCGGGCTCATCGGGGTCATCTTCGTCTTCACCATCGCCGAGCTGCTGCTGTCGCCGGTCGGGCTGTCGCTCGCGACCAAGCTCGCCCCGGAGGCGTTCCACACCCAGATGATCGCGCTGTTCTTCCTGTCGGTGGCCCTCGGCAGCGTCCTGTCCGGCACCCTCGCCGAGTTCTACTCGGTCGACAACCAGGTGGCCTACTTCGGCATCCTCGGCGCGATCGCCATCGTCATCGGGGTCATCCTCGCCGTGATGACCCCGTGGCTGAAGCGCCTCATGGGCGGGGTTCGCTGAGGCTCGACGCGCCGCAGCCGGTAGGCGTTGAGAGACTGACGTCGTGCCCGAGCTTCCCGAGGTCGAGAGTGCCCGGGCGGCGATCGAGCGAGCCGCGCTGAACCGCCGGATCGCCGACGTCGACGACTCCGACACCTACGTCTGCCGGCCGCACGCGCCGGGCGAGATCCGCGCGGCGCTGGTCGGGCGCCGCCTCACTGCCGCGAACCGCCAGGGCAAGTCGATCTGGTGCGACACCTCGGGACTCGGCCGGTCGCATACCCCAGGTCCGGAGCTGGCCATCCACCTCGGCATGAGCGGCCACATCCTCGTCACGTATGCCGACGGCGAGCTGACCGAGGGCGGCGACTGGCTGGCCACCGAGGGCCGGCGGGCGACCGCCCGGAACCCGAAGAACCCCGCGTGGAACCGGTTCACGATCACGTTCGAGGACGGCGGTCAGCTGCGGCTGTTCGACCCGCGGCGGCTCGGTCGGGTGCGCCTCGACGCGAACCGTGAACGGCTCGGCCCGGACGCGCAGGTGATCACGGTGCCGGAGTTCCGCGAGCGGGTGGGTCGTGGTCACGCCGCTGTCAAGGCGCGGCTGCTCGACCAGTCCGTCATCGCCGGCGTCGGCAACCTGCTCGCCGACGAGACGCTGTGGCAGGCGCGCATCTCCCCGCGCCGGCCCGCCGACGAGCTGACGACCGACGAGCTGGCGCGGCTTCGTCGAGCCCTGCGCGCGGCGACCCGGCGCGCCCGCGAACGCGGCGGCGTGCATACCGGCACGTTCATGACCCACCGGACACGGGACGGGCACTGCCCACGTTGCGGGTCCGAGGTCGCCCGGGCCACGGTGGGCGGGCGCACGACGTACTGGTGCCCGGTGGAGCAGCACTGACATCGTGTCGTCATGACCGACGTCGCACGGGCGGTGCCGGAGCGGCAGTTCTTCGGCCAGCCCCGGCTGCTGGCCAACCTCTTCGGCGTCGAGATGTGGGAGCGGTTCAGCTACTACGCCATGGGCGGGATCCTCCTGCTCTACCTGTACTACCCGGTGGCGCAGGGCGGGCTCGCGCTGCCGCAAGGGACCGCGGTGAGCATCGCCGGCGCGTACGGCGGGCTGGTCTACCTCAGCACCATCGCCGGCGCGTGGGTGGCCGACCGGTTGCTGGGGCCGGAGCGCACGCTGTTCTGGGCCGCGGCCCTCGTCATGCTCGGGCACCTGTGCCTGTCGCTGCTGCCCGGGCTGGTCGGCGTCGCGGTCGGGCTGGTCGGCATCGCCTTCGGGTCGGGTGCGGTCAAGGCCAACTCGACCGCCATGGTCGGCACGCTCTACGCCGAGGACGACCCGCGCCGGGACGCCGGCTTCTCCCTGTACTACCTCGGGATCAACCTCGGCGCGCTGATCGGCCCGCTGCTCACCGGGTGGCTGCAGGTGACGTGGGGGTTCAAGGTCGGCTTCGCGGCCGCCGCCGTGGGCATGGCGATCGGGCTCACCCAGTACGCGTTCGCGCGCGGGCGGTTCCCGGCCAAGGACCGGGTCGTCCCCAACCCCATTCCGGTCGACCACCGGATCCGGTATGCGCTCGGCCTGCTGGCCCTGGTCGTCGTCATCGGGCTCCTCGTCTGGACCGGCGTCCTCACCGCTGACCGCCTGGTGACGGTGGTCGTCGGGATCACCCTCGTCGCCGCTGTCGCCTACTTCACGGTCATCCTCCGCAGTCGGCGGGTGACGCCGGTGGAGCGGAACCGGGTCGTCGCGTTCATCCCGATGTTCATCGCCAGCACGGTCTTCTGGTCGCTCTACCAGCAGCAGGGCACGGTGCTGACCATCTACGCCGACACGGAGGTGAACCGCGACCTGTTCGGCTACCAGCTGCCGGTGCCCTGGGTCCTGTCGAGCACCCCGATCTTCGTCATCGTCCTGTCCGGTCTCTTCGCCGCGCTGTGGACCCGGCTGGGCGACCGGCAGCCGTCGACGCCGATCAAGTTCGCGCTCGGAACCGCGGTGATGGGCGTCGGGTTCCTGCTCATGGTGCCGCTCGCCACGACGATCCCCGACTCCGCACCGCTCCTGGGGATCACCGGTGTCATGTTCGTCTTCACCATCGCCGAGCTGCTGCTCTCGCCGGTCGGGCTGTCGCTGTCGACCAAGCTGGCGCCGGCCGCGTACCAGACCCAGATGGTCGCGCTGTTCTTCCTCTCCGTGGCGCTGGGCACTGCCCTCTCCGGGCAGCTGGCCCGGTTCTTCTCGGAGGCCGACCAGGTGCCCTACTTCGCCATCCTCGGCGGGGTCGCCATCGTCATCGGCGTCATCCTCGCCCTGATGTCACCGTGGCTGAAGCGCCTCATGGGCGGGGTCCGCTGACTCCGAGGCGCCGGTGCGACAAACCGACAGGCATTGGTTCCCTCAGGCGTCCGTTTTGGGGCGTTATGCCGGGCCGTCTGGCCACTAGTGCCTGTTCGGGTGTCGTCAGGGCTCCGGCGGGCTACCCGCTCATCCCGCGCAGATCGAGCTCCTGCTTCGCGGCCCAGGCCCGGATGTCGCCGCGCTCCAGGGCGACGGCGAGCAGGTCGGGGAACGCGTCGGGCGTGCAGGCGAAGGCGGGTAAGCCCAGCTCGGCCAGGTCGCCGGCCAGCGCCCGGTCGAACGCCGGAGCCCCCTCGTCCGACAGCGCGAGCAGGACCACCACGACGACGCCGGCGTCGCGCAGCTGCTCGATGCGAGCCAGCATCTCGTCGCGCACCCCGCCCTCGAAGAGGTCGGAGATGAGGACGAAGACGGTGTCGGTCGGCCGGGTGACGAGGCCCTGGCAGTAGGCGATCGCGCGGTTGATGTCGGTGCCGCCGCCGAGCTGCGTCGCGAAGAGCAGGTCGACCGGGTCGGACAGCTCCTCGGTGAGGTCGACCACGGCGGTGTCGAAGACGACGAGCGAGGTCCGGACCGCGCGCAGCGAGGCGATCACGGCGCCGAAGATCGACGCATACACGACCGAGGCGGCCATCGACCCGGACTGGTCGATCGCGAGGATGACGTCGCGCTGCAGGTGCTGCTGGCGCCGTCCGTACCCGACCAGCCGCTCGGGCACGACGGTGCGCTGTTCGGGCAGGTAGTGCTTGAGGTTCTTGGCGATGGTGCGGTTCCAGTCGATGTCGCGCAGCCTGGGCCGGTGCGTGCGGGCGGCGCGGTTCAGGGCTCCGGTGACGGCGGCTCGCGTGCGGTTGGCGACGCGCCTCTCGATGTCGTCGACGACGGTGCGGACGACGGACCGCGCCGTCGCCCGGGACGTCTCCGGGATGGCCGACCCGAGGCTGATCAGGGTGGAGACGAGGTGGACGTCCGGCTCCAGGGACTCCATGAGCTCCGGTTCGAGGAGCAGGGCGCGGACCCCGAGCCGGTCGATCGCGTCGCGCTGCATGACCTGGACGACAGAGGAGGGGAAGTATGCGCGGATGTCGCCGAGCCACGTCGCGACCCTCGGCGCCGACCCGCCGAGGCCGGCGGCGCGGGGCTCGGCAGAGGTTCCGTCGCCGGGCCGCCCGCCACCGCCGTAGAGGGCGGCGAGCGCCTCGTCCATCCGCCGGTCGTCGGCGCTGAGGCCGAGGTCCTCGTCGGCGCCGGCCGAGTCCTCGCCGAGGGTGAGCCGCCAGCGACGGTCGCGTTCGGCGGTCACGAGTCGTCCCCGCCCGGGACGGGCAGTCCGAGGAGCCGGGCGACGGTGGCGACCGCCGGCCTGCGCTCGCGCGAGCTCGGCGTCCGTCCACTCGGTGGCCAACCGCGCGGCAGCCGCGGAACCGGCGCCGTCCAGCCGGCGCAGCTGGTGGGCCAGCTGGCGTCGCTCGGCCGTCTGGAACCCGCCGAACGTGCGCCGCAGCAGCGGCAGCACGTCGACGAACTCCTCCGCCCGCAACCCGTCCAGCCACGCGTCGAGCGTCCCGAGCAGCGCGGTGTCGTGGACCAGCAGCAGCCCGCCCCCGGCGAGGAACCCCTCGATCCAGGCCGCCTTCTCCGCCGGGGTCGACCCGACCGACAACGCCCGCTGCAGCCGCCGGGCCGTGTCCTCGCTGTCGAACACCTGCGCGTCGGCCAGCAGCCGGACGAACCGGCCGGCGAGCAGCCCGTGCAGGTCGGCGCGCCGCGCGAGGCGTTCGAGGGTGTCCAGCCACTCGGCCCGCTGGTCGGCCGACATCAGGGAGGTCGCCGCGTGGACCTCCTCGACGCGGTCGCGCAACGCCTCGGCCGCCTCGTCGCCCAGACCGGTCACCGCGGCCGGCAGCGCCGCCTCGATCCGGACCAGCAGCGACGCCGCCACCTCGCCCAGCGCCGTGGTGTCGGTCGACCGCACGTCGCCGTACCGCATCGCCCGCACCAGGACCGGCAGTGCCTCCATGAGGTGTTCGACGTCGACGTCGAGGGCCGCTCGGTCGCGGAGAGCGCTGAGCACCCGCGGCAGGGCGGCGGCGAGGTCGCCCACGAGGCAGGCCTCCATGGCTCGGGTCACCGTCGCCAACGAGCTGTCGGTGGACGTGGCCCGGTCGACGACGCGCGCGGTCGCCGCGTCGACGACCGACGTACCCCAGACGCTGGCCACCGCCACGTCGACGGACAGCTCGGGCCGCCAGGCCAGCGACCACCCCTCCTTGAACGTCCCGGTTCCGGTCGTCCGCGCCGGGGTGCCCCAGTCGATGTCGAGGACGCGGAGTCGGTGCAGCAGCCGGGATCGCGCGAGATCGTTCGGCTTGCGCAGGTCCAGCTCGAGCGCCTTCTCGAGGGGATCCATGGCGAGACGAAGCCGCCGGGCCGTCGCCCGGAGGTCGGCCTCCAGCGGAACGGTCGGCGCCGTGTCGGGGACGGTCCCCAGGCGCTCGCCGACCACGACATCGCGGGTCACCAGCTCGACCAGGAGCTCCTCGCCCTGGCACAGCACCGAACGGGTCGCGTCGGTCACCTCGGCCAGACCTGCGAGCGGTCGGCCCCGCATCGTCGCGACGGCCTCGGCCAGCCGGACCGCCTCGATGACGTGGGCTGACGACACCGGCAGGTCCTTCTCGCGTAGCCGCCCGGCGACCTTCGTCAGCCATCGCGTCACGACGTGGTCGGGGGTGGTGAACAGGTGGTGGTACCACCCGGGTGACTCGATCCCCGCGCCGTAGCCCGACGCGTACGACAGCCGTGAGTGGGTCCACGGGACCCAGGTCATCACCGTCTTCGTCTTCGGCATCCCCTTGAGGATCCGGGCGTCCGCGGCGGCGGTGGGCAGCGGGTCGGTGAGCGCCGGCGCGTGCCAGGCGCCACAGACGACGACGATGCGCCGGGCCCCGCCCTTGCGCACCTCGCGCAGGACGGTGCGCATGTAGGCCTCACGGCGGGCCTCGTGGTGCTCGTCGCGGTGGGTATGACGGGGGTCCGGCTCCTCGCGCAGCGAGGCCATCGCCTCGGTGATGGCCTCGAATCCGGCACCGTCCGAACGGGACTCGATGACGTCGTCCCACCACCGCTCGGGGTCGTCGTACCCGGCCGCGTGGGCCAGCAGGCCGATCGGGTCGGACCGGACGACGGTGTCGACGTCGACGTCATCCTCGGTATGCGGCTCGTCCGGCACCTCCCGCTCGCCTCGCGGCGGGGTCGGCCGATGGGCGAGGACCGCTCCGGACGGAAGGTCGACGAACCGGGCGAGGGCGTCGTGGTCCACGGCCCAGCGCAGCGCCTGCCACTCCGGCGAGAAGACCGCATACGGCCAGAAGACGGCGCGGGCGGGAGCGGTGGCGTCGTAGGCGAGCAGCGCGACGGGCGGTTCCATGCCGTCCGCGCTGACGAACCGGACCAGGGAGTCGGCGTCGGCCGGACCTTCGACGAGGACGGCATCGGGGTGGATCCGGTCGAGCTCGGCGAGCACGCCGCGGGCCGATCCCGGACCGTGGTGGCGGATGCCGAGGACGTAGGTGCCGTCGGACACCTCCGTCGCCACGGCCTCGGCGAGCGCTGCGGTCACCCGCTCACCTCGCGGCACGCGCGGTAGAAGTCCGACCAGTCCGGGCGCTCACGGACGACCGCTTCGAGGTACTCGGTCCAGACCACGCGGTCGGCGACCGGGTCCTTGACCACGGCGCCGAGGATGCCCGCCGCCACGTCGGACGCCCCGAGCACGCCGTCGCCGAAGTGACCCGCCAGCGCCAGCCCGTTGGTGACGACCGAGATCGCCTCGGCCGTCGACAGCGTCCCCGACGGGGACTTGACCTTGGTGCGGCCGTCCTCGGTGACGCCGGACCGCAGCTCGCGGAACACCCGGACCACGCGGCGGATCTCGTCGGCGGCCGCGGGGACGTCGGGCAGCTCCAGCGCGCGGCCCAGGTCGGCGACGCGGCGCGCGACGATCTGGACCTCTTCGTCCTCGGTCGCCGGCAGCGGGAGGACCACCGTGTTGAACCGGCGGCGCAGCGCCGAGGAGAGGTCGTTGACGCCCCGGTCGCGGTCGTTCGCCGTGGCGATCACGCTGAACCCCTTGGCCGCCTGCACCTCGGTGCCGAGCTCGGGGACCGGGAGGGTCTTCTCGGACAGGATGGTGATGAGGGCGTCCTGGACGTCGGACGGGATCCGGGTCAGCTCCTCGATGCGGGCGATCTTGCCCTCGCGCATGGCGGTCAGGACCGGTGACGCGACGAGAGCGGCCGGCGACGGCCCCTCGGCGAGCAGGCGGGCGTAGTTCCAGCCGTAGCGGATCGACTCCTCGGCGGTCCCCGACGTCCCCTGGACGAGGAGCGTGGACGTGCCGCTGATGGCGGCGGCGAGGTGCTCCGACACCCAGGTCTTCGCGGTGCCGGGAAGTCCGAGCAGGAGCAGCGCCCGGTCGGTGGCCAGGGTGGCGATGGCGACCTCGACGAGGCGGCGCGGCCCCACGTACTTCGGGGTGATGACGGTGCCGTCGGCCAGCTCGCCGCCGAGGACGTAGGTGACGACGGCGTTGGGCGACAGCAGCCACGACGGCGGCCGCGGCCGGTCGTCAGCCGCGGCCAGCGCGGCGAGCTCGTGGGCGAACAGCTGCTCGGCGTGGGGCCGCAGCAGCTCGCTCTCGGCCGGCACGGCCGCCATCTCCGCCACAGAGTCGGTCACGGGATACTCCTTCGGAGCTCGTCGTCGACGCGAGCGCGCACCGACAGGGTCGCGGACAGCACGGTGAGGGCACGTCGCCAGAGGTGGTCGAAGCCGGCCGACCGGGCCTGCTGGTCGGCCCAGTCCTCGGCGGTGGCGCGGGCCTGGATGGTCTCGACCGCGAACGGTATGCGGACCGGGAGCCGCCGCGAGACCAGCTGGAGGAGCGGAGTGGAGTCTCGGGCCGGTCCGCTCGGGAGCAGCCGTTCGACGTAGCCGACCACGGCGGTGGAGAGGTGGGGCGGCCAGGGCCCGTCGATCGCGGTGAGTAGGGGGAGGACCCCGCCGTCGCCGGCCGCCACCGAGTCGAGGAGGCGGACGGCGAGCGTGGCCTGTTCGGCGGCCGGCAGGACGCTGACGAGGGGCGGCTCGACGGGCGCGTCGGGGACGGCGAGGATCGCCCTGGCCCAGCCCAGGTCCTGCTGGGCCCACGCCGCTCCGACCCATCCGGGATGCAGCTCGCGCGCGAAGTCGCCGACCAGCGGAAGCGCGACCAACTCGGCCGGCGACCGTCCGAACTCCTTCTCCCATAACGACAGCGGCGCCCTCTGGACGATCTGTTCCAGCCACCAGGCCCGCTGTCCCTTCCGGAACCCCGGCTCCGGCCCGGACAGGAGGTCACCGCGGGCGACTCGGTCCAGCGACTCGGGCGCGACCACCTCCAACGCCGGCGACCGCAGCAGCCCCTGCCGGACCAACCGGACCACGGGCCGAGCGCGATCGATTGCCCGCTCACCGAACGCGGGCTGCTGGTCGAGCGGGAGCCGAGCGCAGAGCCGGGTCAGCAGGGTTGCCGCTCGGACGCCGACGCCCGCGCTGCGGTCGCCGAGGGCCGACTCGAGGAACGGCACGTCGTCGACTCCCAGTCCCTCGGCCAGCGCGTCGAGCAGCCGAGCTCGATCGGCCGCCGAGGCACCGGCCCACTCCGCCACGACTCGCTCGCGGGCCGCCACGGGGTCGAGCCGGCGCAGCGCCGCGACCTCACGCGCCTGAGCTCCTCGCGGCAGGAAGGTCGACCAGTCCTCGTCGAGGTCGACCAGCCAGCGACCACGCTCGCCGACCAGCTCGGACAGGACCGGCATGATCCCGCTGTCCCGGCCCAGCTCGAGGAACGGCGGCACCATGGCCGGCGGCAGGACGAGGCCGGCGTCCGCGACCGTCTCGAACAGGTCGGCGGCAACGTCACGGTCGGTCCGCACGGCGAGGAGCAGCAGCTCGGCGAGACGGTCGGTCATGACCGGTCGGCTCTCGGCCGGCGCGGGAGCCACCGGTGCGGCCGGGGCCGGCTGCACCGTGACGGCGTTCGCTGCGGTCTCCATGGCTGCCAGCTCGAGCAGGCGGGCGGCCTCGTCGGCGTCGGCCTCGCCGGTCGCGTCGGCTCGGGCGGTCACCGTGGTCGGGTGGAAGCCGGCATGCGGAAGAGCCCGGGTGCCGGTACCGACGGTCGCCGCGGTGACCAGCTCGTCCCACGCGACGCTGGTCCGGCTCACGAGGCCACCGCTGACCCGGCTGCCGCGACGGGCACGGCATACCCCTGCCGCGGCCACACCCCGACGGGGGTGAGCCGGCCGTCGGACAGCTCCACGGCGACCGTGACGATCTCTCCGCCGGAGACCGCGAGGACCGGCCAGAGCACCTCGCGTCCGCCGCGGAGGGGGAGGCTGTCGCCGTCCTCGTCGACCAGCCGCCACTGCCCGCCGCCGCGCGCGGGCCGCACGTCGAGCAGTCCCGGCCAGGCGGTGAGCCACGGGTCCTGGGCCCGCGCCGCGGCGTGGTCGTCGAGAAGCCGGGCGACGGTTCGGGGACGTGGGCTCGGCGTGAGGCCCGGCAGCGTGACCGCCTCGCCGTGCGGCTGCCCGACCAGGCAGCGCAGCGCCGGCTGGCCGGGGTAGAAGTGGACGTCGGCGGGAATCGCGGTGCCCCGGACCAGGGACCGGTCCGGCTGCTGACCGCCGGCGCCGAAGGTGAGCACGAGCCCCGGCCGGTCGGCGTCCGCCGCCCACAGCCAGGTGCGTCGGGTGATCAGACTCCCCGAGTCGGACTCCGTCGCGCCGACGACGTGCCAGAGGTCGCGGACCGGTGACGTCCGGAGCACGTTGTCCGCCGCGACCAGGTAGCCGACCCGCTGCCGGACGGTGGCCGCGAGTGGTTCGGGCAGCTCGGCGAGCCGCTGGTGCGCGGCGACCAGCAGCCGCAGCTGGGCCAGCTCGGCGAGCAGGCGGCCGGGCCACCCGGCTCCCGACGAGGTGACCTGGGGCAGGCGGCGCAGGGTGGCCGCGACGCCGGGGGCTTGCGCGTCGACCATCCGGGCGGCCATCCCGTCGAACCGGCGGTAGGCATCGGCTGACGCTCCCGCGATGCCGGTCCGTACCTGGTCACGCAGCCAGACGTCGAGCTCGGCGAGACCGCCCGTCACGCGGTCCTGTCGCCGCGCAGCGGTGCGGGCGGCCTGCTCGGGGTCCTTGGGTGCGCCCGCGCGCGAGCCGCGTTCGGAAGCCGCCCGACCCTCGCGGCTCGCCGCCCACACTGCCGCGTAGTCGGCCGGCTCCCCGGCGTCGGGCACACCGTCGCCGGCCCAGAGCAGGAGCAGGCCGAGCGCGTGCTTGCAGGGGAACTTCCGGCTCGGGCAGGTGCACCGGTACGCGGGGCCGGCCAGGTCGACGACCGTCTGGTACGGCTTCGACGCCGCTGCCGCGACAGAGCCCCCAGACGAGGCGGTCGAACGCACCGGTGCCCGACCAGGAGCCGGCGTGGACATGGAGCGACCGGCGCCCTGCGATGCAGGGTCGGGGGCGAGCGCGAGCACCTGCTCGGCGGTCCAGCGGTTCCCCACGCAGGGAGGTTAGCCGGGACCCCCGTCGGGCGTCGCCGGGACGAGGTGGGGTCGGTGCCGCGACGGCCGCGGACGTCTGCAGCACCGACCCCCATCCTCCGCCGCCCAGTTCGATCTCGTCCCGCAGGACCGCGCCCTCGAGGAGCCGCTCGGGGTGACCGTGCACGAGGGTCGCCCGGTCTTGGTGTAGGCCTCCGCCAGGAGACGGGCCTCGCCGCCAGCTCTCCTCGTTTAGCGAGAGGCTTTCCTACAGCGACACAACGCGTCCACGGGGTGAGGGACCCTGATCCGCTGGCCCTCGGTCCGTCTCCTTCGCATCGCCTTGGAGATCACCTTGGGGCGACGCACAACACAAAGTTGACCTCAATGCCTTTGTCACTTTGCTCCTCGACGAAGGCATACCCAGGTTCCGCGGCGGCGTTACGTGGACAAGCCGCGTCGACGTCACTCGTGTTGTCGTGCCGGCTGGTCACCCTCAGTTGAGCGCTGCTTTCAGTGCAGGGCACCCTGATCAGGTATCGCTCGTCGGTGGCGTCAATCTTCACGCAGTTGCCAGGCCGTAATGAGTCGTCGCGGCTGTCCCGTGCCTGTGCGATCCCAGCGGCGATCGACAGAGCGACCATCAGGGCGAAGGCTGCTAAACCGACCCATTGGGCGAGACGGTTCGGACGATTCACCTCCGCCTTCTCGACCGGCCCGGCCGCGTCCTGGGGTCCCAGCTGTGTGTCCTGAGGAGGCATCTGCGCGTCTTGGGGTTCCTCCAGTCGAGTGAAGTTCCAGCCCGACGGGGCTTCGGGCCACGAGGGGTCCGGCTGCCAGCCAGAAGGCGGCGTCCATCCCGCGGGCGGTACGGGCCAGCCCGGCGGTGGGTTGAAGACCCTCTTGGCCACGACCCTGACGGTAGACCCGAGTCGGGCAGAGGGGTGCCGGTTCGAGTGCCCCCGGGATGGTTGGAACTGGACGCAGAGCTTCTTGAAATTCTGGCAGAAGGAGATTCCGAGCGCCGAGATCGTGAACGCCTGCGCTAAGGCATCGCGCGCCCACGAGGAGCTCCTGCAGCGCTCCACCGATACCGACCAGCGGCCGAGCGACGAAGAGCGGAATGGAGCCCCGACAGGTTTAGAGGCGGCCGAAAAGCCTGGCACAAAGCCAACCAGGCTCTTCGACGGATTCGGGGCGCTTACTCGTAGGTGACGACCCGCCGAGCAATCCAGCCGGGCAATGATTCGGTCGATATCTTCGCGACGCGCGTAGTCCACCTGATGGAGCCAGTGACTGCCCAGTTCCTGCCCGTGATGCCCGGCAAGACGACCTCGTCGTCACGTTGGCTGTCTCGGGCTTGCCCCTGATCTTGTGGTCGAGCAGGACCGCCGCCGGGCCACCACGCCGGCCACCGCGGTTATCGCCCTCACGATTGCTGCCGACGGCAATGAAGGGCCTTATGCAGACCGTCTTCTCGTTCAGTACGCGGTTGGCCAGTGAGGGCCGTTTGCCGGCGGCTGGGTGCTCTTGGCTGATCGTCCTGGAGACGCCGGTCGGCGAGCGAGGGACTCACATGAGACGGTGGCCTTCCGCGACGTCGGAGGAGGGGCGGATGGACGAGTCGAGGGATCGGCGCCTGGTCGCCACGCGCCGTTCGCTGCATGCGGTGGCCGAGCTGGTGATCGCTGGGCCGCAGTTCCGGACGCAGGGGTCGATCGAGCTACGGGTCCGGCCCGGTGGCTTCGGCGGCCACCTCTCGTCGGTACGCGTGGACGGCCGCGACCTCGTGTGGGACGGCGGGCGTACGCCGCTGACCGGGACCTGCCGCGCGCTCGCCACCGCATCGGGCCAGGAGGTCTCGGACCTCGCCGACGTCTACGCGGTCGGGTCCGGTGTCGACCCGGACGAGCCGTTGACCTTCGACGCCGAGGCGCTCGACCGGCTGCTGGGCTGGTTCGTCCGCGGCGACGCGGCTCTGCGCGCGTTGGCCCCCGAGGTCGAACCGGTCCTGTGGCCGGAGCACTTCGACGTGGGGATCGCACTCGACGAGGTCAACTACGGCGCCTCACCCGGCGACACGTCGCATACCGGTCCCTACGCCTACGTCGGCCCGTGGACGACCCGAGAGGGCGAGTTCTGGAACGCGCCGTTCGGCGCCCTGCGGGACGCTGACGACCTCGCGGACGTTGAGGCGGTCGTGACCTTCTTCGAGGCCGGGCGGGCGGCCGCCCGATGAATGGCCGATGGGGCGGGGAGTCGGCGGGTCACGCCCTGGACGCGTCGGCCCGCTGGGCGACCGGCGTGGCGTTGCCGACGGTCTGCTGCGCCCGGCGCACCGACGAACCGGTGGTGGGGCTGACTCTCGACGATGGCCCGCATCCCGAGCTGACCGACGCCATCCTCGACGTGCTCGTCAAGCACGAGGCGCAGGCGACGTTCTTCCTCATCGGTGACCGCGTGGTCGGCAACGAGCGCGTCGTCCGTCGGATCGTGGACGAGGGCCACGAAGTGGGCGATCACCTCATGCACGACGAGCCGTCGATCCGCCTGTCGCGTAACCGTTTCCGCGAGGATCTCAGTGAGGCCCGCGACCTTCTGGCGCCCTACCAGGACGTCAGCTGGTGGCGGCCCGGGTCGGGGTGGACCACCAGGACGATGGTCCGCGAGGCCCACGCGCTCGGTATGCGGTGTGTGCTCGGGACCGTGGCCGTCGCCGACGGGCCGCCGCCGGAGCCCGGGTCCTGGCGGGAGCAGCGGCTGCTCGGCCAGATCAGTGCGGGTGCCGTCGTCGTGCTCCACGAAGGGACCGACGAGCGGCGGCCCGTCGTCGACACCCTGGACTGGCTGCTGACCCGGCTGGCCGAGCGCGGTCTGCGCAGTGTCACGCTGACCGAGCTCAGCCGCCTCTGACCGGCCCCTAGGCCATCCGCCGGCGGTACGCCGCCATCGCGAAGGCGTAGGCGACGACGAGGATGCCGACGATCCACGCCAGGGCCACCCAGATGTCGGTGCCGACCGGCTGCTGGGCGAACAGCGCCCGGATGGCGTCGACGATGGACGTCACGGGCTGGTGCTCCGCGAACCACTGAACCGGTCCGGGCATCGTCTCGGTGGGCACGAACGCCGAGCTGATGAAGGGCAGGAAGATCAGCGGGTAGGAGAAGGCGATCGCGCCGTCCTGGGTCTTGGCGGTGAGACCGGGGATGACGGCCACCCAGGTCAACGCGAGCGTGAACAGCGCCAGGATCCCGGCCACCGCGAGCCACGCCAGCAGGCTCGCCCCGGTGCGGAAGCCCATCAGCAGGGCCACGAGCACGACGACCACGACCGAGATCAGGTTGGAGACCATGGAGGTCCCCACGTGGGCCCACAGCACCGACGACCGGGCGATGGGCATCGACTGGAACCGCTCGAAGATGCCGCTCTGGAGGTCCTGGAAGAGCCGGTAGGCGGTGTAGGAGATGCCCGACGCGATGGTGATGATGAGGATGCCGGGCAGCAGGTAGTTCACGTAGGAGTCCGAGCCGGAGTCGATCGCGCCGCCGAACACGTAGACGAACAGCAGCATGAAGGCGATCGGCATGACCGCGGTCGTGATGATCGTGTCCGGGCTGCGCAGGATGTGACGCAGGGACCGTCCCTGGAGGGCGGCGGTGTCGCCGAGGAAGTGGGTGCTCATCGCTGTTCCTTACTGGTCTCTGAAGGGGTCTGGGTCTCGGGGGTACCGGTGAGGGCGAGGAAGACGTCCTCGAGGGTGGGCTGCTTCTCGACGTACTCGACGGTGGCGGGCGGGAGGAGCTGCTTGAGCTCGGCGAGGGTGCCGTTCACGAGGATCCGGCCCTGGTGCAGGATCGCGATCCGGTCGGCCAGCTGCTCGGCCTCGTCCAGGTACTGCGTCGTGAGCAGCACGGTGGTGCCCTGGGCGGCGAGCCGCTTGACCGCCTGCCACACCTCGATCCGCGCCTGAGGGTCGAGCCCGGTCGTCGGCTCGTCGAGGAAGATCACCGGCGGGTTGCCGATGAGACTCATGGCGATGTCGAGCCGGCGCCGCATACCCCCCGAGTAGGTGCCGACCTTGCGGTCGGCCGCGTCGGTGAGCGAGAACCGCTCGAGCAGCTCGTCGGCGATCGCCCCGGAACCGTCGAGGTGGCGCAGCCTCGCGACCAGCACGAGGTTCTCCCGGCCGCTGAGGATCTCGTCGACGGCGGCGAACTGGCCGGTCAGGCTGATGGACTCGCGGACCTGCGCCCCTTGGGTCGCGACGTCGAAGCCGTTGACGGTGGGCGCTCCCGCGTCGGCCGCGAGCAGTGTCGACAGGATGCGGATGATCGTCGTCTTGCCGGCGCCGTTCGAGCCGAGCAGGGCGAAGATGGAGCCTCGCTCGACCTCGAAGTCGACGCCACGCAGGACCTCGACCTCCTGGTAGGACTTCTCGAGGCCGTGCACGCGGATCGCGGGCCCCTGGAGCTGGGTGGTGGTGGTCATCTGGGTTTCCGTTCTCTCGTCAGGCTCGTCGGATCGTGATGTCGCCGTAGGACGTTCGCGCACGGATGGCCGCTCGCTCGATGTCCGGACGGGGTTCTGAGGCGCGGTCCAGCTCGCTGCGGACCTGGCCGTGGTCGGACCGCACGTCGAGGTATGCGGCGGTGCCGGTCGGGACGCCGACGGTCACCGTGCCGTAGGAGCCGGAGAGCGAGGCGTTGCCGCGGACCTGCTCGCCGATGCTGATCCGGCCGTAGGCCGACCGCGCGGTGACGTCGCCGGTGGCCCGGGTGACGGTGAGGTCGCCGGACGACGTCGCGAGGTCGGCGGGACCGGCCACCTCGCGGATCCGGATCCGCCCGTAGGTGCTGCTCACCTTGGCCGGGCCGGTGACCAGGCCGGCGGTGATCGTGCCGCCCTGGCTGTCGACGTCGAGGCGGCCGGTGTCGTCGACGCGGACGTCGCCGTAGGAGGTGGTGACGGCGCACCGGTCGACGGTGCCGGTGACCTCCACCTCGGCGTAGCCGGCGTCGACCCGCAGCGACGAGCCGGTGGGGACGACCAGGTCGAGGTCCACCGAGCCGGGGCTGCCGAAGAACCGCCGGGTCGCGCCCGGGACGCGGATCTCCAGCGCCCCGTCGGCGAACCGCACGCGGGTGCGCTCGGCGGCCTCGACGTCGACCCGGCGGCTCGCGCGGGCCGGGCTGATCCGGGCGGTCACCGTGCCGGTCTCGTCGGCGCGGACGCGGACCGAGCCGAACTCGAGCGTGAGCGCCAGGCTGATCGGGCCCGTCGACGTTGAAGGTCTGCGTGCCGTCGGCCGTCGTGCCGGTCGTGCCCGCAGCGCTCGGGCGGGTGTCCTGCGGGGCGTCGAGCGGTGCGTCGAGCGGTGCGTCCTGGGGGACGTCCTGGTGGTCGGTCACTGGACCCACCCGCTCAGCTGGCTGCCGGACGGCGACCAGGTCGGGCCCGTGGCGGCGGCGCCGGGCTGGAGGGCGGCCCCGAGGGTCCGGACGAGGTAGGCGTTGACCGACACGCCCTCGCGCTCAGCGGCCGCCTCGACCTGTGCCTTGAGGGTCTCGGGCAGGCGGACCGTGATCCGGGCGGTGCCGGCGTCACCCTCCCGCGCCGCGGAGTCCTGGGGGGCGTCGGCGGGCGGGAGCGGTGCGGTGGGGGCCGCCGGCGGCCAGCTCGCCGCGTCCGTCGCGGCGGCGGCGCCGTCCCGCGGGCCGCGGTCGACGACGAAGCCGAGCTCACGACCGCGCAGGCGGACGTCCACCGAGCCGGGGGCGAGGTCGCGACTGATCTCCTGGGCGGCGTCGGACACCGCTTCCTGGAGGACCAGCCGGGTGGCCGACTCCAGCGGAGCGGTAAGCCGCTCGGCGAGAGACTCGGCGTCCGGTCCGGCCGAGCGCGCCGCGACGGCGAGCTCGTGACGAAGGGTGTCGACATAGCTGCTGAGATCCATGACGCCACTATGACGTCAAAGTGACGTCATTGTCAAGTCACGATGACGTCAGCCGTGATGTCAACGGCGGTGAAACGTGTCAACTCGGCTGGTACGGTGCCCGCGTGCTGCTCCCCCACGGATCCGTGCTGCTCGGTGCCAGCACGTTGGGTGCACCCGACCGGCCGGATCCCGACGAGCTGGCCGAGGCGATGCTGCGGTCCGGGCCTCATCGACCGCGACTCGTTGGTGGTGCTCCCGGCGGCCCGGCAACGCGGGATGCTGACGATCAACGCCGCGCCCTTCGGCGGCGGGATCCTCGCCGGCTCGCCGAACCATCGGAGCTCGTTCGCCTACCGGCCGGCCTCGGCGGAGACCCTCGGTCGCGTCGCGCACGTCGAGAGCATCTGCGCCCGGTTCGGTGTGCCGATGGACGCCGCTGCGCTCGCCTTCTCGACCCGCAGCGAGCACGTCGACGCCACGGCCGTCGGCGTCTCCAGCCTGGCCCGCCTGAGCCGCTTGCACGAGCTCGTCGCCACGGACGCGCCCTCGGCCCTCCTCGACGAGCTGGAGCAGGTGCCCGACACAGCAGGCGGTGGCGACTGACCTCGGTGACGCTCTAGCGTGCCGAGCCGCTCCGGGTCGACTCGCGGACGATCAGCTCCGGCTGGAACAGCACGCGGTCGGTCTCGAAGGCGTCCTGGTCCTCGGCGAACGACTCGTCGAGGAGCAGCTCGACCGCTCGCCGGCCGATGACCCCGGCCGGCTGGCGGATCGAGCTGAGCGGCACCACCGAGGCCGACGCGAAGTCGATGTCGTCGTAGCCGATGAGGGCGATGTCGTGGGGCACCCGCAGGCCACCAGGACGCATCAGCGCCTGGAGGATCCCGATGGCCAGCAGGTCGTTGGCGGCGAAGATCGCGTCCGGCCGGTCACCGGGTCGCCGCTCGCGGATCAGCTCACCTGCGGCTCGTCCGGCCAGCACCGTCAGGGCGTCGGTCTGGACCACCTCGAGCTCCACGCCCGGGGTGCGACGCACGGCCTGCCGCGCGCCGCGGAGCCGGTCGGCCACCTGGCGGATCGACGGCGGTCCGCCGACGTAGGCGATGCGGCGGCGGCCCACGTCGATGAGGTGCCGCACGGCGAGTCGACCGCCGACGACGTCGTCCACCGCCACCGACGAGAACGTGTGGTCCGTGGACTGCCGGTCGACCAGAACCACGGGCACTCCGTTGCCCCGCAGTCGTTCCAGCCGGTCGCGGGTGTCGGCGACGGGGGACAGAAGGACACCGCTGACTCGTTGCTCGAGGAACAGGTCGAGGTAGGCCCGCTCGCGGTCGGGGTCCTCCTGGCTGCTGCCGACGAGGAGGGTCATGCCCATCTCGGCCGCCCGCCCCTCCGCCCCGCGCGCGATGTCGGTGAAGAACGGGTTGCCGATGTCGAGCACGACGAGGCCGATACTGCGGCTGCGGCCGGCCCGCAACTGCCGGGCGGCGTCGTTGCGGACGAACCCGAGGCTCTCGATGGCTGCGAGGACGCGCTCAGCGGTGGCCGGCGCCACCTTGTCGGGGCGGTTGAGCACGTTCGAGACGGTGCCCACGGAGACGGCGGCGGCGGCGGCGACGTCGCGCACGCTCGCCGCCATCCGCATACCCCTTCGCCGTCGTGGTGGTGGCAGCGTAGGACACCGGCCGCCCGTCAGCCGGCCCCGGCGACCGCATCCATGAACGCGACCGAGGCCGCCACGATCTGCCCCTGCGCGGTGTTGCGGTCCACCCCGGGCGTGCCGTCCCCGGGTTGGGTCCCGTAGTCGCCGAAGTACGCGTGCACGCCGCCGTCGACCGCCGTGAACACCGTGGTCGGCGGCAGGTCGGCCCGGCTGCTCGCGACGTCCGACGGCGTCGTGAGGGCGTCCGCGGTGCCGGAGACCGAGGCGACCGTGAGGTCCCTGCGGTCGGCCAGGGAGCCCACTGGGTACGACGCCCAGAGCAGCAGACCGGACAGCCCCGAGTCCCGCTGTCCGACAGCGATGCCGGCCGCCACGCCGCCCAGGCTGTGGCCGCCCACCGCCCACCGGTGGACGTCGGGCGTGGCGGCGACGACCTTCGCGGGCTCGCCGACAGATAGGAACCCGATGTTGTAGGGCTCCTTGACGATGACGACGAGGTACCCGGCGGCGCTGACCTCGGTCAGCAGCGGGACGTAGGCGCGCGGGTCGACCTTTGCTCCGGGCAGGAAGACCAGGCCGGCCCGGGGGGCGACGGCGGGTGTGAGGACGATCTGTGTGGGTGACGACTCGACCCGCACCGCCGCGTCGCCCGACATGGCGTCGACCGCCTCGGGAGCGGCCGACAGGGGGACGAGGTAGCCGATCGCCCCGAGGACGACGACGGTGACGAGAGCCGCGGCCACCCGGCCGACGGTGGTGGCCACGCGGTGGCGCGGCCGGTCGCGGGGGGCGGAGCTCCACCCGGTGGCCACGAGCACCAGGCCGACGACCGCGACGACCAGCAGGGTCAACGGGTATGCGGGGTGGCCGGCCAGGAGCGACCCCCGGCTGAGCACGGCGCAGACGACCGCTCCGAGGACCCACAGCAGGCCGACGACCACTCGCCAGGCGGACCGGCGCCCCCTGATGGCAGACTCGGGCGTGGGCAGGGACGACACGGTGGCAGCGTGTCACGACGCCCGCTCGGGGCCGAGAAAGGACACCCGTGGACGTCATGCCCGACGAGCAGCTCGAGAGCGAGCGGTCGCCCGTCACCGTCGTGGAGACCGGCGCTTCGGACGAGGACGACCTCCTGGCCCGGGTGGCCGTGTGGGACGCCGCGGAGCGCGACCGGGACGAGGCCGCGGCGGCCGAGGTGATCGCCGACGACTACGCGCTGCAGCTCGTCCAACCGGTCCGCAACGTCATGAACCGACAGGTCTGGCTCGAGGTGCTGGCCGACTACGTCGTGCAGGAGTGGGACGTCGAGGAGCAGATCGTCGACGTGGACGGCGACGTCGCGGCGGTGCTGAGGCGGGTTCGGATGGAGGCCACGGTGATGGGCGAGGACCGCAGCGGCGTGTTCGTGGTCTCGGACCTCTGGCGCCGGATCGACGGGGAGTGGCGCGTCTGGCGCCGGCACTCCACTCCGCTCATGGCCGGCCGGCAGCGGGACCCGAAGCCCTCGGACTGACATCCGGGGGGTAGGTGGCTACCCCGACAAGGTGCTCCAGCGGATCGAGAGCCCTCACCGATCAGCGGGGTGCACTCCACCATCACCTCCCGCGGCCCGTTGAGCTTGACGCCGATTCGTGGCACTCGACGCAGGGTGCACAGGGCGTCAAGTGGCTCGTCGCTGCGTCGAGGGCAGAGCTCCTGCTCCGGTACGAGGGCACTCGCCGTCAGCCGGACAGGGTGCTCCAGCGGATCGAGAGCCCCAACCCGATCAGCAGGAGCAGGGTCGCCGCCGCGATGAACCCGGCGCTGATGTCGACGTCCTGCTGTTGGGTGGTCACGTGCTTGGGCAGGTTGGCGAGCACGCTCTGCAGCTGGTCGGCGTCGGTGGCCGCGAAGTACTCACCGCCGGTCGTCGACGCGACCGTCTTGAGCGCATCCTCGTCGACGACGAGGAAGTTCCGACCGCCGCCCGGAGTCACCCCGCCCCCGAAGTCGCGGCCGCCGCCGAAGCGCTGCTGGTTCAGCCCGCCGAGCTGCGAGCTCGAGCAAACCATCTGGGTCGGGTTCTTCGTCCCGAACCCGATGGGGTAGACCCGCACACCGCGCGCGGCGGCCTGGAGTGCGGCGTCCTGGGGGGTGATGCCCCGCGTGTTCGCGCCGTCCGTGAGGAGCACGACGATCTCGGGAGCCTTGTCGCCGCTGGCGTTCGGGGTCGGGGTGGGAGTCGACGACCCGTCCCCGCTCTCGGGTGACCGGGGGAGGGACGACCCGTCGGGGTTGGGCGCGTCCTCGGGCGTGCTCGGCGCGACGTTCGGGTCGAGCTCGGCGATCGCGTCGAGCGACTTGAGGATGGCGGCGCCGATGGTCGTGCCGCGTCCGGTGGTCACCGCGTCGAGGGTGCTGAGCAGGTCGGCCTTGTTCGTCGTCGGGGCCACCGCCAGCTGGGCGAACCCCGAGAAGAGCACGAGGCCGATCTTGGTGTCGTCGCCCTGGGTCTCCACGAACTTCCGCACGGCGGCCTGCGCCGCCCCCAGCCGGTTGGGCTCGACATCGGTGGCGCACATGGAGCCCGAGACGTCGAGCGCGAGAATCACCGTGGAGCTCGACACCGGCACGTCGGCCCGCACCTGCGGTCGGGCGGCCGCCACCCCGAGCAGGGCCAGGCTGGCCAGAACCAGGGCGACGGGCACGTGACGTCGCCACCGGCGGCTCGGGCCGACTGCGGTACGGACCAGGGCGACGTTGGAGTGCCGGACGGCGACCGGCTTGCGCCGTCGCGTCTGCCACAGGTATGCGGCGAGGAGGACAGGGATGGCCAGCAGGCCGAGCAGGAGGTAGGGCTGGTCGACGTTCACTCAGATCACCCGTCCTCGGCGCATCACGGAGACGACCGCTCCGGCGAGCAGCAGCAGGGTCGCGATGCCGGCGACCAGGGAGGTGACCTCGTGCGGGACGCTCCGGGAGACCCAGTTCAGCTGGATCGAGTCGTAGACCTGCGCGAGCGACGTCGAGTCGGTCGCGTTGTAGTACGTCCCCCCGGAGACCTGGGCGATCTGCTTCAGGGTGTCCTCGTCCAGGCGGGTCGCGATGCTGAAGCCGTTGACCTCCAACACCGTCCCGGCCGCGCTGCCCAGCCCGATCGGGTAGATCTTCACTCCGGCGGCCGACGCCAGGTCGGCGAGGTTCGCCGGGTCCGGGCCGCTCGTGTTCTCCCCGTCGGTGAGCAGGACGATGGCGGTGCCGCCGTAGTAGCCGATCGGCGTCTCACCGCCGCCCTGCTCGCTGTCGCCGTTGCTGACGATGGGCTTGCCGGCGATCGCGCTCAGCGACGTGAGGATGCCCCGACCCAGGGACGTGTCACCTTCCGGCTTCAGGCGGTTCACCGAGGCGAGCACCTGGTCCTTGTCGGTGGTCGGCTGCTGGGCGATGATCCCGTTGCCGCCGAAGGCGACGACCCCGATCTTCACCGTCGACGGCTGCTTCTCGACGAACCCCTTCGCCGCGGCCTTGGCCGAGTCGAGACGGGTCGGCTGGACGTCCTTGGCCGCCATGCTCGTCGACACGTCGAAGGCGAGGATGACGGTGCCCTCGCGACGCGGCTCCGCGACGGCGGCCACCGGCCGGGAGAGGGCCAGCAGCATCACCGCCAGCGCGGCGACGAGGAGGACCGGCGCCACGTGCCGCCACCGGTCTCGCCGAGCGGTGGGGACGACCAGGCCCTGGCGGGCGAGGTCGGCTCGCCGTTCCGACTGCTGGCGCAGCAGCCGGCGGTAGGCGACGACGATGAGCGGGAGGGCGAGCAGCCCGAGCAGGGCCCAGGGCCACTGGAGCGTCGGGAGAGTCATCGGCGCTTCCTCCGGCGGAGGGCGGAGATGCGCAGCAGCGACCGGACGAGGTCCTCGTCGGTCCGGACCTGGTGCAGGTCGACACCGGCCGAGCGGGTGGCCTCCTCGAGGGTGGCCTGGCGCTCGTCCGCCGCGGCCCTGAGCCGTGATCGGAACCCGGGGTCGGAGGTGTCGACGAAGATCTGCTCGCCGGTCTCGGTGTCCTCGACGTAGATCGAGCCGACGTCCGGCAGCTCGTCCTCCCGGGGGTCACTGATCTGGATGGCGACCACCTCGTGCCGCCGGGCCAGCCGGCTGAGGGCCTGCTCCCAGCCCGGTTCGCTGATGAAGTCGGAGACGACGACCACCAGCGCGCGGCGGCGGATCATCGCGGCCGAGCGGTGCAGCATCGCGCCGAGGTCGGTGACGTGGCGTTCCGGCCCGCTCGGGGTCCGGCTGCGGCGCCGGCGCGCCCTGGTCGCCGCTGCGGCCTCGGTCGCCGTGGCCCGCGCGTTCCTGCGGTCGAGCAGCACGTCGGCGATCATCAGCGCCTGGTTTCGGCCCGACCGCGCCGGCAGGATGCGCTCGACGTCCTGGTCGAAGACCACCATGCCGACCCGGTTCCCCCGGCGCGTGAGCACCAGCGCGAGCGTCGTCGCCAGCTCGGCCAGGACGAGGTCCTTCTGCCGGTCCACGGGACCGAAGCCCATCGACGCGGAGTGGTCGAGCAGCAGCCACGCCGTGACCTCGCGGTCCTCGACGTACTCGCGGACGTAGGGCGTGTCCATCCGCGCGGTGACGTTCCACTCGATGTGCCGCAGGTCGTCACCGGGCGCGTACTCGCGCAGGTTGGTGAAGTCGATCCCACTGCCGCGGAACAGACTGCGGTAGTCGCCCTGGAGCTGGCCGTCCAACCGCTTGACGACCCGCCACTCGAGCTGCCGGAGCAGGCGCTCCGGCGTCAGCGTGGCGGCCTGGTCCACGGCGAGTCACCAGGGGCGGCGGCGTGGGCCGGCCGTTCGCGCAGCGGAGCCTGCGGGATCGGGGTCGCGGCAAGGATCGGGGTCAGCAGGTCGTCGGCGCTCATGTCCTCGGCCAGCGCTTCGTACGACAGCACGATGCGGTGGCGCAGCACGTCGCGGGCGAGGTCGCGCACGTCGGTGGCCAGCGCGTAGTCGCGTCCGCGCAGGAAGGCCAGGGCGCGGGCGGCGAGGACGAGGTTGATCGAGGCGCGCGGGCTGGCGCCGAAGGTGACGAAGCGGGCCAGCTCGGCCTTGCCGACGATCGCCGGGTTGCGCGTGGCGTTGGCGAGGTGGACCGCATACTCGATGACCCCCGGGTCCACGTAGACCTGCGCGGCCTGCCGCTGGTACTCCCGCAAGGAGTCGGCGGACAGCACCTTCTGCGTCGCGGCCAGGGTGCCGATCATCCGCTCGACGACGACGAACTCCTCGGGCGGCGAGGGGTACCCGATGAGCACCTTGAGCATGAACCGGTCGACCTGAGCCTCGGGCAGCTGGTAGGTGCCCTCCGACTCGATCGGGTTCTGGGTGGCCATGACGAGGAACGGGTCCGGGGCCGGGAAGGTCTCGCGACCGATGGTGACCTGACGCTCCTGCATGACCTCGAGCAGGGCGCTCTGGACCTTGGCCGGCGCCCGGTTGATCTCGTCGGCGAGGACGAGGTTGGCGAACACCGGGCCGAGCGACACCTGGAACTCGCCGTCCCGCTGGTTGTAGATGCGGGTGCCGACGAGGTCGGCGGGCACGAGGTCGGGGGTGAACTGGATGCGCTGGAACTCGCCGCCGATCGCGTCGGCGAGCGTCTTGATGGCCATCGTCTTGGCCAGACCCGGCACGCCCTCGACGAGGAGGTGGCCGCGGGCCAGCAGGGCCACGATCATCCGCTCCAGCAGGTCGTCCTGGCCGACGATCGTCTTCTTGACCTCGTAGAGGGCCTGCTCGAGCGGGTGCGGCCGGGGCGCGGCGCTGGCGGGGGTCTGGTCGGTCATGACGATGTCCTCACTGGGTCCTCACTGGGTCCTCACTGGGCGGGGGCGCCGGCGCCGCCGCCGGCCGTGGCGATGGGGACGGCGAACCCGATCCCGACGAAGAAGCCCTGCTGGCTGGGGTTGGCGAGCCCGGTGACGATGCCGACCACCTGCCCGGCCCGGTTGAGCAGCGGGCCGCCGGAGTTGCCGGGGTTGACCGCGGCGTCGAACTGGATCAGGTGCTCGAGCTTCTGGCCGTTGCCGACGTCGACGGTGCGGTCGAGGGCCGAGACGACACCGGCGGAGAGCGAGTCGGTGAGCCCCAGCGGGTGCCCGACGGCGAACACCGGTGTCCCGACGGGGACACCGCCGCCGAGGACGGCGGGGACGAGAGTCTGGGGGAGGACCGACGGCGTGAGCGTCGCGATGTCGTTCTCCGGCTGCTGACTGGCGATGGTGGCCGGGGAGGAGGTGCCGTCGGTGTAGCTGACGGTGATCGCCTGCGCACCGCTGACGACGTGCAGTGCCGTGAGGATGGTGCCGTCGTCCTTGACGATGACGCCCGCGCCGCTGCTGGACTCGCCGCCGGCGCCGCCCGCGCGCTTGACGTTGATGAGGACCAGCGAAGGTTGGATGGTCTGGTAGGCGACGGTGCCGTCGGGCGGTGCGGCGGCCTCGGCCTTCGCCTGGTCGTCGATGCCCTTCTTCACCGTCGCGTCGATGTCCTGCTGGGTGACCGGAGGGGTCGGGTTCGGGCGGGTCAGCGCGTAGGTGCCCACGGCGGCGAGGAGCACGACGGCGACGACGCCGACGACCCACACCCGTCCGGGGACGCCGCGGGCCCACGTCCAGGCGGCGACGAACGGCCGGGCGACGCGGTTCCCGACGCGACGCGCGCGCATACCGGCGCCGTCACGGGGACGGCCGGGATCGCCGTTGCCGCTGCTTCCAGCGGCGTCCGCCTCGGGCGGGGCGATGACGCGGGCCACCTCCTGACTGTACGTTCGGCGGCGCGCGAGCGGCAGTGCGGGACTGCGACTCATATCGCAGTCATAGGAACGGCGACGCCTCAGACGCAGACCCGCTGCCCGCAGAGTCGTGTAGACCGCCGCGCGGCAGAGCGCAAAGCACCTACCCCTCGGAGGAGAGGGCGCGCACTCCGGCCGCTCCGCGGGCTCCTTCCGGGTGAGAATGGTCGGAATTCCGACCGCTCAAGCCCATTCCCGCCATGCGTGACTCCGTTGTTCATGCTCGGCGAGGATTGAGTGGGCGGTTCGAGCTCTTTCCTCTCCGCAACGAGTTGTATTCCGCATGGTGAACCCCGACAAGGCCAGTCGAGCTCGAGCCCATCGGCAGGGGGTCGAATGAGTCACTGCAAGGTTGCCTAGAGGGGTCGCGGCTGGTCGGGGTGCGGTTCGTCGCCCACCGCGGCCTGCGCGCGCCAGAGCCGGCGTTCGAGGTCGACCCGCACCGACGCATACGCGGGGTCGTCGGCGACGTTGTGCAGCTCGGCGGGATCCTCGAGCAGGTCGTAGAGCTCCCACTCGGCGGGGTACCGCACGTCGGAGCACCCGGGCACGCCGAGGCCGTCGTTGTAGAAGTAGACGAGGCAGTACCGGTCGGTGCGGAACCCGTAGTGCGCGCCGACGTGGTGGCTGCGGTCGTCGTGCATCCAGTAGCGGTAGTACAGCCCGTCGTGCGGCGGGTCGGGGTCGCGCGTCCCGGCGACGTCGGGCCAGAACGACCGGCCCTGCATCCGCGGGTCGGCGGGCACCCCTGCCGCCTCGAGCAGGGTCTGGGCGACGTCGACGTTGCTGACGATGCCGGTATGCGTCGTCCCCGGGTCGATCGCCCGCGGGTACGACGACGAGGAACGGCATCCGGATCGACTCCTCGTACATGAACCGCTTGTCGAACCAGCCGTGGTCGCCGAGGAAGAAGCCCTGGTCCGAGCCGTAGAGGAGCACCGTGTCGTCGAGGTCGCCGCGGTCGCGCAGCCACCCCACGAGCCGGCCGACGTTGTCGTCGACCGAGGCCACGCAGGCGAGGTAGTCCTCCATGTAGCGCTGGTACTTCCACAGCGCCTCGTCCTCGCGCGAAAGCCCTTGCGGGACAGGCTGTTTCAGGTCCACCTCGGTGAGGTCGTCGGCGACGCTCATGGCCGCGCGACGGGCCGTGTCGGAGCGGGTGGCGAGGTCGTCGGTGAAGGTGTCCGGGACCGGGATCTCGCGGTCGGCATACAGGCCGGTATGCCCGTCGTCCGGTTCCCAGGGACGGTGCGGGGCCTTGTGCCAGACCAGGAGGCACCACGGATCGCCGCCGTCGAGCGAGCCGAGCCAGCGGATGGCGAGGTCGGTGATGAGGTCGGTGGCGTAGCCGGGTTCGACCCGGAGCCCGTCGGCGGACAGGAACCGGGGGTCGTGGTACTCGCCCTGGTCGATGAGCGCGTCCCAGTAGTCGAACCCCTGCGGGTCGTGGGCGACCCCGTCGGTCTCGCCGTCGCCCATGTGCCACTTGCCGACGAAAGCGGTCCGGTAGCCGGCGTCCCGCAGCGCCGAGACGAAGGTCGGCTGGCTGGCGTCGATAGGGGTGTCGAGGGTGCTGACCCCGTTGACGTGGCTGTAGGTGCCGGTCAGCAGGGACGCCCGGCTCGGTGCGCAGAGCGAGTTGGTCGCGAAGAGGTTCTCGAACCGGACCCCGGCCTCGCCGATCGCGTCGATGTGGGGCGTGGAGTTGACCACCGACCCGTAGGCGCTGATGGCGTGGGCCGCGTGGTCGTCGCTGAGGAGGAACAGGATGTTGGGCCGGCGCGCGCCGGGTGGCGCAGCGGTCACCGGCGCCGGCTCCGCTCCTCGATGTAGTGCTTGGTCACGGCCATGTCGGAGTCGCCCAGACCGCGCGCCACGAGGTCGGCGAAGGCGGCGCGGACCGCCGGCAGGAGGGCGGCGTCGGTCCGGGTGGCGGTGGCGACGTCGGTCGCGAAGTCGAGGTCCTTGAGGATGTAGCGGGCGATTCCGGATGGGCTGAAGTCGTCGGTGACCATCCGCTCGCCCCGGGTCTGCAGGATGCGGCTGTCCGCATACCCACCAGCGAACAGCTCGAAGAGCGTCTCGAGCTCCAGGCCGCTGCGGTCGGCGAGGACGGCCGCCTCCCCGAGGGCGAGGACGGCGGCCGCGACGATGAGCTGGTTGCACGCCTTGGCGACCTCGCCGGACCCGAGCGGGCCGAGGTGGTAGGCCCGCCCGCACGCCTCGAGGACCGCGATCGCCCGGCGAGCGTCGACGTCCTGGCCGCCGACCATGATCGACAGCGTGCCGGCCTCGGCGCCGTCCACCCCGCCGGAGACCGGCGCGTCGACGACGCGGACCCGTCCCTCGGACTCGCGGACCAGCCGCTCGCCGAGGCGGCGGACTCCCGTCGGCGACGACGTGGACGAGACGACGAGCAGCAGGTCCTCGGGCCGGTCGGCCAGGAGGCCGTCCTCCCCGCTCAGGACGTCCTCGACCTGCGGGAGGTCGGGCAGCATGAGCAGGACGACGGTGGCGTCGGCGGCGAGGGACCGTGGCGTCTCGTGCCAGCGGGCGCCGGCGTCGAGCAGGTCGGCATAGCGGTCTCGCCCGCGGCCGTGGACCGCCACGGTGGTGGCCGGTCGGCGCAGCAGGTGCTCCGTCATCGGCCGCCCCATCGCTCCGAGCCCGATCACGCCCACACGGTCGACGTCGTGGGTCACGTCGTGGGGTGCGGGCTCGGGCATGCTGTAAATCATGCCGGACGGTCTCTTCGATCTCACCGGGCGAACCGCTCTGGTCACCGGGTCCACACGGGGCATCGGGTACGCGCTCGCCCGCGGACTGCTCGCGGCAGGCGCCCGGGTGGTGGTGCACGGCCGGGACGAGGACCGGGCGGTCGCGGCGGCGGCGGCCCTGGCCGGCGAGGGGGCCGGCGTCACGCTGCCGGCGGCCTTCGACGTGACGTCGGCGTCATCGGTGGACGCAGGGGTGGCCCGGATCGAGGCGGAGTGGGGGACGCCGGACATCCTCGTCAACAACGCCGGTATGCAGCGCCGGGCTCCGGTCCTCGACTTCTCGGTGGCCGACTGGGACGAGCTCGTCGCGACCAACCTCACCAGTGCGTTCCTGGTCTCGCAGCGCGTCGGTCGGGGCATGGCCGAACGCGGCAGCGGCAAGATCGTCATGATCGGGTCGGTCCAGAGCCGGCTGGCGAGACCGGGCATCGCGCCCTACAGCGCGACCAAGGGCGGGGTCGTCATGCTCGCTCGCGGACTCTGTGCGGACCTCGGTCCGAAGGGGATCCAGGCGAACGCCCTGTGCCCCGGCTACATCGACACCCAGCTGACCCAGGCGCTGGTCGACGACCCCGAGTTCAGCGAGTGGGTCCGTGGGCGCACGCCGGCCCGTCGCTGGGGCGGCGTCGAGGACCTCGTGGGCGCGCTGGTGTTCCTCGCGTCCGCCGCATCGGACTTCGTCAACGGGCAGGTCCTCTACGTCGACGGCGGCATGACCGCCGTCGTCTGACCCCTAGGCCGGGAGCCGGTGCGCGGCGGCGCGGACGAGGACGACCGCCCACGTGCGGTAGGGCCTCCAGCGGTCGGCGAACGTCGCATACTCGTCGTCGGTCATCGGCGTGGTGAGGCCGTAGAGGTCGTGGACCGCCTGGCGGCTGCGGGCCTCGTCGGCCGGGAGGACGTCGACGAAGCCGCACGCGCGGACGACGATGAGCGCGCTGTAGAACGGCCCGATCCCGGGCAGCTCCTGGACCGCCTGCTGGGCGGCCTCGGGGCCGAGGGCGACGAGGCGGTCGACGTCCAGGTCGCCCCGCTGGGCGGCGGCCGCGATGGCCTGCAGGCGCGGGATGCGGTCGGCGGGGAGCCCGGGCAGCTCGGTGAGCTCGGCCAGCCGCGATGGGGCAGGCAGCGCGGTGACCGTCTGGCCGGCCAGCTCGAAGGCGGTGCCGTGAGCCTGATTGAGGCGTTCGCGAAGCGTGATGCCCTGCGCGCGGGCGCGGCGGGCGCTGATCACCGACCAGACCGCCGCCTCGTAGGGCGAGTAGAACAGGGCGGGTCGAAGGCCGGGAGCGGCCGCCTGCAGGCGGCCGATGACGGCGTCGCGGCGACCGAGCTCGGCGAACCCCTCCCCGTCGTGGTCGCAGGACAGGACCCGCGCGACCTGGGCGGCGACGGCGTCCGGGTCGGCGTCACCGTGGACCGTGAGGTCGAGCAGGTCCCCCCGTTGCCGGACCTCCACCCCGACCGCCCTCTCGAGGTCGTGGTCGACGCGGAACGCCATCCGCATGACGCCGTCGAACGACCGCTCGTTGCGGTGCCCGAACCCGAAGAGCGCCAGCTCCTCCAGCGAGAAGGGCCCGCGCGTGGGGATGGTCAGGGTCGTCATCGTCGTCACCCCCGGATCATGCCGCCGGGGACCGACACACCAACGGCCGTCGGGCGTCTCGCAGGAGGATCCACCACACTCGGCTGTCGCGGATCCTCCCGCAAAGTCAGCGGCGAGCCCGGATCGGCCGCGAGCGTCCGACTAGGGTCCGGACCATGAGAGCCGAGGGCACGTTCACCATTGCCTCCTTCGTCCCCGCTCAGATCGACCCGCCGCCCGCGGCCGTCGAGGTGGGCATCCCCGTCGGGACCGCAGTCATGGAGAAGGTCTACGAGGGCGACGTGTCCGGCCGCTCGGCCACGATCTTCACCTCGGCCTTCGACATGGGAACGGGGGTCGGGACGTATGTGGCGTTGGAGACCTTCGAGGGCCGGCTCGGTGACGAGAGTGGCGCGTTCGCCTACGTGCACTCGGCCACCACGACGGGTTCGGACCGGCGGTACGAGCTGTTCGTCATCGTCCCCGGGAGCGGCGTCGGTGACCTGGCGGCCATCTCCGGTGGTGGCGGGATGTCCGTCGACGCGGATGACACCCACCGAGTCTGGTTCGACTACCAGCTGACGTGACGGGCCGCCGCTCCACGCCTCGGAAGCGGCGCTCGTAGCGGCCACCACGTCGTGATCGCGACGCCTCAGCCGCTACGGCATCCGCTTCGCTGGAAGCCGGGCGGCCGAGTGGCGTGGATCGTCAGCTGGGGCCGCCGTACGCCGGTGGCGCATCCATGGAGGTGCGCAGGCTGGTCAAGGGGTCGGCCGGCACGTTGATGAGCCCGCGGACCGGCCGGTCCAGGTCGAAGGTGATGAACAGCGTGGAGGCGACGAGTACTGCTGCGAGCAGAGCGATCCCCGGACCCCGGCCGAGGGTCCCGAGATGGAGCGCGAGGAGACCGAGCGCGAGCGCGGCACCGACCATCTCGAGGAGGAGGACCGGCGTCGGGACCCGGTTGCCCAGGGCGGAGACTCGGGAGGTCTGGGCGTCGAAGGCGTCGTTGAGGCTGTCCAGGTAGAGGCGCGGCGCGCTCGCGTTCGGCTGGGCGGTGACCGCCTGACCGGCCTGGTCCCAGAGGGCGCGCTCCACCTGGCTAGCGCTGTCCAGCGCGGCCTGCTGCTCCGGGCTGCCGGGCACGGTCTGGGAGATGGCGACGGAGGTGTCGGTGAGCCGGCGCATCAGATCCAGCGACGGCGTCCGGTTGGGCTCGGCCAGCGTCTGGGCCCGCAGGTAGGCGGTGCCCAGGGCGTTCGCCTCGGTGACGACCGCCGCCCGCCGGCTCTCGTAGCGTCCCACCGCCAGGCTGAGACCGAACGCCATGACGAGCGCCATGAAGCCGAGCATGGCCGACTGGATGGCGCCGAACGGCTCGCGGAGCCCCTCGGACCGGTCGCGCATCGACCGGCCGACCAGGTGACCGACGACGGTCGCGCCGATGATCACCGCGAAGAGGCCGACGATGAGCGCCGGCGTGCTCAGCTGGAACAGCGACACGCCTTCTCCTCACGCGTCCGGTGACGTTCGGAAGGTAGCAACCGCCGAACGGGACTGTCCGCCGAATAGGTCAGCGAGCGCGGACCTCCTGGTAGCGAGCCAGCGACTCCTTGCGTTCGGTGTCGTGGTCGACGATCGGTGCCGGATAGTCCTCCGGCGGCTCGTCGAGGGTCCACGGCTCGTGGATCTCGTGGGCCGACAGGGCTTTCAGCTCGGGCACCCACCGGCGGACGTATGCGCCGTCGGGGTCGAACGTCGCGGCCTGCTTGGTCGGGTTGAAGATCCGGAAGTAGGGCGACGGGTCGGTACCCGTGCCCGCGGTCCACTGCCAGCCGTGCTGGTTGTTGGCCAGGTCGCCGTCGACGAGGTGGTCCATGAAGTGCCGGGCACCGAGCGTCCACTCCAGGTGCAGGTCCTTGACGAGGAACGACGCGACGATCATCCGGACCCGGTTGTGCATCCACCCCGTCGCGAGGAGCTGGCGCATACCGGCGTCGACGATCGGGTAGCCGGTGCGGCCCTGCTTCCACGCCTCGAACCGCTCGTCGGCCCGCTTCCCGGTGTCGTACCTCATGTGGGCCATCGCCGGCTGGAAGTACCCGTGCGCACTCTCGGGCCAGTGGTGCAGGACCTGGGCGTAGAAGTCGCGCCAGCACAGCTGGCGTCGGTATGCCGGTCCGCGCCGTCCGAGGTCGGCCAGCATCGTCCGGGGGTGGAGCTCCCCGAACTTCAGGTGCACCGACATGTGGGACGTGCTGTCGAGGTCGGGCCGGTTGCGCTCGGCGTTGTAGCGCTCGACGTCGCCGTCCAGGAACTCCTTCCACGCCGCCAGCGCGGCGGCCTCCCCCGCGTCGGGCAGCTCGGCGGCGGTGCTCGGGTCGTGAGGGATGTCGGTCCCGTCGACCGGGTGCCACTCGACCCGGCTGGGGTTCGAGGTCGACGGGCTGTGCCAGCCGCGATCCGACCAGGCCCGGAAGAAGGGGGTGAAGACCTTGAACGGTTCGCCGTCCTTCTTGAGCACCTGGCCGGGCGACACGGCATACGGGCTGCCGGTCCGCACCAGGGGGATGTCGCCGAGCGCTTGATCGACCCGGCCGTCGCGGGCCCGGCCGTAGGGCGCGAAGTCCTCGCTGACGTGCACCTCGGAGGCGCCGATCTCCTTGGCCACCCGGGGAACGACGTTCTCGGGGCGCCCGCGCCTGACCGTGAGCCGCCCGCCGTGCGAGCGGAGGTCCTCGTCGAGGGCCCGCAGCGACCGGTAGAGGTAGGCGGTCCGCGGGCCGTCGTCGACCTTGAGCAGGACGTCGTCGAGCACGAAGAGCGCGCAGACCGGCCCGACCTTGGCCGCGGCGTCGAGGGCGGGATGGTCACGCAGCCGGAGGTCGCGGCGGAACCACATCACCGACGGGGTCACGCCCGGATCTCCTCCCGGCGGATGGACCGCTCGAACAACGGCGGCAGGAAGCGGAGCATGAGCATGGCCCAGGTGAGGTGGGTCAGCATCGGCGCCTGGATGCCACCGGAGGCTCGGCGCTGCATCCCGAACAGCAGCCCCATCACCCCGCCGGCCACGGTGAGCGCCGGGTTGCGGCTGGCGGCGGTCGCGACGGTGTAGGCCGCGGTCGAGATGAGGATGGGCCGGTCCGCGGCGGCGGTGTAGAACGCGCCGCGGAAGAACATCTCCTCGGCGAGCCCGTTGATCGACGTGGTGAGGATGATCAGCGGCATGCTGCCCTGGTCGGCGTAGCGCAGCACGTTGCCGATGGCCCGGTTGAGGATCGGGATCTCCCGCGCGACGAGGGCCGCCCCGTAGAACGCCCCGAAGGCGGCGACGCCGGTGGCAACCGGCGTCACGATCGGGCGGCGCAGGTTGTCATCCCGGCTCTTGATCCAGCCGAGGTGGAGCGGTCCGGAGGCGACCGCGCCGGCGGTCCAGGTCGCCGCGAGCGCCCCGGTGAGCCAGTAGAACCGCTTGGATCCCGGCTCGGCGCTCAGCGAGACCCCGAGCAGCGTCGCACCCGCCACACCGACGCCGAGGACGATCCGGCGGCGCCGGTTGCGGACCGCCTCCGTCTCGTCGGGTACCCGGGGCTCCTGGAGGTGGAACGGCTTCGGCAGCCGCCCGAGGATCCGATGGATGGTGTCGGCCGGGCCGGCCGTGGTGTCCTCGCCGGACAGCCGCTCGGCGCGCTCCGCGAGGGCGGTCCGGGCGGCCTCGTCGTAGGTCATCGGCTCGAACGGGACCATCCGGCGGATCCGGTCGTCCTTGACGACGACCTCGTTGGTCATCGAGTCCACGAGGTTACGGCCGGTCGTCGTGTCGACGTCCGTCACCAGCGACAGCCAGCGCGACGAGAGCTGGGGCGAGAGCAGCGGCACCGGGACGATGGGCAGGTCGCGACCCTGGATCGTGGCCACCCGCTGCAGCATCGTCTTGTAGCGCAGCACCTCGGGGCCGCCGATCTCGAGGGCCTGGTCGGCCGCCTCGGGCACCTCGAGAATGCCGACGAGATAGCGGACGACGTCGGCGACGGCGATCGGCTGCGTACGGGTGGTGACCCACCGAGGGGTGACCATCGCCGGCAGGTGGTCCACGAGCTGACGGGTCATCTCCCACGAGATGCCGCCGTCGCCGACGATGATGCCGGCCCGCAGCGTGGTCACGGGCACCCCCGACTCCGCGAGGGCCGACTCGACCTCGCGGCGGCTGCGGAGGTGGGCGGACAGCTCCTCGGAGTCGTCACCGAGGCCGCCGAGGTAGACGATCCGCTTCAGGCCGGCCCGCTCGGCTGCGGCCCCGAAGGTCGTGGCGCCGGCGGCGTCCTTGTTCTCGAAGTCGTCGTCGTCCAGCGAGTGGACGAGGTAGTAGGCGGCGTCACACCCGGCCATCGCCGCGTCGAGCGAGTCGGCGTCCTGGACGTCGGCGCCGACCGCAGTGCCGGCGCCCTCGTAGGTGTCGGGGTGGCGGGTCATGGCCCGGACCTCGTGACCGGCCGCCTCGAGCGCGGGACAGAGCCGGCGTCCGACGAACCCGGACGCCCCGGCGACGAGGACCTTCATGACCCGGTCCGGACCGGGACGCGGCGGGCCGGTACGGCGAGGTGCAGGGCCTCGGTCACCGGGTCGCCGTGCAGACCGGAGGTGCCGGACGCCGCGACGACCTCCGCCGTCGCGCCGGCCCCGGCGAGGACCACCGGCACCCGGGCGGCGAGGGACCGCAGCCCGTCGAGAGAGGCCTCGAACGGTCCGCTGGTCGTGGCCGAGAGAACGACCACCTGGGGTTCGAGATGACGCACCGCGCTGTCGAGATCGCTCACAGGAGTGTTGTTGCCCAGGAACGTCACGCGCCAACCGCATCGGTGGAGAACGATCCCGAAGATCATGAGCGGGAGGTCGTGCAGCTCGTCCTGGGGACAGGCGATGACCGCCCGCGGGCCGACGCCCTGTCCCCACCCGAGCGCGAGCCCGGCCAGCCGGCCGCGCAGGAGGTTGCTGGCGAAGTGCTCCTGAGCGACGTCGATGATCCCGGCCTCCCAGCGAGCGCCGAGCTCCGCGAGGTAGGGCATGACGATGTTGCGGAGCACGGTCGTGAGGCTGAGCTCGCGCAGCATGGTGTCGACCACGTGCTGCGCGTCCGACTCGTCGTAGGCGTCGAGGGCGCGCTGGAGGGCCCGATAGTGCCGCATCGCCGCGTCGACCTCCGCCGGCGTCGGCTCCGGGTCGGGGAGGGGGTGCACCCCGTCCCGGATCGGTGCCGGTCCGTCGCCGGGAGAGTTCGGGTATGCGGGGTCGCCCGGCCCCGCCCGGCGCGCGACGTGCGCGGCCTGGGCTGCGGAGAGCCCGCGGGCCAGCTGGGCCTGCATGGCGCGGACGCGCAGCTCGTCCTGGGTCGTGTAGAGCCGGTAGCCCTTCGGGGACCGGGCCGGTCGCAGCAGCTGGTAGCGCCGCTCCCAGGCCCGGAGCAGCTCGGTGCTGACCCCGACCCGTCGGCTGAGCTCACCGATGCGGACCCCGACCGGCTGGCCTGAGTCGTCGGCGTCGTCGGGGTCGGTTCGACGGGCGACCGGGCTCATCCCAACATTCTACAAAGCCTGTACAGACCGGCAACCGTCGGGTCAGCGGGCGAACGGACCGATCTCCATGAGGACCACCCCGGCGTTCGAGCAGCCCTGCTGCGTCTGCGGGGAGAACTGCGCCGCGGTGTCGTCGGGCAGGTAGATGCGGAACCCCATCGCGGGGGTGACTCCGCAGTCGGGGAAGTTCGCCGCCTGGGCCAGCTGCAACGGCGCGCTGACCTTGGCGCCGGGCGCGAGGGTGATGGCCGTCGGCGTGCCAGCGGTCCGCTTGGCCGGTGCTCCCAGCTGCTGGCCCTCGGTGCCGGTGACGAGAGAGACGCCCGGGAAGCCCTCGATGACGCAGGGGGCAGTACTGCCGTTGGTCACGGTGACCTGGAGGCCGATGTGTCCGGCGGAGTTCCCGCCCGGGGCCGGCTCGACGACCGCCTTGGCGGTGTTGATCTTGCAGAGGTTGCCGGCGGAGGTGCGGGACCCGGTCGAGGTCACCGAGGAGGTCCCCGAGCCGGTGGACGACGTCGCGACCGCCGGCGTCGAGGTACTGGGCGCCGGGGTGGGGGTCGGCGGCGAGCTGCTACACGCCCCGAGGGCGGCACCCAGACCTGCGGCGGCCAGCACCGCGCATACCGAACGAACCGGGCGAGGGACCTGCGTCGTCACGCCGCCACGGTAATGGCGGGCACCCGCTCCAGCGCGAAAACCGGCATCCCCGGCGCGGCCGCGGCGAGCTCGGCGTCGGTCGAGCTCTTGGTCAGGCCCTCGACGAAGCGGCCGACCTCCCAGCCCCAGCGCTTCAGGTAGACGCGCAGGACCGGCACGCGGTCGGTGGCCGGCACCTCGACGAGCCGGACCCGCTCGACGCGACGGCCGACGCGCAGCTCGGCCACGCCGGCGGCCCGCACGTTGCGCACCCACTGGGTGTTGCCCCGCGGGGCGACGAGGTAGCGCTCGCCGTCGAGGGTGAGCAGGTTGACCGGCACCGACTGCGGCGTCCCGGTCTTCCGGCCGGGGACGGTGAGCACCCGGGACCCGAGCAGGCTCACGCCGTGCTCGGTGAGCCAGCGGACCGCCTTCATGAAGGCGACGTCGCCGCGGGTGGCGCGGATGTAGCGGGTGGGGGATGCGGGCTGCTGGGTCATCTGGGCTCCTTGGGATCTTTATGAGAGCACCGCTCTCTCTTGCCATCAGTATGCGCCACGGTTGGCACCCGAGTCAAGAGCAGTGCTCTCGAATCTGTGACAGACTCTCGTCATGACCGAGGGAGTGCGGGCCCGCCGCCGTGACGACGTCACCCGCCGGGTGCTGGAGATCGGCCGTCGGCACCTGACCGAGTACGGCGCGGCCGCGCTGTCGCTCCGGGCGGTCACCCGGGACCTCGGGATGGTCTCCTCGGCCGTCTACCGCTACGTCGGGAGCCGGGACGAGCTGCTGACCCTGCTCGTGGTCGACGCCTACACGGAGCTGGGGGACACGGTGGATGCCCGGCTGGCCGAGCTCCCGCGGGCGGCCTGGGACACGCGGGTCCTCGCGGTATGCGTGACGGTGCGCGAGTGGGCGCTGCGTGAGCCCGCGCGCTACGCGCTGCTCTACGGCAGCCCGGTGCCCGGGTACGAGGCGCCGGGCGAGCAGACCACCGAGCCGGGTACGCGGGTGATCCGAGCCCTCGTGGCCCTCGTTGCCGAGGGGGTCCGTGCGGGCGACATCGAGGACGGGCCGAGCACGGTCCCCGTGCCGCGGGCCCTCCGGGCCGACCTCGCCCGGGTCCGGGACGAGCTCGGCTGTCACCGTGGACCCGGCGGTGCTCGGCCGGGCCGTACTGCTCTGGTCGGTCCTGTTCGGGGCGGTCAGCCTCGAGGTTTTCGGCCAGTTCGGTACCGACACGTTCACCCAGCTCGAACCGCTCTTCGAGCACCAGATCCGACTGACGCTCGCGACCCTGCGCGGCTGACGTCGTTCAGGCGAGGGCCGAGCCGTCGACTCCGCCGAGGTCCATGTGCAGGACCTCCCACACGTGGCCGTCCGGGTCGGCGAAACTGTGGCCGTACATCGGCCCCTCCTCCATCCTGGGCAGCCAGGGCGAGCCGCCGCACCGGATCGCGGTGCCGACCAGCCGGTCCACCTCCTGTCGCGATTCGGCGCTGAGACAGGCGATGGTCGTGGGTCCGTTGCGAGGGTCACCCACGGCACCGGTGACGAAGTCGGCGAACCGGTCGCGGGTGAGGAGCATGACGACGATCGTCTCCGAGACGACGATCGCGGCGACCTGGTCGTCGGAGAAGGCCTCGTTCACGGGGAAGCCCAGTGAGGTGTAGAAGTCCCGCGACGTCGGCAGGTCCGCCACCGGCAGGTTCACGAAGATCATCCGCCTCATGCACGGTGAGACTGTCGTCCTCCCGAAAATCGGTCGGCCGACCCCGCACCGATGTCGGCGGGGTCGCGTAGTTTCGGGTCCATGACCCCGGTGGCCAGCCAGACCCTCACGCCCAGACCCGAGACCGACCCCCAGACCGACCGCGACTTCATGGCCCTCGTCGAGCCGATGCGCGGGGAGCTGATGGCCCACTGCTACCGGATGCTCGGTTCGGTGCACGACGCCGAGGACCTCGTCCAGGAGACCTACATCCGGGCTTGGCGCGCCTTCCACGGGTTCGAGGGTCGCTCCTCCCTGCGCACGTGGATGTACCAGATCGCCACCAACACCTGCCTCACCGCGCTGCAGAGCCGCAAGCGCCGGCCGCTGCCCACCGGCCTCGGTGCGCCCGCGTCGGATCCCGGCGACGCTCTCCAGACGCGACCCGAGATCACCTGGCTGGAGCCGATGCCCGACACCCTGGTGGCCGGCACGGCACCCCAGGACCCCGAGGCCACCGCCGTCACCCACGACTCCATCCGGATCGCCTTCATCGCCGCGCTGCAGCACCTCACGCCGACGCAGCGGGCCGTGCTCATCCTCCGCGACGTGCTGAACTGGCGAGCGGCGGAGGTCGCCGCCGCCCTCGACACCACGGTCGCCGCGGTCAACAGCGCGCTGCAGCGGGCTCGCGCCCACGTCGAGAAGCTGGCGCCGGCCGAGGAGGCGTCGTCGCAGCTGAGCGCCGACGACCCGGAGGTCAAGGCCAAGCTGGAGCGCTACGTCGAGGCGTTCGAGGCCTACGACATCGACACCATCGTCGAGATGCTCACCACCGACGCGATCTGGGACATGCCGCCGTTCACCGGCTGGTACCAGGGCAACATCGAGATCGGGAAGCTCATCGCCAACAAGTGCCCGGCGACCAAGGCCGGCGACATGCGGATGGTGCCGACGACCGCCAACGGCCAGCCCGCGTTCGGGCTCTACATGCGGGACGTCGACGGACGGATGCGTCCGTTCCAGCTGCAGCAGCTGACCCTCGGGCCGAACGGCGTCGAGCGCGTCACCGCCTACTTCGACCTGAGCCTGTTCGAGACCTTCGGCCTGCCGGCTGAGGTGCCCGCCGTCTGACCGCCGCTACCCGGGCCACCGCGCGACGAAGAGGCTCGCCGGCGCACCGATGGTCGGTCGCGTCGCGACGTAGAGACGGTCGCCGACCAGAGCGGCCGCCATGGGTAGCCCGGTCGGTCCGCCCGACAGCGCCCAGCTCGCGGCGGTGTTGCTGAGGACCACGCTCTGTCCCGCGGCGGGGCTGACGACGAGGGAGTGCGGTCCGGCCGACATCGGTCGGGGGATGACGTCCTGGTCGCCGACGCCGATGGCCGGCAGTCCGGCCTGACCGGTCGCGGTGTCCCCGCGCAGGTCCCACAGCGCCAGCCGGCCGTCGACCTGCCCGGCGACCAGGCAGGCGCCGTCGGTCCCACACTGCGCCGAGACCGCCTCGCTGTGGGAACCGGCGCCGGGCAGGTCGATGCGGTGCCAGCCGGCGTTGACGCCGGAGGACCGCCAGACCGCGGCGGTCTGGTCGACCCCCTGGTCGAGGTGCAAAGCGGAGCCGGTGACGAGGAGGCCGTCGCCGTCACGGGTGGCGCCTCGCGGCCCGACGAGCAGGGTGGCGGTGCTCTCCAGGGCGGTACCGGCCGGGTCCTGGCGGGTCCAGGTGCGGTCGGCGAGCGTCCAGACCGCGGCGTCGAGGCCGGCCTTCGCACCGCCCCAGCTGCCGATGAGGGCGTCGCCGCCGGGGGTGATGACCGCGTCGACGAGGTCGCCGGCGCCCCAGCCCCCGAACGCGTAGAAGCTCTGCGGCAGCTCGTCGACGCCGGCCGCCGTGCCGGCCCACGTCGTCCAGCGGACGTTCGCGTGCGCGCCGCCGTTCGCGCCGCCGATCGCGATGATCCGCGTCCCGTCGGTGGCCACCGAGTACCAGCGGGCGAGCGGCGCATACGGCGACTCCGGGTGCAGCGGCACGGGCGTCTGAGTCCCGCCGGCGTCGATGGTGAGCATCGTCGGCGAGGGCGTGTCCGGGGTGTCGCCGGCCTTGAGGCCGCCGACGAGCAGGCGGTCTCCCAACGTCGTGAGCGTCTTGGGCTCCACCCCGGTGGGGAGGGCGACCGCGGTCCAGGAGAGCTGCGGACCACTGGCGGCGGTCGCCGTCGCGGACCCGGAGCCGTCAGCGGTCGTGCACGCGCCGAGTGCCGCCGTCGCGACCGAGGCGGTCACGACCGCTCGCCAGACCGCGCCGGGCCGTCCCATCGGGTCAGTATCGCCAGCCGTCCTGGGATCGGCGCCGGGGCCTCCGGGTCGCGGTCCCGGGTGAAAAATTTACCAATCCTGTGTTCACCTGGTGACGAAGTGGCGACAGGGTGAAGGTATGTCACGACGTCTTCGCACCGTGGCGGCGCTCGCCGCCCTCGCCTTGGGGACCGTTACGGCCACCGCGACCACCAGCGCGGCAGCGGCCGCGCCGAGTGCCGGCTCGGGGCCCGGCGCGCGTCAGCAGGCCTTCGCGGCGGCGGCCGACGAGTTCGGGGTGCCGGCCGCGTTGCTCGAGGCCGTCTCCTACGCGCAAACTCGCTGGGAGGGGCACGCCGGGCAGCACAACACCAGCGGCGGGTACGGCCCGATGAACCTCGTCGACGCCACCCTGTTCACGGCCGACGTCGCGCAGCAGCGGGACGGCGCCGGCTCCGCGCAGTCGGTTCCCGCGTCCCTCGACACCCTCGGGCAGGCGGCCCGGCTGCTCGGGGTCGACCGCCAGGCGTTGCGCAGCGACCCGACCGCCAACATCCGCGGCGGCGCCGCGTTGCTCAAGAGCGCCCAAGCCGGCCTCGGCCTCCCGACGGGCGCCGGCTCCGACGCCGGGCAGTGGTATGCCGCGGTGGCGGCGGCCAGTGGGTCGCCCGACGTCGCGAGCGCCGCGGACTTCGCGGACGCCGCCTACGCGACGCTGACCAGCGGAGCCGCCCGGACCACCACGGACGGACAGGCCCTGTCGCTGGCGGCCTTAACTGCGACCCCGCAGCGCGGCCAGCTCGACCGGCTCGGCCTCGCCACGCCCAAGCCGAACCCCAACGTGGAGTGCCCGCCGGGCGTTCGGTGCGAGTGGGTGCCGGCCCCCTACCAGCAGACGGGCCCTGACCCGACCGACTACGGCAACCACGACCTCGCGCAGCGCGACACGGCGGCCGGGCCGAAGGTGGACACCATCGTCATCCACGACACCGAAGCCGACTGGGCGACCACGCTCAAGCTGGTGCAGGACCCGACCTACCTCGGCTGGCACTACTCGGTGCGCTCCTCCGACGGCCTGGTCGCCCAGCACATCCCGACCAAGGACGTCGGGTGGCACGCCGGCAACTGGTACGTCAACGAGCACTCCATCGGGATCGAGCACGAGGGCTTCGCGGCGACCGGGGCGACGTGGTACTCCGAGCCGCTCTACCGGAACTCGGCCCGGCTCGTGCGCTACCTGGCGGCCAAGTACGACATTCCGCTCGACCGCGCGCACATCATCGGCCACGACCAGGTCCCGGGCACGACCGCGAGCACCGTCGCCGGTATGCACTGGGACCCGGGGCCGTACTGGGACTGGCAGCACTACTTCCAGCTGATGGGCGCGCCGCTCCAGGCGACCGGCCGGGTGCTCAGCTCGGACGTCGTCCGCATCCTGCCGCCGTTCAACCGCAACCAGCCGCTGGTGACCGGCTGCACCACGCCGGGAACGCCGTGCCCGCCGCAGGGGGCCAACTTCGTCTACCTACACACCCAGCCGAGCGACGCGGCCCCGCTGGTCACCGACGTCGGGCTGAGGCCGGGTGGGTCGCCGAGCACCACCGACGTGGCCGACATCGGAGCGCGGGCGACCGCTGGGGTGGAGTATGCGGTCGCCGACCGTTCCGGTGACTGGACCGCCATCTGGTGGCTCGGACAGAAGGCGTGGTTCAAGAACTCCAGGAGCGAGCCGACGGCGATCCCCGTCAAGGGCTCGGTCGTGGTGCCCAAGGCGGGCAGGACGTCGGTCCTGGTCTACGGCCGGGCGTACCCCGAGGCCGCCGCCTACGCGGCATACCCCGGAGTCCCCGTGCAAGCCGTGGTGCCGCTGCAGTACGCCATCCTCGCCGGCCAGCGGTATGCGCTGCAGGACGCGAGCATCGTGACCGACTACTACCGCGCCACGACCTTCGCCGGCACCCCGCCGACCGACCATGTGGACATCGTCGGTCAGGACGCCTACTACCAGGTGTCACTGGGACACCGCACCGCGTACGTGCGGGCGGCGGACGTCGACATCGTCCCGGCCGGCTGAGGCCGGGACGGCCTGGGTCAGGCGGAGTACTCAGGCCAGCGCGTCGAGCCGGTCGAGCGCGGTGGACCAGCGCTGCTCGACAGCGGCGCGGTCCGGTCCGGCCGGCTCGTGGCGCAGCGACACCCGCGTCCCGTCGCCCTCCGGGGCGAGGTGGAGGTCGACCAGAGCCCTCGGGGCGTCTGCGTCCGCGTGCCAGGAGACCCGGACCTGTTCCAAGGGGTGGTAGCTGCGCCAGACGCCATGGGTGCCGTCGTCGGCGCGCCACGGTTCGCCCTTTCCGCCGAGGCGGGCGCCGGGACCCAGCAGGGCCTGAGCGCCGTCGTTGGTGGTGAGGACCCGCCACACGTGGTCGACCGAGTGCGGGAGCACCGTGTCGATCTCCACCACCTGATCTGCCTTCTCGTCGACCGCCTCGCTTGGTGCCGTGTCGGACATTGACGCCTCCTTGGTCGGGCCCCGCCGTGCCACACTGCCGGCGGACTGCTGGTTCGGGCCCAGGGCACCATGTCACCCCTTCCGGCGCGTCGGCGCCACCCCCTGGAGTGAGGAATTTGGCGAACGCGCTGGGTTTCTCTCCGGCGCCAGTCGCCGTGCGGGCCACGGGCTCCACCACTAGCGTGGCGAGCGGCTCGACATCGGGCCGCAACCCCGAAACAAGGAGTACCCCACCATGGACGCCTGGGTCTGGATCCTGTTGCTGCTGGTCGTCATAGGCGTGATCATCGGCCTGATGATGTCGCGGTCGCGGCAGCGGGAGAACCGTCGGGTCGAAGCCGCCGAGCTGCGAGACCCCACCGCCGACCATCACCTGGAGCTTCGTGAGAAGGAAGCCGCCGCGGCGGCCTCGGAGGCCGAGGCCCGTCGGGTCCGCGCCGAGGCCGACCAGCGGGCCGCGGAGGCCAAGCGGCTCGAGGTGGAGGCCGACCGGGCGGGCATGGACCGGGCCGCGGCGGCCGAGGCCAGCCAGGAGCAGCTGCGGCGTGCCGACGCGCTGGACCCGGACGTCGCCACCGACAAGGAGGGGTACCGGCTGGACGAGGACGGCAACCGGGTCGAGACGTCCGCCGAGCGGGCCGCGTCGGGGTTCGGGGCCCCGTCGACGACCGCCGATGGTGAGACGACGGGGCCCACGGCGGCCGGGGCCACCGCGGCCCCGCTCGCGGCCCGGTCAGCGGCCGGTGACCACGGTCACGACCACGACCACGATCATGGCGAGCACGGACACGGTCACGACGAGCAGGTCGATGCCTCGGCCGGCGGCCGGATCGGCAACATGCGGGGCCTCGACGAGGACGACACCACGGAGACCACCGTGAACGCCGACTCGGACCCGGATCTTGAGCCCGGTCGTTCCGAGGAGGCCCACGCCGAGCATGCACACCCGCTGCACCGGATCGGCAACATGCGCGGCGTCGACGACGAGACCACCACGGACACCACCACGGACACCACCACGGACGGCACCCCGGCGCATACCGACCCGTCGGGCGACGGCGTCGACACGGTCGACGAGGACGGCAGCGCGAGTGAACCCGACGCGCGCGACGCCGCGCGTGACCGGGCCGACGAGGTCATCGCCAGGCGAGACGCCGAGACGGAGCGCCGTCAGCCCGAGTAGGCCTCGAGGAACGCCTTGAGCAGCGGACCGGCGGTGCCGGAGCCCGAGGCGCCGTTCTCGACGTAGACGGCGACGGCCAGGTCGCCCTTGGCCGCGACCATCCAGGCGTGGGTGAGCGGCGGTGTGGCCGTGCCGTACTCCGCCGTGCCCGTCTTGGCCGCGGTCACACCTTCGGGGGCCAGCAGGGCCCCGCTGCCCTCCGAGACGACGGCGCCGAGCATCGACTGAAGGGCCTGCGCCTCGGCGGGCTGCAGCGGCTTGTCCGGGGTGGGGAAGCCGGCCACCGCCGGGTTGTCGTCGACGAGCCGGGGCCGGACCACGGATCCCTTCACCGCGGACGCCAGCACCGTGGCCATGTCCATCGGCGAGACGAGGATCTTGCTCTGGCCGATCATCGACGCGGCGTGCTCCGTGGCCGTGGCGGTGGTGGGAACCGAGCCGAGGTAGGCCGGGAACCCCAGGTCGAGGTCGACGCCCACCCCCAGCGCGGCCGCGGCCGACGCGAGGTCCGCCTGCGAGACCTTGTCCTGGTTGGAGATGAACGCCGTGTTGCAGGAGTTCGCGAAGGCGGTCTTGAGCGGGATCGTCCCGAGCTTGCCCGGCGGATAGTCGTTGTAGTTCTTGAAGGAGCGTCCGCCGACGGTGACCGTGGGGGTGCACGAGACCGGGGAGTCAGGAGTCAGGCCCGCACGGAGCAGGGCGAGGGCCGTGACGATCTTGAACGTCGACCCGGGCGCGGCCTGCCCGGTGGTCCCGACGGCCAGCCCCTTGCTGCCGGGCCCGTTGGCCGCCGCGACGATCTCGCCCGTGGACGGCCGGACGACGACCAGGGACGTGGACGTGTCCGTCGTACTGCCCTGAAGGACGGCCTCGGCGACGGTCTGGGCCGTGGCGTCGAGGGTGACGACCAGGGACTTCCCGTCGGCGGCGGGGGAGGTGAACAGGTCGCGGGTCGACTTCTTGCCCGCCGCGTCGGTGCCGACGGCCTGGATCGTGCGGCCCGGGGTGCCCCGCAACCGTGCGTCGTAGCGCTGCTCCAGGCCCGAGAGGCCGACGACGTCGCCCGCCTTGAGCGCGCCGTTGGACTTCTGGACGAGCTCCGCGGTGGCCTCGCCGACGGTGCCGAGGATCGACCGGGCGAAGTTGGGCGACGGCCCGATGACCGACGTGCCCGGGATGGCCACCGCGCCCGGGATGGCGGCGAGCGCGGCGGTCTGGGTCGTCAGCAACGGGTCGTCGGATCGCACCGTGATGAGCGGGACGAACGCCTTGGCGCCGGCCGACGTGACCGCCGTGGCGTAGGCCGCGGGGTCGGACCCGACGAGCTGGGCCAAGGACGTGGCCGCCGCGGCCTGCTGGCCGGCGTCCACCTTGGTCTTGTCGATGCCCACCTGGGCGGTGGCGCGCTGGGTCATCAGGGGCACCGAGTTGGCTCCGACGATGTCGCCGCGCTTCGCCGCGACCGTGGTCAGGGTCAGCTTCTCGGTGCCGGTGAGGTCCGGGGCGAACAGGGCCGGCGACCAGGTGACGTGCCACTTCTCGTCCTGGGCCCGGGTGAGGTTCGCGGTGGTGGTGTAGCTCCAGACCACGTCGGTGCCGCCCCCCGCGCTCGTCGTCGTGGCGGACGGACTCGGCGGTGCGGAGGTCGCCGACGTCGCCGAGGTGGTCGCGGTGCCGGTCGCGGTGCCGGTCGCGGTGGCGGGTGCCGCCGACGGCAGCGTCCACGTGAAGGCGAGCGTGGCCGTGGCGGTGCGGTCGTTGGACTTCGGCTCCGAGACCTGGCTCACCGTGACCGCCCGCTTGACGTCCTTGAGGTCCCCGACCGCCGTAGCGAGGAAGGACGCGACGTTGGCCGAGGTCGCACCGTCGAAGGTGACCTGGTTGAGATCCCCGCCGGCCAGCCCCGCGGCCAGCGCCTTGGCGGTCGCGTCGGGGGTGGCTGGCTTGTTGATGATGTCGCAAGCCGTCAGGGTGGCGACGAGCGTAAGCGCACCGACAGCGCCGACGGCCACGCGCTGCCGTAGGTTTCGTTTCGGATGCCGCATGACGCCCATCCTCACATCGACGACGACGAGGAACGAAAGGCGCACCCATGCCTACAGCGGATGTCCAGCGGGTTGTCATCGTCGGCGGAGGACTCGCGGCGGCCAAGACCGCCGAGGCGCTGCGCGACGAGGGGTATGCGGGGTCGATCGTCCTCTTCGCCGCGGAACGACACGTGCCCTACGACCGGCCCCCGCTGTCCAAGGCGTTCCTCAAGGGTGAGCAGAGCGCCGAGGACGGCTTCGTGCTGCCGGAGTCCTGGTACGCCGAGCACGACGTCGACCTGCGCCTGGGGACCACCGTGACCTCGGTCGACGCCGCGGCTCACGAGGTCGTCGCCACCGACGGGAGCCGCACCGCATACGACAAGCTCGTCCTCGCCACCGGCGCCTCACCGCGGCACAGCGACCTGCCCGGCGCGGACCTCGGCGGCGTGCTCTACCTGCGCACGCTGGAGGACAGCGAACGGCTCCGAGAGGCCTTCCAGAAGGACGCGAACGTCGTCATCGTCGGCGGCGGGTGGATCGGCCTGGAGGCGGCCTCGGCCGCCCGCGAGGCCGGCGCCCGGGTCACCGTCCTCGAGATGGCCGAGCAGCCGCTGCTGGCGGTCCTCGGCCCCACCCTGGGCCGGTCGTTCGCCGAGCTGCACCGGGAACACGGCGTCGACCTGCGCACCGGCGTCACCATCGCGTCCATCGGATCCGCCGCCGACAGCCACGAGGTCGGCGCCGTCGTGCTCGGCGACGGGACGAGCCTCCCGGCCGACACCGTCCTCGTCGGGATCGGCGCCATCCCCAACACCGACCTCGCCGTGACCGCGGGCCTCGAGCTCGACAACGGCATCGTCGTCGACGCGCAGGGCCGCAGCAGCGATCCCGACATCTTCGCCGTCGGGGACGTCGCCAACGCCGACACGCCGGCGCTGGGCCAACGGGTCCGCGTCGAGCACTGGGCCAACGCCCTGGACCGCCCGCCGACCGTGGCCAAGGGTGTGCTCGGAAAGCCGGGGGACTTCGACAAGCTCCCCTTCTTCTACTCGGACCAGTACGACCTCGGGCTGGAGTACTCCGGACGGGGCGGCCGGGAGGACGACGTCGTCATCCGGGGCGACCTGGACGGCCGGGAGTACATCGCGTTCTGGCTCGACGGCGATCGCGTCACCGCCGGGATGAACGTCAACGTCTGGGACGTCCAGGACGACATCCAGGCCCTGATCGCGTCGCGAGACGCCGTCGACCGCGAGAAGCTCGCGGACGACGGCGTCCCACTCGCCGACGTCAGGGCGTCGCGAACCAGCTGAGGGTGTTGCCCACCAGGGTCGCCTTGTTCGCTGCCGTCCCGAACGCCTCGATCGGGAAGGCCGTGAAGAACACCTTGTAGGCACCGGTCGACACAGTGAGGGCGTCGGTTGCCCCGGTGTCGTCCTTGAAGGCGGCCGTGCCCGGTGGGATCGGCGTGATCTGGTCCTCGAAGTTCGCCCCGAGGACGTTGTGGTTGATCGGCACTGTTCCCAGGCCCGTCGTGACGGGGTTGCCGGCGATCGCCGAGACGCTCACGGTCGCCTTGTCGTTCTGGACCTCGGTGCCGTCCCAGCTGATGTGCAGGTAGTTCTTCACGAAGGCCGTGGTGCCGGCCGCCTGGTCGAGGATGTCCTGCCCGGACATCAGCAGCCGGCCGCCGCCGTCGAGGTAGGAGGCCAGCTCCGACTCGTACGGGGTGATCGGGGCCGGGTAGCTGTTGCCGGTCCACCAGATGACGTTGGCGTGCGCCTTGAGGTAGGACAGCGGCAGGTTCGGGTCCGCGTTGACGTCCCAGTAGCCGTAGCTCTGGCCGTTCATCGCGTCCTTGTAGTACTGCGACACGTCGGGGGCGTTCCCGTCCTCGTCGACGAGGAGGGTGGCCGACTTGACCGCGAAGGTGGTGAACGAGGCGCTCGCCGAGACGCTCGGGTTGCCCACGGACGTCACCGTGAGGTGTTCGGTGTCCTTCGCCTCGTCGGCGGCCCCGGCGGGCACGGCGACCTTCACGCATACCGTGGTCGTGGCACCGGAAGCGACCGTCGGCGTCGTCGTCAGCGGCGTGGTGCACGTCGCGTCGTACGTCGTCGTCGGCCAGGCGCCGGAGGTCGCCAGCGTGTAGCTGTCGGCCTTGTAGCCGTCGTTGTTGATGTCGACGGTGTAGGACGCGGACGTCCCCACCTTCGCGCCACCGGATTGTTCGGACGGCTCGACACTCACGCCGAACGCCGGGGCGATGGCGGTGGTGTGCGGGCTGCCGGTCGTCGAGATCCCCCGGTCGCCCTTGACGACGAGTCCGTCGTCGACGATGGAGGTGACCGAGCCCGGGAGTGACGCCGAGATCTGGACCGTGAAGTGGACCTGGACCTGCCCGCCGGCCGGGATGGACAGCTGGTTCCACTTGACCGCGCCACCGGCGAACCGGCCGCCCTGGTCGGCCGAGACGAACGTGGTGTTGGCCGGCAGCGGGTCGGTGATGGTGACGTTCTTCGCCGCCGCGTTACCGATGTTCTTCACGGTGATCGTGTAGTCGATGGTGCTTCCCGGGCCGACCGGCTTGCCCGAGTCGCTCTTGGAGACGACGAGTGCAGCCGAGGCGTCGCGGTTCTGCAGGGTGTAGGCGCCGCGACCGTGGGTGCCGTTGAGCAGCACGCCGTTCGTGGCGTCGTAGTCGAGCTGCCAGGACGCGACCTTCGGGATGCCGTCGCCGAGGCGCTTGTAGACCCGGCCGCCGTTGACCGACACGAAGGCGCCGACGTCGGTGCCCACGTAGATGGTGTTCGGGTCGCTCGGGTCGATGACCACGGAGTTGACCGGCACGTCGGGCAGGTTGCCCGTGGCGTCGCGGAAGGTCTTGCCACCGTCGGTGGTGGCGTAGACGTGGCCGCTGTTGCCCGGGGTCGCCGCACCGAAGCCGCCGAACGCGAGGTAGGCGACCCGCCAGTTCGACCGGTCCACGGCGATCTGGTTGACCGGACGGTTCGGGAAGACGTTGGCGCCGACCCGGGTCCACGTCGGGTTGTCCGACGTCGCCGCGTTGGTGCTCACCGAGACGCGCGCGTCGTCGGTGCCCACCCACACGCCGTCGCCGCCGTCGGCCACGCCCACCGCGGAGATGAGGCAGCCGCGAGCCCCGTTGGGGGCGGCGCCGGTGCAGCCACTGGTGAGGTCGCCGGAGATCGGTTTCCAGGTGACGTCGCCGGCCGACGGGGCCTCGGCGTTGTCGGTCCGGTAGAGCCGGTAGGTGCCGAGGAACATCTGGTTGACGTTGCCGCGGTTCTGAACCCACGGGACGTAGAACTCGGAGCGGTCGGTGAGGTTGATGCCGCCGTCGATCGGCTCGTTGCCGAAGAACGTGTTGGTCTCCGAGGGGTCGTACCGGTACGGGCTGATGGAGAAGTAGGTTCCGAAGACATAGGCCGGCACGGTGGGATTGCCGACGTTCTTCGTGGTCTGGTCGACGATGACCTGGCCACCGTCACCGCTCGCCTGGTCGAACCAGCGGCTGTTCACCGCGGACTTCCGCAGCGTGCCGTTGTCCTGGGTCCCGCCCCAGTACTGGCCCGGAATCAGCGGAACCGTTGCGGCCGAGGTGAACTGGGTGATTTGCAGCCCGGTGGCGTGGACGAGGGCCGCGGTCGTGGGGTTCACGGTGCCGTTGAGGTCCTCCCAGTCGGTCGTGCTCAGAGCCGAGCCGGGGACGAGCCGGCCGCCCTGGTTCTGGGACTGCCAGACGCCACCATCGTTACCGATGGCGATGTGCTTGGTGTTGGTGGGCTGGAAGGCGAACGCGTGGTAGTCGGGGTGCAGGTCGTAGCCGAGGTTCACCCAGTGCGCGCCGCCGTCGATCGACCGGAAGATCCCGCCCGAAGCCGGGCTGTTGTTGTAGCCGTAGAGGCCGAGCACGTAGACGACGTTGGGGTTCGTCGGGTCGGGCTTGATGACGTTGTCGTAGAAGCACTGCGTGCCGCAGTAGTCGATCACCGAGTTGGACCCGGTGGTCGGGCTACCGGTGGCGTCGGTCCAGGTCGTGCCGCCGTCGACGCTCTTGAAGACGCGGGCAGCGTGGTGGACGTCGCTGTTGTCGAACCAGTCGAAGCCGGTGTAGAGCGTCGGGTTGGCCTGTCCCGCAGGGTGGCTCAGCCCGAGCGAGAACCGGGTGCCGCCCTCGAGGAAGTTGCCGGTCGGCAGGTTGCCGAGGGATGAGGACCAGGTGACGCCGCCGTCGGTGGACTTGTAGATCGCGTCGCCCCAGAAGGACGCCCAGAGGTTCTTCGGGTTCTGCGGGTCCATCACGAGGTCGGTCGCCCCGTGCAGCTCGTCGTGGGTTCCCTTGCGCAGGGTCCAGTTCGCGCCACCGTCGGTCGACTCGTAGACGCCGTATGCCGGTTCGGTCGGGGCCGTGGTGCGGTGGTTGCCACCGCGACCGCGCAGGGTCGCCGCATACACGTGGTTCGGGTTCGTCGGGTCGACGGCCAGGGCCGAGGTGGCCTGACCGGTGAAGAGGGACGACACGTGGGTCCACGTGACGCCGCCGTCGGTGGAGCGGTAGACGCCGTCGCCGTAGTAGGAGTCACCGGACAGCGCGCCTTCGCCGGAGCCCATGTAGACGATCGAGTCGTTGCTCGGCGCGATGGCGAGGGCACCGACCGACTGGGTGTCGGCGTCCTTGGTCCGGGAGGTCCACGTGCCGGCGGCGGCGTCGTAGGTCCAGATACCGCCCTGGGCGGCGCCGAGGATGATGGTGCCGTCGTTGCGGATCGCGAGCGCGCCGATCCGGCCGCTGACCGCCTGGAAGTTGTTGGTGGTCCGGCCGTTCTGGACGATGGGGTTCGGGCCCTGGGCCTGCCACGTCCCGCCGCGGGCGGCGCCCTTGACGCTCTCGCTCGCGATCCCGCTGGCCTGGGCGGACGCCTTCGTCCGCAGCGCCGCGGCCTGCTGCTCGGTGATCTGGTCGTCGCCGGCCAACAGCCGGCTCCAGTAGTAGGCGTCGCGGAGCTTGTCGAACGACGCCTCGTCGTCGCCGTTCTCGTGCTCACCCTTGATGGGGAGCAGGGTCGGCGTGTCGTCCACGGTCGCGGCGTGAGCGACCGGCGGAGCGATCAGGGCGGGGGCGATGCCGACGCTGAGCGCGGCGGCGAGAAGGGGGAGAACGAACCGGGACCGAGCGCGCATGTTTGACTCCAAAGCCGTCCTTGTGGGGCCCCCGAGGCCATGAGCCACAGCGGTCGCCGTGACCCACTCGCGCGATACAACACCCAACCGGTAGTCGTTCCCCGGTTCAGATGGAACTGACAGGAAACTCGGAGACTTCTCCCAGGAAGAGGCGTCGTGGGGGGTGACGCATGATGGTGGGACACCCAGAACGAGGGAGGCCGGCCACGCGTGCTGAGCCGTCGACGCGGCGACGTCGCCCGAGCCACCGGGCTCGGCGCGGTGCTCGCCGCGCTGCTGGTCGTCGGCGGGTGTTCGGGACCACCGGCGGGTCCCGTGGCCCCCACTGACGACACCCCGACGCGAGCGGCTCAGCCGAGCACGACCACCTCGAGTGGGAGGGGTTGCCCGCCGACGTCGCTGTCAAGCGGCCCGATCACCAGCCAGGTCGTCGTCGTGACGACCTCGTCGACCACGGTGGCCGGCGGTTCGGTGCTGCCGGTGAAGACCGAGATCGTCGTCCTCTCGGACGGGCCGCGGGTGGTCGCCCGTCCGCAGTGGTCGGCCCTGGAGGTCCTCGCTCCCGGCGCGGTCGTCGCGCGGTCAGTGGGCAGCGCAGGCCCAGACGTACCGACCCCGCTCACCCGCGGGAAGACGATCCCGGCGCAGACCGTGCCGACGCAGATCACCCTGACCGGCTGCGACGGTCAGCCGCTACCGGCGGGCGCCTACCGGCTGCGAGCGCTGGTCGGCTACGGCAGCGACGCCCTGAACAATGCGGCGGGCGGGAGTGCCGGCGCCTTCGTCATGGCCAGTGAGCCGGTCGACCTGACGATCACGTGAGGTGGTCGCTGGTCAACGACTCTCGACGGCGCGGCGCATCCGGTCCAAGGACTCCTCGAGGATCGCCGTCGTCGTCGCGAAGTTGAGCCGGGCGAAACGGTCAGCCGGCGCCCGGAACGGCCGGCCCGGGCTGAGCGCGACCCTGGCCTGGTGCAGGAACCACTCGGCGGGGTCGACGTCGAGCTCCAGCTCGGTGCAGTCGAGCCAGGCGAGGTAGGTGCCCTCGTTGCGGCGGTGCCGCACCCCGGGCATCCCGTCGACGGCCTCCGCGACGAGCTCGGCGTGCCGGGCGAGCAGAGCACGGACGTCGGCCAGCCACTCCTGACCTTCGCGGTATGCGGCGATGCTCGCCTCGATCCCGAGCGACGCCACGCCGACCTTGGCCCACAGGGGGATCCGCCGCCACGCGGCTCGGTCGGCGGCGTTGCTGGTGACTACCTGCGCGCACTTGAGCCCGGGCAGGTTCCAGGCCTTGCTGGCCGAGACCAGGGTCACGGTGTGGCTCGCGGTGGCCGGCGTGAGCGACGCATACGGGAGGTGGGTGCCCTCGAAGACGAGCGGCGCGTGGATCTCGTCGGCGATGACCCGGGCCCCGTGCCGTTCGACGACCTCGGCGACGGCCAGCAGCTCGGCACGGTCCAGGACCCGGCCCAACGGGTTGTAGGGGTTGCACAGCAGCACGGTGCGGGCGCCCTGGGTGAGGGCCGCGTCCAGCGCGACGAGGTCGAAGGTCGGACGTCCGTCGACGTCGACCATCGGCACATGCACCTGGGGGCGGCCGGACAGCTCGACGACGTCGAAGAACGGCATGTAGACCGGCGTCGTGATGACGACCGGGTCGTCGCGGCCGCTGAACGTCTCCAGGGCGAGCGACACCCCGCGCATCACATCGGCGACGAGGAACACGTCGTCGGGGTCGACGGTCCAGCCGTGCCGGCGGGCCAGGTCGGCGGCGAGGGCGTCGGCAAGACCCGAGGGGCCGGCGTCGAGCGGGTAGCCGAAGGTCTCGGCGTCCACCGCCCGGTGCAGCGCCGCGGTGATCGCCGGCGCGGTGGGGTAGTCCATCTCGGCGACCCACATCGCCAGCACGTCGTCCGGTTGGCTGGCCCATTTCAGGGTCCGGCGGGCCCTCAGCGCGTCCGGCGTGAGGGCCTGCAGGTCGACCGTCACGCGCTCAGCTCGGCCGCCAGCGGCCGTTCGGTACGGCTGAACGTCCGGCGGTAGTCACTGGGCGCGACTCCGACCTGACGGGTGAAGTGGTGCCGGAGCAGCGCCGCACTGCCGAAACCGCTGCGGGTGGCGACCTGGTCGATGCCGAGGTCGCTGCTCTCGAGCAGCTCGCGGGCGCGGTGAACCCGTTGCCGGGCCAGCCATTTCGCGGGAGTCGTCCCGGTCTCCTGCACGAACCGCCGGGCGAAGGTCCGGTCGGACATCGCCGCGCGGCGAGCGAGGACGGCCACCGGCTGTTCGGTGTCGAGGTTCTCCTCCATCCACGACAGCACGGAGCTCAGGCTGTCGCTGGCGCACTCGGGCATCGGCGTCTCGACGAACTGGCGCTGTCCACCGTCGCGCTGCGGTGGGACGACCATCCTTCGCGCGATCGTCGTGGCGACCGCGGCGCCCAGCTCGCGTCGGACCAGGTGCAGGCAGGCGTCGATCCCCGCGGCGGTGCCGGCGCTGGTGACGATGTCGCCGTCGTCGACGAAGAGCACGTCACGGTTCACCCGGGCCCGCGGGTAGGCGGCCATCAGCTCATCGGCGTTCATCCAGTGGGTCGCGCAGTCACGGTCGTCGAGCAGCCCGGCCGCCCCGAGGACGAAGGCGCCGCTGCAGACCGAGATGAGGGTGGCGCCGGCGGCGTGGGCGCGTCGCAGCGCGTCGAGCATGGTGGGGGAGAACTCGCGCAGCTTGGTGGCCGGGACGGCGACGAGGTCGGCCCCCTCGAGGGCCTCCAGCCCGTAGGGCACGTTGAGGGACAGTCCGTTGAGCAGGTCGACGGGCCGCTCCGGGTGCTCGGCGCAGACCCGGAAGTCGAACGAGGGCACGCCCTGGGCGGTGCGGTCGAGCCCGAAGACCTCGTGGACCACTCCGAACTCGAAGGCGGCGGCCTGGTCGGCGAGGAGGACAGCGACCGTGTGAAGGGGCATACGGGCGATGATCGCACGATTGGCAGGAATTTGTCGATAGGTGTCCTGTCTGCCACTTATGGCGGGAAGTCGACGAGCGCATGATTACTGCCATGACCACTGAACTCCTCGCCAGCATCGCCAACACCGCCGGTGTCGTCGTCGTGGTCGCGGCCCTCGCGACCCTCGTCGTCGGCCTCCTGGAGCGCACCCACCGCCGCGAGAGCGGCCTGGGCCACGCCCCCTTCGGCGCCGACCTCGGCGCCTCCGACCGTCGCGACCGCGTCCGTGACCGCGACACCCTCCGGGTCCTCGACGAGCTGCGGGCCGCCGGAGCCCGCGACGCCGCCTCCACGCGTACCCGATCGAGCTCGACTCCGGCCGGCACGGCCCGCACCGGCGCCGTCCGCCACGCGCTCCACTCCGCCTGACACCCGCTTGACACCCGCTTGACACCCGAGTGCCCGCCCACCGGTCTTCGGACGGGTGGGCGGTGCCTGGGTGCCATAGATTGACGCCATGTCGCGCCCGCACGTCGCCGCGCTCGTCGAGGACACGTGGCACCGTCAGCTGGAGCGTGGACTACGTCGCCGGGGCTGGGAGAACCGGATCATCGGACACGTCGGCTACGGCTCACCTGCGTTCATCCGGGTCTTCGGCCGGGTCCTCCTCGGTCGAGCACGCGACGAGGGCGGCGACAGCGACGAGCCGGACCCCACCTACGGCGGTATGCGCTCGCCGTTCCTGCGCGACCGAGGCTGGCGGGCGTTCGTCACCGCCCCGGCCATGGGCGTCCCCGTCTCGGTGGCCGTCAACGGCCGGACGTTCCACACGCGCAGCGACCGCTCCGGGCACATCGACGCGACATTCCGCGACCACGGACTGGAGCCGGGCTGGCATCGCGTGACGATCTCCGCACAGGGCGCCATCGACATCGAGGCCGAGGTGGTCGTGGTCGGCCCGGACGTGACCAGCGGCCTGGTCAGCGACATCGACGACACGGTGATCACCACGACGCTGCCCCGGATGATGATCGCCGCCTGGAACACGTTCGTGAAGCACGAGGGCGCTCGCCGCGTCGTCCCCGGGATGGCCCCGATGTACCGCGAGCTGCTGGCCGAGCATCCCGGCGCGCCGATCGTCTACGTCTCGACCGGCGCCTGGAACACCGCGCCGACGCTCAACCGGTTCCTCCGCAGCCACGGGTACCCCGTCGGCCCCCTCCTTCTCACCGACTGGGGGCCGACCAACACCGGCTGGTTCCGCAGCGGCCAGGAGCACAAGCGCGCCTCGCTCGACCGGCTGGCCAAGGACTTCCCCGGCATCCGCTGGTTCCTCGTCGGTGACGACGGCCAGCACGACCCGAAGATCTACCAGGACTTCGCGGAGGCCCGTCCCGAGATCGTCGACGTCATCGCGATCCGGCAGCTCACCCCGACCGAGCAGGTGCTCTCCCACGGTCTGCCCGTGTCGAACGAGGAGCTGCAGCCGCGCACCACCCGGCGCCCGCGCGAGGTGCCGGTCTACTACGCCCCCGACGGCTACGGCCTCCTCGAGATCCTCCGCAACGCCGGCAAGGTCGGCGTCGCCACCGAGGCCTGAGCGTCTCGCCATCCGGGCAGCCCCCGGGCCCCCGCGTCGATACTCGCGCACGTGGTGGCCACTTAACCGACATTCCCGACAGGGGCTGTCGACAACTGCGCACGTGGGGAGTTGTTGGCGGTGGGTGTGTCCGTGCTGGGTCGGCGCCCAGTGAGACGATGGCGCCGTGCCGGAGCTGCCCGAGGTCCAGGCGCTCGTCGACTTCCTCGCCGAGCGGACGGACGGCCTCGCCGTGGCCGGCGTCGAGCTGGCGTCCTTCTCGGTGCTCAAGACCTTCGACCCGCCGCCGACCGCGCTCGCGGGCGGGATGGTCGACGGCTGGGCGCGGCACGGCAAGTTCCTCGACCTCGACGTCGACGGCATCCACCTCGTGTTCCACCTGGCCCGCGCCGGCTGGCTGCGCTGGTCGGAGGCCCTGCCGCACACCGTGATGCGGCCGGGCAAGGGGCCGATTGCGCTGCGAGTCCGGTTCTCCGACGGGGCGGGGTTCGACCTCACCGAGGCCGGCACGAAGAAGTCGCTCGCGGCCTACATCGTCCGTGATGTGAACGAGGTACCCGGCATCGCGCGGCTCGGCCCCGACCCGATGGCCGACGGCTTCGACGAGGAGACGTTCGCCGGGATGCTCGAGGGCCGCCGCACCCAGATCAAGGGGCTGCTGCGCGACCAGGAGTTCCTCGCCGGCGTCGGCAACGCCTACTCCGACGAGATCCTCCACGTGGCCAAGCTGTCCCCGTTCGCCATCGCCGGCTCGCTCAAGCCGTCGGAGGTGGAACGCCTCTACGCCGCCCTGCGCGACACCCTCGCCGGGGCGGTCGTCGCCGCGTCGGGAAAGCCGGCGGCGGAGCTCAAGGACGCCAAGCGGGAGGGTATGCGCGTGCATGGCCGTACCGGCCAGCCCTGCCCCGTCTGTGGCGACACCGTGCGCGAGGTGTCGTTCGCCGACTCCTCACTCCAGTACTGCGCGACCTGTCAGACCGGTGGCAAGCCGCTGGCCGACCGGCGGATGTCCCGACTCCTCAAGTAGGGCGACCCGGCGGGGTTTGCCAGAATGGGCCCCATGTCCATGCAGCCGAACGTCCCCGTCGTCTCCGTCTCCGACCTGCCCGACGACGCCGTGATGGTGGACGTCCGCGAGCGGAACGAGTGGCTGGCCGGTCACGCGCCGGATGCGGTGCTCATCCCGATGGGCGACCTGCCAGGGCAGATCGAGGAGCTGCCGCTCGGTGACGGCCCGCTGGCCGTGGTCTGCCGCAGCGGGAACCGGTCCGGCCGCGTCGTGGCCTGGCTGTCCCAGCAGGGCATCGACGCCGTGAACGTCGCCGGGGGGATGCAGGCCTGGGACGCCGCCGGCAAGCCGATGGTCGCCGACGGCGCTGGTCCGGCTCGGGTCATCTGAGCCTGGCTCTCGGCCTCCGGTATGCGCATCCTCTCGATCCAGTCGCACGTCGCCTACGGGCACGCCGGCAACTCCGCCGCGGTCTTCCCGCTCCAGCGGCTCGGCCACGACGTCTACCCCGTGCTCACGGTCACCTTCTCCAACCACACCGGGTACGGCGAGACTCGGGGGCCGCTGATCGCTCCGGACGACGTCCGCGAGGTCATCAACGGCGTCGAGGACCGGGGCGCGTTTCCCACGATCGACGCGGTGCTCTCCGGGTACCAGGGCGCCGAGGCGGTCGGCGAGGTCATCCTCGACGCGGTCGCGCGGGTCAAGGCAGCCAACCCGGCGGCGGTCTACTGCTGCGACCCGGTCATGGGGGACGTCGGTCGCGGGTTCTTCGTGCGCGCCGGGATCCCCGAGTACCTGCGGGACCAGGTCGTTCCCGCCGCGGACATCGTCACCCCGAACCAGTTCGAGCTGGAGTTCCTCACCGGCCGCCCGGTGACGACGGTGGACGACGTCGTGGCCGCGGCGGAGCAGCTGCACCGAATGGGCCCGTCGACGGTGCTCGTGACCAGCGTGCTCACCGCGGACACCCCCGAGGGCGAGATCCAGATGCTCTGCTCCGCCCCCGAAGGGAGGTGGCTGGTCTCCACGCCGCTGCTGCCGATGACGGTGCGGGGCGGTGGCGACGTCACGGCGGCCGTCTTCCTCGCGCATACCCTCACCGACGGCCCTCGGACCGCCCTGTCGCGAACCGCCGCCACGATGTATGCCGTCCTGGCGGCCACCCACGAGGCCGGGCTCGAGGAGATGGCGCTCGTCGCGCAGCAGGACGCCATCGCGAACCCGGACGAGCGGTTCGAGGCCGTCAGCCTCTGACCGTCAGTCCCAGCTGCGCCAGCGCACGAGGTCCGGGGTGAGGTCGGCCGTCGTCGCCGCCCCGCAGAGGGCCATCTGGGCGACCACGTCCTCGGCGAGGGCAGCGAGCAGTCGGTGTACCCCGTCGGCGCCGCCGTGGGCCAGCGCCCAGGCGACCGGGCGGCCGACCAGCACGGCGTCGGCGCCGAGCGCGAGCGCCCGGACGACGTCCTCGCCCTGCCGGATCCCCCCGTCGACGAGCACCGGCCCGCGTCCCGCGACCGCCTCGACGACCTCGGGCAACGCCTCGGCGGTCGTCACCGAGCCGTCGATCTGACGGCCTCCGTGGTTGGACACGGCGACGCCGGCGGCACCGGCGTCGAGGGCGACCACGGCGTCGTCACCGCGCAGGATGCCCTTGACGAGGACCGGCAGACCACTGACCTCCCGGAGCCAGCGGATGTCCGCCGGCCCGGTGTCCGCCGGTGAGCCCGGCGGCGGACGGCCGCCGTCGAAGTTCGGGGACTCGACCGGCGACAGACCGCTCATCCGCCCTCGGAACCCGTAGCGGGCGGCCTGGGGTGGCGAGTCGACCGTGAGGAGGAAGCCCAGGGCGCCGGCCGCCACGACCGTCTCGACGAAGGGCCGCATCCGGTCGCGGTCCTCCCAGAGATAGATCTGCTGGAGGAACGGACCGCTCGCCGCGGCGACCTCGGCCACGGTCCGCGAGCTCCCCGACGTCAGGCAGAACCCGGCACCCGCGGCGAAAGCGCCTGCGGCGCAAGCGGTCTCGGCGCCCGGGTCGAGCCAGGAGAGTCCCGACATCGGCGCGACGAGGACGGGATGCGGCAGGTGCTGCCCGAGGACGGTGACGCCGGCGTCGGCGTGCGTGACGTCGCGGAGCATCCGGGGGCGGATCGACCATCGAGCCCAGGCTCGCTCGTTGAGCTCGACGGTCAGACCGGTCACGCTGCCGGACCGGACGTAGGCGGCGACCATCGGGTCCAGGTCGTCGGGCGCACCCCAGGGCGTATGCGACGGGTCAGTCGGCACGGGAGGGCTCCCCGGCCCACGCGGGTTGCGCCCGTCGCCGCTCCCGGACGTCGGGGTTGACGACCGCCTTGGCCCAGCCGGTGGCGAGCCACTCCAGGGTCGTCGCGCACATCGCCTCGCGCAGCTGCGCGACGCTGGCGGCCGAGCTCGCTCCGCTGTGCGGGGTCAGCACCGCGCGGGGCGCGGACCGCAGCGGGTCGGTGGCGGGCAGGGGCTCGTGGGCGAAGACGTCCAGGGCCGCCCACAGGCGGCCGGCCCGGAGCTCGGCGAGGAGCGCGTCCTCGTCGACCACCTCACCGCGTCCGGTGTTGACGAGGACGGCGTCGTCGCGCATCAGCGCGAGCGCTGCGGCGTCGATGAGACGAGCCGTGGCCGGCGTGGTGGGGACGTGCAGGCTGACGATGTCGGAGCGCCGCAGCAGCTCGGTCAGGCCGACCCGCCGGACGCCGGGCACGTCCTGGGCGACGGCATCGTGTCCGAGCACCTCGGCGCCGAACGCGGCGCACAGCTCGGCCACCCGCCGGCCGATGCGGCCGAGGCCGACGATGCCGACGACACTGCCCCGGAGTCGTCGGTGGGCCACCGACGGGACACCCCATCCGCCGTCGGTGAGGGTGCGCTGACCAACCACGACCTGCCGGGTCACGGCCAGCATCAGGGCCAAGGTGTGCTCGGCGACGTCCTCGGTGCAGTGGGCCGGCGAGTTGGCCACGGCGACCCCGAGCTCGGTCGCCGCGGCCACGTCGACCTGCTCGTAGCCCACGCCCCACCGCATGACCAGTCCCACCCGGGGCAGCGCGGTCAGGACGTCGCGCGTGATCTCCGGACGCCACTCGAGCCACAGGACATCGGCGTCGGCGGCCTGGCGGACCAGGTCGGCACCGTCGCGGCAGCGGACCACTCTCAGGTCCGCGCCGGCCGCCGCCAGCGCGGCGTGCTCCCGGTCGTACGGAGCGAGCACCCCGACGTTCTCCACGTGCACCACGGTGGGCATCGGTCAGCTCCCGCCGGACCATGCGACGATCGTCCGGGCGAGGACGTGGGCCACCCGGTGGACGCTGGGCAGGTCGACCCACTCGTCCGGGGCGTGCATGCCGCCTCCGGCCGGCCCGAAGTAGACCGCGGGGATGCCGTCGTCCGCGAAGTAGCGGGCGTCCGCCGTCCCGAACATCGGCGACAGCCGGGCGGGGCTACCGGTGACCTGCTCGACGCTGGCGCTCAGGAGCCGGACCAGGGGGTGGTCGGGCTCGATGGTGAACCCATGTGCGCGAAAACCGTTCCATCGCAACCGTGGTGGTGCGGACGAGAGCCACGGGTCGGACGCCGCATACGCGTCGACGGCCTCGACCACGGCCTGCTGCGCACGCTCCACCGGCCAGTCCGGCGGGAACGACAGCCGGGCCCCGATCCGGCACTCGAGGGGGACGTTCGACGGCCAGTCGCCACCGGAGAGGACGCCGAGGTTGAGGGTGTAGGGGCGCTCGACGTGCGCGTAGACAGGGTGGCGCGGGGCGGCGTTGAAGGCGTCCGGGAGCGTGCGCAGCGCGCGGGCCAGGTCGATCGCGACGTCGGCCGCGTTGACCGACTCGCCGGCCAGGCCGACGTAGGCCGGTTTGCCGATAACCGTCAGCTCGAACCACACGACACCGGTGTTGGCGACCTGCACGTCCTCGCCGCTGATCTCGGGGATGAGCGCGGCATCGACGGCGGGACCGTGGCGGCGTGCGGCCAGCGTTCCGTTGCCGCTGCACTCCTCCTCGATGACGGACTCGAACCAGACGTCGCCGGCCAGGGCGCCGTAGGCCTCGCGGACCGCGTGCACGGCCAGCAGGCCCGCGACCAGACCGCCCTTCATGTCCAGGGCGCCGCGTCCGTAGAGGCGGTCACCGACGACGTCGCCGCCGAAGGGGTCGTGCGTCCACTGGTTCCGGGGCTCGGGGCTGACCACGTCGATGTGGCCGGACACGGCGATCGACCGGCCGCCTCCCCGGCCCGGAAGCACGGCGGTCACGTTGGGACGGATGTCGCCGCCGCCGTCCACCGGTGCGTAGCGCTCGTCCCGGGCGAGGTCGGCGGGGTCGACGTCCCACACGTCCACGTCGAGCCCGGCCGCGTCGGCCAGCGACGCCACCAGGTGCTGGGCGGGGGTCTCCGCGCCGAGCACGCTAGGAATCCGGACCAGGTCGCGCAGCGCGTCTCGATAGCGGGGCCAGAGCGCGTCGACCCGGTCGGTGAGGGGCTGGGTCGCGTCCGTTTCCGGTCCGCGCGGTTGTGGGTACGTATGCATGAACCTATCCTGACGAGGTCCGGCTGGGGTGGACGAGCGCCGAGGGGAGCCGGAGCGGGCGATGAGCGACGGCGACCGTGACGGGACGGCCGACCCACCCGGCGAGCGCCGGGTCGGGGGCCGCCGGATGCCGAGCGGCTGGGACATCGCCCGGTTCGCGGGCGTCTCTCAGTCGACCGTCTCGCGGGTGATGAGCCACGACCCACGGATCAGCGAGTCGACTCGAGCGCGCGTCGAGGATGCCATGTCCCGGCTCGGCTACCGCCCGAACGCTGCCGCCCGCACGCTGATCACCGGGCGGAGCCACCTGCTCGGGCTGGTGGTCTCCAACATCACGAACCCGTTCTACCCGGAGATGATCGAGAGCATCGTCGCGGCGGCGGCCGAGCACGACTACACCGTCGTCCTCGGCAACACGCAGGAGCGCGAGGACCGGCAGCTGTCCCTGCTCGACTTGCTCATCGAGCAGCAGGTCGACGGCGCGATCCTCACTTCGCCGCTGCGCGACAGCGCGGCCGCCATCGCGCGACGCGGACTGGACCGTGTCCCGCTCGTCACCGTCAACCGCCGGATGACCGGCCAGCGGCTGGACTCCGTGCACCTCGACAACGTCGGTGCGGGCCGGCTGGTCGCCGAGCATCTCGTCGGATTGGGGCACCGCCGGATCGGGTTCGTCGGGGGTCTGGCGTCGGCGTCGACCAACGCCGACCGGCTGGCCGGCGTCCGGGCCGCCCTTCGCGACCTCGGGTGCGCGCTCCGGGCGCAGGACGTCGTCGACGGCGAGTTCACCTGGCGTCACGGCTACGCCGTCGCGACCTCCGCGCTGGCCGGCCGGTCGCGGCCGACCGCGCTGATCTGCGCGGACGACCTGATCGCCCTCGGCGTGATGGACGCCTCGCTGGACCTGGGTCTGCGGATCCCCGATGACGTCGCCGTCGTCGGCTTCGACGACGTCCCGGTCGCGGCGCTGCGACCGATCGGCCTGACCACCGTGCGCCAACCGGTCGCGCAGATGGGCCGTCTCGCGGTCGAGCTGCTCGTGGACCGGATCACCAATGGCCCGGACTACGACCCGGTCGAGGTCGTCCTGCCGCCGAGCCTCGTGGTCCGCCGGACCTGCGGGGCGGCTGGCCGATGGCCGGGTCACGTCGAGGTCCCCAGCGCGTCGGACGGCGGGTCGGAAGGCGGGTCGGCGGGTCGGTAGTCGCGGATCAGGTCGTGGCTCGCGAAGTGGCAGGCGGACGGATGACCGTCGCCGAACCGGTCGACGAGCGCCGGCTCCTCCTCGGCACAGCGGTCCTGGGCGGCCCAGCACCGGGTGCGGAACCGGCAGCCCGACGGCGGGTTCGCCGGGCTCGGCAGGTCACCGACGAGGACCACCCGCTGGCGCCGACCCCGCAGCGTGGGGTCGGGGCGAGGGATCGCCGACAGCAGGGACTGCGTGTAAGGGTGCGTGCAGTTCTCGTAGACCTCCGCGCCGGTGCCGGTCTCCACGATCCGGCCGAGGTACATCACGGCGATCCGGTCGCAGAGGTGCTTCACCACCGCGAGGTCGTGAGCGATGAAGAGGTAGGCGAGGGACAGCTCCTCCTGCAACCGCTTCAGGAGGTTGACGATCTGGGCCTGGATCGAGACGTCGAGCGACGATACGGGTTCGTCGAGGATCAGCAGCTGCGGGTCCAGGGACAGGGCGCGGGCGATGCCGATCCGCTGGCGCTGGCCGCCGGAGAACTGGTGCGGGAACCGGGCGGCGAGCGCGGGCGGCAGCCCGACGAGGTCCATCAGCTCGGCGACCCGCTGGCGTCGCGCGGCGCCCCGGTAGAGGCCGTGCACGGCGAGCGGCTCGGCGATGATCTGCCCGACCGTCATCCGCGGGTCGAGCGACGAGAACGGGTCCTGGAGGACGATCTGCATCTCCCGCCGGTAGGGCTGCAGCTCCTGCCGGCTCATCGCGGTGAGGTCCTCGCCGCGGAACAGCACCCGGCCGGACGTCGGCGGGATCAGCTGGAGAATCGCCTGTCCGGTGGTCGACTTCCCGCAGCCGGACTCGCCGACCAGCCCGAGGGTCTCGCCCGCGGCCAGGGTGAGGTCCACCCCGTCGACCGCGCGGATCGTGCCGCTCGTCCGGCGCATCACTCGCGACCGGATCGGGAAGTGGACCGACAGGTCCTCGACGCGGAGCAGCTCGGCGCCGCGCTCCAGGCGCGGACGCGACGAGGTGGCCTCGACGGCGGTCATCCGGGCACCTCGGTCGGAGTCTCGGCGTCGACCGGTCGGGCCAGCTCGTCGGAGAAGTGGCAAGCGCTGAGGTGCCCCTCCGCAACCGACAGCAGCGCCGGGTCCTCGTCGCGACAACGGTCTCGGCCGCGGCTCAGCTCGCATCGGGCCCGGAAGGCGCAGCCCCGCGGCGGCGGGCTGAGACTGGGCGGTCGGCCGGGGATGGCGACCAGCTCGTCGGTGTCGGCGTCGACCCGCGGCAGGCTGGCGAGCAGCCCGAGGGTGTACGGGTGGCGAGGCTCGGCGAAGAGGTCGAACACCGACGCCGACTCGACGATCCGACCGGCATACATGACGATCACGCGGTCGGCGAGCTCGGCGATGACGCCGAGGTCGTGGGTGATGAGGAGGATCGCCGAGTCGGTCTCGGCCTGGGCGGTCTGCAGGACCTGGAGGATCTGCGCCTGGACGGTGACGTCGAGGGCGGTGGTCGGTTCGTCGGCGATGATGACCTTGGGCTCGTTGGCCATCGCCATGGCGATCATCGCCCGCTGCCGCATCCCGCCGGAGAACTCGTGCGGGAACTGCTTGTAGCGCACCTCGGGGCTGGGCATCCCGACGAGGCGCAGCAGCTCGATGGTCCGGGTCCGGGCCGCGTTGCGGCTGACCTTGTGGTGCACCCGGATCGCCTCGGAGATCTGCTGGCCGATGCTGCGGACCGGGTTGAACGAGGTCATCGGGTCCTGGAAGATCATCGCGATCTCCTCGCCGCGGATCCGGCGCAGCGACGACCGTGACTCGTGGAGCAGGTCCCGTCCTCCGAACGACACCGGCCCCCCGGTGACCGACGCGGGCGGCGACCGGAGCAGCCCGAGGATCGAGCTGGCCAGTGCGCTCTTGCCCGAACCCGACTCGCCCACCAGGCCGAGGATCTCGCCCGGGTACAGGTCGAACCCGACGCCGCGGACGGCCTCGACCGTCCCGGTGTCCATGACGAAGCCGGTCCGCAGGTCGCGGACCGACAGGACGGGCTCTCGGCGGCGCGGCCATCGCTCGGGCGCTCACATCTGCTGCCGGGGGTCGAGCGCGTCGCGCAGCCCGTCCCCGACGAAGTTGATGGCGAGGACGGTGACGGCGATGGCGATGCCCGGCGGCAGCCAGAGCCACGGCATCGACTCGAGGATGGTCAGCGACTGCGCGCGCTGGAGCATGCCGCCCCAGCTGGCCTGGGGCTGGGTCACGCCGAGGCCGAGGAAGGACAGCGCCGCCTCGAGAAGGATCGCCTGGGCACTGAGGAGGGTGACGACGACGGTCAGCGGGGAGACCACGCCACCGACGATGTGGCGCGTCATGATCCGCAGCTTGCTGCAGCCGATGGCTCGCGCGGCGAGGACGAAGTCCATCTCGCGCAGCGTGAGCGCCATCTGCCGCACGATGCGGCACGCCGTCGGCCATTCGAAGACGGCGATGACCAGCACGATCGTCGTGATGCTCGGGCCGAGGATGGAGACCAGCAGGATGATGACGATGAGCGACGGGAACGAGAGGAACACCTCGACGATCCGCATGATCACCGTGTCGACCTTGCCGCCGAGGATGCCGGCCAGCAGCCCCAGCGCCAAGCCGAGGACGCCGGCCGAGATGGCCGCGGCGACCCCGACCGTGAGGGAGACCTGGGTCCCGTAGATCAGCCGGCTGAGCACGTCGCGGCCGGCCGAGTCCGTCCCGAGCCAGTGCGCGGCGCTCGGCGGCTGCTGGAAGCTGGCCAGGTCGACCTGGTTGGGGTCGTAGGGCGCGAGGAGCGGCGCGAAGATCGCCACGAGGACGAGCAGGACGAGCACGACGAGCCCGGTGAGCGCCAGCCGGTGCCGGCGGAACCGGCGCATCGCCATCCGCAGCGGGGAGACCGGGGTCGGCGGACGTGGTCCCGTCGTCGTCGCCACGGTCCAGGAGGTCGACGTCGGTCGGACCGGTGGCCAGCAGGTCGGTCGTCGTCGACGGCATCGAGGGGCGGTCGGTCACAGCCGGATCCTCGGGTCGAGCAGGGCGGCGGCGATGTCCGCCAGCAGGTTGAACACCATGACGAGCACGGCGCTGAGCAGGACGACGGCGAGGATGACCGGGTAGTCCCGGGCGCTGATCGCGTCCAGCGTCGCCTTGCCCAGCCCGGGCCAGGAGAAGATCGTCTCGGTGATGACGGTCCCGGCCAGCAGCGCCGGGACCTGCACCGCGAGGACGGTCACCAGCGGGATCAGCGCGTTGCGCAGCCCGTGCGACACGACGACCTGGGTCTGCGGGACGCCCTTGGCCTCGGCCGTCGTGATGAAGTCCTGCCGCAGCACGTCGAGCAGGCTGGCCCGCGTATAGCGGACGAACGGCCCGACGAGGACGGCGGCGAGCGTGCAGGCGGGCAGGATCAGATGTCGGAGCGAGTCGGCGAACGACTGCTCGCCGAGGGTGTTCATCCCGCCGGACGGCAGCACGCCGAGGACGATGGCGAAGACGTAGATGGCCAGCAGGCCGAGGAAGAACACCGGGATCGAGATGGCCAGCATGCTCACCGTCGCCGAGGTGTAGTCGACCCAGGTGTTCTGCCGCAGCGCCGAGACCACCCCGGCGGGGACGCCGACGACCAGCGCGATGACGACCGCGGACAGCGCCAGGGTCACGGTCGCGGTCCACCGCGGCCCGATCACCTCGGTGACCGGCACGCGCTGCGCATACGACATCCCGAAGTTGCCGGTGACGACGTCCTTGGCCCACAGCAGGAACTGGACCGGCAACGGCTTGTCCAGTCCCAGCTCCTGCCGGGCCGCCTCCAGGTATGCGGCGGAGTCGGGTCCGGTCAGCTGGTCCGGGCTGATGAGCAGCTGGACCGGGTCGCCGGGCAGCATGTGCACGAACACGAAGCCGAGCAGCATGATCCCGAACAGCACCGGGATCGCGATGCCGATCCGCCGGGTGACGAAGGCCAGCACGAGCTGCTCACCTCCCCGATGGACGACGACGCCGGATGCTCGACCCGAGCGTCCTCGGCCTGTACGGCGAGCGCCACCCGGGCGGGCGACTCAGCCCTGCCAGCTCCACTCCTCGATGTTCCAGTACGGCTGCGACAGGTTGCCGTGCGCCTTGACCCCGGTGATCTTCTTGTTGAACGCCGAGATGGAGTTCACGACGTAGAGGTAGATCTCCGACGGGTCCTGCTGGAGCCGGGTGAAGACGTCCTTGTAGGTCGCGGCCCGCTCGTCCTGGTTGGTCTGCGTGACGCCTTTGGCGAAGAGCGCGTCGACGTCCGGGTTGCAGTACTGGCTGGTGTTGCCACCGGCGGGGTACCGCGCCGAGCACAGCGCGTAGGTCTGCATGGCGATCGGGTCGAGGGTGAAGTCGGCGCCGCTGTTCCACGCGGCCTGCCAGCTGTCGTCCTGCTTCTTCCAGGTGTCGAGCAGCTGACCGGTGTCGACGTTCTGCAAGGTCACCTTGACCCCGACGGCCGCGAGCTGGCCTTGCACGATGGTCATCGCCTTGTCGACGTAGCTGCGTCCGGTGCGGGTGAGCAGGATCAGCTGGGTGTTGGGGTCCCAGCCGGCCTCGCTGAGCAGCTGCTTGGCCTTGTCCGGGTTGTAGTCGTAGGACGTCACGCCGGTGGTCGGGATCGACCAGGTCGGGCTGATCTGCCGGATGTTGGTCAGCGGCGTCGTGCACTGGCCGGCGAGGACCTGCTTGCAGATGTTCACCCGGTCGATGGCGTAGATCATCGCCTGGCGGATCTTCGGGTCCTTCAGCTTCGGGCTGGCGTAGTTGAGGGCCAGCAGCTCGGGCGCGACGCCCTGGTGGGACTGCACGGCCACCCCGTCGATGGCCGAGATCCGCTGCACGTCGGCCGGGTCCACCGGGAAGATGAAGTCGGTCTCACCGGTCTGCAGCTGCGCCGATGTGACGTCGGTCGCCAGGGCCTTGAGGTTGACCTTCTCGAAGTAGGGCTTGGTCCCGAAGTACTGGTCGTTGCGGACGAACTGCGCCGACTGGCCCTGGGAGAACGCGGTCAGCTTGAACGGTCCGCTGCTGACCGGGTAGGTCTTGAAGTAGGCGTTGTCCTTGAGCTGGTCGTGGGCCACCGTGCCGAGGACGTGGTCGGGCAGGAGCGGCAGGTTGAACGCCACCGCCGCGATGTTCGCGGTCCACGCGACGTTCGGCGAGGCCAGCTTGACGACGACGGTCGAGGGGTCCGGCGAGGTCACCCCGGAGACCGTCGTGGCGGTCTTCTTGGTCACGGCGTCCTGACCTTCGACGCCGCCGATGCGGCCGGCGCTGGCCGACACGTTGGAGTCGAGGTAGATGTTCAGCGTGGTGACGATGTCCTTCGCCGTGATCGGCTGACCGTCGCTCCATTTCAGGTTGGGCTTCATTGTGAGCGTGACGCTCTTCGCGTCGCCGGCGATGTCCCACGACGTCAGGAGCCTCGAGAAGATCTTGGCCTGGTCGTCGGACTGCAGCAGCGGCGTCCCGAGCAGGCTCAACACCTGCGCCTTGCCCTGTTGGGTGGCGGTGAGCGGGCTCAGCTCGGTCGCCTCCTGGGCCATGACGGCGTTGAGCGTCGTATGCGTCCCACCTCCTCCGCCGCCGCTGGACGAGGTGCCGGACGGGCTACCCGACGAACAGGCCGCCGTCAGCAGGATCCCGAGGGTGAGGAGCGCTCCCGCCCTCAACCGTGAAGCTCTCATGTGCGTCCCTCTCGCTGCGAGCGATGCCAGGCGTCTCGGCACTGTATATGGAACGTCATTTCAGGTCAATGGTGATCGCCGTCGCGGGAGCCGCCCGCGGACGGCGCCGGTCAGCGTCACCAGGTGCACGACGAACTCGAGGGTGATCTCGATGACCTGCCCGCGGTTCCGCTCGACCCAGGGGTGCCAGTAGCCCGCCGGTTCCTGGGCGGCGAGGTACCACCGGGCGTAGCGGCCCAGCCAGTCGAGGTAGGCGTCCTCGCCCGTGATCTCGTAGAGCACCGCGGCGCCCCAGCTGCTCTTGCAGGCCGACGGGTACCGGAACTGTGCGTCGGTCGCGGCCATCGAGAACGCCTGGTACGCGCGGGCCAGGGCGAGCAGGTCGGGGTCGGGCTGCGCCTGGTGAAGACGGCCGAGGAAGGCGGCGGCGATGCCGCCGACCGTCCACCGCTGCATCCGGTCGCTGGCGTTCTCGACGACGAACCGTTCCTGAAACCCGGTGTCCCCGAACCGGATCGGCGCCTGGCGCTCCCGGGACCAGAAGGCGAAGAACCGTTCGGGCAGCTGGTCCTGGGCGTCGTACACCGACCGGAGGAACGCGGCCACCCGCTGGGCGGCCGGGAGGTCCCCGGTGATGAGACAGGCGAGACCCGGGCCGCAGGCGTACGGGACGTCCATCTCGTCGCTAGGGCCGACCGGGGTGAGGTCGTTGGCGAGGCCTCCGGACACCGGGTCCTGCCACCGCAGCAGGCTCGGCATCAGCCCGAGGGACAGGTCGTACTGCTGCAGCATGTGCGCGCCGATGACGAGCGACGAGTCCCGGTAGGCCCATCCGTCGGTGGACCGGCGGGCCGGACCGGCCAGGTCACCGTCGGCGGTGAGGAGGGTACGGCGGATCCAGCCGCAGACCGCATGGGCCTCGTCGTGCCGGCCCGCGAGCGTCAGGGCCCACGGCGCCCGGTGGTAGGTGAACCCGTCGGCCGGGTCACCCATGGCGCCGTCGGGCTGGAGCTGCTGCAGAAGCCAGCCGGTGGCGCGGGTCACCGCCTCGTCGCAGGCGTCGAGCAGCTCGACCGGATCGGCGGGCGCCGGCGGGGTCATCGTCGCCGCGGTCATCGCAGGGCTCCGGCCGCGTCGACCATCGCGAAGGCGTCGGTATGCGGGGTGTAGCCGAGCAGTGTCGTCGCCTTGGCGCTGGTCACGTACCAGCTCGGCCGGGTGGCCGGGTGACGGATCTCGACGACCTCGAGACCGAGCCGTTCGCCCAGGTAACGGACCAGGTCGCGCTCGACGTGCGGTTCGGCCGGCCCGATGTTGAACGCCTCGTCAACGGCTTCGGGCGGTTCGATCATCGCGGCGAGACCGGCGGCGGCGTCCTCGGCGGCGGTCAGCATGGTCGTGCTCGAGGTGCCGTCCGGCGCGACGAGCAGGAAGAGCCGGTCCGCGCCGTCGTCGTGGGGGGCGAGCGCGTCCACCACCGACTGCTCGATTGGGCTGAGCGAGGAACGCCGGGCATACCAGTCCAGCGCGGGCCGGACGAACCACCGGCGGGCGAAGGCGCCCGACCGGTCGACGAGCTCCGCCGGGTCGGCCGTGGCCGTGGGTCGCATGATGGCGCAGGGGACGCCGTAGGTCGCCGAGAAGGCCCGGCACAGCTGCTCGGCGCCCACCTTGGTGGCGCCGTAGACCGAGCCGCCGTGCAGCGGGTGCGGCTCGTCGACCGGCAGGTACTCGGCGGTGCCCAGGCCGCGCCAGTAGACGGCGTCGCTGCTGACGTAGACGAACCGATGGATCCCGGGGGCCGACCGGCGGACGGAGTCGAGCAGGTTGAAGGTGCCGCGTAGGTTGACGTCGACCAGGGTCGTGTCGGTCGACCCGTGCAGGGTCAGGGCGGCGGCCAGGTGACACACCGCGTCGACGTCGGCGGTCGCGGCGTCCAGGGACCCGGGGTCGGTGAGGTTCCCGAGGACGACCTCGGCGCCGAGGTCATGAAGGGCGGCGAGCCGGGGGTCTTCGGGCACGGCGAGGGCCCGGACCCGGTGGCCACCCGCGAGCAGACGTCGGGTGAGGTGGGTGCCGATCCGGCCACCCGCTCCTGTCACCAGCACGTCCAAGGGCTCACTCTCCTGACCGGGTCCGATGTTACGCATACGAATGCACGGACCGCTAGGCTCGCGTCCCCACAACCGATTCCCCGAGTGTCCGGGAGCTGACGCCCATGCTCGAAACCCGGTGGTGAACGCCGACCGACCGGTCGTCGTGGTGACCGGAGGCGGTCGCGGGCTCGGCCGCAGCCTGGCCACCGGCCTGGCCGCCGACGGGTGGGACGTCGCGGTCCTCGGGCGGGTGCGCGCCGACCTCGATGCGGCCGCGGACGAGGTGCGGTCTGCCGGTGGGCGGTCCACCGTCGTCGAGGTCGACGTCCGCGACTGGGCCGGCGTGGCCGACGCGATGACGACCGTCGAGGACGAGCTGGGACCGATCACCGGGATGGTGGTCAACGCGGGCGTGCAGCGCCTCGGCGCGGCCCTCGACGTGACGGGCGAGGACTGGGAGACCGTCGTCGGCACCAACCTCACCGGGGCGTTCGCCTGTGTGCAGGCGGCGGGCCGGCTCATGGTGGCTCGCGGGGCGGGGAGCATCGTCACGGTTGCGTCCGTGGCCGGCCTCACCGCGCTGCCCGAGCGTGCCGCCTACGCCGCCAGCAAGGCCGGTCTGCTCATGGTGACGCGGGTCTGCGCCGTCGAGTGGGCATCCCGTGGCGTGCGGGTGAACGCGGTCGCGCCGACCTTCGTCGAGACCGAGCTGGGCCGGCTCACGCTGGACCAGCCGGGGCAGCGCGGGCGCGTCCTCGACATGATCCCGATGCGGCGCATCGCCACGCCGCGGGACGTCCTGGGGGCCGTGCGCTTCCTGCTCGACGACGAGGCGTCGGGTTTCGTCACCGGCGAATGCATCACCGTGGACGGCGGGCTTCGCGCCTGAACCTCGGCGGGCAGGATGAGGCCATGTCGATCGAGTCGTTCGCCCGCCGACCCCTGCTGTTCGGGCCGTCGCCGCTGCATCCGCTGAACCGCCTGACCGAACACCTCGGCGGCGCCCGCGTCTGGGCGAAGCGGGAGGACTGCAACTCGGGAATCGCGTACGGAGGCAACAAGACCCGCAAGCTCGAGTACCTCGTGGCCGACGCTCTTGACCGGGGCTGCGACACCCTGGTCTCGATCGGTGGCGTCCAGTCGAACCACACCCGTCAGGTCGCCGCGGTGGCGGCGCACCTGGGCCTCCGGTGCGTCCTGGTCCAGGAGAGCTGGGTCGAGTGGCCGGACCCCGTCTACGACAAGGTCGGCAACATCCTGCTCAGCCGCCTGGCCGGCGCGGACGTCCGCCTCGTGCGCTCGGGTTTCGGGATCGGGTTCAAGGAGAGCTGGGAACAGGCGCTCGCCGACGTCAAGGCCTCGGGCGGCACGCCGTATGCGATCCCCGCCGGTGCGTCCGACCATCCGCTCGGTGGTCTGGGCTTCGCCCGATGGGCCTACGAGGTGGTGGAGCAGGAGCGCGAGCTGGGCGTCTTCTTCGACACCGTCGTGGTCTGCTCGGTCACGGGGTCGACCCAGGCCGGGATGGTCGCCGGGTTCGCCGCGATCGCCGACGCCGGCGGCCGGCCGCGCCGGGTCCTCGGCATCGACGCGTCGGCGAAGCCGGCCGAGACGCGCGACCAGGTGGCCCGGATCGCCCGCAACACGGCCTCGCTCCTGGAGCTCGGCCGCGACCTGCGGGACGACGAGATTGAGCTGGACGAGCGCTACCACGCCGGCACCTACGGCATCCCCGACGAGGCGACGCTGGACGCGATGCGCACCGCCGCCCGGACCGAGGGCATGATCACCGACCCGGTCTACGAGGGGAAGTCGATGGCGGCGCTGATCGACCTGGTCGAGAGGCGGGAGATCCCGGCGGACTCGACGGTCCTCTACGCCCACCTCGGCGGCCAGCCGGCCCTCAACGGCTACAGCGCACTGTTCTCCTGATCGGCCTGGCCCCGCAGAGAACTCGGTGGTGAGGCGGACCGTGGGCGTCGTAGCGTCGAGGCCATGGATGTCGTCTTCGAGCGGGTCGACGCCCGACGCTACCTCATCGGGGTGCGTCGCCATGCCCGCATGGACGTCGGGGCCGACGTCTGGCCACGCCCGGGGCCGGGGCACGCCGAGGTCCCGCACGACCTGGTGCACTTCGTGGTCGAGGAGCAGGCCGGGCTGCCGCTCGGGATCTACGGTCAGGTCGCCGCGGGAGGGGAGGTTGGCGGGTTCTTCCGCCCTGCTCCCGGCGACCGCCACAAGGCCGCTGACCAGCGCCGGTCTCGCCGGCTGGGGTCGGCTGGAGCCGGCGACGTCGGGATGTCCGAGCGGCTGGCGTCGCTCGTCGATGGGCGGGGACGGTGGCGCGGACCGGTTCCGGAGGAGCTCGACCCCGCTCTCGGCGACCGCATCCAGGCCCGGCTCGACGAGGTGCTCGCGCAGTGGCGGCGGACCCCGCCCGGAGGGCAGCTGGTGCTGACCTGGCCCGGAGTCAGGGGCGCAGCAGGGCGACGACCTGGTTCATGACCTCGGGCGTGAACCCCGAGACGTGGCCGCCCGGGAAGACGTGGACGGTGGCTCCAGCCGTGGCCAGCCCCTCGCTGAACGCCCGGAACAGGTCGCCGTCACCGGCGAACACGTCGAGGGGGACGGGGAACGCGTCGAGCGAGACGCCCCACGGCTGGTTCCAGATGATGAGGGCCTCGTTCACATAGGCCCGTGGCTGGCGGCCGCCCTCGACCGCCGCTGCGCGAAAGGCGTCATAGACCTCGGGACGGTGCAGCACCTCGACGTCGGAAGGGTGCTGCCCGCGCATCCGCATCGACTCGATCATCTCGGCCACCTTGCCCTGGCCGCGGTACTGCGTGACCTGCGCGACGGTGGCGAAGACCTTCGGCCGGTCGCGGGCGAGCCGGATGAACTTCGTGACCTGGTTGGGCAGCTCGACCAGGACGTCCTCCTCGGCCGGCGGCCCGGGGTTGACGGCCACCACGCCGGTGACCAGGGGGCTCCCGGCCGCCGCGAGCGCCAGCGCGTGGGACCCGCCGCCGGACAGTCCGGCGACCCGGACCGCGTCGACCCCCAGGTGGTCGGCGACGGCCTGGGTGTCGGCGACGACGTCGAGCAGCGTGCGACCGGGTTGGGCCGGCGACCCGCCCGAGCCGGGACGGTCCCAGCCGACCAGCCGGACGCCATGAGCCGCGGCCGCGTCCGCATACAGCCCCGTCTCGAGCCGGGAGCTGCCGGTGCCGTGGAAGTAGAAAGCCACCACGCCGGACGGGTCACCGACCTCGCAGAGGGCCAGCCGCCGGCCGTCGGGCAGGCGCAGGTCGTCGAGCTCCCGGACGGTCATGGTGTCCTCCTGGCCGCAGCGCGGCGCTTTCCCTCGTGCATCGCGAGAACTCGCGCGATGGGGATCTCGTGCCCCTCGGCGACCAGGTCGGCCGGGAGGGTCTGGTGCTCGGGCATCAGGTCGGCCCACGCGTCGCGGTCGCCCAGCAGTCCGGGCGCGGTGGTGAGGGTGAAGTCGCGCGGGCTGACCACCTCGAGGTCGTCCCAGCCGACGGGGAACGACACGGGCACCCCCGGCCGGATCCGTGGGCTGTAGGCGGTGATCACCGTCGCGCCGCCGGCCCGGGTCGAGTCGACGAAGACCTTGCCGTGCCGCTCCTCGACGACGAACGCGGTGGTGGCCAGCCGCGGGTCGATCTTCTCGGCGCGGGCGGCGATCGCGCGGGTAGTGGCGGCGACGTCGACGGTGTCGGTCGGCGCGAGCGGGACGAACACGTGCATCCCCTTGGCCCCACTGGTCTTCGCGGCGCCGGCGAGCCCGGCCTCGTCGAGGACCTGCTTGACCAGGAGAGTGGCCTGCACCGCGAGCCGGAAACCCTTCTCCGGCTTGACGTCCGAGGGCGGGTCGAGGTCGAGGATCAGATGGGTCTGGTGGACCGGGTCGTCGGTGGTCATCAGCCCGGGGTGGTACTCCACGGCCCGCTGGTTGGCGAGCCAGATCAGCGTCCGGCGGTCGTTGGCCAGCGCGTAGGCGATGTCGCGCTTGGGCCGCTCGGCCCAGATGGAGACCGACTGGACCCAGTCAGGGGTGTACTTCGGGAGGTTCTTCTGCATGAACGGCGCCTGCCCGGCTCGGACCCGGATCACCGACAGCGGGCGGTTGCGCAGGTGCGCGACCATCCGGTCGGCCACCTGCTCGACGTAGTCGACCAGATCGCGTTTGGTGGCGTCGGAGCCGTCGAACAGCGGCTCGTCCAGGTGGGTGAGGGGGACGCCCTCGCGCGACTCCTCGGAGGTGCTCTTGGCCGCCACGTCGTCACCACACCTTGCCGGGGTTGAAGATCTCCAGCGGGTCCATGGCGGCCTTGACCGCCCGCTGCAGGGCGATCGACGCGGGGTCGAGCTCGCGGTGCATCCCGTCGCGCTTGAGCAGGCCGATGCCGTGCTCGCCGGAGACCGTGCCGCCGAGGGCGATGGCGGCGTCGAGCATCTCCTCGAAGGCGGCCTGCGCCGCCTCGCGAGCGGCGTCGTCGCCCGGCGGGGTGAGCAGCAGCGGGTGGAGGTTTCCGTCGCCCGCGTGCGCGATGGTGGCCATCCGGACGTCGTGCCGCTTGGCGATGTCGAGCAGCTGGGCCAGCATCGCCGGCACCGCCGAGCGGGGTACGCAGACGTCCTCGGTGAGGACCGGTCCGAGCCGCTCCAACGCTGGGTAGGCAAGGCGCCGGGCCGCGAACAGCGCCTCCGCCTCGGTGTCGTCGCTGGACTCGACGGCCCACAGCGGGTTGCCGTCCTCGAACGCGGCAACGATGCCGCGGGCCTCGTCGGCGCCGCCCTCACCGGGGGTGTCGACGCGCGCGAGCAGCAGTACCTGCGCCTCGGCCTCGAGCCCGAGGTGCTTCCACTCCTCGACGGCGGTGAGGCACTCGCGGTCGAGCAGCTCGAGCGCGTACGGGGTCAGCCCGCGGCGCGTGACGGAGGCGACCGCCACGCCGGCGTCGACGAGGTTGTCGAACGCGCCGACGATGGTGCGCGGCGTGCCGGCGAGCGCCGGGCGCAGCCGCAGCGTCACCTCCGTGATGACTCCGAGCGTCCCCTCCGAACCGACCATCAAGCCGCAGAGGTCAAGTCCCGCAACGCCTTTCGCGGTCCGGCGACCCAGCCGGACCGCGGTGCCGTAGCCGGCGGGACCGCCCATGACCGCCCGCATACCGAGCACGTAGTCGCGGGTGACGCCGTACTTGAGGCAGCAGAGGCCGCCGGCGTTGGTCGCGACGTTGCCGCCGATCGTCGACCACGGGGCGCTCGCGGGGTCCGGCGGGTACCAGAGGCCCTGCTCACGCACGAGCGCCTTGAGGTCGTCGTTGACGATGCCCGGCTGGACGACGCAGATGAGGTTGTCGGCGTCGATCTCGACGACCTGGTCCATCCTCGAGAGGTCGAGAACCAGGCAGCCGTCGACCGCGTTCGCGCCGCCGGAGAGACCGGTACCTGCGCCCTCGTGGCACGATCGGCACGCGGAGGTCGGCACACACGCGGACCGCCTCCTGCACCTCGGCCTCGGACCGGGCTCGCAGCGCGGCCAGGGCCGAACCGACTGGCGCCCACTCGGCGTCGTCCGCGGACAGGCTGGCGACGACGTCGCGGTCGGTGACGAGGCGCTGCTCGGGGATGGTCCGGGAGAGGGCCTCCAGCAGCTGCGGCGTCGTGACGTCGACCGTCACGCCAGGGCCTCGCGCAGCAGCGCCGCAGCGGCCTGGGCTCCGCGCGAAGTCATGATCGCCCCGGCGTGGTCGAGACCGTCCAGGGCGACGACCGAGACGCACTGCGTGGCATACCGGTCGACGACGTCCGCGGGGTACATCGGGGCGGAGTCGCGGCCGATGCTCCACTCGGCGTGCGTCCAGCGGACCGGCACGCCGACGTCCTCCCACGGCACATCGTTGAAGAACGTGTCGCGCCCATCGCTGACCAGGGCGTCGGCGGACAGCCGGACCAGCCCATCGCGCAGGTCGTGCTCGAGGTAGTGCCGCAACAGTGGGTCCTCGGGGTCGAGCAGCTGTCCGGTGGTCGAGCAGAAGTACTCGAGGTAGGCGTCGACGCTCTCCCAGGGTCGCCCCATGCGGCCGGTCCGGTCGGCGAAGGCGACCTCGACGTTGTCGGGTGTGAGTCCCGGAGGCGGAGTCAGCGGGAACCCGCCGTCGACGAGGGTCAGGCTGGCGACGCGGTCCGGATGGCGGTGCCGCAGGGTGAGGGCGACGAAGCCACCCATCGACATCCCGACGACCGGGACCCGGTCCAGGCCGAGCGCGTCGAGCACCGCCGCCATGTCGTCGGCGTGCCGGGCGAGCCCGTAGGGGCCCTCGACGTCGACACTGTCGGCCCGGCCCCGCAGGTCGGGCGTGACCAGGGTGAGCTCGGGCGCCTCGGCATGCAGCCACGACCACAGCCGGCGGTGGCTGCTGATCCCGTGGATCGCGAGCACCGGTTCGGTGGTGCCGGCGAGGACCTCGTAGGCGAGGTCGCCACCGGGTACGGCAACCGACCGGGCCTCGGACGTCGTCGTCATCCCCCCACCGTAGGTGCGGCGCCCTACTGGAGCTCGGCGGGCAGGTCGGACCGGCGCATGAGGATGCAGAACTCGTTGCCCTCGGGGTCGGCCAGGACGGCCCACCCGCGGTCGGGCTTGCGCAGGTCGTTGACCAGCGTCGCGCCGAGGCCGAGCAGCCGGTCGATCTCCTCGTCACGGGTGCGATCGGTGGGCCGCAGGCACATGTGCATCCGGTTCTTGACCGACTTCGCCTCCGGGACCTTGAGGAACAGCAGGTAGCGACCGTCGGGCCCTTCGAGCCCGCACTCCTCGTCGCCGGGGTGCTGGTCCTCGTCGGTCATCCGGAAGTCCTCGAGGACGTCCTTCCACCAGAGGGTCTGCGCGTAGGGGTCGGCGGCGTCGATGCAGAAGTTGCTGGTCTGGGAAGCCATGCGCCGAACCGTGCCACCCCGCGGTGACACCCGCCACCGGATTCCGCTCGACCTCTCGTGACGACACGCCTACCGGTCGATCGGTCAATCTCGGGTGCGCCCTAGACACGCGCATACAGTCCGATCCATGGACCCCGTGCGGAACCCGTATGCCCCGGGCGCCGGCCAGCGCCCGCCCGAGCTGGCCGGCCGCGACGAGCAGCTCGCCGCCTTCGACGTGACCCTGGAGCGGGTGGCGCACGGCCGCCCGGAGCGGTCGGTCGTCCTCACCGGGCTGCGCGGCGTGGGCAAGACGGTGCTGCTCAACGCGTTGCGCTCGGCGGCGGTACGCGCCGACTGGGGCACTGGCAAGCTCGAGGCCCGCCCGGACCAGCCCCTGCGACGGCCGCTCGCCGCGGCCCTGCACATGGCGATCCGCGAGCTGGGCAGCCCGCGGTCGAACGAGGTGCTCGGCACGGTCAAGGCGTTCGCGGCCCGCGACGGCGGGGCCGGCGCGCGGATGCGGGAGCGCTGGAACCCTGGCATCGACGTGCCGGCCACGACCGGCCGCGCCGACTCGGGAGACATGGAGATCGACCTGGTGGAGCTGCTGACCGACGTCGGTGGCCTCGCCGCCGATCTCGGACGCGGGGTCGCGGTGTTCGTCGACGAGATGCAGGACCTGCGGCCCGAGGACGTGTCGGCGCTCTGCGCGGCCTGCCACGAGCTCTCCCAGAACCGGCTGCCGGTGGTCGTCGTCGGCGCCGGCCTTCCGCACCTGCCGGCCGTGCTGAGCGCGAGCAAGTCCTACAGCGAGCGACTGTTCCGGTACAGCCGCATCGACCGGCTCGACCGGGCGGCCGCCGACCAGGCGCTGGTCTCGCCGGCGCGGGAGGAGGGCGTCGAGTTCACGCCGGGGGCGCTCGCCGAGCTGTATGCGATGACCGCCGGCTACCCCTACTTCGTCCAGGCCTATGGCAAGGCGGTCTGGGACGCGGCGGCCGGCTCGCCGGTCGCGGTGGACGACGTCCGGGTCGCGGCACCGGAGGCGGAGACCGAGCTCGGGGTGGGGTTCTTCGGGTCGCGCTACGAGCGGGCGACGCCGGCGGAGCGCGAGTACCTGCGCGCCATGGCCGAGACGGCGGTCGCCGAGGCCGAGACCAGCGAGCCGGAGCCCGACTCCGTCCCGACCGCCGCGGTGGCCGCGCACCTGGACCGCAAGCCGCAGTCCCTGTCACCGGCGCGGGACGCCCTGCTCAAGAAGGGTCTGATCTACTCCGGCGAGCGGGGCCGGATCGCGTTCACGGTGCCGCATTTCGGGCGCTACCTGCGCGCGACGACCGGCTGACCGGGGTCGCTTCCTGGCGGACCGGCACCGCCGTGTCTGCGATGGCGGTCAGGGTCGACCGCAGCCGGGTCACCTGCTGGGCGCCGATCGACGTCTCGAGCCATCGGTCGAACTCGGCGATGACCCGTTCACCCGTGGCGAGGGCCTGCCACCCGTGGTCGGTGAGGCGCACGCGCCTCACCCGGGCATCGGCGGGATCCGCCGTCACGGCCACGTAGCCGCGATCCTCCAGGCGGCGAACCAGCTCGCCGACCGCCTGCTTGGTCATCCTCGTGCGCTCCGCCAGCTCGGTCACGCGGGTGCCGTCCGGGTCGATGGCCATGAACACCGGCGCGTGGGCTGCCCGCAGGTCCGGGTACCCCGCGTCGGCCAGGGCGGTGTTGAGCTCCTGGGCGAGCCGCTGGCCGGCCGCGGTGAGCAGCGATCCCAACGGCGTCGGCCGGCCGAGGAACGGGTTCACTCGCGCCGGGCGGGTCGGGGCCATGCTCCGATGCTAACGGGATGACAGTAAGGTACTTGACTATTATTTGTGGTCCGATCATCCTGCTGCTCTAAGGAACCTTACTAAACGAGGAGCAGCCATGGAATGGATGGACCGGTCCCGTCGGCTCGGCGGGCTGCTGTGGGTCTCCGCCGGGGTCGTCCTCGTCGTCTGGGTCGAGGTCACTCTCGGCGTCGTCCCCGGGCCGATCACCACGGTCGTGGCGATCGTGGTCGTGGCGTTGGCCGGCGCCACGCTGGCGGGTTGGGCGCAGGCTTCGATCGTCCTGGGCTGGGTGGCCTCGGTCGCGGTGGGATGTGACTTCCTCGGTGCCGTGGCCGACCGTTTCGGGCTTTTGGGCGGCCCCGGCGACCCCGGAGTCTGGTGGGGCAGCTGGTCGGCGTTCACCGACAACGTCAGCGAGATGCTGCACGGGTTGCCGGGGTGGCTGGTGCAGGTCACCGCAATCTCGGCGACCGCGGCCGAAGTCGTCCTCGGGCTGGCCCTGGTCACCGGGTGGCAACGGCGGTGGGTCGGCAAGGCGGCGGCCGGACTGCTCGGCGTCTACCTGGTCCTCATGCTGACCTCGGTCGGCGTGGCCGAGGTCGCGCGGTTCGCCCTCCCGATCCTGGTCGGAGGAGCGCTGCTCGTATCGGCGACACCGCGTTCGCTGACGGCGTCACCGGATGCCCTGGTGGTCTCGGCGTCTTCGCGACGACGACCATGACGTTCTCCTGGTCACGATGGGGCCGACCGACGTGGCGTAGTCCGATGGGACGAGTGACGAACCGGCGGCGCGTTCCTACTCTGTGGGTGTGACCGAGTTCGTCGAGGGCAAGCGCGTCACCTGGGCCGAGGGCTTCTTCGACCTGGTCGTGGTGCTCGCGGTCACCCAGGTCGCCACCCTGCTGGGGGAGCATCACCAGTGGTGGGGGCTGGGCCGCGCGTTCGTCATCCTGGCGTTGGTCTACCGCACGTGGGTGCTGACCTCGCTGCAGAGTAACCGGCTGGGCGACGACTCCCTCTGGGACCGCGTGACGCTGTTCGGCGTCGGGCTCTGCGGGGTCGTCATGGCCATCGCCATCCCGCAGGCCTACGACACCGGTGGGCTGCAGTTCGCGCTGGCGTTCTGGGCTGCGCGGATCATGATCTGGGGACGGTACGCCTCGCGGTACCAGGCGAAGCTGACGAGCTCGCTGGGTCTCAGCGTCATCCTGATCGGGCCGATCGTCGTCCTGGGCGCGCTGGTGCCCGACAGCTCGCGCGAGACGGTCTGGCTCGTCGCCGCCCTGATCGACATGGGCATGGTGGCGTTCTTCGGTCGGCAGCACGGGCTGATCCACTACGACCACGGGCACCTGATGGAGCGGTACGGCCTGTTTGTCCTCATCGCGCTGGGCGAGTCGATCGTCGACCTCAGCTACCCGTTCGCCCGCCAGGGCACCGCGGTACGACCGGACGAGCTGCTGGCCGTCGGGGTGTGCTTCGCCGTCATCTGCCTGTTGTGGTGGACGTACTTCGACCACGCCAACGCCGCGATCACCGCGGCTCTGGCGGGGGTTCGTGAGCACGTGGTCCTGTCACGCCACCTCGCCTATGGCCACTTCGGCATCGTCGGCGGGATCGTCACCATCGCCGTGGGGTTCGAGAACATGGTGAGCCGACCCGGCGAGACGATGACCTTCACCCACCTCAACCTCCTATACGGCGGCACGATCCTCATGCTCGTGTCGATGATCTACCTGAGGTGGGTCATGGCGAGGCTGATCCGGGCCGCTCGGGTGGTCGCCGTCCTCGTGCTCCTGGTCCTCCTGTACGTCTCGTTGCTCATCCCGGGAATCGTCGCCACCAGCGCGTTGGCCGCGGTGCTGTTCGGGCTGGTCGTCGTGGAGAGACGATGGCCGACGTTCGCCTCGTGGCAGGCGACCCCGTCGCCAGCCACCAGCTGAGGAGCTGTCGGCATGGATCGTGAGCTGGTGCTGGCCGCCTTCGACGAGCAGGTCCGTCGTCGTCCGGAGCCTGGGCCCGGTGGCGTCGTGCAGCGCGACGCCGCGACGGTCCGGGTCATGTCTCCGGCCGACGGGTGGAGCGGGGTGACCTGGAGCGACCTGACCGACGCCGATGTCGATGCGGTGATCGCCGGCCTGGTCGACGCCTACGCTGCGGCCGGTCACGCTTGGGAGTGGAAGTACTACTCCTACGACCAGCCGGCGACCCTGCCGGAGCAGTTGCGGGCTCACGGTCTGGTTCCCGACGAGGTCGAGTCGCTGATGGTCGCGGAGATCAGGGATCTCGACCTACAGGTCGCTCCTCCGCCGGGCGTGGAGGTGGTCGACGTACGTGACGAGGTGGGTGTCCAGGCGTTGGTCCAGGTGCACGACGAGGCGTTCGGCGGCGACCACCGGGCCATGGGGCGCACCGTGCTCGCGGAGATGTCCAACGACCCCGGCGCCCTCGAGGCGTTCGTCGTCTACGCGGGGCCGACGCCGGTCTCGGCCGGTCGGGTGAGCTTCCACGTCGGCACCGACTTCGCGAGCCTGTGGGGCGGCGGGACGATCCCGGCTTGGCGCGGACGCGGGGTCTTCCGGTCGCTGGTGTCTCACCGCGCTGCACGGGCGCACGCGCGCGGGTTCCGCTATCTGCAGGTGGACGCGTCCCCGGACAGTCGCCCGATCCTCCAACGCCTGGGCTTCGTCGAGCTGGCGACGACCACGCCCTACACGATGCCGGCGCCGCTCGACCCCGCCCGCCGACCCTAGGGCCGGTCGGCGGCCGCGCCCTCGTTCCGGTCGAGCACGGCAGAGAGGTCGGTATGCGACGTCTCGGGCAGGGTGAGGGCGCAGACCGCCGACACCAGGAGGCTCGCGGCGAGGAGAGCCGAGATCGCGACCGTCTGGGCCGTCCCGGTCACGGTCAGGATGGACGCGAAGACCAGTGGAGCGAGCCCGGCGCCCAGGCTGGCCAGCTGGTAAACCACCGAGATGCCGGTGTAGCGGATTGTGGTCGGGAAGAGCTCGGCGTACATCGCCGACAGCGGCCCTTGCATCGCGGCCTGGCACACCCCGAGACCCACGACGAGCGCGACAAGGAGGGCCGCCTCGCTCCCGCTGCGGACCAGGGGCAGCAGCGCGAACGCGAACCCCGCCGCGGCGACCGCGCCGGTCACGAACACCGGTCGGCGCCCCCATCGGTCCGACAGCGCCGCGAAGCCGACGATGCCGACGACCGCCGCGAGAGACGCCCAGGTCAAGGCGTCGAGGATGGTCGGCCGGGTGAGGCCCACCTGGGTGCCGTAGGCCAGGACGAACGTCGTGATGGTGCCCTGCAGGGCGAAGGCCCCGAACCCCACGCCGATCCCCACAAGAATCCGGCGCGGATGACGGCGGATCAGCAGGCCGAGGGGTAGCCGGTCGCGCGGGGCGCGATCGGCCCGGAACAGGGGTGACTCCGCCACGGTTCGCCGGACGACGACCCCGACCACAAGCAGAACGACGCTGCCGAGGAACGCGACGCGCCAGCCCCACTCGAGGAACTGCGCCTCGGTGGTCCGGGCCGCGGTGATCGAGAGGACCAGGGTCGACAGGACGAGACCGATCGGCGCACCGGCGTTGACCATGCTGGCCCACATCCCCCGCCGCGACCGTGCGTGCTCGGCGGCCATGAGGGTCGCGCCGCCCCACTCGCCGCCGACCGCGACGCCCTGCACCACCCGGAGGACGACGAGGAGCACCGGAGCCCAGATGCCGATCCGCTCGAACGGCGGGATGAGCCCGATCCCGACGCTGGCCAGGGCCATGACGACCAGGGTCACCATCAACGCCCGCTTGCGACCGAAGCGGTCACCGACGTGCCCGAAGACCACCCCACCGAGGGGCCGGGCGACGTAACCGGCGGCAAAGGTGCCCAGGCTGGCCAACGTGCCCGCCAGCGGACTGAGGCTGGAGAAGAAGACGGCGCCGAAGACGAGGGCGGACGCCGACGCATACAGCAGGAAGTCGTAGTACTCGATGATGCTGCCCAGGCAGCTGGAGACCATGACCCGGCGGTGCTGCCGGCGGGCCTCGCTCGAGTCGACGGCCTCGGGGTGAGCGGGGTAGGCGCGCGTGACGGGGTCGAAACTCACGCGGACATAGAACCACCACCCGGGCGGATGGATCCTGGTCCCATGGCGCGGTTACTCGCCGCGAGCTCAACGCCGACAGCTGACCACGGATCGACGCGCTGTGGTCAGACGGTGATCGCGACCTTCCCGAGAACCTGCCCGGCCTCGAGGCGTCGCATGGCGTCGGGCACCTCGTCGAGGGGGTAGCTGCGGTCCAGGCTGGGGACGACTCGACCGGAGTCGATGAGGCCGGTCAGCGTCTGGAGGTCGCTCGCGCGTTCCTTGGCCATCAGCATGACGAGCCGCTGCCGCAGGAACGGCGAGAGGAGGGCTCCGCGCATCGGCCGCCCCAGGCCGGTGAGGTTGCCCCCGTTCTCACTGCCGACGAAGACGACCGTCCCGCGCGGGGCGAGGGCCCGGCGTAGCCGGCTCAGGGTGGCGCCGCCGCCGATGTCGAGGATCAGGTCGTAGCGGCGACCCCCATCGGCGAAGTCGGCCTGGCGGTAGTCGACGACCATGTCGGCACCCAGTGACGTGACCACGTCGAGCTTGGCCGTGCTGCACACGCCGGTGACCTCGGCCCCGAACGCCTTGGCCAGCTGGACCGCATACGTGCCGACCCCGCCGGAGGCACCGATCACCAGCACGGACTGACCGGCCTGGACGCGCCCCGCGTCGACCAGCGCCTGCAGCGCCGTCCCGGCCGAGATGGGCACCACGGCCGCCTGGGTGAAGGACAGGGTGGCCGGCTTCGGCGCCAGCTTGGTCTCCCGCGCGACGGCGTACTCGGCGAACGACCCGCCGGCCATGCCGTACACCTCGTCCCCGACGGCGAACCGGGTCACCGCCGATCCCACCTGGGCGACGGTCCCGGACACGTCGCGCCCGGCGATCGGCTGCCGGGGCCGCCGGAGCCCGACGGCCAGCCGCACCGCATACGGGGTGCCGGTCATCAGGTGCTGCGTGCCGCGGTCGAGTCCGGCCGCGCTCACGCGGACCAGCACCTCGTGGTCGCCCACCGTCGGGCGGGCCACGTCCGCCATCCGGAGCACCTCCGCGTCGCCGTACCGGTCCTGGGTGACCGCTCGCATCGTCGTCGTCGTCGTGCTGGTCATGATGTTCCGTCCGGGATAGGGTTGATTCGTACTAAGTACGCCTACCGTACCGTACTTTGTACGAAATGGCGATCGACCTGGAGGAGGATGGATGTCCGAGGTGGCGGAGGACCCCCCACGCGGTGATCGGCGTCGCCCGCGGCTGAGCCGCGAGCGAGTGGTGGAGGCGGCCCTGGTCATCGCCGACGCCGACGGACTCGGGGCACTGACCATCCGCTCACTCGCCACCGAGCTGGGGGTGAAGCCGATGTCGGTCTACTACCACGTGGCCGGCAAGGACGAGATCCTCGCGGCCCTGGTCGACGTCGTCTTCGGCGAGATCGAGCTGCCGGTACCCGGTCGTGACTGGCGGCCGGAGATGGAGCGGCGGGCGGACTCCGCCCGCGCCGTGCTGGGTCGTCACCGGTGGGCGATCGGGCTGCTGGAGTCGCGACCGGATCCCGGGCCGGCCAACCTGCGGCATCACGACACGGTCCTCGCGACCCTGCGCGCCGGGGGCTTCTCACCCGAGCTGACCGCCCACGCGTATGCGTTGATCGACAGCTACGTCTACGGGTTCGCCCTCCAGGAGGCCAGCCTGCCCTTCGAGGGGCGGGAGAGCGTCGGGGACATCGCCGGGCCGATTATGGAGCAGATGGCGGCGGGGGAGTATCCACACCTCGCGCAGATGGCGACGACGTACTACCTGCAGCCGGGCTACGACTTCGGCGACGAGTTCCGGTACGGCCTCGACCTCATCCTCGACGGGCTGGAGGCGGCGCTCAGCCGCGAGGGTGCCGGCCCATCGCGACGGCGGAAAGCCGCCAGAGCGGTGGTGTAACGGTTCGGGGGCGATCCCCGATGTAGCAGGTGTCGTGGCGCCACCCGGACCCCCGAGCGGGTGGTGCCACGGCTTTCCACGTTTCGGCAGGAAGTTGACGGGGGATGTCGGCTCGGGGCGTCGCGCTCGGCGACCGCCACACGGCATGCTCCCCGCGTGACTCCCGTCGGATTCCTCGGCCTCGGGGTGATGGGCCGGCCGATGGCCCTCAACCTCGCGCGCGCCGGCATACCGCTCGTCGTGTGGAACCGGTCCGGTCCGGCCGCGGAGGAGCTCCGTACCGCCGGTGCCGAGGTGGCCGTCAACGTGTCCGACCTCTTCGCCCGGTCGGACCGGGTCCTGCTCATGCTGGCCAACGGCGACGTCGTCGACACGGTGCTGGGTCGCGGGACCGAGGGCTTCGACGTCCTCGTCCGGGACCACCTCATGGTCCACATGGGGACGACGGCTCCGGCGTACTCGAGCGCGCTCGGCCGCGACGTGGTCCGCGCGGGCGGCCGCTATGTCGAGGCGCCGGTGTCCGGTTCGCGGCTACCGGCTGAGGAGGGACGGCTCGTCGCCATGCTGGCCGGCGATGATGCCGACCTCGACGAGGTCGCGCCCCTCATCACGCCGACCTGCGCGTCCGTGGTGCGCTGCGGGGCCGTGCCGTCGGGTCTGTTGATGAAGCTCGCCGTCAACCTCTACCTGGTCACCACGGTCAGTGGGCTGGTCGAGTCGTACCACTTCGCCGAGCGGCTGGGCCTGGACCTCGACCGGTTCCGCGAGGTGATCGACGGCGGGCAGATGTCCAGCCCGATCTCGCGCACCAAGCTCGGTGCCCTGCGCGTCGGCGACTTCGCAGTGCAGGCGGCCCTCGCCGACGTGCACTACAACGCCCGGCTCATCACGACGGCGGCTCGGGAGGCGGGTGTCGCCACCCCGCTCGCGGACGCCACCGAGACGCTCTTCGCGCGGGCCGAGCAGCTGGGCCACGGCGGGCTCGACATGGCCGGTGTCCTGCGGGCGTTCGAGGCCATGACGAACGAGGTCAGGAGCGGCCCACCCGTCGCGCCGTCGTCTTCAGGTAGTTGACCCGGTCGGTCGGGTCGTCGTCGGTGCGGGGCCGCGACGGCCCCGGTCCCACCGCGGGGGCGAAGCGGTCGAGGCGCGTCGTGAGGATCCCCTCGCCACTGGTGAGGTCGGGCAGCCGCTGCTGGAGCGCGTGCACGGCCACCGCCGGGACGTCGCCCCGGACGACGAGGCGGCCCCCGCTCTGCCGCGTCTCCAACGGCGTCGCCGACAGTCGCGGCAGTGCGGCCAGCACCGTGGCGTACAGGCGCTCGGGGACCTCCAGCTCGAACCGGTGCATCGGGACGCAGACGGTCGTCCGCGCTCGCTGCAGGGCGGTCATGAGGACCAACGGAGCAAGGCAGCGGAAGTCGGCCGCGGTGCTCGAGATGCTCTTGGTGAAGTCGGCATGCCCAACGCTGTGCCGTCCCCAGTAGCCCGAATGAGTAATGGTGACAGCGCAGTCCGGGATCTCCCATCCGTGCGGCCCCTGGAGCAGCGTCGCCCGCACCGACTCCTCCACGGCCGTGAAGAACGCCGACGGCATCGACCCGAGCTCGACCTCGAGACCGACCGTGACGCCCGCTCCCAGCGGTACCGGTTCGACACGCAGTCCCACGGCCGCGAGGAACGGGTTGCTCGGCATGCCGATGAGCTCGTGGTCGGCGCCCGTACCGACCAGCCGCTCCACGCAGATCGGTGTCGACTCGCGGAACGTCACTGGGACGCCGTAGTCGGTCTCGAGCAGGCTGCCGAGGACCTCCTTCTGCACCTCGCCGTAGAGCGACACCGCCACCTCACGACGGCCGTCGTCCTGGCGGACGTCGATCAACGGGTCCTGCTCGGCGAGCTGACCGAGCGCGGCGTAGAGCGCGACCCGGTCCGTCGCGACGACCGGGTCGACGACCGTCTCCAGCGACGGCCTCACGAACTGGTCACTGCTGTGGCGGGTCCATGCGCCGACGGGGTCGCCGACCCGCGCCGACTCGAGGCCGCGCACCACGCCGATCTGGCCGGCCGCCAACGTCGCTGCCGTCTGCGCGCCACCGGGACGATGGACGCGGATCCCGGTGACGCGCTCGTCCCGGCCGTGACCGAGGTCGACGCGGTCGCGCACGTGCAGGGTGCCGCCGCCGACCCGCAGGTGGACGAGCTTGGCTCCGTCGTCACCTCGACGGATCGCGAAGACGACGCCGGCGAGCGGTGCCTCCGGGTCGGCGGGCGGCGGCGGAAGGAGGCTCGGAAGCAGCCGGATCAGCTCGGGTACCCCCGCGCCGGTGATCGCGGACCCGAAGAGCACCGGGTGCGTCCTCCCGGCCGCGGTCTGCCCGCCGAGGCGGCGCAGCAGCTCGGACCAGGAGTACGCGGGTCGCTCACCGACCGCCGCGGCGAGGACCTCGTCGTCGACCTCGGCCAACGACTCCGCGAGTCGCGCCGTCCGCCAGGGACTTTCGCGCACCTGTACGCATGCGGCCGGCGACCCGGAGTCGGTCACCGACCCGAGGCATACGGTGTCGGGGGTGAGCCGTTCGCGGATCTCGCCGACCACTCGCTCCGGGTCGGCGTTGCGCCGGTCGACCTTGTTGACGAAGAAGACCGTCGGGATGGCGAGCCGACGCAGCGCGCGGTAGAGCACGAGGGTTTGAGCCTGCACGCCCTCGACGGCCGAGACGACGAGGACGCATCCGTCCAGCACCGCGAGGGCTCGTTCGACCTCGGCCACGAAGTCGGAGTGGCCCGGGGTGTCGACGAGGTTGACGTCGAGTCCCTCCACCCGGAACGACGCGACCGCCGAGCGGATGGTGATGCCGCGACGGCGCTCGAGCGCCATCGTGTCGGTCTGGGTGTCGCCGGCGTCGACGCTGCCGAGGTCGGCGAGAACGCCCGCCTCGTAGAGCAGGCGCTCGGTCAGGCTGGTCTTGCCGGCGTCAACGTGCGCGAGGATGCCGAGATTGAGAGTGGGTTCCGGGGTGAGCAAAGGCCTTCACGTCCATTCGGTGGGTGTGTACCTGGTGGGACATGACGGCTGCTCGCATCGCTCGGTTTCCTCCTCGCTCGGGTCTGGGACGCCTCGAGCACACCACGGTCAGCGGGCGCCCGTCGAACCATTTACGTCTCGGGCGATGAGTTCGGCCGGCTGGGCCGGTCCATCAGTTCATGAGCGACACCACGAGGACGCAGGACGAGACCCGGATCCGGGAGCTGATCGAGGGGTGGGCGCAGGCGGTCCACGAGGGCAACCTGCCTCAGGTGCTCGCGGACCACGCCGACGACATCGTCATGTTCGACGTGCCGCCGCCGGAGGAGGGGGTGCGCGGTGTGGCCGAGTACACCAGGACCTGGCCGCCGTTCTTCGAGTGGCAGGCGAGCGGCGCGGTGTTCGAGATCGTCCGGCTGGAGGTGACCGCGGGCGACGACGTGGCCTTCGCCTACGCCCTGCTCCGCTGCGGCACCCCGGACGAGTTCGAGACTGACCCCGCCCGCCGACTACGGCTGACCGTCGGCCTGCGCAAGGAGGGTGGCCGGTGGGTGGTCTCACACGAGCACCACTCCTTCACCGACCGGTCGTGATCCACTGACGATCGGCCGATTCGGTTGCCACATAACGTCATTGGCCCTTGCTGGAGTGTCCACGATATCGTAGACTGTACATATGTTCGAACGATCCGACGATGTCTCCCTGGCGGACCTCCGTGGTCTCCTGGAGCTGCTCGCCCGGGTCGACCACGCGGACACGAATGCGGTGCGGGTGGACCAGCTGGAGGCCCTCGAGCGGGTCAAGGCGGCCGCCGCGGCGGCCCAGGCTCGGGTGACGGCTGCATTCCTCGAGGAGGAGCAACAGGTAGCAGCCGAGTGGCGGGAGCGGGCCCAGTCGGCCGCTGACGACAACGACTTCGCGGCGTGGCGGGTGGCGCAGGAGGAGGAGCGTCGTCACACGGTGTCGACGAGTCCCGGGCGGACCCGTCGAGTCGGGCGTCGGCGGCAAGATCGTGTCGGCGTGGTCGCGCAGATCGCGCTAGCGCGTCGGGTGTCACCGTCCCGGGCGACCGGTCTCGTGCGGACCGCCGTCACGCTGGTCAACGACCTGCCGGCGACGTTGTCGGCCGTGGAGACGGGCGAGCTGTCGGAGTGGCGGGCCGAGCTGGTGGTGCGCGAGTGCGAGGTTCTGGACAGTGAGCACCGCCTGCTCGTCGACTGTGAGCTGAACGAGCTCTGCCGATCCGGTGAGCTGGTTGGACTGGGAGACCGAGAGGTCGTCCGGCGGGTACGCGCGATGGCCTACCGGTTCGACGCGGCGTCCGTCGTCGAACGGACGCGGATCGCGGAGAGCCGACGTCGAGTGAGCATCCGCCCCGCTCCGGACACCATGTGTTACGTGACAGCGCTGCTCCCGATGGCTCGGGGAGTCGCCGTCCACGCGGCCCTTCTCCGGACGGCAGCAAGCGCCCGGGCGGCTGGCGACGAGCGCAGCCAGGGGCAGCTCATGACCGACACCTTGGTCTCCCGGATCACGGGGATGGACGACACGGACGCGACGCCCGTCGAGCTCCAGGTGGTCATCACCGACCGAGCGCTCCTCGGCGGTGCTGCGACTCCCGCTCATGTGCCGGGCTACGGACCGGTCCCGGCGCCGTGGGTGCGGGAGATGGTTGCTGCCCGACTCAGTGACGATGGCTCGGACGAGGCGAGCCGCGCTCGGGTGTGGGTGCGGCGGCTGTTCACCCATCCGGACGACGGGACCCTGGTGGCGATGGACTCCGAGCGCCGACTCTTCGACGGCGGGCTGCGGCGGTTCCTGGTGGCTCGGGACGGCACGTGCCGCACACCATGGTGCGACGCGCCCGTGCGACACATCGACCACGTCGTCGACCACGCGTCCGGTGGCCCGACCAGTGCTGAGAACGGTCAAGGTCTGTGTGTCCGCTGCAACCATGCGAAGCAGGCCGCGGGGTGGAGGGCCAGAGCCGAAGGTGGTGGAACCTCCGACGACTGGGTGAGGCATACCGTCGTCATCACGACACCGACGGGGCATCGGTACTCGTCGACGGCGCCACCTCTGCTGGTGAGAGACGCGACAGCAGACGAGAGCCGGCTCGAACGGGCCTACGAACGGCTGCTTGCGGCCTGACTCAGCCGCGCTCCTGTGCGGTGCAGATGCAGGCCTCGTTGCCCTCGGGATCCGCAAGAACCCAGAACGAGGGGGCCTCCGCGTCCGAGACCAGATGACCGCCGGCCTCGATCGCGCGGGCCATCCGGCCCTCGGCCTCCTCGGGCGCGACCCAGACGTCGAAGTGGATCCGGTTGCGCTGCGGTCGGGGCTCGTCCATCTGCTGGAACCACACCAGCGGGCGGATCGACTCGGGGTCGACGAGGTTGTTGCCGGCGCCTTCGTCGTAGCCGAGGATCGCCGCCCAGAAGGGCCGGACCGCCGGGATGTCCATCGCGTCGATGGCGATCTCGAACTCCGCCACTCGTGAGGTCTCCGGTTCGAGACCCATCTCGGACAGGACCTCGTTCACGGCGCCGGCGAGCCGCACGTCGCGGTCGGTGATGCCACCGACGTCGTGGCTGCGAGTGGCCACATGGACCCGGCCCCAGCGCAGGTCGAGGTCGGGGTGGTGCTGCTGCGCTTCGGCGATCGCGCCGATCCGGTCGACCAACGCGAGCGCCGCCGCGAAGTCGTCGGTCGCGACCGTGATGTGCAGCCCGCTGGCCAGCGCTCGCCAGCCCGGTACCGCCTGGTTCGCCTCGTGGAGGCTGAGGGTCTCCGCCATGGCAGCGACGCTACCCCGCAGTGCTCAGACGAGGAGCGTCAGGACCAAGGCCAACGCGGCCGGCACCAGCTGGATCGCCGCCGCCCGCCAGTAGCTGCGACCCGTCGACGCCAGCACCACACCCGCGACCACCATGCACGCGGTCGCGAAGAGTACCAGCGTCTTTCCGACGACACCGGCCGCGCCGTCCCGGCCGAGCATGACGATGCCGACGAACAGTCCGACGGCCAGCGCCAAGTTGTAGAAGCCCTGGTTGAAGGCCATCGGCCGGATGGTCTCGGCCTGCTCCCGCGAGCCGATCCCGAACCGCGCATACACCTGCGGTCGGGTCCACAGCAGGCTCTCGAACACGAAGAACACGACGTGGAGCACGGCGGCGAGGCCGGCCACCAGCTGAGCCGCGATGAGCATGGGCCTTCTTAGCAGACGCCGTTCACAGCGGGCGCTCGAACCACTCCACGTCGATGAACCGGCCGAACTTCGTCCCCACCTCGCGGAACACCCCGATCGGAGCGAACCCGAACCGCAGGTGCAATGCCCGAGACGGCAGGTTCGGCACGGCGACCCCGGCGTATGCCCGGTGCAGGTCCTCCTCGGCCAGCACCTCGAACAGTCGCGAGTAGAGGGCGTTCCCGACGCCCCGGCCGCCCGCGTCCTCGGCGACGTAGACCGTCGTCTCCACGGTCGTGCGGTAGCCCGGCTTCGGCCGGAATGGGCTGCTGGTCGCATACCCGAGCACCCGGCCGTGCTCCTCGGCGACGAGCAGCCGGTGCGGCCCCGTCGGTGCGTAGTGCGAGAACCACTGCTGTCGCTCGTCGACCGAGAACGGCTCGACGTCGAAGGTGACGTGGCTGGTGGAGACGTAGTGGTTGTAGATCGCCGTGAGCGCGGCCAGGTCCCCGGCCACCCCGGGCCGGACCTTCGTCACGCCGACGTCCGCGGCCGTACCGTCCGTCGCATGACGAGCCGGGTCTGGCTGCGCCGCTCGACCTCGCGGAAGCCCGCCTTCTCGTAGAGCGACCGAGACCCCCACCACATCGAGCCGTTGTCACTGCGCCCAGCCTTGTCGACGGGGTAGGCCTCGAGGGTACGGACGCCCTGGTCACGCGCGAAGTCGACCGCGGCGGCCAGCAGCCGCCGTTGCACGCCCCGGCCTCGGTAGTCGCTGCCGACGAACGAGCAGACGATCGACCACACGGGGGTGTCGTCGACGGCGCGCATCATCCGTGACGCGTCCAGCCGCGGGTACTCCGGACGCGGGCCGAGGCTGATCCACCCCGCTGGGTGGCCGTCGACGTAGCCGACCAGCCCGGGCGACTCTCCGGCGTCGACGATGCGGCGCAGGCCCTCGCGGTGTTCCGGCCCGGACGCGACGGTGAGCCCGAAGTCACCCGTCACCCGGTAGAACATGCACCAGCAGCTGCGCAGGACCGTCGAGCCCCGGCGCTGGGCCAGGGCCTCCAGGTCGTCCCAGGTGTCAGGGGTCAGGGGCGCGGAGGTGAACCGGTAGGCCACGGCGCCAGCCTAACGACGTAGCCTCCTGGGGTGCCGACCGACGCCCTGGACCGGCGCGTGGAGCTGCGGGCCGACTGCAGTCGCTGCGCCGGACTCTGTTGCGTCGCACTGCCGTTCGCGCGCTCAGCCGACTTCGCCATCGACAAGCCGGCCGGTATGCCGTGCCGTCACCTCCGGGACGACGACCGGTGCGGGATCCACGACCGGCTCGGGCCCGAGGGCTTCCCGGGGTGTGAGGTCTTCGACTGCTTCGGGGCGGGACAGCAAGTCGTCCAGGTCACCTTCGGCGGTCGCTCGTGGCGGGACGGAGACGATGTCGCGGGCCCGATGTTCGCGGCGTTCGCCATCCTCCGGGCGGTGCACGAGATGCGGTGGCTTCTCGCCGACGCCGCCACGCGAGAGCTGGGGGACGACCTGCGCCGGTCGGTCGCCGCCGCGGCGGAGCGCCTCGCCGCCGTGTCGGGAGAGAGCACCGAACGACTCGCCGCCCTCGACGTCGACGTGCTGCGACGCGAGGTGGGCGACCTCCTCGGCCAGGTGAGCGCGGCGGTGCGCAACGGTGTGGGGGGCGGTCTCTGCGCGGTCAGGACCTGGTCGGTCGCGACCTGCGCCGGGAAGCGCTGCGGGGCGCCGACCTACGCGGTGCGCTCCTCATCGGGGCCGACCTGCGGGGCGCCGACCTCCGCGTGGCGGATCTGCTCGGCGCGGACCTGCGGGGTGCCGACCTGCGGGGGACGGACCTGGGCGACGCCCTGTTCCTCACCACGCCGCAGCTGACCGCGGCCCGCGGCGACGAGGCGACCCGCATACCGGAGTCAGTCCCGAGACCGGGTGGCTGGCGCTGACGTCGGGTCGGGGGAGCACGCCGTCAGCCGGCGGTCTCGAGATCGAGGAGGTACTCCTTGGCGGCGACCCCGCCGGCGTATCCGGTCAGGGCTCCGTGGGAGCCCACCACCCGGTGGCAGGGCACGACGATGCACAGCGGGTTCGCGCCGAGGGCCGCTCCGACCGCCCGCGACGCCGTCGGCCGGTCGATGGCCCGGGCCAGGCCCCCGTAGGTCTGCCGTTCGCCGTACCCGACCGTGTGGGCCAGTGTCGTGAGCACGCTCCGCTGGAACGGCGTCGCCAGCGCCAGGTCGACCTCGAGGTCGAAGTCGTGCCGGCGCCCGGCGAGGAAGTCGTCGAGCTGGTGCCGGGCGTCGTCCAGGGCCGCCGGCATCCGGAGCACCCGCGGCGACACGGTCCGGGCCAGCCGGTCGAGCACGGAGTCCACCGCGGCGTCGTCGGCCACGTACCGGGTTGCGACGAGTGCTCCGGAGTCGTTGCGGGCGAACAGGATCCGCCCGACAGCGGTGTCGTCGACGACGTAGGAGACGTCGGCCGCGGGGAAGGTGGGCGGGTGCAGCTCACCGGCGGCCGACGGGTCGGTCAGCCGCTGCTCAAGGGTGGCGTTGTCGTTCATCAGGCGCTCTCTCTCAGGTTCTTGAGGCCGTCGCTGACGAGGCGGCGGCTCATCGTGGGCGTGGTTCCGAGCAGCTCGGCGATCGTGGGGTGGTCCAGGTCCCCGACGTACTTGAGGACCACCGCCTCCCGTTGTCGCTCGGGCAGCCGGGCGACCCGCCCCCACAGGTCCTCGTCGACGAGGCCCGACTCCGGGCCGTCGACCCGGGCGGTTCCCGCGAGGACCGCCTCGTCGTCGGTCGGGACCGGCCGACGGCCCCGTGCTCGGTGCACGTCCATCGCGCACCGGTGGGTGATGGTCAGCAGCCAGCCGCGCAGGTTCCGGGCCGAGGTGAGTCGCGGGTAAGCCGCATACGCCTGGGTCCACGCCTGCTGGGCCACGTCGTCACCGTCGACCGGCCCGGCGAGGGCTCGGGCCAGCCGGGCGACGTCGCGCCAGTGGTCGTCGACGAGTCGCTGGAAGGGGGGAAGGGTCACACGGGTTGAACGCCCGTGCGGCGCCGGATGTGAGTCGCTCGGCGCACGCACCGTGCCACGATATGCCGGTGGCGACCTCGCAGCCGGAGCCCCTCGTCGTCGCGCACCGCGGCTCGTCCGCCGCTGTCGCCGAGCACACCGTCGGCGCCTACCGCCGGGCGATCGCCGAGGGAGCCGACGCCCTCGAGTGCGACGTCCGGCTCTCCTCGGACGGCGAGCTGGTCTGCCTTCACGACCGCACCCTCGAGCGGACCGGCGGGTCCACCGGCATCGTCGGGGCGATGAGTCTCGCCGAGCTCCGGGCCGTCGACTGGGGCGCCTGGAAGCACGGGACCGACGCGGACCGCGACCCCGAGAGCGGCGCTCTAGTGACGCTGCGAGACCTGGTCGAGCTGGCGATCGGCGCCGGTCGCGAGCTGGGCCTGGCGGTCGAGACGAAGCATCCCTCGCGAGCCGGCGGCCGGGTCGAGCACGAGGTCGCGACGCTGCTGCAGCGAGTACGGCATCGACGGCGCGCGCCGCCCGGGCCAGGTGTGGGCGCGGATGATGTCGTTCTCCGCCATGGCTGTTCGTCGCATGGCCGGCCTCTGCCCGGAGTTGCCGCTGGTGCTCCTGGTGTCCGCGCAGCAACCTCTTCCGATGCGCCGGAGCCGGCTCGTGGCGGGTGCCGCCACCGCCGGTCTGGACCTCGCGCTGGTCCGCGAACGCCCCGAGATCGTGGCCGAACGGCACGAGGCGGGCAACCAGGTCTGGGTGTGGACCGTCGACGAGGACGACGACATCCGGCTCTGTCAGCGGCTGGGCGTGGACGCCATCATCAGCAACCGTCCCGCCGCCGTGCTCGACCTGCTCGGCCGCAACCGATAATCTCTGCGTGGCTCGGTCGCGCGGGGGACATGCGGTCGGGAGGGGCAGGGCACGACGAGGCGGTGAATGGTCATTGGCACAACGCGCCGACATGGTGCGGGCAGGGGTTTCGAGGCAGTCGGTCTGGCCGACCCCGATGACGGCCGTCTCCGCATCTGACACGGGCGAGCGCCCACGCACGATCCGCGTGCCCTGGGCGCCCTCGGCCGTGGCCAAGACCCGTCGGGTCCTCGTCGCCGACCTCGACGCTCGTGGAGTCGCGTCCGAGACCGTCGGCGAGGCCGAGATCGTCGTCAGCGAGCTGATCGCCAACGCGCTGCGTCACGCCCGTCCGCTGGCCGACGGCATGATCCGGGTGCACTGGAAGGTCAAGGCCGGCGTCGTCGAGGTCGAGGTGAGTGACGGCGGTGGTGTCTCCACCCCGAGGCCGGCACCGCAGTCGCTGTGGGCCTCGTCCGGCCGCGGGCTGCGGATCGTGCGCAGCCTGGCCCACGAATGGGGCGTCACCGAGGAACGCAACGGCCGCACCGTCTGGGCGGCCCTCGGCGGCCCGTCCCGCCGCCGCTCCCACTGAGCCAGCCGGTTCCGGAACCGTTCCGCTCTCCTGGCCGCCGTACCCACGGCTTGCCGGTCGGCTCGGATGCGAGCCGAGCGGCTCGACTCCCCACATTCCCCGAGCCGAGCTGCTCGGCTGGGAGCCGAGCCGAGCCGAATGACCCTCGGCGCCGTCGGCACGGTGCGAGCTCCTCGGACCCGAGCGTCCGGCATGCGCGCGGTCATCCGGTCTCGCCCGGCGCCGTTAGGGTTCACGGCATGGGCAAGGCCAGCCGTCGGCGTACCACCCGTCCGTCGTCGACCGAGAGTCGGCCCGAACCGGCTCCGTTCGTCGCGCGACCGTTCGAGGGCCTGCCCGCCGAGACCGAGTGGGTGGCGCTCCGCGAGATCCTCCCGGCGGCGACCGGAGCCGTGACGTTGACGGCCGGCGGCGCCGCGACGCCCGCCACCGTCTGCACGGTGCTCCCGCTCGCCTGGCCCGCACTCCACCGCAACGGCGGCGAGCTGTTCGTCGCGACGCAGTCCGGAGCGACCAGTGGCGACCCGAGCCGCGACATCGCCGCCGCCCTGCTGCTGGCGGCCGACGCCGACGAAGGCACACCGGTCACCACGGTCCCCACCCTCGGTGCCGACTCGCCGCGGCTCCAGGACGTCCTCGACCTGGGCGCGGCGTTCGAGGTGACCCTCCACGACGGCTTCGACTTCTGGGTCGGCGACAACGCGCTGGACAAGGACGGGCAGGAGTCGCTGGAACGCGCCAACGAGTCGGTCATCCCCACCGAGCGCGTGTCCGGCGCCGACTCCGTCTACTGGTGCGTCATCAACGGACGCTCCTACGTCCGGTGGGTCCTCCCCTACGACGAGGACACCTCCACGGCGGCCCTCGCGCGCCTGCACGCGGGCGACGCCGACCGGCTTACCCCTGACGCGCGGCTGCTCGGAGCCTTCCGCGCCTGCGGCCTGCTCGTGCCGGTCTGGGAAGTACCGGCGGACGCGAAGGCGGGCGACTTCCCCGAGGCGGTGACCGCCATGGCCGCCGCCCTCGAGACCGCCGCGGCCGACACCTCCGCGCTCACCGCCGAGGAGCGCCGCGCCCGGGCCGGACTGGTGAACCGCCAGGTCACGCTGCGCTGAGTCACCCCACGAAGTTCTCCGCTTCGCTCCGATACTTCGCGAGGACCCCGACCCAGCTCCGCTGAGTCACCCCACGAAGTTCTCCGCTTCGCTCCGATACTTCGCGAGGACCCCGACCCACCCCGTAATACCCTGCCGGGGTGACCCTGACCGCGGCTCAGCTCACCGGGCTGACCGTCGTCCTGGGCGTCGTCGCCCTCGCCGCCCTCGCCCTCGCCGTCGGGTCCCAGCTGCGGCTGTCCCGTATGCGACGCCGGTTCACCGTTCTCTGGGCCGGGGGCGAGGCCGACGTCGCCACCCTGGCGGCGGGCCAGGAGCGCCGGCTCGCCGCGCTCGCCGAGCAGGTCGAGGCGGTCCGAGCCGACGTCCAGGGGGTGCGCCGCGACCTGCGGCAGTCGCTGCGCAACGTGGCCGTGGTGCGGTACGACGCGTTCGGCGACATGGGTGGCCGGCTCAGCTTCTCGTGCGCCGTCGTCGACGACGAGGGCGACGGGCTGGTCATCTCGTCGATTCACGCGCGGGGCGAGTCCCGTACCTACGCGAAGGGCATCGTCGGCGGTACCAGCGAGATCACCCTGACCCCCGAGGAACAGCAGGCGCTCGGCGCGGCCCGTGGCCGCCCGGTGCCGGCCTCCCCGCGGAGCCCGGCCTCGACCGCCGCCGTCAAGGGACGCCGATGACCACCCTGCGTTACGGGTACCTCGGCCCGGCCGGGACGTTCTGCCAGATGGCCCTCGACGCATGGGCTCCCGCCGCCGACGCCGAGCACGTGCCGTGTGACTCGGTGGTCGGGGCTCTCGAGGCGCTGCGCGCGGGACGTCTGGACGCGGCCATGGTGCCGATCGAGAACTCCGTCGAGGGCGGGGTCAGCGCGACCCTCGATGCGCTCTCCGTGGGCTCGGACGTCGTCATCACCGGGGAGGTCCTCGTCCCCGTCACCTTCGTCCTCGCCGCCCGTCCGGGGACGCGCCTGGAGGACATCCGGGCCGTCGGCACCCACCCCCACGGCTGGGCCCAGGTGCGCACGTGGATGAACGCGAACCTGCCGTCCGCCGCCTACCTCACCACCCTCTCGACGGCCGCCGCGGCCGCCGACCTCGACCCGGCGGCCGGTGATGTCGCCGCATACCAGGCCGCCGTCTGCGCCCCCGGGGCCGCGACGATCCACGGGCTCGAGGTGCTGGCCGAGGACATCGGCGACAACGGGCGGGCGGTGACCAGGTTCGCGCTGGTCGCCCGTCCCGGACACACGCCGCCGCCGACGGGAGCCGACAAGACGACGCTGGTCCTCTATCAGCGCGACGACCACCCGGGCGGACTGCTCGAGCTGCTCGAGCAGTTCGCCGCCCGCGGGGTGAACATGACGAGGCTGGAGTCGCGCCCGACCGGCGAGGCCATGGGGTCCTACTGCTTCTCCATCGACGTCGAGGGCCACGTCGCCGACGCGCGGGTGGCCGAGACGCTGATGGGCCTGCGCCGCGTCTGCGCTCAGGTGCGCTACCTCGGCTCGTACGCCCGGGCGGACGGCCGCGCCACGACGCCGGCGGTGGGGACCAGCGATGCGGAGTTCGACGACGCTCGGCGCTGGCTGGAGGGTCTCCGGAACTGAACACGCTCACTGACTTGTTAGGTGAGGCTTACCTGTGTTGTGATGGGCCGTCCCGATTAGGGCAGGGCCCTGTCATGTAATTCCGGCACCGCGCCGACCACCGCACCGGAGGAACCCCAGTGCTCGTGAGCAACGCCCTCATCGGGCTCCGCGAAGGCCTCGAGGCGGCTCTCGTCGTGGTGATCCTCGCCGCGTTCCTCGTCAAGACGGACCGGCGCTACGCCTTGAAGTACGTCTGGGTCGGGGTCGCGGCCGCCGTGGTTCTCTCCGTCGCTCTCGGCGCGATGCTCACCTACGGCACCAGCCGGCTGTCCTTCGAGCAGCAGGAGCTCATCGGCGGGGTGGCGTCGATCATCGCCGTCGGCTTCGTCACCGCGATGGTGTTCTGGATGCGCACCGCCGCCCGGACCATCTCCGGCGAGCTCAAGGGCCGCCTCGACAAGGCCATCGACGTCGGCCCCTGGGCGATCGCGCTCGTCGGGTTCCTCGGCGTCGGCCGAGAGGGTCTGGAGACCGCGATCTTCTTCTACGCGACGACCGAGGCCGCCGGGCAGGGCCAGATCCAGCCCATGCTCGGCTGGATCATCGGCCTCGGCGGCGCCGTGCTGATGGGGATCGCCATCTACAAGGGCGCCCTGAAGATCAACCTCGGGCTGTTCTTCCGCTACACCGGGATCCTGCTCATCGTCGTGGCCGCCGGGATCCTCTCGTACGGCATCCACGACCTCCAGGAGGCCGGCTTCCTGCCGGGCCTGAACAACCTCGCCTTCGACGTCAGCGCTGCCGTCCCCCCGGACTCCTGGTACGGCACCCTGCTCAAGGGCATCTTCAACTTCAGCCCCAACACGACGTGGCTCCAGGCGATCGCCTGGGTGCTCTACGTCGGCATCGTCCTCACCCTGTTCCTCCGGCCGGTCAAGGTGCCCAGCACCCCGTCACCGAGTGCGGCGCCTGCGGCGCGTACCGGCGCCTGACCGTCCCCTCGCCCCTTCACGAACTCTCGGGAGCCCCTGCATGTCCTTCGCCCGCACCGTGACCGCCGTCGCCGGCGCCGTCGGCCTGCTCGCGCTCGGCGCCTGCACGTCGACCGGTGGCGACACCGGCTCGTCCACCGCGTCCTCGACCGCCGGCGGCCCGATCGCCGTCAAGGCCACCGACAACGAGTGCGGGGTCTCCAGCTCGACCGCCGCCGCCGGCACGATCACCTTCCAGGTCCAGAACACCGGGTCGAAGGTCACCGAGTTCTACGTCTACGGCGCCGGCGACCGCATCGTCGGCGAGGTCGAGAACGTCACTCCGGGCCTCAGCCGCGAGCTGAAGGTCGAGATCGCCGAGCCGGGCACGTTCACGACCGCCTGCAAGCCGGGCATGGTCGGCGACGGCATCCGGGCCGCGTTCACCGTCACCGGTACCGCCCAGCCCGGCAGCGCCGACCAGAAGGTCGCCAAGGCGATCACCGACTACCAGGCCTACGTCGCGGCGCAGTCCGACGAGCTGCTCACCGGGACCGAGGCGTTCGTCACGGCGGTCAAGGCCGGCGACGTGGCCAAGGCCAAGGCGCTCTACACGCCGGCCCGCCTCCCGTGGGAGCGGATCGAGCCGGTCGCCGAGTCGTTCGGCGACCTCGACCCGAAGATCGACGGCCGCGAGGACGTCGTCGAGGAGGGCCTGCCGTTCACGGGGTACCACCGCCTCGAGAAGGACCTCTGGGTCGACGGCCTCAAGTCCGACAGCTCGGCTATCGCCGACCAGCTGCTCGCCGACGTCAAGACCATCGTGGAGAAGTCCAAGGCGGTCGACTTCACGGCGCTCAGCATCGCCAACGGCGCCAAGGAGCTGCTCGACGAGGTCGCGACCACGAAGATCACCGGCGAGGAGGAGCGGTACTCGCATACCGACCTCGACGACATGAAGGCCAACCTCCAGGGCTCGCAGTCCGCGCTCGAGGTCCTGCGTCCCGTCATCACCGCGCGTCAGCCCGAGCTCGTGACCGCGCTCGACCAGGCCTTCACCGGCATCAACCAGGCGCTCGACCAGTTCCAGAAGGGCACGACCTATGCTCCGCTGACCGACCTCACGCCCGACCAGGTCAAGGGCCTCACGGTGAAGCTCGACGCCCTGTCGGAGCAGGTCGCCAAGGTGCCCGGAGTGGTCGAGGCCGGCGCCGGGGGGACTCCGACGACGTCGTGACCGAGCCGACGGCCCCGGTGGAATCCGAGACCCAGCCCGCGAGCGGCATGAGCCGCCGCGGGCTCCTCGGCGTCTCCGCGGGCGCGGCGGCCGCGGGTGTCGCGGTCGGGTTCGGCGGCGGGTATGCGACGCGCGCGGCGGCCGCGCCGGCGGCCGAGGCTTCCCCCGCGACCGCGCCGGCGAGCCTGGACGCGCCGATCGCCTTCCGGGGCCCTCACCAGGCCGGGATCGTCACCCCCGCCCAGGACCGGATGCACTTCGTCGCGCTCGACGTGGTCACCAAGGACCGGGCCCTGCTCGTCGACCTGCTGAAGAAGTGGACCCGCGCCGCCGAGCGGATGACCGTCGGTGCCGAGGCGGCGCCCGGGGGCGTGGTCGGCGGCGGCCCCTACGGCGTGCCACAGGACACCGGCGAGGCCTACGGCCTGCCGGCGTCGGGGCTGACCGTCACCATCGGCTTCGGGCCGTCCCTCTTCGACGACCGGTTCGGGCTGGCGGGGCGCAAGCCGGCTGCGCTGAAGGACCTTCCCGCGTTCCGCGGCGACGACCTCGACCCGGCGCGGTCCGGCGGGGACCTCTGTATCCAGGCCTGCGCCAACGACCCGCAGGTCGCCGTCCACGCGGTGCGCAACCTCGTCCGGCTCGGGTTCGGGGTGGTCTCGGTCCGCTGGTCGCAGCTCGGCTTCGGGCGGACGTCGTCGACCAGCACGACGCAGGCCACGGCGCGGAACCTGTTCGGGTTCAAGGACGGCACCAACAACCTCAAGGCCGAGGAGCCGGCGGCCATCGACGAGCACGTCTGGGTCGCGCCCGCGGACGTGCCCGGCGCCGCCGCGTGGATGGCGGGAGGCACGTACCTCGTGGCCCGCCGGATCCGGATGCACATCGAGGTGTGGGACCGCACCAACCTCCAGGACCAGCAGGACACCATCGGGCGGACCAAGGCCGTCGGTGCCCCGCTGGGCCAGGAGAAAGAGTTCGACGAGCCGGACTTCGCACTCAAGGGCGCCGACAACCAGCCGGCGATCCCGGTCGACGCGCACGTCCGGCTCGCCCACTCCAGCAACCTCGGCGGGATCAAGATCCTGCGGCGGGGCTACAACTTCACCGACGGGACCGACGGGGTCGGCCATCTCGACGCCGGGCTGTTCTTCATCGCCTTCGTCCGCGACCCGGGCCAGCAGTTCGTCCCGATGCAGCAGGCGCTGGCCGCCAAGGACACTCTCAACGAGTACATCGAGCACAACGGCTCGGCCCTCTTCGCCTGCCCGCCCGGAGTCGGCGAGAGCGGCTACTGGGGCGACGCGCTCTTCGCCTGACCGGTCACCCCGACGCGCACGACCAGGGCGAGGTGGTCGACCCGGGCGGTCATCGACCGGGCGGTCCCGATCGTGTCGCCGTCCAGCTGCACCTCCTGCGGCTGGTCGACCTCGATGTGGATCTCCTGGCCGGCATGCCGGTCGATGAGCGGGTGCCCGCGGCGCTGGCGGGTGACGACATGCCCGGCGACGGCGGACCAGCCGACGACACCGCGGGGGGAGAGGACGACCGAGTCGAGCACCCCGTCGTCGAGCCGCGCGCCGGGCATGAGGACCAGCCCGCCGAAGAGCCGGCCGCAGTTGCCCACGATCACGGTGCGGGTCCGTCGCGCGAACTCGCCCTCGCCGTCCACCTTCATCCGCACCCTGAACTGTGGACCGAGGAAGTTCTGGAACCCCGACACGACGTAAGCGGCCGAACCCACGCGGGCTTTGAGCCGCTCCTGCGTGCCGGCCATGATTGCCGCGTCCAGGCCGACGCCGGCCATGACGAGAAAGAGGTGCTCGTCCGGTACGGCGTGCTCGCCGGACGGGTCGACCGAAAGGCGTCCGACGTCGATGCGGACGTTCTGGCCGGTCAGGGCGACGACCAGGGCCTTCTCGATGGAGTCGAACGGCAGGTCCAGGTTGCGGGCCAGCAGGTTCCCCGTCCCGCCCGGCAGCGGAGCCAGCGGAGTCTCGGTTCCCACCAACGCCGTGGCGACGGCCCGCACCGTCCCGTCCCCGCCGAGCGGGCACACGACGGCGGCGCCCGCCTCGACGGCCTGCCGCGCCTGGCCGGTGCCCGGGTCGGTGATGGTCGTCTCCAGCCAGATCGGCTCGCCCCAGCCCTGCGTCCGGCAGGTGGCCGTGACCCGCGCCCGGACGGCCCTGAGATCGGTGAACTTCGTCGGGTTGACGATGATTCCGGCCCGCCGCAGCGGTGTCGCGTCGTCGTCGGACCCCTCCGGACGGAAGTCGTCCCGGTGCGGCCGCCGCCGCCGGGCGATGCCCGTGGCCTCCAGGACGACATCGCGCCGCGCCACGGCCACGGCGACGACGATCGCGATGATGACGACCGCCACGACGATCCAGAACGCCGGGCTGTCGAACACAGCCAGACGCTAGCGGGTGCCGAGGTGCCGTGTCCGGGCAGTAGGTTCGAGCGGTGACCGAGCCCGCGTCCGCGCCGTCGACTCCGGACCCAGCCACGCCCGACCCGGACGGCAAGGACTGGACCTGGACCCTCGAGCGCCCGTGTCCGGAATGCGGTTTCGACGCGGCGGTCATCGAGCCGGTCGCCATCCCCGCACTCGTTCGCGACGCCGCCTCCCGCTGGCCCGACGTCCTGGCCCGCCCCGACGCCACCCGTCGGCCCGCTCCGACGACCTGGTCGCCGCTGGAGTACGCCTGCCACGTCCGGGACGTGCATCGGATCTTCGGGCAGCGCCTCGAGCTCATGCTCGAGCAGGACGACCCGACGTTCGCCAACTGGGACCAGGACGAGACCGCCCTGGCCGAGCGCTACTGGGGGCAGGACCCGGGCGTCGTGGCCATCGAGGTGACCGAGTCCGGCGCGGAACTCGCCGACCACTTCAGCCGTGTCGGTGGCGGTGACTGGGGCCGGACCGGCGTCCGCAGCAACGGCTCGACGTTCACCGTGGAGTCCCTCGGCCGTTACCTCCTCCACGACCTCTTCCACCACGTCTGGGACGTCCGCGGCTAGGACGAGCCGGTATGCCGGCGGTCGTCTCGACGGGTGGTTGCGATAGGGAACAACCATCGGTAGTTGACGGTTCAACCAGCCGTGACCATCACCACGACCCTTCCCGACGCCTACCTCGAACTGGAGAAGGACGCGCAGGACCTCCTCTTCCGCTCGGCCCGCACGGCGAACGCCTTCACCGACGAGCCGGTGAGCGACGAGCAGGTCCGCGCCATCCACGATCTCGTCAAGTGGGGACCGACCGCGATGAACGCGCAGCCGCTGCGCGTGCTCCTGGTCCGCAGCCCCGACGCCCGCGGACGGCTCGTCGAGCACATGAGTGACGGCAACAAGGCCAAGACCTCCATCGCGCCACTGACTCTCGTCCTGGCCGCCGACGTGGACTTCCACGACGAGCTGCCCCGCGTCTCCCCGCACGCCGTCGGCGCCCGGGACCGCCTCGACGCCGACGAGACGAGCCGCGAGCGGATGGCGAAGTTCAACGCCCTGCTGCAGGCCGCATACCTGCTCGTCGGGATCCGTGCCGCCGGCCTGGCCGCCGGGCCGATGACCGGCTTCGACGCTGCCGCCGTCGACGCCGACTTCTTCCCGGACGGGCGGCACCGTTCCCTCGTCGTGGTCAACGTGGGTCACCCGGCGCCGGAGGCCTTCCGCGACCGGCAGCCGCGCCTCGAGTACGAGGACGTCGTCACCGCCGTCTGACGGACCGCGCCGGTGTCTCGGCGGGAGCGGCTCCGGGCGGGAACGGCCGGAATCCCGACCGCGCGGGCCCGGACTCAGTCCGAAGGGCTAGCCGGTATGCGCCGGACGTCGGCCAGGTGGTGCACGCACTCGTGCGCCGCCTGCCGGACCAGCCACCGGACCGTTCGCTCCTCCTCCGGCCGGCGGACCACCGTGCGGTCCCACGCGTCGTCCGGCACCGCTCGGACCTCGTCCGCGAACCCGGCTGCCGCCGACGCCAGCTCCGCGAGGAGGACGTCCAGTCCCGTCCGGGCGTAGCCGAAGCGCTGGGCCCGCCAGTCGGCATACATCGGGTCGAGCACCGGGCGGTCCTCGACGACTCCTCGATGCACGCGGACCGCGAAGGTGAGCAGGACGTCGCGGACGTGGCACGCGTACTCGACCGGCGACCACACCTCCGGTCGCGGCCGACGGCGTAGCGCCTCCTGGCCGAACGTCGGCAGGAGTGCGACGAGGTCCGTGGTCGACTCGTCGACGAGGGCCAGGCACCCACCCACGTCCAGGTCCGGGTAGGCCAAGCGGCACGTCGGGCAGGTGTGGTCCTCGCCGAAAAGGGGCGGCAGGTCGCTCATGGGTTCTCGATACCCTGACCCGGTGATCGACATCAAGCTCGTGCGCGAGACGCCGGACGTCGTCCGAGCCTCGCAGAAGGCCCGTGGAGAGGACCCGGGGATCGTCGACGCCATCCTCGCCGCCGACGAGGCGCGGCGCTCCTCGCTGGGCGAGTTCGAGCGGGTGCGAGCGGAGCAGAAGGCGTTCGGCAAGCGGGTCGCGACGGCCAAGGGCGAGGAGAAGGCCGCCCTGGTCGCGCAGGCCAAGGACCTCAGCACCCGGATGCGGTCGCTCGAGTCGGAGGCCGGCGAGCGCGAGCGCGAGCTCGACCTGCTGACCCGCCGGGTCGGCAACGTCATCGTCGACGGGGTCCCGGTCGGCGGCGAGGAGGACTACGTCGTCCGCGAGGTCGTCGGAGCGCCCCGGGACTTCGGCGCGGAGGGGTTCGCGCCCCGCGACCACCTCGCCCTCGGTGAGCTGCTCGGCGCCATCGACATGGAGCGCGGCGCCAAGGTGTCGGGCTCACGGTTCTACTTCCTCACCGGCGTGGGCGCCCGGCTCGAGCTGGCCCTGCTCAACCTGGGCATCGCGCGCGCCGTCGAGTACGGCTTCACCCCGATGATCACCCCGACCCTGGTGCGGCCCGAGATCATGGCCGGCGCCGGGTTCCTCGACGCCCACGCCGACGAGGTCTACCGGCTCGAGGCCGACGACCTGTACCTCACGGGGACCTCGGAGGTGGCGCTCGCGGGGTACCACGCCGACGAGATCCTCGACCTCAGCGGCGGACCGAAGCGGTATGCGGGCTGGTCCACCTGCTACCGGCGGGAGGCCGGGTCGCACGGCAAGGACACCCGCGGGATCATCCGCGTCCACCAGTTCCAGAAGATCGAGATGTTCGTCTACTGCACGGCCACGGACGCCGAGGAGGAGCACGAGCGGCTGCTCGGCTGGGAACGCGAGATGCTCGCGGCCATCGACGTCCCCTACCGGATCATCGACACCGCCGCCGGGGACCTGGGCGGTCCGGCGGCCCGCAAGTTCGACTGCGAGGCGTGGATCCCGACGCAGGGCCGCTATCGCGAGCTGACGTCCACCTCGAACTGCACCACCTACCAGGCCCGTCGGCTGGGCGTGCGTGAGCGGGACCGTGACGGCGGAGCCACCCGAGTCGTGGCCACCCTCAACGGGACGCTCGCGACGACGCGGTGGCTGGTCGCCATCCTCGAGACCCACCAGCAGGCGGACGGATCGGTCGTCGTGCCGGAGGCGTTGCGGCCGTACCTCGGCCTGGACGTCCTCACTCCGCACGCCTGACGCCGATGCCGGACCAGGACGAGCGGCCGGCGTCTGCGCCGTCTCACGCGCCCCCGGTCCTTCCCGTCGCCCCCGCCGACCCTCCGGCGGCGCTGACTCACGGGCCGGCATCTGCGCATACCGGTGACCTCGCCCCGCCGCCGGACCCTCCCCGGCGCAACTTCACCCTGCTGCTGCTCCAGGGGAGCAGCTACGGGATGGCCGGGAAGCTGGCCAGCACCAACATCGTGCTGCCGTTCCTCTGTGCGGCGCTCGGCGGGTCGCTGTTCGTCGCCGGCCTGCTGGTCCCCCTCGGCACGATCGGCACCCTCGTCGGTTACACCCTCGGGCCGACCGCCCTCGCCACGCGGATGCGCAGCCGCACCGTCATGGCGCTCATGTCGGTGGCGTCGGCCGCGTTGCTGTTCGCACTCGCGACGGTGAGCCTGACCATGCCCGACCGGGCACTGGCGGTGAACCTGACTTTCGTCGCCGTCGCGCTGGGGACGGGCCTCACGTCCGGCATCGGCAGCATCGCGTTCACCGACGTGCTGGCACGCGGGGTCCACCCCGAACGGCGCAGCACACTGCTGCTCAGCCAGGCCGCCGTCGGGGGCGCCCTGGCGAGCATCGTCGCCGTCCTCTCGGCCTGGGTGTTCGCCAGCCGCGACCCGATCGTCGGTCACATCGCCCTGCAGTGGTTCGCGTCCGGCTTCCTGCTCCTCTCGGCCGGGTGCGCGTTCTTCATCGTCATGGAGCACGTCCCGTCGAAGACCGGGAAGCGACCGAGCCTGGCTGCGAGCTTCCGGGCCGGCATCGCGGCGACCCGTCGGTATGCGTGGCTGCGCCAGTACCTCGTCCGGCAGATCCTGTTCATCTCGGTCACGCTGGCGACGACGTTCTTCAGCATCCGGACGGCCGCCCTGCACGGCAGCGTCCCGGGGAGCCTGGCGTTGATCATCGCCGTCACCAGCACCTCGCTGGTCGTCGGTGCGCTGCTCTGGCACCGCGTGCTGCGCATCCGCGGCTACCGGGGGATGCTCGTCGACGGGACGATCTGCAGCACGGTGGCGGCCTTCGGGGCGGTGGCCATCGAGCGGCTAGGCCTGGTCGGCGAGTCGGCACTCAACCACGCCGTGCTCCTGCTCCTCGCGACCCTGGCCGCCGACGCGGTCAGCGTGGCCAAGTCGGCTTACCTGGTCGAGCACGCGCCACCGGCGGAGCTGCCCGAGCTGTCGGCCTTCGCGCAGCTGACCATCGGGATCGCCTCGGCGGTCCTCGCCGCGGCCATCGCCACGCTGGCTCAGATCCACGGCACCGTGTGGCCGCCGGCGATCCTGCTCGGCCTCAACCTTTTCGCCGTCGTCGCCGCGTGGCGGATGCCGCGGAAGGCCGACAACGTGACCCCCGCGCATACCTGACTCCCACCGCAGAGGGATCCGGACGCCGCCCTCTCCTCCGTAGGCTGGAGGCGTGACGAGCTGGCGCGCCCGGGCAGCGGACTTCTTCGCTGCCGACTCGACCTGGGTCCGGGAGCCCTCACCGAACGCCCAGCGGCGGGACGCCGTCGTCGCGGCGGTCCTGTTCGTCCTGTCGGTGGTCGGCCTCGAGATGCTCCGCAGCGGCGGGGCGCTGCGCACCCACGCGCCCGTCTGGCAGGAGTACCTCGGCCTCGCCGCCATGGCCGTCCCGATCGCGTTCCGGCGGCGCTGGCCGCTCGGCGTGGCCGTCGTCTCGTCGCTGGCGTTCTTCGTGGTCGGGATCCGGATGCCCGACATCGCGATGCAGCTCTCGGTCCAGGGCCTCTACTTCTTCGCCCTGTTCAGCGGCATGGCCTGGGCCCGTGACCGTCGCGTCGCCCTGGTCGTGATGGCGGGGGTGCTGGTGCTGATGTTCGGCTGGCTGGCCTTCCAGTTCCTCCTCGGCAGCGCCGTGGCCCAGATCAACGAGGACCTCGCCGACCCCAGCCGGTCCCGCGGGGCCGTCAACCCGATCCTCGCCGCGGTGACCTACACGTTCCTGGTCAACATCGCCTACTTCGGCGGTGCGGTGCTCGGGGGCCAGGCTGCGTGGAACGCGGCTCGCCGCCGGGCCCGCCTGGCCAGCCAGGCCGCGACCCTGCGGGCGCAGGCGGCCGAGCTCAAGGAGCACGCGGTGGTCGAGGAACGGCTCCGCATCGCCCGCGAGCTGCACGACGTCGTCGCCCACCACGTGTCGGTGATGGGGGTCCAGGCCGCCGCCGCCCGCCGGGTCCTCGCCGTCGACCCCCCGGCCGCGTCGTCGGCGCTGTCCTCGGTGGAGTCGTCCGCGCGGGAGGCGGTCACCGAGATGCGGGCCCTGCTGGGCACGCTCCGCCAGGGCGACCGCGCGGGGCCCGAGCCCGGTCGGGCGCCCGAACCCTCGGTCGACGCCGTCCCGGGCCTCGTCGACCAGGTCCGCGCGGAGGGCCTCGCCGTCACCTACACCGTCGTCGCCGACCCCGCGGACGCCGCGGCGCACCTGGGTCCGGCGGTGGGCCTCACCCTGTACCGAACCGTCCAGGAGGCCCTCCACAACGTCCGCCGCCACTCGACCGCCTCGGCCGCGACGGTGGTGCTCCGTGTCGTCGGGGCCGGCCCGGGCGGGTTCGCCGAGGTCGAGATCCTGGACTCCGGGCGCCCGCGGACCGGCACCTCGGGGACCGGCCTCGGACTGCTGGGTATGCGGGAGCGCGTCGCCTCCCTGGGCGGGTCGCTGGAGATCGGGCCCCGGGCCACCGGCGGGTTCCGGGTCCGGGTCCGGCTGCCGCTGGCCCGGACCGCCCCCGACGATGGCGCCGACGACGCCGCCGACGCCGCCGCCGACCCGGTGCGTGCGCCCGAGCCCGCCGAGTCGGCCCGGTGACGGCCACCCCGCCGGAGACCCTGCGCGTCGTGGTCGTCGACGACCAGGTGCTGGTGCGCTCGGGCTTCTCGATGATCCTCGGCGTCGAGCCGGACATCGAGGTCGTCGGCGAGGCCAGTGACGGCGCCGCCGCCGTGGAGGTGGTCGCCCGGCTCGCGCCGGACGTGGTGCTCATGGACGTGCAGATGCCGGGTGTGGACGGGATCGACGCGACCCGCGAGATCGTCGCCCGCGACCTCGCCAAGGTCATCATCCTGACGACGTTCGACCGCGACGACTATCTCGTTGACGCCCTGCGGGCCGGCGCGAGCGGCTTCCTGCTCAAGAACGCCGAACCGGAGAAGCTCGTCGACGCGGTCCGCATCGTCGGGAACGGGCACGCCCTGCTGGCCCCGGAGGTGACGCGCCGCGTCATCGAGCGGATGACGGCCGGTGACCACACGCATACCCCCGAGAACCGTTCCGCGCCCTCGGCGCCCACCCTCCCCAAGGAGCTGGAGCTCCTCACCAACCGCGAGCGCGAGGTCCTCGTCCTCATCGGCCGGGGGCTCAGCAACGGCGAGATCGCGACGGAGCTGTTCGTCGGCGAGGCGACGGTGAAGACGCACGTGTCGAACGTGCTGGCCAAGCTCCACCTGCGCGACCGCGTCCAGGCCGTCGTCCTCGCCCACGAGCTGGGGCTCATCCGTCCCGAGGTGGACGGCGCAGCTCCGCCCGCGGGCTGATCCCTGGCCCGGAGCGCCCGCCTAGCGTGGAGGCATGCTCGAGACCAGGGGACTGACCAGGACGTTCGGCGATATCCGGGCCGTGGACGCGGTGGACCTGACGGTGCGGCCCGGCGGCCTCACCGGGTTCGTCGGCGGCAACGGTGCCGGCAAGACGACGACGATGCGGATGATCATGGGGATCCTCGACCCCACCGCGGGCGAGGTGCTCTGGCGTGGCCGGCCGGTGACCCGCGACGACCGTGCGCGGTTCGGCTACATGCCCGAGGAGCGCGGGCTGTACCCGAAGCAGCCGGTCGTGTTCCAGCTGGTCTACCTGGGCCGGCTGCACGGGATGAGCGCCCCGGACGCGCGGCGTTCGGCCCACGAGTACCTCGAGCGGTTCGGCCTCGCCGACCGCGCGAACGACACCCTCGAGTCGCTCTCGCTGGGCAACCAGCAGCGCGTTCAGATCGCCGCGGCCGTGATGGCGTCGCCGATCGCCCTGATCCTCGACGAGCCGTTCTCGGGCCTCGATCCCGATGCGGTCGACGCGATGGCCGACCTCATGCGCGAGCAGGCGGCCCGCGGCGTGCCGGTCCTCTTCTCCTCGCACCAGCTCGACCTCGTCGAGCGGATCTGCGACGACCTCGTGGTCCTCTCCTCGGGTCGCGTGGTGGCCGGTGGCAAGGTCGAGGACCTGCGGCACCGGGGCCGGACCCTGCACCGCCTCGTCGTGGCCTCCGGCGCTCCTGGCGGTGCCGCGGACGCCGGCTGGGTGCGCGACGTGCCCGGCGTGGCCGTCGTCGACGTCGACGGGCCGGTGGCGGTCCTCGAGCTCGTCGCGGCGGACGCCTCCGACCGCCTGCTGCGAGAAGCGTTGCGGCGCGGCTCGGTTCGCGAGCTCAGCACCATCGTCCCCAGTCTCAGCGAGATCTACCGGGAGGTCACGGCATGACCATCGACACGAGCAGGCCTCAACGCGCCCAGGACACGGACGCCGTCGAGGCCCCGCGCACCAGTGGGCAGGCGATCTGGCCGATCGTCATGATGCGCGAGATCGTCGTCAAGCTGCGTGACCGCAACTTCGTCGTCGGCACCGTCGTGACGCTGCTGCTGCTCGCCGGCGGCCTGGCGTTCCAGGCGTTCATGTCCGGCAAGAGCAACGAGGTGACGGTCGCCGTCTCCGGCGACGGCGCGCGCCAGGTGATGCAACAGGTGGGTGACTCGGCCCCGCAGCGCGGCGACGACATGGTGCTCACCGTCACCGACGCGGCTGACCCCGCTGCGGTGGACGCCGCCGTCCGCGACGGCAAGGCCGATGTCGGTCTGGTCCACGGCACCGACGGATGGCGGCTGGTCGGCAAGACCGACGTGAAGACCAGCATGACCTCGGCGGTCACCGAGTCGGTCCGGGATCGCACTCTCGCCGCGAACGCCCAGAGCGCCGGCACCACCGTGGCGGCCCTCACGGCCGGTGGCTCGGTCACCACCCAGCTGCTGGAGCCGGACTCCGACGAGGGCCTCAAGATCGCCGTGGGTCTGATCTTCGCGTTCTTGTTCTACTTCGCCTCGATCATGTTCGGGATGGCGATCGCCACCAGCGTCGTGGAGGAGAAGCAGTCGCGGGTCGTCGAGATCCTCGTCAGCGCGGTACCGCTGCGCCAGCTGCTCGCGGGCAAGGTGCTCGGCAACACCCTGCTGGCCCTCGGCCAGATGGTGCTCTTCGTCGGTGTGGGGCTGGTCGGGATGGCGTTCACCTCGTACGCGCCGCAGATCGGTCTCGTCGCTGCCTCGGCGGGGTGGTTCCTCGTCTTCTTCGTGGCCGGGTTCGCCGCGCTCGCCTGCCTCTGGGCGGTGGCCGGGTCGCTGGCGACGCGCAGCGAGGACCTCCAGTCGACGACGCCGGTGCTGACGACGATCCTCATGGTGGCGATGTTCGTCGGGCTGTTCGGCGAGGGGACGGTCCGGGTGGTCGGCTCCTACCTGCCCGTGGTGTCCGCGATCTCGATGCCGCAGCGACTGCTGGCCGGCGAGGCCGCGTGGTGGGAGCCGATCCTGTCGCTGCTGGTGACGCTGGCCTTCGCCGCGTGGACCATGGTGATTGGCGAGCGGCTCTACCGGCGCTCGATCCTCAACACCGGCCGGCGGCTCGGTGTTCGGGAGGCGCTGAAGGTCGAGGCGTAGGGCGAGCCGGGCGCGGTCCGTGCCGGTCCGGGCCGCCCGTAGGGTGGTGGCGACCATGACTGCCGCCACCACCTCGCGCCCCCCGCTCCTCGTCGCGCTCGACATCGACGGCACGACCATCGACCACAGCGGCGCCCTCTCCCCGGCGGTCCGGGAGGCGGTGGCCGACGTCGTGGCCGCCGGCCACCACCTCGTCATCTCGACCGGGCGGTCCATCGTCGCCACTCTGCCCATCGTCCGGCTGCTCGAGCTCGAACGCGGGTATGCGGTCTGCTCCAACGGCGCCGTCACGCTGGCGCTGGACCCGACGGAGCCGTCGGGGTACCGGATCACCGACACGGTGACCTTCGACCCGCGGCCGGTCCTGACGATGTTGCGCGAGCAGATCCCCGACGCACTGGTCGCCGTGGAGGACCTCGGGGTCGGGTTCAAGGTCAGTGCCCCGTTCCCGGACGGCGAGCTCGGCGGCGACCAGGTCGTCGTCGACTGGGAGGAGCTGGTCGCCCACCCTGCGACCAGGGTCACGCTCCGCCGGCCCGACGCGTCGTCGGAGGAGTTCATGGAGCAGGTCGAGCGCGTTGGGCTCCACGAGGTCTCCTACGCCGTGGGCTGGACCGCCTGGCTCGACATCAACCCCGAGGGCGTGTCCAAGGGCTCGGCGCTCGAGCTGGTCCGGCGCACGCTGCACGTCGAACCGAGCGACACCGTCGCGGTGGGCGACCAGCGCAACGACATCGAGATGCTCACCTGGGCCGCCCGCGGCGTCGCCATGGGCCAGGCCCCGGACGAGGTCAAGGCGGTGGCCGACGAGGTCACCGGCACCGTCGACGAGGACGGGCTCGTCCCGGTCCTGCGCTCGCTGCTCTGACCCGCAATGGGGAGCGAAATCAGTGCTGGCGCACCAATTTCGCTCCCCATTGCCGGTCAAGGTGAGCGCGCCGTTTGTCACCGACGATGACGGCAGGCCACGCATCGAGCACTCGATGGGGTTGACTGCCACCGTGACCGACCTGCTCATCACGTCGCCCGCGAACCCGCGGCTCAAGGCCCTCGTCGGCCTGCGCCGTCGGCGGACGCGCGAGGAGACCGGCACCACGCTGGTCGAGGGCCACGAGGAGCTGGCCCTGGCCCTCGCCTCGGGCGTTCGCCCGCAGACCGTCTTCGTCTGTCCCGAGCTGTTCAGCCCGTCCGGCCACGCGGGCCGCCAGGAGATCGGCCACCAGGAGGACCTCGTCGCCCATGCCAGGCAGCTCGGCGCCGAGGTGGTCCGGCTCAGCCGGGGCGCCTTCGAGAAGGTCGCCTACCGGGAAGGCCCGGACGGGCTGCTCGCCGTCGTCCCCGCCGTCGGCCGTGCCCTCTCGACCCTCGACGCGGGACCCGAGGACCTCTTCCTCGTCGCCCAGGCCGTCGAGAAGCCGGGCAACCTCGGCGCCATGCTGCGGACCGCCGACGCCGCCGGGGTGAATGCCGTCGTCGCGGCCGACCCGGTGACCGACTGGGGCAACCCGAACGTCGTCCGCGCCAGCAAGGGGACCGTCTTCGCCCTCCCGGTGGCGACCGCCACGACGGCCGAGACACTGGCCTGGCTAACCGCTCGGGACGTCCGCCTCGTCGTCACCACGCCGGAGACCGAGCTGCTCTACACCGACGCGGATCTCACCGGTCCGGTAGCCGTCGCGGTGGGGGCGGAGAAGCACGGTGCCGATGACGAGCTGCTGGCCGCGGCCGCATACCGAGTCCGAATCCCCATGCACGGCAAGGCGAACTCCCTCAACGTCGCGGCGTCCGCGGCCATCGTCCTGTTCGAGGCCCGCCGCCAGCGGACCACCAGCACGCGCCCCTGAGCCCTGCCCGTAGGGGTGGTCAAAAGCACCCCTGAGCGTGTGCCACGATGGACGACATGCGCGTGGACCACGTCTCCTACACCGCGGAGCACGACGGGCTGCAGGCGACGGCGGCCCGCCTCGCCAAGCTCATCGGCGTGGATCCCGTCGACGGCGGCGTCCACCCCCGGTTCGGTACGCGCAACATCATCTTCCCGCTCGCGGACGAGCGTTACGTCGAGGTCGTGGACTGTCTGGACCACCCCGCGTCCGACAAGGCGCCCTTCGGCCAGGCGGTCAAGGCCCGCATGGAGGCCGGCGGCGGGTGGCTCGGCTGGTGCGTGCGCGTCGACGACATCGCCCCGGTCGAGGAGCGCCTCGGACGGCCGGCGGTCGAGGGTAACCGGCACCGCCCCGACGGTGTGGAGCTGCGCTGGAAGCAGATCGGGATCAAGGGTCTGATGTCCGACCCGCAGCTGCCCTACTACGTGCAGTGGGAGGACGAGTCGGTCCACCCGAGCGTCGGTGCCGAGACCAACGTGACCATCGAGGGCCTCCAGATCGCCGGCGACCCCGACCGGGTCAAGGAGTGGCTCGGCCTGCCGCCCGACCAGACGTCGTCGGTCATCGACTTCACCTTCGTCGCTCCGCGAGGGACACCCGGCCTGCTGGCCGTCACCTTCCAGACCGCCGAGGGCCTCGTCACCGTCTGAGACCTCAGCCTGGGCCGCGGTCAGGCCCCGGCGTCGTCCAGGTAGCCGACCAGCTCGGGCGCGGCGCCCACGTAGGTCGACGGCGTCATCGCCGACAGCCGGGCCGCCACGTCCTCCGGCAGGCCGAGCCCGGCGATGAACGCGCGCATGTCGTCCGCGCCGATCCGCCGCCCGCGGGTCAGCTCCTTGAGCCGCTCGTAGGGCTCGTCCATCCCCGGAACCCCCTGCGCCGCCAGCGCCCGCATCGCCGACTGGACGGCCTCGCCGAGCACCTCCCAGTTCGCGTCGAGGTCGGCCGCCATGGCCGCGGGGACCGCGTCGAGGCCGGCCAGCCCACGCGCGACGTTGTCGAGCGCGAGCACCGCGTGGCCGAACGCCGAGCCGATGTTCCGCTGCATCGACGAGTCGGTCAGGTCGCGCTGCAGCCGCGACTGGACCAGCGTCGACGCCAGCACGTCGAACAGCGCGTCGGACACCTCGAGGTTGGCCTCGGCGTTCTCGAACCGGATCGGGTTGACCTTGTGCGGCATCGTCGACGAACCGACGGAGCCCTGCCCGCGCACCTGCGCGAAGTAGCCGAACGAGATGTAGGTCCACACGTCGGTGCAGAGGTTGTGCAGGACCCGGTTGAACCGGGCCAGGTCCGCATACAGCTCGGCCTGCCAGTCGTGGCTCTCGATCTGCGTCGTCAGCGGGTTCCAGCTCAGGCCCAGCCCTTCGACGAACGAGCGGCTGATGCCCGGCCAGTCGGCGTCGGGCACGGCCGCGAGGTGCGCCCCGTAGGTCCCGGTGGCGCCGTTGAGCTTGCCGAGGTACTCGGCGGCCGCCACCCGCCGCAGCTGGCGCCGCAGCCGGGCGGCGAGGACGGCCAGCTCCTTGCCCAGGGTGGTCGGTGTGGCCGGCTGGCCGTGCGTATGCGCGAGCATCGGTACGCCGCGCAGCTCACCGGCGAGGTCGGCGACCTGGTCGACCACGGCCGTGGCCCGGGGCCGCCAGACCGACGTGACCGCCCCCCGGACCATCAGCGCGTAGGAGAGGTTGTTGACGTCCTCGGAGGTGCACGCGAAGTGCACGAGCTCGCTGAGACCGCGGTCCTCCTCGGCTGGGGCGATCTCGGCGAGGCGGCGCTTGAGGAAGTACTCGACCGCCTTGACGTCGTGGACCGTCTCCCGTTCGATGGCCGCCAGCTCGTCGACCTGGGCCGGGCCGAACTCGGAGACGATCCGGCGTAGGGCGGTCTGCTCCCTGTCGGTGAGGTGACGGACACCCGGGACGACCTGGTGGTCGGTCAGGTGGATCAGCCACTCGATCTCGACGTGGACCCGCATCCGGTTGAGGGCGGCCTCGGAGAGGAAGTCGACGAGGGGCGCGACGACGGGGCGGTACCGGCCGTCGAGGGCGCCGAGGGCCACCGGCGGGTCGGCGTCGGCGAACGAGGACATGTCGTCATCCTCCCAGAGCGTCGAGCCGCCGATCGTGGGGTCAGCCACGGCCACGGCGGGCGGACGCCAGCCGGCCGGCCACCCAGTCCGCAACGCCGCGACAGGCCGCCTCGACCTCGGTGAAGCACCGGACGAAGTCGTCCTCGTCGCCGTACCAGGGATCGTCGACGTCCAGGGTCCCGGCGGCCACGGCGGCGGGGTCGAACTCGCGCAGGAGATGGACCTTGGCGGCGTCCTGCGGGGTCCGCGCCCAGCGGCGCAGCACGGAGGCGTGGCCGGCGTCGGCGGCGAGGACGAGGTCGGTCTCGGGGATCCACGCGGGCTCGAACTGGCGCGCGAGATGGCCGCGTACCTCGTACCCGCGCCGTCGTAGCTCGGCGACCGCGCGAGGGTCCATCGGGTTGCCGACCTCCCACCGGGTCGTGCCGGCGGAGTCGACCGTCACGTCGTCGCCGAGCCCGGCGTCACGGAACAGGTCGCGCAGGATCACCTCGCCCATCGGTGACCGGCAGATGTTGCCAGTGCAGACGACGGTGATGTGGAACGGCCGGCCGGCGTCAGCCATCGGCCGACGGCTCCCCGTCCTCGTAGCCGCGCGGATTCGCGCTCTGCCAGCGCCACGTGTCCTCGCACATGTCGTCGACGGTCCGGGTCGCGCTCCAGCCGAGCTCGTCGTTCGCCCGGGTCGGGTCCGCCCAGGAGGCCGGCAGGTCTCCGGCGCGGCGGCCGACGACGTCGTAGGGGATCGGCCGACCCGAGGCGCGCTCGAAGGCGTGGACCATCTCCAGCACCGACGTGCCGCGGCCCGTTCCGAGGTTCCAGGTGCGGATCGGCTCGTCCGACGTCGCGATCCGGTTGAGGGCCGCGACGTGGCCGGCGGCGAGGTCCTCGACGTGGATGTAGTCGCGTTCGCACGTGCCGTCGGTCGTGGGGTAGTCGTCGCCGAAGACGTTCAGCCGTTCGCGTCGACCCACGGCCACCTGGGCGATGAACGGCATGAGGTTGTTGGGGATGCCCTGCGGGTCCTCGCCGATCGTGCCGGACGGGTGGGCTCCGACCGGGTTGAAGTAGCGCAGGACCGCGATCCGCCAGGCGGGGTCGATGTGCGCCACGTCGCGCAGCACCAGCTCGACCATCACCTTCGTCCGCCCGTAGGGGCTGGTGGACTGGAGCGGTTCGTAGTCCTCGCGGTACGGCAGCGGGGCCTGCTCCCCGTAGACCGTGGCCGACGACGAGAAGACGAGGGTCGAGCATCCGTAGCGCCGCATGGCCCGCAGCAGCGAGAAGGTCGACTGCAGGTTGTTCTCGTAGTAGTCGAGGGGGATGCGCACGCTCTCCCCCACGGCCTTGAGCCCGGCGAAGTGCACCACGGCGTCGATCTGCTCGGTGGCGAAGAGATGTTCCGTCTTGTCACGGTCGGTCAGGTCGAAGGCGTGAACCGGGATGTGGGTGCCTGTGAGTGCGTCCAGTCGACTCATGACGGCTGGTTTCGCGTTGCCGAAATTGTCCACGACGAGAACCTCGTGGCCGGCGGCGATAAGATGGACGGCGGTGTGCGAACCGATGTACCCGGCCCCACCGCTGACCAGTACTCGCATGCGCACACCGTATGCCGAGGCACGAGTCACGACGCGGAACGCTCGACCCGTGATCGGCGTTGGGGTACCCCGGGGGAGCAGACGCGACGAGTCCGGTGTGGGCATCGTCGCATCGGAAGGATGGATTGATCGTGGGTAAACACAGTGCGCAGCGGCGATCGCCCCTGCCGCTCGTCCTCGGGGTCGTCGCCCTGGTCGCCATCGCGGCTGCGGCGTTCTTCGGGTTCCGCATCCTGACCGGGAGCAACAGCGCGACCCTGGCCTCCGACGTTCCGACGACGAGCACGACGACCGGCTCAGTCCGCCACCTCCACCACCACGACGACGACGCCCACCTCGACGACCTCGACCGTCTCGGCGGAGTTCGCCGCGGTCCAGAAGGCCCTCCAGGGGTGCGTCTCGAGGCAGGGCGCAGCTCAGCCCGTGGTCGCCGCCGTCACCTCCGCCGCCGACCACTGGTCCCAGCACATCCAGGGGCAGGCCGACATCGACTCCGGGGCGAGGACCTACCTCGACGTCAAGACCAACGTGTTCGGGCCCAGCCGAGCGGCGGGCCCTGGCGACGTCGCCGCCTACGACACCGCCATGAACGCCTTCAACGGCGCCAGCGGCTGCCAGAACGTGGGCGCCATGGAGGCGCCGACCGACCTCACCGCCAAGGTGCAGGCCTGTGCCGCACGGGAGCAGGCCCTCGACGCCTACATGGTCGCCGCCAAGGCCGTCCTGGACGACTGGCGGACGCACCTGCAGGAGATGGCCGACCACACCGACGGACACCTCAACGGCCCGGAGGCCCAGTCTCGCTGGATCGAGCGCTACAAGGCCGCGCCGGCCCACCTCGACCCCTACAAGGCTGCGGCGGCCGCCCTCTCCGCGGCTCCGGCCTGCAGCGCCTGAGGCTCGGCTAGAACGACGCGCCGACCGGGCTCAGGTCGAGCACGCGGTCGTAGGCCTGCTCGTCGACGGGCGTGTGGCTGACGACAACCACGGAACGGTCATGTGCGTTGCCGAGCACGTCGCTGAGCACCTCGGTCGCGGTGGCGTGGTCGAGATGGGCGACGGGTTCGTCGAGCAGCAGCACCGGCCGTCCGGACACCAGGGCGCGAGCGACCGCGAGCCGCGCCCGCTCGCCGCCGGAGACCCCTCGACCGCCCGAGCCGAGGCGCGTGTCCAGGCCGCGGGGGAGACCGCTCAGCCATCGCTCCAGCCCGGCTCGGCGCAGGGCGGTCACCAGCTTGGCGTCCCCCGACTCGCTGTCGTCGACGGGGAGCGCGAGCCGGAGGTTCTCGCGCAGGGTCGAGGCGAAGACGTGCGGTTCGTCGTCGACGACAGCGACGAGCGCCCTCACGTCCTCGACCGGGAGGTCCCGCACGTCGGTGCCGTTGACGGAGTACCGGCCACCGGACAGCTCCAGCTGCCGGGCAAGGAGGGCCAACAGGGTGGACTTGCCTGCGCCGTTGGGCCCGGTCACCAGCAGCCGGGTGCCGGGCTCGAGGACGAGGTCGACCGGGCCCACCGCGGTGGCGACGCCGTCCCACGAGGCTCGGGCTCCGGTGAGCTCGAGCCGTATGCCGTTCGTCACCGGAGGGGGCAGCGGCCGGGTTCGAGCATGCGGGCTGTCCGACACCGCCGGCTCCTGGTCCAGGAGACCCCTGAGCCGCGTCGACGCGGCCCCCGCCCGAGCCGACGCGCGGACCGCTTCGACCAGGGGCTGAAAGGCCTCGACCACCGCCACCGGAGTGAGGACGAGCAGGCCCTTCACGGCGATCGGTACGCTCAGGTCCCAGGCCAGCACCGCCGCAGCCACGGTGGTCGCGGCGACCAGCACGAGGATCGCCGCCGCCGTGGCCGCCCGGCCACGGCTCTGGCGGACGGTGGCGCGCCCCACCGTGCGCTGCGCGGCTGCCAGCCGGGAGAGGACCACGCGACCGGCGCCTGCGGCCCGAACCTGCTCGGGTTGCCCGGTCACCAGCTGCGCCGAGGCAAGGAGCTCCGCTCGGGCGTCCAGGAGGGCCGCCTGGCCGGCGGACTCCGACCGTCGGGCGAGGAAGCCGACGGCCGCCGTGGCGAGTACCAGCCCGGCGACGACCAGGCCGACGCCCGGGGCGAGCAGCGCGGTAAGGACGGCGGTGAGGGCGCCTGCGGTCGCCGCGGCGGCGACCGGGACGGTGACCCGCACCTGCGCCTCGACCACCTCGGTCAGGTCGTCGACCACACCGCTGAGCAGGTCGGCGCGACGGCGGCGGCCGAGCCGGGCCGGGGTCAGCGGCACGAGCCGGGCGTAGGCCTGCGCCCGACGCTCGGCGAGGTCGCGCAGGGACGCGTCGTGCGAGCGCAGCCGTTCGGCGTAGCGCAGGACGGGGCGAGCGATGCCGAACGCCCGGACGGCGACGACGGCGGTCAGCAGGGTGAGGACGGCTGGCTGCTCGCTGGCGCGGACGACGAGCCAGCCGGACGTCGCCGTCAGCGCGATGCCGGCGGTGGTCGCTCCGGCACCGAGCAGGGCCGCGAGCGCGAGCGACCGCCGTTCCCACCACCGGCTCCCGTTCATCGAGGCGCCCTCAGATCCAGGAGCTCGACGTGCCGGTCGGCCACGGCGACCAGCTCGGGACGGTGCGTCGTCGCGATGACCGTGCGATCGGCGGCGAGCGCCGTGATGACCCTGTGGATGGTCTCCACGCCTTCAGCGTCGAGGTGCGCAGTGGGCTCGTCGAGCAGGACGACGGGGCGGTCGCTGAGGCCCGCGCGGGCCACGGCCAGCCGGGCGCGCTGCCCCGCGGACAGCCCGAACCCGTCGTCCCCGATCATGGTGTCCAGACCTCGGGGCATGCCGGCGACCGCCCCGTCGAGGCCGACGCGGCGCAGGGCGTCCCAGAGCCGGTCCGGCGCCACTGGCTCGTCCGCCACCAGCTGGAGGTTGTCGCGCACCGAACCGGGCAGCAGGAAGGGCCGCTGGGTGACGAGGTGCGCCAGGGCGGCGTCGACCGTTCCGGCGGTCGGCGTCCGCAGCCCCGCGACCAGCTCGAGGAGCGTGGTCTTGCCCGACCCGGACGCGCCGGTCACCACGGTGAGCCCGCCGCCCGCCGTGAGCGAGAGGTCGCGCAGAACCTCGGTGTCGTCGCCGGGGTAGCGGTAGCCGACCTGCTGCAGGACGACGCCGGAGCCTGGTACGCGCGTCGGCACCGGTGCGTCCGCGTCGAGCTCGTCCATGATCCGGTCCAGGGCCTGCGCACCGTCAGCGGCGGCGTGGAACTCGGCGCCCACCCGGCGGATCGGCCAGTACGCCTCGGGTGCCAGGAGGATCGCGACCAGTCCGGGCAAGAGATCGAGGTTCCCCGCCGCGAGCCGCAGGCCGACCGTGACGGCGACCAGGGCCACGGAGAGCGTGGCCAGCAGCTCGAGCGCCGCGGAGGACAGGAACGACAGCCGCAGGGTGGCCATCGTCTCCTCGCGGTGGCGCTCGCTGACCGACCGCACGGTCGCGACCTGACGCGTCCCCCGCCCGTAGGCGACCAGCGTCGGAAGGCCGCGCACGACGTCGACGAAGTGGCCCGACAGACCCTGGAGCGCGGCCCAGCGGCGGTCGGTCGCCTCCTGGGTCGTCCGGCCGATGAGCGCCGCGAACAGCGGCAGCAGCGGCAGGGTGAGGACGACGATCACGGCGCTCGGCCAGTCGACGACGAACAGGGCTCCCACCGCTAGGACCGGCACGACGCTCGCGTGGACCAGGGCGGGGAGGTACCGCGTCACGTAGGTCTCGACCGCGGTGCACCCCTGCGCGGCCAAGGTCGTCCCGACGGCCGGATCCGGCCACGTTTCGGCCGGGCGTTCCAGCCAGGTTCCGAGCAGCCGTGCCCGCAACGCGCCCGACACCGTGACGCCGGCCCTCGCCGCCGTGCGCTCGACCGCATACGCGAGCGCGGCCCGAGCGCCGAACGCCACCGCCAGCAAGGTGATCGGCCCGACGAGGTCGTCGTGATGCACTACGGCCGTGACCAGCGCGCCAACGGCGAACGCACCGCAGACCGTCGCCACGCCCTGGAGCACACCGGCGACGCCGAGACCGACCACCGACCGGCGGGCCTGCGGAACCGCCCGCAGCAGCCGCGGGTCCACCGGCCTCGATCGGGCCATCTCAGGCCGGGATGTGGTGCACGGCGATCCGCTTGCGGAACACCCAGTAGGTCCAGCCCTGGTAGAGCAGCACGATCGGCGTGAAGATCAGCGCCACGATGGTCATGATCTTCAGCGTGTAGTCGGTGCTGGACGCGTTGGTGGTGGTCAGCGAGTACGCCGGGTCGATGGTCGACGGCATCACGTCGGGGAACAACGCGAGGAACAGCGTCGCCACAGCGAAGGCGATGCAGACGAACGTCCCGGTGAACGCCCAGCCCTCGCGGTCACGCAGGTTCGCCCCGAGCGCGCCGAGGAGGGCGACCGCGGCGATGACCGTGGTGACCCACGAGGCGGCCGAGCCCTGCTGGAACCCGATGACGAGCAGGTAGACGACGGCGAGGACCGCCGCGACCACCCCGAGCCGGGTCGCGAGCCGGCGGGCGTCCTCGCGGATCGGGCCGGCCGTCTTCAACGCCACGAACAGGGCGCCGTGGACGAGGAACAGCGACAACGTCACGAGCCCGCCGAGCAGCGCCATCGGGTTGAGCAGCGTCCAGAGGTTGCCGACGAACTCCTTGTCCGCGTCGATCGGCACGCCGCGGACGATGTTGGTGAAGGCCACGCCCCAGAGCAGCGCCGGCACGAATGACCCGACGACGATGGCGAGGTCCCACCGCGACTTCCACGTGGTGCTCTCGCGCTTGTGGCGGTACTCGAAGCCGAGGTTGCGCACGATGAGCGCGACGAGGATGAGCAGCAGGGGAAGGTAGAAGCCGCTGAACAACGTGGCATACCAGTGTGGGAAGGCCGCGAACGTCGCCCCGCCCGCCGTGAGCAGCCACACCTCGTTGCCGTCCCACAGCGGGCCGATGGTGTTGATCATGACCCGACGTCGGCGCTCGGTGTCGGCGGCGTCTCGGCCGCGGCCGAGCACCGGCAGCAGCATCCCGACGCCGAAGTCGAACCCCTCGAGGACGAAGTAGCCGGTCCACAGGACCGCGATGAGGATGAACCAGACCGTCGACAGCTCCATATCGTCCTCCCGTCAGTACGCGAAGACGAGCGGGGCGTCGTCGTCGGTCTGGTCCGGAGGGATGGGTTCGACGAACTCCTCGGCGCCCTTCCGGACGTAGTGGAGGAACAGCTTGATCTCGACGACGGCCAGCCCGCCGTAGAGCAGCGTGAAGACGACCATGGAGGTGAGCACCTCGCCGGCCGAGACGGACGGCGAGACGCCGGTGGCGGTGGTCATCATCCCGAAGACCAGCCAGGGTTGTCGGCCGGTCTCGGTGAAGATCCAGCCGAAGGCGGCTCCGAGCACCGGCATCAGCGGAGTGAGCACGGCGGCCCAGGTCCAGATCCGGTCCCAGCGGCTGTCGGACCGCGTGAGGACTCGGCCCCGACGGGTCGCCCAGAGGACGACCAGGGCCACCAGGGCGGACAGCATCCCGACCCCGATCATGAGCCGGAAGCTCCAGTAGGCGAGGGGGATGTTGGGCAGGTAGGTCGTGTCGGTCACGAGCGGGTTGCCGGACTGGCCGAACTGCTGGAGGTACTGCGCCTGGAGGTCGTTGATCCCCTGGACCGGGCCCGCTGAAGCTGCCGGTGGCGAGGAAGCTCAGCAGGCAGGGGACGGTGATGGAGAACCGTTCCTGGGTGCCGTCCAACGACCCGATCGTGAACAACGAGAACGGTGCACAGCTGTCGGCCGACTCGTAGAGCGCCTCGGCGGCCGCCATCTTCATCGGCTGGACCTCGGTCATGATCTTGCCCTGGAGGTCACCGGTGAACGCCACGGCGAGTCCGGCGACCAGCGTCACGACGGCGCCGGCCCGCGTCATCCGGCGGTACATCGAGGCGTCGTTGCCGACGTCGCGACGGCGCATCCGGTAGATGCCCACGCCGAGGACGACGGCGCCGCCGGCCAGGTAGGACGCGGTGATGGTGTGCGGGAAGGTCACCAGCTGCACCGGGTTGGTGAGCACGGCGCCGAAGTCGGTGAGCTCGGCCCGTCCGGTCGCCTCGTTGAACCGGTACCCGACCGGGTGCTGCATGAACGAGTTCGCCGAGAGGATGAAGTAGGCGGACAGGACCGTCCCGATGTGGACGACCCACATCGTCGCGGCGTGCAGCTTCTCGGGCAGGCGCCCCCACCCGAAGATCCACAGGCCGAGGAACACCGACTCGAGGAAGAACGCCAGCAGCGCCTCGATGGCCAGCGGTGCGCCGAAGATGTCGCCGACGAACCGCGAGTAGTCCGACCAGTTCATCCCGAACTGGAACTCCTGGACGATCCCGGTGACCAGGCCGAGCGCGAAGTTGATGGTGAAGAGCTTGCCGAGGAACTTCGTGAGGCGCAGGTCCGCCGGGTCCCGATGCCGCACCCAGCGCACGTGGTAGTACGCCACCAGGGCGCTCATGCCGATCGTGACCGGGACGAAGAGGAAGTGGTAGACGGTGGTGATCGCGAACTGCCAGCGCGCGAGCGCAAGTGCGTCCACGTTGCCCCCTCGTCGTAGAAGGACCTTCGTCATCCCACGGTAGGTCGTGGGATTGCGACCGGTACAGGGACCCTGGTCACATGTCGGGGCCAACCCTCCCGTGAGAGCGATCAGTCGCGGGGTCGCTGGTCCACGACTCGCCGGGCCTTGCCGACGGAACGCTCGATGCCTCCGGGGTCGCGCACCTCGACCCGCGCGGTGGTGCCGATCCGGTCCTTGATCCGGGAGACCAGCCGGCCCGCGACCACGGCCTTGTCCGGCTCGGGAAGCACCTCGTGGCTCTCCACGAGGACGGTCAGCTCGTCGAGCCGGCCGGGCCGGGTCAGCACGCACTGGAAGTACGGCGCCAGGCTGGGCTCCGCGAGGACCAGCTCCTCCACCTGGGTCGGGAACACGTTGACGCCGCGGACGATCATCATGTCGTCGGAGCGGCCGGTGATCTTCTCCATGCGCCGGAACGCCGGGTATGCGGAGCCCGGTAGCAGGCGGGTGAGGTCGCGCGTGCGGTAGCGCAGCACCGGCATGGCCTGCTTGGTGAGGCTGGTGAAGACCAGCTCGCCGCGCTCGCCGTCGGAGACCGGCTCACCGGTGATCGGGTCGACGATCTCGGGGTAGAAGTGGTCCTCCCAGATGTGCAGGCCGTCCTTGGTCTCGACCGCCTCCTGCGCGACACCGGGGCCGATCACCTCGGAGAGACCGTAGATGTCGACCGCGTCCATCGTGGTCCGCTCCTCGACCTCGCGACGCATCGACTCGGTCCAGGGCTCGGCCCCGAAGATCCCGATCCGCAGCGAGGACCGCTTGGGGTCCAGGCCCTGGCGCTCCATCTCGTCGAGGATGCTGAGGAAGTAGCTGGGCGTCACCATGATCACCCGCGGCTCGAAGTCGCGGATGAGCTGGACCTGACGCTCCGTCATCCCCCCGGAGACCGGCACCACGGTGCAGCCGAGCCGTTCCGCGCCGTAGTGCGCGCCGAGCCCGCCGGTGAAGAGCCCGTACCCGTACGCGACATGGACGATGTCGCCCGGGCGACCTCCGGCCGCGTGGATCGACCGGGCCATGACCTCCGACCACACGTCGAGGTCGCCCCGCGTGTACCCGACGACGGTGGGCCGGCCGGTCGTGCCGCTGCTGGCGTGGACCCGCACGACTTCCTCGCGCGGCACCGCGAACATCCCGAACGGGTAGTTCGCCCGCAGGTCCTCCTTGCTGGTGAACGGGACCCGCGCCAGATCCTCCAGCGAGCGCACGTCTGCGGGCCTCAGCCCCACGGCGTCGAACGCCGCCCGATAGTGCGGCACCGACGCATACACCGCGTGGACCGTCTCCCGCAGCCGCGCCGTCTGTTCGGACCGGAGCCGCCCGACACTCCACGTCCGCAGGTCGTCGTACCTCGTGTCGTCGCCAGTCGCCACGCCGTGATGGTATGCCGTTGTAACCGGGCAGATACCCGAGCGGCTGTCGGCGCGTGCCATGATTCCGCCTTGAGCGTCGGGGTCGGTCCGGCGCCCTAGCCAGGAGATCCCCCCAGTGACTTCTCGCGTTGCCTTCCGCCCGCTCGTCGTCGTCGCCGCGGTCGCCGCGTTCGGCCTCACCGCCTGCGGCTCCACCCCGTCCGACTCGGGGGGGTCCGGCGGCTCCGGTGCCACCAGCGGGGGAGCCGCGGCCGCCGGCGTCACCCTGATCGCCTCGGGCAAGATCACGACCTGCACCCACCTGCCGTACGCGCCGTTCCAGTCCAACGACGACCAGGGCAAGACGATCGGCTTCGACGTCGACATGATCGACCTGGTCGCCAAGAAGCTCGGTGTCGAGCAGACCATCGTCGACACCCCGTTCGAGGGCATCAAGTCGGGTCAGGACCTGTCCACCGGCAAGTGCGACATCGCCGCCGCCGGCATGACGATCACCGACGAGCGCAAGAAGGCCATCCTCTTCTCGCTGCCCTACTTCGACGCGACGCAGGCGCTGCTGGTGAAGAAGGACTCCACCGTCGCCACGCTGGCCGACCTCAAGGGCAAGAAGCTGGGCGCCCAGGCCGCGACGACCGGGCTCGACTACGCGAAGTCCAAGGCGGACGCGAACGGCTACACGATCGTCGAGTTCCAGGACCTCGCCACTCAGACCCAGGCCCTGACGACCGACCAGGTCGACGCCGCGATCAACGACCTGCCGGTCTGGACCGAGGCCATCAAGGAGGACAAGGGGGCGACCAAGGTCGCGACCCAGTTCGACACCGGTGAGCAGTACGGGTTCGGCATGAAGCTCGGCAACGACGCCCTGAAGAAGGTCGTCGACGAGGCCATCACGACGGCGAAGTCCGACGGCACCTACGCCTCGCTCTACACCAAGTGGATCGGCCAGGCTCCGCCGAAGTAACCGTCGCGCTATCGGGCCGACGTCGCCCTGACTCACCAGCTGAGTTCACGAGAGGAAGGGCTCGCCCATGGCCCTCGACACGGCAGCGCCTCCAAAACCGCGGATGAGCCGGCGTCAGCGCGCCCGGCTGACCCGCTGGGCCCAGTACGGCGTCGGGATCCTCGTCGTCCTGTTCCTCGCCCTCAAGACCGACTGGGTGCAGTTCAACGCGGCGTTCTTCCGGCTGGACATCGTCCAGCGGATGTGGCCGAGCGTCATCACGATCGGGCTGAAGAACACCCTGATCTACACGGCGCTGGCCTTCATCTTCGGCCTCGCGCTGGGGCTCATCATCGCGATGATGAAGCTGTCGTCGATCGGGCCGTACCGCTGGTTCGCGAACGCCTACGTCGAGCTGTTCCGGGGTCTGCCCGCGCTGGTGGTCCTCTTCATGGTGGCGTACGGCATTCCGAACGCGTTCCCCGGCTTCCAGTTCCCCGGTGACATCTACGGCAAGGTGATGGTCGGGCTGGGACTGACCGCCGCGGCCTACATGGCCGAGACCATCCGGGCCGGCATCCAGGCCGTGCCCAAGGGACAGGTCGAGGCGGCCCGCACCCTCGGGATGAGCTACGGGAGGACGATGGTGAGCATCGTGCTGCCGCAGGCCTTCCGGGTCGTCATCCCGCCGCTCACCAACGAGATCATCCTGCTCGTCAAGGACTCGTCGCTGGTCTACGTGCTCGGGGTGACCTTCGCGCAGTACGAGCTGACGAAGTTCAGCCAGGACTTCCTCAACCGCACCGTGAACCCCACGCCGCTCATCGTCGGGGCCTTGTGCTACCTCATCATCACCCTCCCGCTGTCGAGCCTCGTGCGAGCGCTCGAGAAGCGCTACGCCAAGGCTCGGTGACCGCGATGCCCACCCTTCCCGACACCCCGGGCGTCCCCACGGCCGTCGAGCTGCCCGCCATCTCGATCCAGAACCTGTCGAAGTCGTTCGGCACCAACGAGGTCCTCAAGGACATCAGCCTCGACGTCGCCACCGGCGAGGTGGTCTGCGTCATCGGCCCCTCAGGGTCCGGCAAGTCCACCCTGTTGCGGTGCGTGAACATGCTGGAGACCCCGACGGCGGGGACGGTCCACGTCGGCGCCGACGAGATGACCGACCCCGACGTCGACATCGACCGGGTCCGCCGGCGGATCGGCATGGTCTTCCAGTCGTTCAACCTCTTCCCGCACCTCACCGTGCTGCAGAACCTCACCATCGCCCAGACCAAGGTGCTGCGTCGCAGCAAGGGCGAGGCCGAGAAGGTGGCCCGCCAGAACCTCGAGCGGGTCGGCATGACGCACAAGGAGGACGCGTTCCCGGCGCAGCTCTCCGGCGGTCAGCAGCAGCGCGTCGCGATCGCCCGGTCACTGTCGATGAACCCCGAGCTGATGCTCTTCGACGAGCCCACGTCGGCCCTCGACCCCGAGCTGGTCGGCGAGGTCCTCGCGGTGATGAAGTCGCTGGCCGCGGAGGGCATGACGATGATGATCGTCACCCACGAGATGGCCTTCGCCCGCGAGGTCGCCGACCGGGTCGTCTTCATGGACGGCGGCTACGTCGTCGAGTCGGGCTCGCCCGCGGAGGTCATCGGCGACCCCAAGGAGTCGCGGACGAAGTCGTTCCTCCACCGGGTGCTCAACCCGCTGGTCATCGAGCCCGACGAGCTGACCGACGAGGGCGTCCAGGACCTCCGCTGACTCACCCCACGAAGTTCTCCGCTTCGCTCCGATACTTCGCGGGGACCCCGACGGAATCAGTCGACCAGCGTGCCGGCCGCTCTGGTGACGTGGCCGAGCTTGTAGGGGTTGCGCACGAAGTAGAGCGCGGTGATGCCGCGGTCCTCCACGGTGCAGAAGGCCACCGTGTCGAGCTCGTCGTCGGCGAACAGCAGCACCGCCGTCTCGTCGTTGAGGCGGGTGACCTCGATGCGGGTCTCGCCGGTGTAGTCGGGCCGGTTCAGCACGCCGACCAGCCAGCGGACCACCTTCTCGGGACCGTGGATCGGGCGCAGCGCCGCGCGCTTGACCCCGCCGCCGTCGGTCACGAGGACCACGTCCGGGGCCAGCAGCGCCATGAACTTCTCCATGTCGCCGGTCATCAGATGCTGCGTGAACTGGTCCAGGACGGCGTCGTGCTGGGCCCGGTCGACGACCTCGGGTCGGCGCGAGTGAACGTGCCCGCGGGCGCGGTTGGCCAGCTGGCGCACCGCCGCCTCCGACCGGTCCAGCGTCGTCGCGACCTCGGCGAAGCCGAGCCCGAACACGTCGTGCAGGACGAACGCCGCCCGCTCCAGCGGTGACAGCGACTCGAGCACGACGAGCATGGCCATCGAGACCGAGTCGGCCAGCTCCACGCTCTCGGCGGGACCCCGGTCGGTCGACACCGGTTCGGGGAGCCATGGCCCGACGTAGTCCTCCCGCCGGCTCTGTTGCTGGCGGATCCGGTTCAGCGCCTGCCGGGTCGCGATGGTGAGGAGGTAGGCGCGAGGGTCGCGGACCTCGGTCCGGTCGGCCGCCGCCCAGCGCAGCCAGGTCTCCTGGACCGCGTCCTCCGCGTCGGCCATGCTCCCGAGCACCCGGTACGCGGCGCCGACCAGCTGCGGTCGCAGCTCCTCGAACTGCCGGGCGACCTCCTCGTCCGCCGGGACGGCGGGCACGTCAGGCACGGGCCGGCCGCAGGTCGCACTGGTCCTTGAACCCCTGGCTGGTGAAGCCGAGGGCCGAGTTGGACCGGCTGTAGAAGTTCTCCAGGGCGATGGCGGCGGTGAGCTCGACGACCGCCGCCTCGCTGAGGTCCTCCAGCAGCCCGGCCACCATCTCGTCGGTCACCCCCATCGGCGTGGTCGACATCGCCTCGGCGTACTCGATCACCCGGCGTTCGAGGTCGGTGTAGGCATCGCTACCGCGCCAGTCGGTGATCGCCTCCAGCTTCGCCCGGTCCACACCCACGGCGAACGACACCCAGTAGCCGAAGTCGAGGCACCAGCTGCAGCCGACCGTGGCAGCGGCCGCCAGCGCGGCCAGGTGCTTGAGCGAGGCGTCCAGGGCGTCCCAGCGGTTGGTCGCGTTCTGGAACCGCATCGTCGACGTCAGCACCTTGCGGTTGTGGGCCAGCGCCAGGGCCGGCTCCATGACCGCGCCGTACTGGCGACGGGTGTACCAGTTCATCGCCCGGACGAGCAGGTTGCTCTCGTCGACGAGCGGGATGCGGGGCGTACGGGTGGTGGTGTTCATGATGGTGAGACACGGTCCGTCGACCAGATGTGACATCACCGGTTGGGTAGGGACCGGGACCGGCCGCGGAACTCGGCGATGACCGCACCGTCCGACTCCCGCGTCACGGTCACGTCGGTGATCCCGCTGCGCCCGTAGTCGACTCGGACCCGCGCCTCGGCGACCAGCACGTCGCCGAGGTGGGCGGAGGTGACGAAGGAGATGTCCGCTCCGGCGGCCACGGTGAGGACGCCGCGGGAGTTGCAGGCGAGCGCGAAGGTCGAGTCGGCCAGGGTGAAGAGGTAGCCGCCGTGGGCGATGTCGTGACCGTTGACCATGTGCTCACCGACCGTCATCCGCACGACCGCGTGGTCGACCTCGACCACCGTGGCCTGCATCCCGAGGTGGGCGGAGGCGCCGTCGTCCGCCCACATCCGCCGGACGTGTCCGAGGTCCACGTCACTCACGACGACTCCAGCGCGGGGCTAGGACGGTAGCGACCACCCGGGTATGCGTCGTCGAGCTCGGCGAGGACGCTGCGGACGTAGCCGTGCCCCAGCTCGCGCCCCCAGGCCAGGGGACCCTTCGGGTACGACGTGCCGAGGATCATGGCCGTGTCGACGTCCTCCGGGCTCGCCTCACCGCGGTCGACGAGGTCGACGGCCTCGTTCACGAGCATGGCCAGCGTCCGGGCCACCGGGTCCGTGCGGACCGGACCGCCGACGAGGTCGACGACACGGCCCTCGTCGGACGAGGCGTCGGTCCGGTGCCCGTCCTCCGCATACGTGTAGACGCCCCGGCCGGTCTTGCGGCCGAGCCGGCCCTCGCGGACCAGGTCGCGCTGGAGCTGCACCGGCGCATACCGAGGGTCCTTACCTGTGCGTTCCCAGACGCTGGTGCCGACCGCGAGGTTGACGTCCTGTCCGATCAGGTCGGTGAGCTCGAGCGGCCCCATCCGGAACCCGGCCGAGCGCAGGCAGGCGTCGATGGTGGCGGCGTCGCTGAGACCCTCCTCGAGCATCCGCTGCCCCTCGCCGTAGAACGGCCGCGCGACCCGGTTGACGATGAACCCCGGCGTGGAGGCGCAGTGGACCGGCGTCTTGCCCCAGGACGCCACGAGGTCGGCGGCGAAGTCCACGTAGGTCTGGGCGCTGGCGCGGCCGTGGACCACCTCGACCAGCCGCATCACCGGCGCGGGGTTGAAGAAGTGCAGCCCGATCACGCGTTCCGGGTCGTGCACGGCCTCGGCGATGGCGTCGATGTCGAGGCTCGACGTGTTGGTGGCCAACAGCGTCGTCGGAGGCTGCAGCCGGCTCAGCTCCCCGAACACCGTCTGCTTGACCTCGAGATCCTCGGCCGCGGCCTCGACCACCAACTCGCACTCGGGCAGGTCGTCGAGGACGGCGACGACGTGGAGCCGATCCGTGGCCGCGCGGACCTCGTCGTCGGTGATCCGGCCCTTGGCGGCCAGGGCGATGAGGCGACGGGTGAGGTCCTCGGCGGCAGCGGCCGCCCGGTTGTCGCCGGCGTCGTGGAGGTAGACGTGGTGCCCGGCCGTCACGGCGACCTGGGCGATCCCGGCCCCCATGGCGCCGGTCCCGACGACCGCCACGTTGCCTCGAGGACCGTCCGCCGTCATCCCGCCATCCTGTCAAACCGGCGGCGCATGCTCGTGGGGTGAGCTAGATCCATTCCTTGCGTTTGAAGACGACGTAGAGGCTGACCGCGATCCCCAGGATGATCACCGTCGAGGCGATCACCCCGGACGGCTGGTTGAAGCCCGGGTAGGGCACGTTCTGGCCGAACCACCCCGTCACTGCGGTCGGGATGGCGATGATGGCCGCCCAGGCCGTGAGCTTCTTCATCACCGTGTTGAGCCGGGCGTCCTGGAGCGACAGCGACGTCTCGAAGATCGACGTGAGCATGTCCCGCAGCGACTCGCTCCACTCGGCCGCGCGGATCGCGTGGTCGTAGAGGTCGGAGAACCAGCCGTCGAGCTCGTTGCCGTCCTTGTGCAGCTCCGTGCGGTGGCGCAGCACCGCGCTGACGACCTCGCGCATCGGCAGGACGACCCGGCGCAGTTCGACGAGCTCCTTGCGGATCCGGAAGGTCCGCTGCTGGGTCTTGCGGGTCTGCTCGTTCTTGGCGAACAGCCCGTCCTCCAGCGACTCGATGGCGTCGTCGAGCTGCTGCACGGTGTCGAAGTGCCCGTCGACGATGACGTCGAGGAGCCCGTGGAGCAGGGCTCCGCCGCCGAGGCGCAGCAGGTCGCTGTTGTCCTCCCAGCGGCGCGTGACCTCCTTCATGTCGAAGACGTCGTTGTCGCGGACGGTGACGATGCCGCGGGGCAGGACGAAGGCCGAGATCTTGGTGAGCTGGAGCCGGGACGCGAGGACCTGGTCGGGTTCCATAGGGCCCTTGCCCGGGTGGTCGAGCCAGGTCGCATAGACGCTGACGAAGGTGTGGTGAGCGTGCATCGTGGCCTTGGGGCGGCTGGCGTCCTCGATGACGTCCTCGACGGCGTGCGGATCGAGGCTGAGCTCCTCGGCGAGCTTCTGGAGGACGCCGTGGTCCGGTTCGAGGATGTCGACCCAGACCAGCGAGTCCTCCTCCTGGAGGTGTTCCGAGATCTCGTCGAGGGAGAAGTCCTGGTCATTGACCTCGCCCTTGCGCCACAGCACGGTGTGGACGCCGGTGGTTCCCATGAGGGCAGTGTGCTCCCTGTGACTGCGCGGAACCTGCCGAGGGGGCTGGACCGCGCTGGGCTCATTACGATTGGCCGGTGACGACGACGGCGACGCCCACCGACCACCCGCTGCTCGGGAAGCACGCGGACGCCCTGGCGGAGGCCCGCACGGCGCTGGCCGCCCGCAGCTTCTACTCCCGCTACCCCGAGTCACCCTCCCCGCGCGTCTACGGCGAGACCGCGGCGGCCGACGGGCTCGCCGCCCACGAGGCGCACCTCGGCGGTCGGTATGCGGGCCTGGCCGACCAGCCCACCGACGGCACGTGGGTCGGTGCGGAGGTCTCGCCCTACGGGCCGGTCCTCGGTGTGGAGTACCCGCACCTCGACGTCGACCGGTCGCTGGCCGCCGCGCGCGCGGCGATGCCCACGTGGCGTGACGCCGGTGCGCAGGTCCGGGCGGCGGTATGCCTGGAGATCGTCGACGCGGTCAACGCCCGCGGGTTCGAGCTGGCCAACGCGGTCATGCACACGTCGGGGCAGCCGTTCGTCATGGCCTTCCAGGCCGGCGGCCCGCACGCCCAGGACCGCGCCGTCGAGGCGATCGTGGCCGGGCTCGTGGAGCAGGAGCGCGTTCCGACGTCGGTGACCTGGGAGAAGCCGGCCAAGGACGCGCCGATCCGGATGGTCAAGGACTACCGCATCGTCCCGCGCGGCGTGGCCCTCGTGGTCGGCTGCAACACGTTCCCGACGTGGAACGCCTACCCGGGGATCTTCGCCTCGCTCGTGACCGGTAACCCGGTCATCGTCAAGCCCCACCCGCGGGCGGTGCTGCCGCTGGCGATCACGGTGGAGATCGCGCGAGCGGTGCTGCGGGACAACGGATTCGACCCGGATCTCGTGCAGCTGGCCGTGGAGTCCGAAGGCGAGGGCCTCGCCAAGACGCTCGCCGAGCGACCCGAGGTCGCGATCATCGACTACACCGGCGGGCCGCGGTTCGGGGAGTGGCTGGAGCGCGAGGGCGCCGCTCGCGGAGCGCTGGTCTTCACCGAGAAGGCCGGCGTCAACACCGTCGTCGTCGACTCGACCGACAACCTGCGTGGCGCCTTGGGCAACCTGGCCTTCTCCCTGGCGCTGTACTCGGGACAGATGTGCACGACTCCCCAGAACGTCTACGTGCCCGAGGACGGCATCGACACCGACGAAGGTCACGTGTCCTTCGAGGAGCTCGGCGACCGGTTGGCCACGGCCATCGGCAGGCTCACCGGCGACGACGCGCGGGCCGTGGAGATCCTCGGCGCGACGGTGAACGACCAGGTGCGCAGCAACGCGGCCGGCGTCGAGGAGCTGGCTCAGCGCGGCGGTGGTTCGGTGGTGCTGTCCCCGCGGTCGGTGAGCCATCCCGCATACCCCGACGCCGTCGTCCGGGCCCCGGGGCTGGTGGCCCTGGACGCCTCCAGCGAGGAGGTCTACACCCGCGAGTGCTTCGGTCCGGTGACCTTCCTCATCCGGACCACCTCGACGGAGCAGTCCCTGGACCGGTTCGTCGAGACGGTACGCGCGCACGGCGCCATGACCGCGGCGGTGTGGTCGACGTCCGAGGACGTCCTCGAGGCCACGCGGGATGCGGCCGCGGAGGCAGGGGTCTCGCTCTCGGAGAACCTCACCGGACCGGTCTTCGTCAACCAGACCTCCGCCTTCTCCGACTACCACGGCACGGGGGCGAACCCGGCGGCCAACGCCGCGTATACCGACGCCGCGTTCGTGGCCAACCGGTTCCGCGTCGTGACGTCCCGGCGTCACGTCTGAGCGCCGCGGTCGGTGCGGACCGCGAACGCCAGCATCGGGACGGTACGGCTACGTCGAGGGTCGCGCGGCGGAACGGCATAGCGTCGAGCAGCGACGGCTCGAGAGGAACGAGGAGCGACAACCCGTGGCCGAAGAACCCAGCACCCGGACGCTGGTCACTTTCGAGGACTGCGCCCACATCGAGGGGCCGTTCTACCACGGCACGAAGTCCGCGATCGAGGTCGGTGCCGAGCTGGTTCCCGGCTACGGCTCCAACTTCCAAGCGGGCCGGGTGTCCAACAACATCTACTTCTCCGCGCTCGTGGAGACCGCGGCCTGGGGAGCCGAGCTGGCCACCGCACTGGCGGGGATCGACGAGCGCGGCCACATCTACGTCGTCGACCCGATGGGCCCGTTCGAGGACGACCCCAACGTGACCGACAAGCGCTTCCCCGGCAACCCCACGCAGTCCTACCGGACACCTCATCCTCTCCGCGTCGTCGCCGAGCTGGAGAGCTGGCAGGGTCACGATCCCGAGGTCCTCAAAGGCATGCTCGACCACCTGGCGCAGATCCGGGAGCAGGGCCTCGACGTCATCGAGGACTAGCGCCGCCCTGGCCGAGGGCGGCACCGTCCGGACACCGCTGGGACCGTCGTTATGGGGCTCACCGCTCTACGGGTACGGGATGCTTGACGACCGGTTCGGGATCACCTGGGTCATCGACGTGGCCTCGCTCGGATGAGCTCGGCAACCGACCACGCCTGGAAGGGGCAGCCCGTCGCGGCGTGCGGGGCGTCCCCGTCAGCCGTCTCCGAGACCGAGCCGAGCCCGAACTCGGAGAGATGCAGCTCCAGCCCGTCGAGCAGGTGAGTCGTGTCCTGCTGTGCGGCGCGGGTGGCGTCCACGTAGGCGCCGACGAGCCACGGCCAGACGGTCCCCTGGTGGTAGGCCCGGTCACGGTCGGCAGGACCCCCGCGGTGCTGACCACGGTATGCGGGATCGCGCGGGGACAGCGACCGCAGACCGACGGAGGTCGCCAGGTTGTCGCGGCACGCGGCGACGATCGCGGCGACGGTGGGGACGTCCTTCACCGGGCCGTAGGGGAGGGAGGCCGCCAGAAGCTGGTTCGGCCGGCAGTCGTTGAGCGCCTGGCCGGCGTCGTCCACGACATCCGGCAGTCCAGTCCCGCTGACGGGGAACAGCCTCGTGAACGACGAGACGGCCTGGTCTCGTAACGCGACCCACTCGTCGGCGGAGCGCCCGACCCGCTCCAACAGGCCGACGGCGGCACCGAGCCCGTTGATCCAGAGCGCCTCCACCTCGACCGGGAAGCCGGCCCTCGGGGTGACGGGCCGGCCGTCGATGCGGGCGTCCATCCAGGTCAGTGCCCACCCGCTCGCCCCACCGCGCAGCAGACCGGTGGCCGGGTCCACACGGATGCCGAAGCGGGTGCCCGCCCGATGTGCCGACAGGACGTCGACCACGGTGTCGGCCAGCTCGGCGGCCAGGTCGACGTCTCGGGTCTGCTCGACGTGTCGGCCCAGGGCGTGCAGGAACCAGAGGGTCGCGTCGATGGTGTTGTACTCCAGCGTCCCGACGTCGGCGGTGTTGGCCAGCATGCCCTCGGAGACGGTGCCGGCGGCTCGGACCAGCACCGAACGTCCCTCTTCGGCCCGGCCGGTGCCGAGGAACAGCCCCTCGTACGACGTGAACAGGTCGCGCGACCACTCACCGAACCACGGGTACCCGGCCACCGCGGTCGGGCCGCTGGGGGTCTGGACGACGAACCGGTCGGCCGCGACCGCCAGAACTCCACCCAGCTCGTCACCGGTGGCTCCGGACTGGGCCGCCAGAGCATCGGCCCGGCTGCGCGCCGCGGCGACGACCACGGCCGCGTCGGGGCACGTCAGACCAAGGTCGGTGGTGGCCGTCACGCCGAGGACGTCACCGGCGGACAGATCGGCCGTGAACAGGCCCGCCGCCCAGACGTCCTCCGTCGGGCCCAACCCTCTGGCCGCCTCTTCTTGATGCACGACACCGCGGAACCAGGACCCGCCGGGCTGGTGGTTCGGGCCGTCGACGCGGTAGGCGGACTCGAAGACGAAGCCGGAAGCGGTCGGTTCCACGTCAGGGTCGGCCCCGGCGAACCGGTCTCCGTGCTGGTCACGCCACGTGCACAGCGGGGTCACCTCCAGGCGAGCCTGTCCGGTGAGGATGCGATGCACCACCGCTACGGCGTTGGCGCCGTGCATCATGGCCACCTCGACCTCGAGGAGGACCGCGCCCAGGTCGAACCGCCACCGCGGCACCCCCTGGTCGAGGTCGAAGGAGGCGCAGTGTTCGTACCCGCGAGGGTCGACCGCACCGCCTGACCACTCGTGGGTCGACAGCCGGAACCGACGGTCGCCGACCACCACGACGGCGTCGAGCCCGGTCAGGCCGACCATCCGGGAGGCGCCCGCCGGTGCGGTGGCCGCGACCAGCAGGCCGTGGTACCGGCGCGTGGCCAGACCGGCGACCGTGCCCGAGGCGTAGCCGCCGAGGCCGTCGGTCACCAGCCATTCGCGGCTGGTGGCCTCGTCGAGCGAGCCGCATACGCCGCGACCGAAGGCGATCCGACCGCCGGGTGTCACAGCTCCCACGGCCGCCCGGCGAACGGGTCCGGCCGGCAGATCAGGTCGGCGACCAACCCGGTCCAGCCCGTCTGGTGGCTCGCTCCGAGTCCGGCGCCGTTGTCACCGTGGAAGTACTCGCTGAAGGCGATGTTGTCCCTCCATCTCGGGTCGTCCTGCAGCTTCGCGACCCAGCCGTTGCACGGTCGGCGGCCGTCGGTTCCCCTGAGGAACAACGAGATCAGCCGCTGTCGAAGATCGTCGGCGCACAAGGCCAACGACTGCGTCTGGCCGCTCCCGGTGGGGTACTCGATCTCCGCGGTCGCCCCCAGCGAGCGGGCATACCGCTGAAGGTTGCGCAGCACCAGGTAGTTGACCGGCATCCAGACCGGCCCCCGCCAGTTGGAGTTGCCGCCGAACATGCCGGTGCGCGACTCGGCCGGCTCGTACCCGACAGAAACGTGCATACCGGCGAGGTCGACCCAGAGGGGGTTCTCCTCATACGACTTCGACAGGGCCCGAAGCCCGTGCGGTGAGAGGAACTCGCTCTCGTCGAAGACTCGCGCCAGGACGCGGCGGACCTCTCGCGGCGGGATGACACCGACCGCGACGGCGTCCATGTCGGGAACCGGGACGACTCGGCTGTGACTCGACTCCGGAGCGCCGGGGGCGTCCTGCCCGAGGAAGCCTGAGAAGCGCTTCTGAAGTGTTTCCAGCGTCTTCAGCAGCTCCGGGCCGAGGACCACCATCCCCATCAGGGGCAGCACCCCCACGATGGATCGGACCTTGATCGGCACGGTGCTGCCGTCGCCGGCGTGGAAGACGTCATAGAAGAACCCGTCCTCCTGGTCCCACAGCCCCTGGGAGTGCATCGCATCGACGATCAGCACGAAGTGCTCGATGAACTTGACCTCGATGTCGGTCCACCGGTCGTCCTCCTCGGCCAGGATCCTGGCCATCTCCAGGAGGGTGAGGGAGTAGAACGCCATCCAGCTGGTGCCGTCGGCCTGCTCGAGCCGCCCCCCGGCGGGGAGGTGGGAGCGGTCGATGGCGCTGATGTTGTCCAGGCCGAGGAAGCCGCCGGAGAAGAGGTGGTTGCCCTCCGGGTCCATCCGGTTGACCCACCACGTGAAGTTCATCAGCAGCTTGGGCAGCAGGCGGCCGAGGAAGTCGTTGTCACGGCGGCCGTCGATGTCCCACACGTGCAGCGCTGCCCAGGCGTGCACCGGCGGGTTGGCGTCGCTGAACGCCCACTCGTATGCCGGCAGCGCACCGTTGGGGTGCTGGAACCACTCGCGGCAGAGCACCAGCAGCTGGTACTTGGCAAAGGCGGGGTCGACGTGGGCCAGGGCGACCGTGTGAAAGGCCATGTCCCAGGCGGCGAACCACGGGTACTCCCACGGATCCGGCATGGACAGGATGTCGCGGGCGTCCACGTTGAGCCAGCCCGCGTTGCGGCCCCCCCGTCGCTGCGGGGGTGGCGGCGGCTGCGCCGGATCACCGTCCAGCCACCGCTTCACGTCATACCGGTAGAACTGCTTGCCCCAGATCATCCCGGCGAAAGCCTGACGGGCGACGAGCCGGGCGTCGTCGTCCACGTCGACGGGGATCACCTCGGCATAGAACTCGTCCGCCTCACCTCGTCGTGCCGCGAGCACCTCGTCGAACTCGGCGCCGAATCCCGGCGACGACGAGGGCGAGCGAAGGCGGACCCGCACCACCTGCGTCTCGCCCGGACCCACCGTGAGGCGGTACCACGCCGCCGTCTTCGTCCCTTCGTGAGCCGGGTTCACTGTGGGCGCACCGGCGACGACATGGTCGTTGATGCCGTCCTTCGGGTATGCCGGGGACACGTCCGAGCCGTACAGGCGGTCGAGATTAGTGTCGTTCTCGCAGAACAACATCTCGGGTAGCACTCCGTCCGGGCCGGCATCGAGCTCCCAGGACAGCTCGCCGAACATGGGGTGGCTCACCGCGGCCCGGTCGGCCGCCATGGCCCGGATCGACGGCCGTTCGGCACCGACATCCCAGGACCAGGTGTTCCGGAACCACAGCTGGGGCAACACGTGCAGCGTCGCCGGTTCGGGGCCGGCGTTGGTGATGCTGACCTCCATCAGCAGGTCCTGCGGGTCGGCCTTGGCGTAGGCCACGTCGACCACCCAGTAGCGGTCGTCGTCGAACACGCCCGTGTCCAACAGCTCGTACTCCGGCTGGGTCTGGTCGCGACGGCCGTTCTCGGACACCAGGTCGGCATACGGGAACTCGGCCTGAGGGTAGTGGTAGCGCCACCGCAGCCAGGCGTGGCTGGGAAGTGCGTCGAGGAACCACCAGTACTCCTTGACGTCCTCGCCATGGTTGCCCTGCGGACCCGTCAGACCGAACATCCGCTCCTTCAGGATCGGGTCGCGGCCATTCCACAGCGCGAGCGCCATGCACAGGCGCTGGCCGACGTCGCTGACCCCCGCCATGCCGTCCTCACCCCAGCGGTAGGCGCGAGATCGAGCATGGTCGTGGGGAAAGTAGTCCCAGGCCGTCCCATCGGCGCTGTAGTCCTCGCGCACCGTGCCCCAGGCTCGTTCCGAGAGATAGGGACCCCAGTCGTACCAGGGGGTCGCGTCGTGCAGGCCGTCCTCAGGGTGTCCGAACGACTCCACCCGTGTGCGCTCTGCCCCAGGCATACGAACTCCGCTCTAGTTCTGGGCCGGTCGGGCCGTCGGCGCGACGCTGGCCGGTGGAGGTTCCGGATGGCGAGGCAGGCCGAGCGCCGCGATCAGCCCCGCCGCTCCGATGACGGCGAGTACAGCGAGGGCGAGGGCGTAGGAGCGTTCCGGTGTCGCGGTGAGCCCAGCGACCAAGATGGTGCCGGCGACCGCTGTGCCCAGGGATGAGCCGAGGTTCGACACGCTGCGGGACACCCCGGAGATCTCGCCCTGTTGCTGGTCGGGGAAGCTGGACTGCACGACGTTGACGGACGGTGTGAGCATCGTCCCGAGGCCGACGCCGATGAGCAGGAGTCCAGGCACGAACGACCACGGGGTCGCGCTTCCGGAGGCCATCACCAGCAGCAGGGCGACGCCCACGATGGTCAACACGAAGCCCACGAGGATGAGGTTTCGCTGCGATGTACGCCGCGCGAGACGGGCGGCCGCCAATGAGGAAACCATGAGGCCGAGGGTGGTCGCGGAGAAGATAACCCCCGTCTCGATGGCGTCGAAGCCGCGGACGACCTGCAGGTACGCGGAGACCACGAACGACACACCGCTGAGCAACAGCCATTGCGCGTTCTGGGTGACCATCCCCAGGTTCGAGGTGCGGTTGCGGAACAGGCTCAGGGACACCAGCGGTTCTCGGCCGGCCCGCTCCTTGGCCCGAGTCGCGAAGACGAACCACACCAGGACCAGGGCACCGAGAACCACGAGACCGAGGGCGACCCAGAGGTTGTTGTCGGTGGCCAGGATGCCGAGGACCAGGAGGACCAACCCCGCCGCGGACAGGACCGCACCACCGGTGTCGAAGGTTCGGGTCGGGTCGGGTGCGACGGGGTCCTTGATGCGCAGACTCAGCAAAACGATGACCAGGATGATGAGGGCCTGGAACCCGAACGCGGCGCGCCAGCTGATCGCGGACGTGATGAGACCGCCGAGGAGTGGTCCGGCCGCCGCGCCGATCCCGCCGAGCGCGCTGATGATTCCGAACGCCTTGGCCCGGGACGTCATCTCCTTGAACAGCAAGGTGGTGAGGATGTAGACCGGCGGGATCAGGAGGGCGGTGCCCACCCCCTCGAAAATGGAGTTGCCCAGGATGAGGATCCCGAGACCTGGGGAGACCGCACTCAGCAGCGCTCCGATGCCGTAGATGATGAGGCCGGCGAGGAAGCAGCGTTTCCGGCCGTAGCGGTCGGTGAGCTTCCCGCCGGGGATCATCAGGGCCGCCATCACCAGCAGGAACAACGTGATCGCGACCTGCACGCCCTGAACGCTGGTGTTCAGGTCGGTGCTGATGTCGTTGATCATCACGTTCATGTTGGAGCCGGCGAAGCTGCAGATGAACTGGGCCAACGCCAGCGGTACGAGGACCCCTCGCAGTCCGCGGGACGCGTCCGCCTTGACCGGTGCCTCCATGAGTGCCGCCTGTCCGGGTCGTCGGATCGCTCGGTACCAATGCTGCTCTCGTCCAGAGCGACCACGGCTGACCGTCCAGTCGCCGAGACGCCCCGTCTAGAACGACCCGAAGCAGTAGTCGCGGGCCGCGTCCCGGCATCGACCTCGGCCCGGCGCGCCCATCCGTGCCATGTGACGAGTTTGGTCAGGCGGGCATCCTGTCGAGCTTGGCGCGGTAGCCGATCTGGACGAGCGTCCAGGATCGTTCGGGAGCGTGGTTCGAGGTCGTGACGGTGGTGACGTGGGTGGTTCGGGCGTCGGGGTCGGCCGGCCGCGCGTGCGCGGTGGCCGTCGTGACGGAGGTCAGGAATACGGCGGCGGCGACGGTCGTGGCCATCGTGGCGGTGGCGGTGCGGTAGGTCATGTCAGGCTCCTTGATGTGTCGGCTCCGCGTTGTGCGGTGAGGTCGACGATCCGGCTTGCGGTGGTCCGCTCGCGTCGTGGCAAACCCGACACATCGGCGGGCGCAGCCCTACAGTCGAGGGGTGCGGATAGGGGGTCGCCCCTGGCCAGTGGTCGGCCGCGAACCCGAGGTTCAGCGGACCGAGGACTGGCTGAGCGCGGTGGCGCGCGGGGACGGACCTGGCCCGCTCGTCTTCTTCGGGGAGGTGGGGTTGGGGAAGACCACGTTGTGGCAGGAGACGGTCGACCGGGTCGACGGCTTGGGTGGGGTGGCGCTGTCGACGAGGTGCAGCGAGTCGGAGACCACGCTGGGTTTCACTGGGCTGGCCGACCTGCTGGCGCCTTCCTTTGACCGGTGGCGGGGGAGCCTGCCCGAGCACGTAGGAGCCGCGCTGGCGGCGGCGCTGATGCTGACACCGCGTGGTTCGCTGGAGCAGCCCTTGGCGGTTCTGCGCGGCACCCAGCTGGCGCTGGAGGTCGTGGCCGAGGGGCAGCCGTTCGTGGTCCTGGGCGTCGATGATGTGCAGTGGCTTGACGGCGAATCGGCTCGGGCGTTGGCGTACGCGCTACGGCGCTGGACCTCGAGACCCGTCGGCGTGGTCGTGACGTGGCGAGCGGGAACCGTCGAGCCGGTCGGGCTCGCGACCTTGCCTGGTCGCCCGGAGATGGTGGAGCTCGGTCCGCTGGATGAGGTCGCGTTGGCCGCACTGGTCAACGACCGCAGCGCCAAGACGGTGTCGACGACCCGACTCAGCGAGGTGGTCCAGATCAGTGCGGGCAACCCGTTCTTCGCCGTGGCCCTGGCGTTGGCGCCAGAGGGCGTCGATGTGCCCGCGGACCTGGCGGCGGTGGCCGGTGGGCGCCTGCTCGAGGCTGGTGAGGCGGCCCGTGAAGCGGTCGAGGTGGTCGCGGTTCGCGGCCCGTTGCCGCCGTCGACCCTGATCAAGCTGGGAGTCGGAGCCGCCCTGGACGCCGCCGTGCGCAGCGGGGTCTTGGTCGATGTCGACGGCGTCATCCGGTTCGACCACCCGCTCCTGGCGTGGGCCGCCTACCGACATCTCCTGCCAGCTCGGCGTATCCAGCTGCACCAGGCGGCGGCTGCGGACGCGGCGTCCGTCGAGCAGCGTGCGACGCACCTGGCCCAGATCACGAGCGGACCGGACCCCGAGGTCGCGGCACTCATGGACGAGGCATCCTCGTTGGCCTCTACCCGGAACGCCCGAGATGCGTCCGCTGCATTCGCGCAGCACGCCGCACGGCTGACCGACCCGGCCGACCGCGCTTCCCTCGCCCGCCGACTCGCGGACGTGGCCTCGGCTCTGGCCGCCGTGAATCCGGAGGCAGCCGCGGCAGCGGCAGATCGGGTCCTGGCGTTGGGAGTTCACGGGTCTGCCCGCGGCCGTGCCCTGCAGGTCAAGAATGAGACCGCTGCGACCTGGGAGGAGTCACTGCGCTGGCTCGAAGAGGCGATCGCCGAGCCTGGCCTGGACCCCGTTCTGAGCGTCAACCTCCGCGCCGAGCACGCCTGGATCTGCGGCTGCCTACCCGGCACGGACATTGACGAGGCCTACGAAGAGGCGCAGGCCGCGGTCGAGGACTCGACCGGCATGTCGCCGAGTGTCCGGATCGGAGTCATGGCGGTGAGGGGCTGGCTCTCATCGCTGCGCGGGGACCCCGAAACCGTGTCGCGGTTCGAGGAGTGCCTGGCTCTCGACGGACCCGACGTGGAGCCCGCCAACGGGTTCCTCGTCCGTATCCCCTACGCCGGACACCTCGCCGCGCACGGGAAGTGGACCGACGCCATCGCCCAGCTCGACGCCCAAGAAGACGCTGCCAACCGGCACGGCAACGACGCCGCGCTCGGCCTCGCCTACGCCACCCGCGCCCGGCTCGAGTTGACTCGCGGCGATAGTGACGCCCTCGACCGCAGCCTGGCCCTGCTTCACGTCAGCTCCACGCGAGACGCCACCGTCCGAACCGAGCTGTCCGTGGTCGCGGCACTGGCCCAAGCCCGCCGCGGCGACCCGGCCTCCATTCGAACCGCTGCCGCCGGCGGCGATGTGAGCCTCGAGGACCTGGCGTTCGGACCCGGGTGGGTCGTCAGGACCGTCGAGGCGGTCGGCCACGTGACCGCCGGCCAGCCGGAGCTTGCCGCAGAAGAGTTCGCCACGTGGGTCGGCCTCGTCGCCGACGGCAGAACTCCCCGGCACGAGCTGGTCACCCTCTTTCCCGAAGCGGTCACATCGTTGGTCAGCGCCGGCCAATATGCCCAGGCCGCGAGCCTCCTCGACGCGCTGGACCGACCAGGGCGGCCCGAACCTCTAGCCTCCGTTGTCGACCACTTCGGCCGCGGCTTCATCGCGCTCGGAAACGGGCACGTCGAGCCAGCCCTCGCCCTACTCGCCGAGGCGAGCGCCGGCGCTGAGACCATTGGCGCGCGTTGGCTCCTGGCGCAGGCCACCTACGCCCAAGGCTTGGCCCTGCACCGCGCCGGCCGACGCACAGAAGCCGCCGCAGCCTTCACCGTCGCTTCCGGCCACTTCGACGACATGCGCGCCGGCCCATGGGCCGAACGGTCCCGGGACCGCGCCCGAGCCGCCGTCCCCCGGCCGCAACACGAGAACACCCTGACCCCGTCGGAGACCAAGGTCGTCGAAGCAGCCGCCACGGGGCTGAGCAACGCCGAGATCGCGGCCACCCTCTTTGTCACCATCCCCACCGTCGAAGCCCATCTCACCCGCGCATACCGCAAACTGGGAGTTCGGTCTCGCGCGGGACTCGCGGCCCACCTGAGACGCGAAAACCCGCCCAGCCCCGAGCCAGACCCCCGCACCGGCTCCGCCTAGAGTGCTGGCGCAAGCCCCCAGGCCGCCACGCTGGGGGTAGCAAACGGTCCCGCATACTGGGGTGTGGATGAACGCGGGACGCCGGCGTCGCGGCGGATGTGGCGGCTGATCGAGCCAGTCCACGCCGTCACCTATTTCGCGCCGGAAGCTGTGGAGTCGGCCAGCCGGGCTGGCTACCGCGGGTTTTGGATGGGGTACTTCGCCTGCCGACTGGCACCGCTGGGACCGGTAGGCCCCCAGGTGGCAACCGCGGTGTGTTACGGCTTCGCCCCCACCCGAGTCGCGCGAGCCCTGCCCGACGCCTGGGCCTTCGCTGGGCCCGAGGAGGCGCTGTCGGCTCGGCTGACCGGGGCCACGGCGACGCTTCGACGCGTGAGCTCCGACGCCCAGAAGCTGCAGGAGGTGGCCGCCCTGATCTGGGAGGCCTCCGTCCACGCCGACTGCGCCGGTCGTGTCCTCGCCGCCGCCAACCAGGGCCTGGCCAAGCCTGATGACCCGCTGGGCATCATCTGGCAGGCGGCGACCACGCTTCGCGAACACCGCGGCGACGGACACAACGCCGCCCTGGTCGCGGCCGACGTCACACCGGTACAGGCCCACTGGCTGAAGATCGCCGCCGGTGACACCGACGCCCAGGCCCTCACCATCAGCCGCGGCTGGTCGGATGAGACCTGGCAGCAGGGACGGCTGGGCCTCCAGGCTCGCGGCTGGCTCGACGCGGGCGCCACCCTCACTCTCGAAGGTCGAGCCGCGCGAGACCGCATCGAGCAACAGACGGACACCGCCGCCGCGTCCCCCTGGGACCACCTCGGCCCCAGTAGCACCGACCGGCTCGCCCAGCTCATCGCTCCACTCACCGAAGCCATCCGGCAGGCCGGGATCATTCCGCCTCAAAGCCCCATCGGGCTGCGCTGAACCGGGCCGTGCTCAACGCTGGGGCGATCTCACCGACCGGAAAGCTGCGCG
>CAVWQU010000028.1:0-228073 GCA_963757225.1 uncultured Actinomycetota bacterium
GGCCAGCTCCTTGGCCTTCTTCTCCCCGATCTGGATCCCCATGACGTTGGTGGCGCCGGTGACCGGGGACGACCCGACCCGCGGCCCGGTCTGCCCGAACGTCGCCGACCGTCCGGCGATCGCAAGGTCGCAGGCCACGACGAGCTCGTTGCCGCCTCCGGCCGCCGCCCCGTTCACCGCGGCGATGACCGGCCGCGGGCAGGTCCGGATCGCGTCGAACAGCCGCAGCGAACCCGCATACAACCCGCGCATCCCGACGAGGTCCGGCGACGCGAGGGTGGTCAGCGCTCCCCCGGCACAGAAGCCCTTGCCCGAGCCGGTGATGACCACCGCGTGATGCCGCGGCGCCTCGACCAGCGCGTCGACGACCGCGGCCGCCATGTCGGCGTCGTAGGCGTTGCGCCGGTCCGGCCGGTTCAGCGTCACCCACAGCGCGGGACCACGGACCTCGACCTCGACGTCAGCCATGCGCCTATCCAACCGTGGTTCGCGGGCGCAGCACCGTGCGGTGCCGGTCCATCCGCCGCCAGCCCAGCGCGTCGTCGGCGATGAGCAGCGCCTGAATGTTGGCCGAGCCCTCGCCGGTCTGCCAGAGCTTGGCGTAGTTGAGGTAGAGCCCGATCGGCAGGTCGTCGCTGAACGCCGCACCCCCGAAGATGTCCGCCGTGGCCTGCGCGGCGCGGTTGCACACCTCGCCGGCGAAGTACTTGGCGATCGAGCTCTCGCGCGTGGCGAGGTCGCCGGTGTCGTACCTCGTCGCCGCCATCCGGACCAGCCCGCGCGCCGCGGCGACCTCGCAGGTCATGTCGGCCAGCTGCTTCTTGACCATCTGGAACGAGCCGATCTTCTCGCCGAACGCCTCGCGCTGGTCGGCATACTCGAGCGCCGCGTCGAGGCACGCCTGCGCCAGGCCGACCGACCGCGCCGCGACGGTGAGCCGCCCATAGTCCAGCGCGTTCATCGCGACGACGAAGCCCTGGCCCTCCTCCCCCAGCACGTTCCCCGGCGGCACTCGGACGTCGACCAGCGAGACGGAGTTCGTGGGCATCAGCTTCCCGAGCCCGCGGCAGGGCACGCGGGTGGCCTCGAAACCAGGGGTATGCGTGGGGACCACGAACGCGGTCACTCCCCGGTGGCCGGCGGCGGGGTCGGTACGCGCGTACACGACCGCGACGTCCGCGACGTTGGCGTTGGTGATCCACATCTTCGAGCCGTTGAGCACCCAGTCCGACCCGTCGCGGACCGCGCGGGTCCGCATCGAGCCCAGGAAGTCCGACCCGCCGGCCGGCTCGGTCATCGCGTTGCAGCCCAGTGCTCGGCCGGCCACCAGATCGGGCACCCAGCGTGCGATGACGTGCGGCTCCCCCCAGTTGGCGATGGTGAGAGGTACCGTGGCCGCCTGAAGGTTCATCGCCGCGGAAAGCGGTGGGTAGACCCAGGCCAGCTGCTCGGCCACCGCGGCCAGAGCGGAGAAGCCGACGTCCGTCCCGCCGAGCGACTCGTCGAAGACACACCCGAAGAACCCGAGCTCGCCCATCTCAGCGTAGAGATCGCGGGGAAACTCACCAGCGGCCTCGCGCTCCTGGACGAACGGCCGGACCCGCTCACGACCCCAGTCGCGAACCAGGCGGGCGAGCGTCTCGACCGTCTCGTCGTCGTAGCCCAAGGGCGTGTTCATCGGGACGGACCTCTCCGCCGGGCGAGGTTCACAAATACGTCAATCATGTTAATCTTTGGCATGAATTGACCTTTCGACGAAGGACGTACGTCGATGACCATCAACGGCACCTCCACCCGGCCGCCCAAGGCGGCCCTCCTGGTGGCCCAACGCATCGTCCAGGACGCGCTGCGCGAGGGCCGGAAGCCGGGTGATCTGCTCGCCCCCGAGCGGACGATGCTCGAGAAGTACCAGACCGGCCGCGGCACGCTTCGAGAAGCGTTGCGACTGCTGGAGTTCCAGGGCGTCATCACGCTCAAGCCGGGGCCCCGAGGTGGCCCGGTGCTGATGGATCCGGACGCCTCGCACCTCGCCAGCAACCTCGTGCTGCTCATGCAGCTGAAGGCCGCGCCGTTCCGCAACATCGTCGAGGTGCGCACGGCCATGGAGCCGATGATCAGCAGCCTCGCCGCCGAACGGATGGACGACGACGCACTCACCGACCTTGAGGGCACGATCATCCAGATGCGCGAGGAGATCGAGGACCAGCACTCGTTCCTCGACGCCAACAAGCGGTTCCACGACATCATCGCGTGGTCCTCGGGCAACGCCCTCTTCGGTTACATCATCGACTCGCTGTCCGGGATCATGGACGGCACCGCGATCGGTATCGACTACCCCAGCCACCGCCGGCAGGCAATCCTCAAGGCGCACATCGAGATCTTCGACGCGCTCAAGGCCCGCGACCCAAAGGAGTCGGAGGCGCGCATGCGCGAGCACATCGACGCCTACGAGCGGTATGCGGCTCGCAAGTTCCCGCAGGTCCTCAAAGAGACCATCCCCTGGGAGCAGCGCTACTTCGCCTGAGCCTGCCCGCTCGATCGGGGCGGCCGCCGGCGCGCTACTGGCCGGCAAGCGCCGCCTCGCCGAGGAAGGCGCGCAGCACCGAGGCGTTGTCCCGCGCGCTCGTCGCCGGGCCGGTGAAGACCACCTCGCCGCGGGCGACCGCCACGACGTCGTCGGCGACGTCGAGGCCGGCCTCGGCGTTCTGCTCGACCATGAGGATCCCGATCCCGGAGTCCGCCATGGCCCGGACTTTGGTGAGGATCGAGTCGACGACCGCAGGGGCCAGGCCCATCGACGGCTCGTCGAGGAGCATCACCTTGGGCTGCGACATCAACGCCCGGCCGAAGGCGAGCATCTGCTGCTCGCCGCCGCTCAGCAGACCCGCCGCCGCGTGGCTGCGGTCGGACAGGATCGGGAACATCTCGTAGACCTTGGCAAGCGTCTCGTCGTACGAGCTCTTCGGCGCGGTGTAGGCGCCCATCTTCAGGTTCTCGTGGATCATCAAGGGCGCGAACACGCGACGCCCCTCCGGGACCAGCGCGATCCCTCGGCGGACGATCGCGTGCGGAGGCAGTCCGGTGATGGGCCTGTCGTCGAGGACGATCGTCCCCGAGGTCGGCTTCTCGAGGCCGGCGACCGCCTTGAGGGTGGTGCTCTTGCCCGCCCCGTTGGCGCCGAGGACCAGGGTGACCTTGCCGGGTTTGACGGTCAGGCTGACGCCTCGGACCGCCTCGACCTTGCCGTAGCTGACGTGGATGTCGCTGACCTCAAGCATGTTCGCGCCACTTCTTCCCGAGGTAGGCCTCCTGGACCTGCGGGTCGCGAACTACGTCCGCGGGGGTGCCTTCCGCGATGAGGTGACCGAAGTTCATCGCGAAGACGTAGTCGCAGGTGTCGATCATCATCTGCACGTCGTGCTCGACGAGCAGCTGCGAGAGACCTTCGCCCCGCAGGCTCTGGAGCAGCCGGGAGATCTCGGCCCGCTCCTTCTGGTTCATGCCGGCGGTGGGCTCGTCGAGCAGCAGCAGCCGGGGGTTCATCGCGATCGCGCGGGCGATCTCGACCCGACGCTGCGTACCGTAGGACAGCTCAGCCGGGTAGTAGTCCTCGAACCCGTCCAGGTTGGTCCGCGCGATGGCGTCGGCGACGGCGGGTGAGACGCCGCGGCCGAACATCGACCGGAGCAGACTCGGGGACCCGGCCCCCTCCGTGGTACGGGCGTCGGCCCCGAGCTGGATGTTGTCGCGGACCGTGAGGTCCGGCAACAGGCGGACGGTCTGGAACGTTCGGGCGACCCGCTTCTTGGCCACCTGCGACGCCGGGACCTTGTGGTACTCCTCGCCGTCGAAGAGCAGCTCGCCCCGCGTGAGCTGGGTCAGTCGCGTCATGGCACCGAGCAGGGTGCTCTTGCCCGAGCCGTTGGGGCCGAGGATCCCGTAGATCCTCCCGGCCCGCAGCGTCATCGACAGGCCGTCGACGGCCTTGACGCCGCCGAAGTGGACGGCCACGTCGCGAGCCTCGAGGACCGGCGTCCCCTGCTCCTCGTGGACCGGTGTGGTCGCGGTCTCGGTCATGGCGTCGCCTCCACCTCGGACGACTCCTTGAGCTTCTCGATCACCGTCGAGCCGGAGTCGTCGTCGTCATCGCCCGCCACCCCGGCCGCGCCACCGGCCGCCTTCTCCCGGCGCCGCCGTGCCATGGCCCGGCGCGAGTCGACCCAGAGGCCGTGGATCCCGCGCGGTAGGAAGATCGCCGCCAGCGCGACGATGATGCCGTAGATGAGCGGCTGCCAGTCGCCCACGACCGTGAGCAGCTCGGGCAGCCAGGTGAAGATGACCGCCCCGAGCACGGCACCCTTCCAGGAGCGGGCCCCGCCGACGATGATCATGGTGAGGGCCAGGACGATGAGCCCGAACCCGATGTCCTGTGGGGTGACGGTGCTGCGGACGAGGATGTTCATCGCGCCGGCGGCGCCGCCGAGAGCGCCGCTGACCACGAACGCGACCAGACGGTAGCGGCGCACGCTGATCCCGACCGACGCGGCGAGCTCGGGGTCGTCTCGGACCGCGTCGACCCGGCGTCCCGTGCGGCCGATCTCCGACGCGGCCACGAGCGCGAGGACCACCAGCGTGACGACGAGGAGGTGGACGGTCCCGAAGTCCGACAGCACGCCGTAGAGACCCGTCGGCCCCCCGGTGAGGTCTCCGCCGTTGATGGCGAGGACCGAGATGATGAGGTCGAACGCCACGGTGGCCATGGCCAGGTAGAGCCCGGCCAGCCGCGCGATGACCAGTCCGAGCAGCAGGCCGATGACCGCGGTGAACACCATGGTGATGAGGACCGCGACGATGCCCGGGGTCTCGTACTTGATGGTGATGATGCCGGCCAGGTAGGCGCCGATGCCGTAGGAGCCGGCGCCGGCGAACGAGAAGACGCCCATCCGGAGCGGTACCTGGACGCTCAGTGCCAGAACCAGGCCGATGAAGGTGGCCTGGACGAGGACGACGTTGGCGTCGAAGAAGTCCATCATGTCCGCCGGACCTCCTTCCGGCCGAAGATCCCGGAGGGCCGGACGAGGAGCACCAGGAAGATCAGGCCGAACGAGACCGCGTCGACCCAGAGGCCGTTCGTCTGCGTGAGGACCACGGTCTCGGCAGCCGCGAGAAGGAACGACCCCAGGTACACGCCGGCCGTGCTGCCGACGCCGCCGAGGATGATGCAGGCGAACGCCTTGACCAGCAACGTGTCGCCGCTCTCGGGCGTGATGGCGCCGAGGCTGTACGTGAGCAGGATGCCGGCGAGCCCAGCCATGGCTCCGGCGACCGCCATGGTGGCCAGCGCGAGCTTTCGACGGTCGACGCCCATGATCGAGGCGACCTCGGAGTCGACGCCGATGGACCGGAGCGCGAGCCCCTGCCGGGACCGGCGCAGCCACCACGCCGTCGCGATGCCGAGCACCGCGGCGAGCACGATCGTCATGAGCTGGACGTTGGTGACCCAGTAGTCACCGAAGGTGATCTTGGTGACCTGGAACGACGAGTTCTCGAACCCGAAGGGGTTGCTCTTGGTGTAGTGCTGCGCGATGGAGAGGGGAATGATCGCGACGCCGATACCGCCGATGAGGATCTGCATCTCGGCGGACCGTTTGTCCTTGGCCCGTTTGATGATCTGCTCGAAGGCCAACACCTGGGTCAATAGAGACATGGCCGCGCCGACGACGACTCCGATGAGGAGCACGACGAAGAACGACAGGGACGTGGACTGCAGCGCGACGTAGGCGGTGAAGGCCGAGAACATGAAGATCGACCCGTGCGCGAAGTTGAGGATGTCGATGGTGCCCCACGTGAGGCTCATCCCCAGCGCGAACAGCACGTAGATGGACGCGAGGCTCAGGGCTCCGATCAGCTCCTGCATCGCTCGCCCTCCCTTTCGGTGTCGTCTGGTCGAGGCGGCCTGAGGCGACGTTGCCTCTACCCCGGATTGTGGTCGTAGCCCGTCGGGGCCGTCCAGAGAATCGGACGGCCCCGACGGGCGGTTGCCGCTGTGGGCGTCAGGAGCCGGTGCCCTCGTAGAGGAGGTCCTCGCCGGTGCCGTTCCAGCGGACCACGACGCCAGGGACCTGCAGGTCGCGGTCCTGCCACGTCAGGCCGGTGCCGAGGGCGCCGTCGAACTTCTCCTTGGCCACGACGGCCATGGCGTCCTTGATCGCGGCCCGGTCGGCGCTGCCGGCCTGCTTGATCGACTTGGCGAGGAACCACGCCGCGTCGTACGCCTCGGCGGCGTAGTTGAGCGGCTGCTCGCCGTACTCGGCCGCGTAGGCCTTGGCGAACTTCTGGCTCGACGGCGCAGCCATCTGGTAGTTGAAGTCGACGGGCCAGACCATGCCGGCGCCATCGGCTCCGGCCGGCTTGAGGTTGCCGGCGCTGGCGCCCGAGTTGCCGAGCACGTCACCGGTGTAGCCCGCCTGGCGCAGCTGCTTCATCGCCGTCGGGTTGGAGGCACCCACGAGGAGGATCGAGACGACGTCAGGCTTGCCGCTGAGGATCTGCGAGATCGGCGCACTGAAGTCTTGGGTCGTGCCGACGACGCCGACGCTGCCGGTGACCGTCATCCCGAGCTCCTTGGCTATCGCCGGGAGGGTCTGGCTGCCGATGTTCTGCAGCGTGGGGGTGGCCTGCGTGTAGACGATGCCGACGGACTTGTAGCCCTTGTCCTTCATGAACTTCTTGATGATCGGGTAGTACTCACGCATCAGGGGCGTGGCGCGGTAGGTGTAGTCGCCGATGACGACCCCGTCGCTGCCGGCCTGGGTGTAGATGATCGGCATCCCGGCCTTCTGGACGAGCGGCGACTGCGCGACCGCCTCGTTGCTGGAAACCGATCCGAAGATCGTGGCGACCGACTTGTCAGCGATCGCCGTGCTGGTCACCTGGGCAGCGGTGGCCGGGGTGCTCTTGGTGTCGACCTTCGAGAGGGTCAGGGTCGTGTTGCCGAGGAACTTCTGGGCGTTGATCTCCTTCACCGCGAGGTCGTAGCCCTTGTTGGCCGCCGATCCCGCGAAGGCGACCACGCCAGTGGTGGGGTTGGTCGAGACGACCGTGATGGATGCCGGGAGGTTCCCGGCGCTGGCACCGCCGGTGGCTGCACCGCCGGAACCACCGGAGGTACCACCTGAGCTGCTGCACGCGGCGAGGGCGATGACCGCTCCCGCAGCGATCATCGACGTCAGCACCACGCGGCGCCGGCCTCGGAACACGTCTTCGTGCATCCGATCCTCCTTAAGAGTATGAATATCATGCACATGATTAGCATGTGTTCGGCCTACCCTAAAGGCTCGGGACAGCGCTGGCAAGCACTTCCCGGAACCCCGTGGCGGACTCGTTACCCGGCCTCCGGGGACCCGGACGGCACGACTCCGACGAACCGGTCGAACGCCTCGTCACGGTCCCTCCGGTAACGGCGGGAGACGCCGGCATCCGCAGCGAAGAGGTCGAAACCGTGCACCGCCCCGGGGTAGACGTGCAGCTCGGTCGGCACCCCGGCGGCGAAGAGGCGCGACGCATACTCGACGTCCTCGTCGCGGAAGAGGTCGAGCTCGCCGGTCGCGATCCAGGTCGGCGGCAGCCCGCCGACGTCGGCCGCTCGGGCCGGTGCGGCGTAGGCGGGAACCTCGTCACCGTCGAGGCCGGAGAGGTATGCGGCCCAACCGAGCCGGTTGCTCTCGTGGTTCCAGAGGCGCGGGTCGCGGACCTCGCGGCTCGAGACGGTGACCTCGCGGTCGTCGAGCATCGGGTAGACGAGGATCTGCCCGGCCAGCGGTACTTCGCCCCGGTCTCGGGCCAGCAGGGCGAGGCCGGCCGCGGCTCCCCCGCCCGAGCTCGCCCCACCAACGACCAGCCGATCCCTGTCCAGCGCGGGGTCCGCCGCCATCCAGCGCAGCGCCGCGTAGGCGTCGTGGACGGCGGCGGGGTACGGGTCCTCGGGGGCGCGGCGCCACTCCACGGCCACCGCGACGCACCCGGTGCGCGCGACGAGGTCCTGGAGGAGGGGGTCGTCCTGGGCGGCGGTCCCGAGCACGTGCCCGCCGCCGTGCACCCAGAGGACGGCCGGAGCCGGTGAGGTGGCCGGCTGGACCGGCTCGTGGACCCGGACCACGACGTCGGGCTCACCCTCCGGCCAACCCGGTATGCGGCGGTCCTGCGTCCGTACGGAGGCCGGCGGAACGTGGCCGGCCGCCGCACGGGCGGCCAGGTCCGCACGCTCGCGACGGGCGGTGGGGATGTCGGTGAGGTCGAGACGGGGCACGAGGTCGAGCACCGCTCGGATCTCGGGGTCGATCCGACGAGCCCAGGCCTCCGCGTCGCCGGTCATGAGCCCAGCCGGCGGCCGGGCGTGAACGTCGTGGGGATCCGCTGGAACCCGGCGTTGACGCCCTGGTGCGGGTAGGCCTCGAGCCCGTCGAGGTCGACGACGTAGTCGGGCATCCGGGTGATGACCTGCCGGATCAGCTCGCGGGCGATGGCCCGGCCGATGTGCGCCCCGGCGCAGCGATGGATGCCCATGCCGAAGGCGGTGTGCCGGTTCGGCCAGCGGTCGAGGTCCACCGCGTCGGGGTGGTCGAACTGGGCCGGGTCGCGGTTCGCCGACGACCACGCCAGGAGCACCCGGTCGCCCTCCTTCATGGGGCAGCCGTGGAAGTCGACGTCGTGGGTCACGGTGCGGGCCAACGCCTGGGTCGGCGAGAAGACCCGGAGGAACTCCTCGACCGCGCGGTCGAGCAGCTCGGGGTTCTCGGCGAGCCGCGCGCGCTGGTCGGGATGCTCGTAGAGGTGGACCAAGGTCTGCGAGACGAGCGAGGCGGTCGTCCCGACGCCACCGGAGATGAGCAGCTCGACGATCGAGTAGACGGCGTCGTCGGTGATCGGCCGCCCGTCGACCTCCGCCTCCAGGAGGGTCGAGATGACGTCGTCCCGCGGGGCGCGACGGCGCTCGGCGATCGCCGCGGTGATGGTGGCCTCCATCCAGGGGATGTCGACCTCGACCGCGTGCGCGTGCTCGGGGCTGCCGACCCGGTGGGCCAGAACGGAGTGCAGGGCGCGCGAGTACCGCCGCCAGTCCTCGACATCCAGGCCCAGCCAGTCGACGGTGACGACCGCCGGGACCCCGATGACCGAGGCCAGGTCGCAGGTCCCGTCCTCGATGACGTCGTCGACGAACGCCGTCGTCCACCGCTCGATCATCGGTTGCATCCGCTCCACCGCCGCCGGTGAGGTCAGGGGGTTGATGACCTTGCGGTAGGAGCGGTGCTCGGGCAGGTCGAGCTCGACCGGGATGTGCAGGCGGACCGGCGCCTTGGGGATGACGTTGTTGAGCCCGGTCCCGCCGTGGTCACTGCGACCGGAGGCGAACGTCGAGTCGTCCCGCGCCGCGTCGAAGACGCCGGTGTAGTCGGAGACCACCCAGTAGCCGCCGTGCGCCTCGGTCCAGGCCACCGGGGCCTCGGCGCGCAGCCGCCGGTAGACCTCCACGGGGTCGGCCGAGTGCTCGGCCGAGTTGTGGTCGAACCCGACCACCGGGCAGCCGCCATACTCTGTCGCCATGCTGACCTCCGGGTCGCTATTGGTGAATATGATAGATACTGATTCGGCGAGCCGGAAGACAACCTGGGAGTCCGCGTGGAGATCGGTGTCATCCTCGGAGACGTCCGCACGAGCGTCTCCCCGCGAGACCATCTGGACCTGCTCCTCCGCCAGGTCGAGGCCGCCCAGCGCAACGGACTGACCTACATCACGATCGGTCACCACTACCTCTACGGCGACCTACGATGGCTCCAGCCGGTCCCGACCCTGGCTCGGCTGGCGGCCGAGCTGGACGACCACGTGACGTTGGCGACGACGATCATCCAGGCCCCCCTCTACCACCCGGTGGCGCTGGCCGAGGAGCTCGCGACCCTCGACATCATGAGCCGCGGCCGGCTCGTCGTCGGGATCGGGGCGGGGTATCGCTCCGACGAGTTCACCGCGCTCGGGGTGGACTTCGCGGACCGGTTCGCGATGCTGGACGAGTCCGTCGCGCTGATGAAGCGGCTGTGGACGGAAGACCACGTCACGCATACCGGCCGGTTCTGGCAGCTGGAGGACGCGCGCCCGCACATCCAGCCGTGGCAGGAGCCGCACCCGCCGCTCTGGGTCGGAGCGATGGGCCCGATCGGCGTTCGCCGCTCGGCCCGGCTCGGCGACGGCTGGCCGGTGACCCCGGAGACCAAGATCCCGGACATGGTCCGACTGCTGTCGCTCTACGAGGACGAACGGGAGCGCCTCGGCCGACCGCAGGTCCGGCACCCGCTGCGGCGCGAGATCATCCCGGCCGCGACCACGGACGCGGCGTTCGAGCGGTTCGAGTACATGGCCAAGGAGCGGCTGGTGGCGTATGCGCAGCGACAGCTCGCGACCCGCGACGCCGGCGAGCTGACGTCGTCGTTCCGCGAGGTGGCGGCCAAGGAGACGTTCATCGGCACGCCGGAGGAGTGCGTCGCCCAGATCCGCGAGCTGGCGGCGGTCGTGCCGATCGACCCGATCCTGGTCCGCGCGCAGTGGCCACACCTGACCGGTGACGAGGTGGTCGCCTACCTCGACGACCTCGGCCGCGACGTCGTCCCGGCGGTCCGCGAGATCGAGCCGGTCACCCGGGTCGTCCGATAGCCGACCCGCCAGCACCCGTCCGTCGGTGCTCTCCGACCGGCTGAGCGCCGAGGACCGAGAGCACCTGCAGTCCTTCGTAGCTGTCGCTTCCGGGCCGCGTCGCGTCATCCAGTGGCCGTCCGACCGGGCGTGGTCGTCGGGAACGTCCAGAGCGCAGCGCTCCCGGCCCTGCTGGCCGCGACGTCCCCGTCAGCGAAGGACGGCATCTTCTACGGACCCCAATGGCCCGGCAGCGTCGGCGGACCTCCGGGAGAGAGCCCGTTATGGGCCCCCTTCCGGAGTCACGACGACGCTGCCCGGCTGTGGCAGGTGTCGCACGACCTGATCGCGGGCGCGCCGGTCTGATCAGCAGGAGGGAGCGGCGACTGGCCCGATCCAGTCGGTGCTGTCCAGGGCGTAGTAGTCCCCGGCGTCCATGGCGCACTCCAGTCCGATCTTGGTCCCCGGAGCGATGTTCCCCTTGCCGTCGGCCGTCACCTCGGCGAACTCCAGGGGATGGTCGGCAGCCCGGATGATGACGACGTGCTCGTTGGGGAGCAGACCGGACGCTGTGAGGGTGCCCCAGCATCCTCCGGCCGCGCACGCGTACGTCGTTGGTTCGAACGAGAGCTCGCGATCGCCACCCGAGCCGCCGACGTTGACGGCGCCGCTGATCAGGGTGTCGTTTCCACTCCCGCCGAACAGCGTGTCGACACCGGGGCCGCCGTCGAGGTAGTCGTTGCCGGTGCCGCCGTCGAGGACGTCGTCGCCACCGAGACCACAGAGCACGTCGTTGCCCGACCCGCCGGAGAGATGGTCGTTGCCGGGCGTGCCAACGACGAGGTCGGAGCCGGAACCGCCGACGGCGGGAGCCTGAACCAGGCGGTAGTCGCCGTACCGGCCGTGCCCGGTGCCGGCCTCGGCGATCGCCTGCTCGCAGACGCTGGCCGGCGTCTTCGCCACGGGTGCCGCGGCGGCCACCCCCACGCCGACGGTGCCCGTCAACAGTGCGGCGACCACGACACCCGTACCGACTGCCGTTGCTCGAAAACGTCGTAGCGACCTCACGGCCATACCCATCTCCTTCGTAGACACGCCGCGCGGCGCGCGGACAAGGTTTGACGACGCAGCGGCCACCAGAGTGTCCACCTGCGCACGTCACCAGCACTCTGCCGGGTCCGGCACCCCAGTCGGTCCTCCGGTCGGGGGTCGGACCGGGTGACGGCAGGTCCCCCGATCAGCGGACCCGCTCGCCCCGCGCGCGCCCGACACGTCGCCCTCGTACAGTCGACGACGTGACCGACGCCCACCGCTACATCGTGGTGGACGGACGGCGTTGGCGCGCCACCGATCCCGGCATTCCGGAGCGGCTGCGGGCCGAGCTGGTCGCGGAGCTGATGTCCGCGCGGCGGGCGGTCGGCGCCGGTGAGAATGTCGCCAGCGCTCGAGGCCGGGTCCAGGACGCCAAGGTCGCGCTCGGCGAGCGGGGCGAGCCATGGTGGGGGACGGCCAGCGCCGACGGCCGGGCCACGCGACTGGCCGCCGTCATGCGGGCGCTGCTGCGTCATCGCGCGCCGACGTCGACGATCTGCCCCAGCGACGCGGCGCGGGTCGTGGCCGGAGATCGCTTCCGTTCGGCCATGGTCGATGCACGCCGCGTGGCCAGCCGGCTGTGCGAGACAGGGGTCGTCCGGACCACCCAGAAGGGCGAAGAGGTCGACCCGCTCACGGTCCGCGGTCCCCTGCGCATCGGCCGGGGTCCGCGCTGGGAGGTCTGAGAGGCTGCGTTCATGACGCACCCGACGCTGCGCCGCCTCGACCACCTCGCGGAGCACGTGACCTCCGACGAGCGGGTGCAGGCGGTCCTGGGCCTGGGGTCGGCCGGCCTCGAGACGAGCCGGTTCGACGACCACTCCGACATCGACTTCTTCCTCGTCGTCGACGACGAGGAGACGAAGGGTCGTTACCTCACCCATATCCAGTGGCTGCACGGCTTCGGCGGCCGGGTCGCGTACAGCTTCGTCAACGACCGCAACGGCCGGAAGGCCCTCTTCGAGGACGGCCTGTTCGTCGAGTATGCGGTCTTCACGCCGCCGGAGCTGGCCCTCCTCCCCGTCCCGGGCGCCCGGGTCGTCCTGGCTCGGCCGCCGTTCACCCTCCGGGCGACGAACGGGCCGCCGGCAGCGTCGATCGACACCGTCGAGTTTCACGTCAACGAGGCCCTCACCAACCTCTACGTCGGCCTGCACCGTCACCTGCGCGGGGAGGACCTCACTGCGATGCGCTTCATCCAGGTCTACGCGGTCGACCGCGTCCTGGCCCTGGTGCGACTCTCGCCCGGCAGCGCCCTCGACCTTCCCGACCCGTTCGAGCCGACCCGGCGGATCGAGAGCTCGCGGTTGCCGTACGAGCTGCCACTCGCGGACATGGTCCCCGGCTACGACCACAACCCGGAGGCCGCGCGCTGCACGCTGGCGTGGCTGACGGATAACTACGAGACCCACCCGGCGATCGTGGCCGCGATCCGGGAGCTTCTCCGGACCGCGCGGCCGTAGCGGACGCGGCGCTTACCCGACGACGTCCTCGGCCAAGAGTTCACGGCCGATCTCGCCTCCCGACAAAGGGCACGGTCGGGTGACCCGAGAGCCGGCTGGTAGGACGACCCGGACAGCAGCAAAGTCGGCGAGCGTAGTCACCCTCCCCGCGGCATGAACGAGCGTTTCCTTCCTAGGCTGGCCGCACGGTCCGCTTCGCACTCGGTGGTGGTCGCGGGCGCTGGTCGGCGGTGCGTCGAAGGACGGCCCGCCACGTCCTGTCGTATGTCGTGTGTCGGACCATGCCGATCACCCGCCAGACCGTATGGCCGCCAGCCGACGCCCGGGAGGACGCCGCCCGGTCATAAGACGCACCTCGAGAATTGCCCGGACCGCGGCGGCTTGTCTCCGACCGACAGAGTTGTTCCCCTTGAGCACCTGGCCCAACTCCAGCGGGGGTGATCCCGTGGAAGGATCCCCAAAATGCTCCGACTCACCGACTTCATCATCGACTGCCCGGACACGATGACGTTGGCGAGCTTCTACTCCGAGGTGACGGGTCGTCCAGTCAAGGGGGACAGCAACGAGAACTGGGCCGGTATCCAGTTCGGCGAGATCGAGCTCGCCTTCAACCTGGTGGAGGACTACCGCGCCCCGCAATGGCCCGATAGCGAGCACCCCAAGCAGTTTCACCTCGACTTCGAAGTCGACGACATCGAGGCTGAACAGCGTCGTGTCCTGGCCCTCGGTGCCACGATGCAGCGGGACTCCATCGGCCCCAACGGCTACGGCTTCCGGGTCTACACCGACCCTGTCGGCCACCCCTTCTGCCTGTGCCGCAACAACGGTGTCACCTGGACCGACGAGGGCTTCATCTGGCCCACGCGCGACTAGAGCCCGGACCTCCTCGCGGCGAAAGGTGACACTTCGGTCAACGATGTGACCGTCCGCGGAACGGTGATTGTGCCTGGATCAAGTTGGGCAGGATGGTGCGTGAGCGGGCACGTTCCAGCTTCGACCCCACGCATGCAACCACCTCCGACAAGCTGCCCGACGGAGAGCTCTTCTTCACCGTGGGGAAGGAGCGCAACAGAAGGGAGACCGCGACAGAATGACCAGGGCCTCGCCGGAGCAACGACTGTTCCCCCGGATGCCGGGAATGGTCTCCTACACGTACCGCAACGACTTCGCCAAGGACCTCGGAACGACGCTCGACGAGATCAAACGCCTCGGGATCACCGACATGGAGTTCTCCAGCACGTTCGGTCACCCCGCCGAGCGCATCCGCCAGGAACTGGACGACCGGGGCATGGAGTGCTCCTCCTACGGTGTCGGGTACGTCGACCTGCAGCAGAGCCTGAGGACGGTGATCGCCGACGCCTCGATCCTCGGTGCTTCGTTCGTCAGAGTCGCGTGGGTGCCGCATCAGGGTCCGTTCGGACTGGTCCAGGCGGAGGAGGCGGCCCTGACCTTCAACAGCGCAGGACACGTCCTGCGTGACCATGGTCTGACCTTCTGCTACCACAACCACGGCTACGAGTTCACGCCTCATGACAGCGGCACGTTGTTCGACCTGATCGTCCAACGCACGAACCCCGATGCGGTGAGCTTCGAGCTCGACGTCTTGTGGGCACACTTCCCAGGACAGGACCCGGCACAGCTACTGGATCGGTATCCCGAACGCTTCCGGCTCATCCATCTCAAAGACCTGCGTCGAGGAATCGTCGGTGACCTGACCGGACACACTGCCGCCGAGAACGACGTCGCGCTCGGTGAGGGCCAACTTGATCTGCCCGGAATCCTGCGCTCCGCGCGGGACGCTCGGATCGAGCACTACTACATCGAAGACGAGAGTCCGGACTTCGCCCGGCAGGTCCCACGCAGCCTCTCCTACTTGGCTTCGCTCAGTACGTCGAGGTGACGGCGGCACTATGAAGTCATCAGGATCGCCATGCCAGCAAAATGCGGAAACCTGGGTCCACCCGGCCGACAGGCGGCGAAGTGACCTAGGTCTGACTCGATCGCGTCGCGGCAAAGTCGGGCGCCGCCCTCACCGCAGCAGGTCAGGTCATTCGCGGGCCCTGATAGCCGTGTACGCGACGTCCACTATGTCGGCCTTCGACTCGAGGGCAGGCACATCGTTGAGCGGCACCCACTCAGCGAAGTCAGTGGAGCCACCAACCTCGATGGTCCCAAGCGAGCCACCGACGATGAGCGCGGAGAACACGATCCGCACTGACTTGAACGGGCGGCCGCCCCGACCACCATCAGGGATCGTGAAGGAGTGGGCCGCGATCGGCGCCCCAACCCGAACGGCGTAGCCGGTCTCCTCCAGCACCTCTCGCTCCACTGCTTCGACAAGGGACTCGTGGTACTCGACTCCACCTCCCGGCATGCTGAACCCGGGAACTCCTCGACCCTCGCCGTTCCACCACGTCAACAGGAGACGGTCCTGGTCGTCGACGACGGCCGCGTACGCGGCAAGGCGGGTGTCGTAGTCGCTGAAGTGCACGAGTGAGATCTTTTCAAAGCCCGGCCCCACGGAACGCCAGAGCGTGGCCGGCCCCCCAAGGGGCAAAGTCGTGCGTCGCCCTCACCGCGGCATTTCCGGATGTTGCCTTGGCGCTCTGGGTGGTCGGCAGTGAGTCTGCGCCCGACAGTCCGGTCGGTGCGGGGTGGTGGATGCTCATGGAACTGCTGCGATGAGATTCGGCGCCGAACCGGGTCAAAGGACTGTCACCTTGGAACGCCCAAGGGCGATGTTCCGGCCGTGGCGCGCGCGTCGCGGTCTCGAAGGAGGAGAACGACATGTCGCTCACCCGTGTGCAGAGTTTCTCAGTGTCGCTGGACGGCTTTGGGACCGGGGAGGGGCAGAGCGTCGACACGCCGTTCGGTCACGCCGGTGAACGGCTGCATACATGGATGTTCGCCACGCGCTGGGGCCGCGAGATGCTGGGTCAACCCGGAGGCACCGCCGGCATCGACGACGCCTTTGCGCGGCAGTTCGCCTCCGGGGTCGGCGCCGAAATCATGGGCTCAGGGAAGTTCGGCCCACCCGGTTGGCACGAGAACCCCGACTGGAAGGGCTGGTGGGGACCCAATCCGCCCTTCCACACCCCCACGTTCATCCTCACCCACCACCCGCGCCCGTCGATCGACATGGAGGGCGGTACCACCTTCCACTTCATCGACGCCCCACCCGCCGAGGCGCTCGACACCGCCCGCAAGGCTGCCGGTGGCCAGGACGTCCGTCTCGGCGGCGGCCCGACCATGATTCGCGACTACCTCGCCGCCGGCCTCGTCGACCACATGCACGTCGTGATCGTCCCCATCCTGCTCGGCCGAGGCGTACGCCTGTGGGACGGACTGGAGAGCCTTGAGAAGGACTACGACATCGAGACGCTGTCCTCACCGAGCGGGGTCTCGCACGCGACCTTCTCAAGAACCACCCCGGCTGCTACCACCTCGGACGCACGCAGGGCCGACCCGGCATAGCAGTGGTGCCCGCGCCGTAGCCGCGCGTTGCACGCGCACGGCGGCAAACTCGGGCGAGCGTAGCCGCCCTCCCCGCGGCGAAGAGCAGGCATCGCGACACCGGCGTGGCGGAGCGGTCAGACGTGCCCAAGCAGTCGTGGTCGAGCAAGGGTGCAGGTCGAGCGGGAACCGGCAGTCCAAGACGGGCGGTGATGCGGTCATGGACCCAGGTCTATGGTCGCGGGCCGCGCAGGATGCCACCGTCGGGGAAGGGGCCACTTCGGTCGCCGGTTGTGCCGGAAGGTCATCGGTACGGCCCGCCCTGGGCGAAAGGTGAGGACGACCATGAAGAAGCTCCAGCAGCGACGCCGCCGGTTGGCCATCGGCGCGGCGGGGATCGCGCTGATCCTGGCCCCGTTGACCGCGGTGATCGGCGCCGCCCCTGCCGCCGCCGCTCCCGCAGCACCGTCGGAGTCGTGTATCCGAACCGGGTTCTTCCCGACGTCGATCAATGGGGTCACGTACAACCAGTCGAACGTCGCGTTGACCCGTACCTTCACCGAGAAGGGGGTGACGAACTCCTGGCATCCCGAACCAGCAGCGAGGATCGAGCGCCCAAGCGATGGACGCCTCGCAACCGCTGACCAATGGTGCGTCAACGCTCAGCTCGGCAGCGCCATGAGGGTCGGGTACAAGACGCCCGACGGGACCACTGTCATCTTCGCAGCGGACCAGTACGTGCTGTCGAATCCCAACGCGTCGTGCAACGTCTCCGGGCCGTCCGCTGGGCTTCTGACCTGCCGAGCGCAGATAAGCAAGTCCAGCTTCGACGACTCGTTCGCGACCTTCACCGTGGCAGGCAAAGGAGATGTCGGAATTCCTCCCCCTCCCGCGTTCACGATCAGTTGCGCCCAGCTCCAGGACAGAGGACGCGATGGGGGCATAGTGACGGGTGACCTGTGCAGTGGCGTCGACGTCGGCTTCAAGGGAACTGCTCGGCTGAAGGGCTTTGATCGAGAAGAGGGTGAGAAGTCGTACGACTGCGCCGAGGTCCGCGTGACGCTGGAGCGCAGTCCCGACGGCAGCACCTACCGGGCGGCCCGAGGAACGAGGTGCCAGCTCGTGTAGCCCGGCGGGCGGTCCCACGGTGCCCGCAAGCTTCGCCGGCCCTCCTTCGGAGCTAGGCACGCCGAACAAGTCATGGGTCCGTTAGGCAAGCGGCGGTTGCCTTAGCAGGAGTAGTCCGAGCGGCCGGCACGGTACGACTATCGGCTGACCGAGAAGGGCTGGCAGTTGTGCGATGTCCTACTGGCGATCACCGCCTGGGGGGACGAGTGGACCACCGGACCAGACGGTCCGCCAGCCACGCTTGTGCATCGCCGATGCGACCACGTCGCTACAGCCATGATCGCCTGTTCGCACCGCGCCACTCCATTGCAACCCAGAGCGCTGACGGTCATCCCTCGGGAACGCGTCGCTGCAGCACGTCCATCACGGTGAGGTCACTCCCTAAACCCACCCATGTGAGCTGCCCGACTGGCAGCCGTGATTCACCACATCGGCGTCGCGATCCCGGCGTTGCCGACGAGCAGCTCGAACATCTCGTTCCAACGGTATCCGTCGAAGCGGTCGCGGATCCGTCTCAGCGCCCGGTCGGCCGCCTGGTCCCGACCGGACGCGCGCAACGCGACCGCCACACCCGCGGGTCCGAAGTAGAGGGAGGAGTCCTCGGTTCGCTCTACGGTCATATTCAGGGCGTCAGCCGCGCGATTGATCGCGACGCCGTAGGTGACCTCGCGTGAGTTCAGGGCGGCTTCGTGCAGGGCCAGGACCATGCCGGACAAGCCGTGGTACAGCGAGTGGTGTACATCCGGCAGGTCCGACCCATCGTCGAGTAGCCACTGAGTCGCACCAACGACGAGGCGCGCTGCGTGGCTCCCCTCCGGCGACGGCACCCTCGGGGCCATGACCAGCAAGTTACAACTCTCGCCGAACGGCTAGCTCCCCCACCTCAATTGGGCGCTGACCCAGCGGCCTTCGTGGAGCCGTAGCCCCAACGCCTGAGAGTTGATACGCGCCCTCGAGGGCGATGATCGCGCTGCACGTGGCAGAGGAGGACGTTTCCCCGTCAGGACGGTGCCAGCGCGCCCCAGGGCGTCACGCGCTGAGATGTCGTGAGTGGGTCCTGGTGCCGCGGTGTCGTCGACGTCCTACTGCCGCGGCTATACGCGTATGCGGGTTGCCTTTCCTTTAGTGTCCTGGACCGGTGACGACCTTTTCGCGCTCGGAGTGGTGAGCTCGCCCTTTTCGGGACAGGGTGGTGCAGGCGGCGTCGATATCGCGGGCAAGGGTGTCAATGTGTTCGCGGCTGAGTGTCTCCTTGACCAGGGCACGCATGATCGTTTCGTTCTGGGCGTTGGGTGGGAGCGTGTAGGCGGGGACCATCCAGCCCCGTTCGGCGGACAGCTGCCATGCGATGTCGAACTCGTCATAGGCGAGGTCCCGATCGGCAAGCTTGAAGGCGGCGAGCGGCAGCTGCTCCTGATCCCGACCGATGAGCTGGAACCTCCCGATTTCCTCCAGCTTGTCGGCGAGGAGATGCGCGTTGGTCTGCATGTTCCTCATCACGTACGTGTAGCCGGCGCGGCCGTACCGGACGAGGTTGTAGTACTGGGCGAGGACCATCGCTGACCCGGTGGAGAAGTTCAGGGTGAAGGTGGCGTCGGTCTTGCCGAGGTAGTTCTCCTCGAAGACCAGATCTGGCGCGAGGTCGGACCTCTCCCGGAAGATGAGCCACCCGATGCCCGGGTAGACGAGCCCGAACTTGTGGCCGGAGACGTTGATAGATCGAACCTGCTCGAGGCGGAAGTCCCATTCGGAGTCAGGGTAAAGGAACGGCCAGACAAACCCGCCGCTGGCGCCGTCGACGTGCAGGGGCACGTCGATGCCGCGCTCCTGCTTGATGTCCAGCAGCAGACGGTTGATTCCACCGATGTCGTCCTTGTGGCCGGTGAAGGTCGTCCCGAGCACGGCGGCGACACCGATCGTGTTCTCGTCCACATGTGGAGCGACGTCCTCGGGACCGATGGTGTACTTACCTGGCTGCAGCGGCACGATGCGCGGTTCGACATCGAAGTAGCGGCAGAACTTCTCCCAGACCACGTGCACGTCACCGCCGAACACGAGGTTGGGACTCGCGCTCGACTCGCCGGCCGTTTGCCGACGCTTGCGCCAGTTCCACTTCAGCGAGAGCGCTCCGAGCATGATCGCCTCAGACGAGCCTTGGGTTCGGGCGCCGGTCGTCTCTCCCGGCGCGTGGAACAGGTCGGCCAGCATCCGTATGCAGCGTTGCTCGATCTCGGCCGTGCGCGGGTACTCGGCGTGGTCGATGAAGTTCCGGTGCAAGTTCTCGGCGATCAGCCGCTGCGCCTCCGGCTCCATCCAGGTGGTGACGAACGTCGCCAAGTTGCGTGCCGGGTCCCCCTCCAGAGCGAGGTCCTCGGCCACAAGTCGCATCGCCTCGACCGGCATCATGCCGGTCTCCGGGAAGACACGGCTGGGCACCTCTTGTGTGGCGAAGCGGTTTCCGAACAGGACGGTATCGACGTTCGGGTCGGTCGGGTTCGTCATGGTGTCTCTCCTTCGCAGGCGGAAGTCGGGTTGAGGTGGAGCTCAGCGCTGGTCCAGCGATGAGTCAGCCTCCTGCGTCGCGGAGGCCCGCCACGCCGGGAACATCAGCATCGCCCCGACGAGGAAGCACAAGGCGCCAAGCAGCGTGCCCGCAACGGCCACGCGGGTGCTGAGCACATCGTCGGAACGGGGCAGTACGTAGCTGGCCAGAGCAGACGCCATGAAGAGGACGGATCCGAGCATGTTCAGCCAGCCGATCCGCCGCGGCCAACGGAACCTCGGGTCGTCGCCGGCGCCATGGGAAACCGCGAGGATCGCGACCGCGCTTGCCACGAGGAAGAGGGTCGAGCCATACAAGTCCGGCCGCCAGACCCGCCGATCCTCCTGAGTCGCCGTCATGTTGTGCGTCAGGGCCGCGGTCGTGCTGACGTTGAAGAAGAGAGTCCCAGGAAACTGAGTGGCTGCCGCCACCCAGTTCCGGTCGTGCGGGCGCCAGCTCCAAAACCGGATCCGCACGGGCGTGCCGCGCTGCGATGGGTCTTCGGTCGTCATCGCCGGCGTCTGCGCCTGGAGCAGCTGGCCCAAGGATGCGGCGGTGAAGAAGATCGAACCGACCACGAACGTGACCCCGTCCGCGATCCCGCCGACGGCGTTGAGATATGCCGGGACAGACCCCAGGACGAAACAGGCGGACCCGATGATGAACAACCATGCGACGACCGCGTTAAGGAACGTGGGCCGCATGGCCATGTCGTGCTCCTTCCCGGTGCTTAGAGCGACCCGATCACGGCAGGAGGAAACCGTCCGACCCCTTGTCGACCGCGAGGGCCGGGTGCTACTCGCGCATCAGGAGGGCCTGGGCCTCACGTTCCAGGTCGAAGTAGGGTTCGCCGCTCACGTCGACGACGACCCGGTTGATGGTGCCGCCGGTGAAGCGGTACGGCCGTTCGCCCGGGTAGTCCGTCGTCACTGGGTCGCCGACGTCGCGGCCCACGGCCAGGCCTTCGCCGGCGATCATGTATCCACCGGGCTGGGTCTTGATACGACCTTCACCGACCTTCTGGTCGCCGTGGTACAGCGACAGGATGCCGGTCGCGACCGGTGGCGGGTCGTCCCCGTCCTTGTCGAAGGAAGCCGACAGGATGAGGTTCTCGCCGGTCGGTACGTCCTCGGTTCCGACGATGATCTGCTCGAACATGCCGACGAAACTGTTCACGTAGTGCAGCCGGTTGTCCTTCACGTAGAGGGCGTGACCTCCGAACCGTGAGCCCTGTGCGAAGAGCACGCCCTGCGCGCCGGCCGCTGGGATGTCGACAACCGCTCCGATCACGAAGGAGCGCCCGCGGACAACGACAGCCTGCGCCTCCGGTACTTCGGCGTGCTTCGGGAAGTACACGTAGCGGCTTCGTGGTGCAGCGAGCTGGGGCCGGTCCGCGATCAGGATCTCCAACGGTGAGCGGTCATCAAGCGGGAAACCGTCGTTGGCGCCGGCCTCGGCATACCAGAGGTTCACCATCTCCCGGACCTTGTCGGGATGCTGAGCCGCGAGGTTGTGGAGCTCGGAACGGTCGACGTCGGTGTGGTAGAGCTCCCACTCGTCCTCATTGAAGTTGCCCCAGCCGCTGACGGTCGGGTGGGTGGTCACGGCCTTCCACCCGTCGTGCCAGATCCCCCGCGAGCCGAGCATCGAGAAGAACTGCGTCCGCCGGGCACCCGGCGCGGCCGGTTCGTCGAAGCTGTAAGCCATGCTGACGCCGTCGAAGTGGCTCTGGGTGAAGCCCTTGATCGTGCTCGGAGCTTCGACCCCCAACGCGTCCAGCACGGTCGGCGTCAGGTCGACCGCATGGTGGTACTGATGTCTGAGCTCGCCGCGAGCCTTCATTCCGGCCGGCCACGAGATCAGGCACGGGTCAGACGTGCCGCCGTTGAACTCGTACCGCTTCCACATCTTGAACGGCGTGTTGAATGCCATCGCCCAGCCGTTCGGGTAGTGGTTGTAGGTCTTCGGGCCGCCGAGGTCGTCCAGCATCGCCAGATTGGTCTCGATGTCGTCCGGGATGCCGTTCATGAACAGCATCTCGTTGACCGACCCGTCCGGGCCACCTTCGCCGCTGGCACCGTTGTCCGAGACCACGATCACCATGGTGTTCTCTCGCTGCCCGGTCTCTTCGAGGTAGTCGAGCAGTCGGCCAATCTGATGGTCGGCGTGGGAGAGGAACCCCGCATACACCTCCGCCATCCGGCCGAACAGCCGCTTCTCCGCGTCCGAGAGCGACTCCCACGGCCGGGTGACGTCCGTCGGCGTGAAGGGTTGACCCTGAGGTCCCAGGCGCGTCTCAGACGTCCCGATCGGGTTGATCGGCGGGAGCTCCGTGTCAGCAGGGACGATGCCCATCTCCTTCTGCCGCGACAACGTCTCCTCGCGCATCGCCTCATAGCCGATGTCGAACTGGCCCCGGTACCGGTCGATCCAGTCCGTCGGCGCATGGTGGGGTGCGTGACATGCACCGGGGGCGTAGTACAGGAAGAACGGCTTCTCCGGCGCCACCGCTTTCGCGTCCATGATGAACTCGATCGCCTTGTCGGTGATGTCCTCGCCGAAGTGGTAGCCCTCCTCGGGAGTCTTCGGCTGGTCCACCGGATGGTTGTCGTACGTGAGCTCGGGATACCACTGGCTCGTCTCCGCGCCGAGGAACCCGTACCAGCGTTCAAAACCACGACCTGTCGGCCAGTTCCGCCGCGTCGAGGCCAGGTTCATCTCCACGGTCGGACACAGATGCCACTTGCCGACCATGTACGTGTTCCAGCCCAGCTCACCCAGGATCTCCGACAGCATTCCGTTCTCCGGCGGGATCGTCCCGCTGGCATTCCGGAAGCCGCTCGACGCCTCGGTGATGCACGCCATGCTGTTGCGGGTGTGATTGCGACCCGTCAACAAGCACGACCGCGTCGGCGAACATAGCGCCGTCGTGTGCCACTGCGTATACCGGACGCCATCGGCGGCGATCTTGTCGATATTCGGTGTCGCGATCGGACCGCCATAACAGCCCATCGCCGAGAACCCGACATCGTCCAACACGATGTAGACAACATTCGGCGAACCGTCGGGCGCCTTCGGCGGCGCGAACGGCGACCAATCCTCCACCGAGTCCCGGATGTCCACGTTGACGGTGCCCTTGAATGGCTTACCCACGGTTCCTCCGACCGGTCGGACCACTGGCCGCCCCTGACCACCTCTGAACGTAGACCCGTGAACGCTCCGTCAGGAAGTACCAGCCCCCGCCATCGCCACCGGACCGAGGGCATACCCCAGGAGGGTGACTGGCGCGCGGACGGAGGCGCGTCCCGCTGTGTCGCACGGGCGCCAAGGCCCCAATGATCCGGGTACGGGGCCTGGTCGACCCGTCGGCGCCGCTCCAGCCGCGACCGAAGGAACGACCCGGCCGGCAGTTCCGGGGTCCGCGGCTCCAGCCTCTGACCCTCGTCGACAACACATGGGGCCGGTGGCCGTCTCCTTGCGGGGCGCGGGTAAGGACTCACGCGGACGCCTGCACACGTCAGCGAAGGCTCGCCCTCACGACCGGGTTTCGCCGTTTGTCGGAGGCGGCTCAGCCGTCCTCTACGGCTGGCTCTTCGGCGATCGGGTGGGCGGTTGGGCGTTGCAGGCTGATGGCGATGGCGGGAAACACGATGACTGAGAGCACACCGGCCCCGACAAGAGCGGCCGCGTTCTCGGGCAGCATCGTCCCGGACTCAAGGCCGATCGCGGCGAGGGCGACCAGCAGCGGCAGGGCGGTCGAGGTGAGCAGCATCAGTTGCACTCGCCCACGCGGCGGCAGTTCCCGCCGGTAGAACAGCAGGGCCGGTAGGCCACGGACGAGGAGGAACAGGACGAAGAAGACGATCAGTCGTGCCGGGGACTCGATGATCGACTGCAGGTGCAGACTCATACCCGAGGTCACGAAGAAGACCGGGATGAAGAAGCCGTAGCCGACGGCGTCCAGCTTGGCCTCCAAGGCGTGCACGTCGCCCGGTGCCCACCGGCGCAGGACGACGCCGGCCAGGAATGCGCCCAGCACCACATCGAGACCGAAGTCGGCGGCAATCACCAGCAGGGCGAAGAGGAGGAACATCGTCCAGCGCAGTGTGGTCTGTGAGGTGGCGTTTTCACCTTTGGTGTTGATTCCGGCGAGCTTGTTGTGGCGCAGCAGCCGCGGCACCAACGTGAACAGCAGCGCGACACCGCCGATGAGGGTCAGCGAGATCAGACCGAGGACTGCGCCCTTGGTGCTGAGGAAGACCGCGGTCGCCACGATGGGGAGGAACTCCCCGACCGCCCCGGCGGCCATGATGAGTTTCCCAAAGTGACCGTCCAGCAGCCGGTTGTCGCGAAGTATCGGCAGAAGGGTTCCTAGCGCCGTGGTAGTCAGGCCGATGGCGATCGGGACGAAGGCGTGCACAAATCCGGCCGCGGCTAATGCGCCGGTCACCGCCACGGCGACAAGCGCAGTGACGAGCCATGAACTGATAGCGAGCCGTCCCGCCCGCTCCCGAAACAGTCCTAGCTCGAGCTCGTAGCCAGCCAGCAGGAACAGGAACCCGAGGCCCAGGTTGGACACCAGCTCGATGCTGTCCGGATCGGCCCAACCGAGGACCTGCGGTCCGATCAGGACCCCGCCAACAATCAGGATCACCACCTGAGGCACCCGGAAGCGGGAAAGCAGCGCCGTGACGAAGGGCGTGAGAGCAGCAAGCAGGCTGACGAGGGCCAGGTCGAACAGGCCCCGTTGAAGGCTCACGTCGGCCACCTTTCTCAGGCCCAGGGCGGGCCGACGGCGGCCCTGGACACGAGCCGCAGCCCGTCGAACGTAGCAAGGCGCTTGATCCTGAGTCGTCAACACGGCAACGAAGAGGGGATCAACTGCGTGCTTGGTCGGGTGAACGGCCACGGCAGTCGCAGCCCGCATTCGCGGCGGTCGGGGGGTAGCGGCGTGTCGGCTATGGACGGCACGGTGACGTAAGACCCTTGGCTGACGCTGGCGACGTGCCTTGCGTCCGTCGCTCAGAATTGCCACTGAGCATGTGCCGGTCGTGGGATGGCGCGTCCTGAAGGTGCTCATGTCAGTTCGCGCAACGGTGCCTCGGCGGCCCGGTCAGACCTGGGGTCTGCGCCGACAGGGGAAGGCTGGCTGCTGGTCTGTGGATGGCCACACGTTGAGCTTGCACTCGGCAATCACCTCACAGGGGTGCCGGGATGAGGGTGCTGGCCATCTGTTGTGGCGTAGTCGGGTTCCCTCGCCGGTCGACGCCGGTCTCGTCACAGCCGAGGTCGGGCTACGTCGACCCAGACCACACACCAGCTTTAGCGCCGGCAGTCAGCGGGCAGGTTGCGCTGCTGCTGGTTGCGTGCCGGACTCGGGTTCTGGTGTCGAGTGACCCGGGCCTGCTGGCGGCAGGATCATGGTGATGACGTAGGCGACGGCCACCGCCACAACCACCACAGGTGTCTCCGTAGCCCCGTCGGCACCAAGCAGCAGGGTCGCCAACAGGGTTGCGGTCAACGGTAGTCGCAGCATCGCGCAGCTCATGGCTCCGATGCCCATGCCGATGGCTGGCGCCAGGCTCATCCCGGGTAGATGCGCCGCGGCGATGCCCAACGCTGCCCCGATGAACAAAGCGGGGAAGACGGGGCCGCCGCGGAATGCGCTCAACGAGAGGCCGTACCCGAGGACCTTGAAGGTGATGAGCAGCACCAGCACGCTGCCTGAGTAGCTGCCGGCGTTCTTGACCAGCTCGGGCAGGGCTCCCTGACCAGAGAACAACACCTGGGTGAAGCTGTTCCCGGACAACAGCTCGTAGGCGGTTGCCGACAGGCCGATGACGAGTCCGATTCCCGTCGTCGCCAGCATCCGCCGGCGGTGCACCATCGGACGTAGCGACAAACCGACCCAGCGGATCACCCAGCCCAGCAATGCGCCCGCCCCGCCCATGACGACGGCCCAGAGCAGAGTCGCCCAGGTCGGAGCCACGGCGGGCGGCAGGTCGGTCAGGGCGAGGGAGAAGCTGCCGAGTCCCGTCCACCCGTCCATTCCCACGAAGATCAGGGCGCCGACGCCCGAGGCGATCAGACCGGGGAGCGCCACCAGAGTCAGCGTCGCGCCGCCGATCCCTGCCGCCTCCATGATCAAGAAGGCGCCCAGGAGTGGAGATCCGAGCAGAGTGCTGATGGCGGCGAAGCTCCCGGCTGAGGCCATCACCGTGATGGCCATCGGCGGCGCGTCCTTCCTGACGAGCCGAACCGTCAACGCCGCCAGCCCGCCGCCGATGGCGATCAACGGCGCCTCGGGTCCGAGCACCGCGCCAAGGCTGAGCGTGGTCAGCGCGGCGAGGGCGATCGCCGGGATGTCCCGGTTCCTGGGCGGCCCGCCGGTCACGAACCCCAACGCTGGTGAGTGGCCGCCGTTGCCGGGCAGGTATCGAATGGTCGCGGCGGTCAGCAGGCCGCAGAGGAGTAGCCAGGGCACCGGCCACCACGCCGGTGTACCGCCGGTGAAAATATCACCTGGCAGATCGACGAACACCAAGTCCTGGATGGCTTCGACCAACGCCAGGAAACCGTATGCGACGGCCGCGATCGGAACACCCAGGATCGCCGCCAGCAGCAGCGCCATGAGATACGCCTTGGAACGGATGACAACGGCCGGGTCGAACCCTCGCGGTGACGTCGAAGGCGATGCTGGCTGGGGCTGTGCGTCGGCCACCGAATGTGCCTCCCTCACGAGCAAGGTGCAGCCGCAGAACCTCCGCACGACGGTGAATCACCATATCTGGCCAAGACCGGCTGGCGGCATGGTCGGGCGGCTCCGTCCCGAGCAGAGTCGGGCGCCGCCCTCACCGCGGCAAAGTCGGGCGCCGCCCTCCCCGCGGCATGAGCGGTCGTTCGCAGCTCAGTCGGTGATGATGTTTGTGACCTGACCCCAAAAGCGCTAGCCCGCAGGGGCACTGTGCGTGAAGGGGCATACCAGTGTCGTTTGCTTGTCGGGGAGCAGCGTGCCAAGAGGCGGCAGCGCTCGTCCTGGCGTGAGACTCCCCCGAAAGATGAGGAGGAGTCAGGTCAATTGGTCGGCCACAGCCTGCAGCGCCGGGAGCACGTCCTGATCGGCGGGTTGGACCTGCACTGCGACGTGGTCGGCGCCTGAGTCGAGGTGGGCCCGGACCGCTGCCGCGAGAGTCTCGCCACCGCCGTGGGCGACGATCCGGTCGACGAGGTGGTCGCTGCCGCCGTCGGCGATGTCGTCTTCGCTGAACCCGCCGCGCCGCATCGTCCGTACGTAGTTATCCATCCGCAGGTAGCGGACCAGGAATGCTCGGGCCGAGCGGCGGCCCGACTCCGGGTCCAGGTCGAGCACCACCGTCTGCTCCGGGGCCACGAGTGCGTGGAGACCGAGTGCCGACCTGGCCTCGGACGTCTGGGAGGGCACGGTGAGGTACGGGTGGGTGCCCGCGCTGCGGGATGAGGCCATTGCCAGCATTTTGGGTCCGAGGGCCGAGAGCACACGCGCCTCGGTCGGCACTCCACGTTCATCGAGGATGTCGAGGTAGCGGCTCATCGCCTCGAGGGGACGCACCCGTTCGGGTGTGGCCTCGCGATGGCCGGACCCGATCCCCAACAGCAGACGCCCAGGGTGGCGGCTCTCGATGCGGTGATAAGCGTCGGCGAGCTCGGCGGCGTCGGACATCCAGATGTTGACGACGCCGGTAGCTACGACGACCGTCTCGGTGGTCTCGAGCACGTCTTCGGCAGCGCGAAGGTCAGAGCTGGGCGAGCGGCCCTGCCAGACGGTGCCGTAACCCAGTCCCTCCACGGTGCGCGCCAGCTCCGGCCCGATGTCGCCGACGCCGCGCCACACGCCGATCGAACCAAGCCGATCGCGCCAGGTTGATCCGTCCATCGTCACGGCCCGATTCTCACATCCGTCGTGATCGCGGCACGTGTGGGCGCTTCTAGCGTTCGGTCGCGGCGATCCAAGCCGGGCTGATTCGGCCCTCTTCGTACTGCCATGAGCCGTCTTCCACACCGGCGCGCAGGGTCGACACGACGGCAGGCAGCGGAGCGGTCGGGCCGATGTCGAGAGCGAGGAGCCCGTACTGCTACACCCCTTCGCCGTATACGCCCAGCGCCGAGAATGGTTTTAGCGCTCGAGCCAGGTCACCCTCAAGGGGCCCGCGCCGAAAGCAGACCAGGCGAACGGTCACATGGTCTGACCGCTCTATGAGTTCCACGAACATGGGACTGGAGTTGGCGTCGGATCCCGCGCCAGCACCACGTCGTCGACGGCGAGGTCCAGGACGAACCAGGGCACGTTGTCTATCCGGTACCGATCTCCGCCCAGCTGGAACGCCCACACGCGCTCAGACCCCACCGAAGGCCACCCGTCCTCGACCTCCAACCCAAACACGACGTGGCTCTCTGGCCTTTGCGCCTCCGTCCTCACGGCTGAGTCTTGCAGCCGCAGCCTCAATCAAACCCACCCACCAGGCCCTCGACTCTGGAGGATCGACATCACGTGAAGGTGCGCTGTCGGTCTCGCCCACTGCGGCATGTGTGGACGTGCTGGGGGCGTCGAACACCGGTTGAGTAGGTTCGAGGAGACGGCTCGTGCACGGATGTAACGGCTGGGCTGGCGACTGGGACTAGGGCCGCGGCGGCTACGGTGCAGGGGAGTCTTCTGCGCAGTCCGAGTCCCGCGCGTCGGCTGGCGAAGAGAATTGAGGACTGACCAGTGGTAACCGCGCAGTATCAGGATAATCGGCCGGTACGGTTTGCTGCCGTCGGACTGGACCACGCACACGTCTTCGGCCAGATTCAGGGGCTATTGGACCAGGGATGCGAGCTGGTGGGCGTCTTCTCGGACGACAAGTCCGCAGCGGTTGCGCGGAAGGTTGTCGAACGCTGGCCCGACGTGGAGTGGGCGGACGACCCGGAGACCCTGCTGGGCGATCCGACGGTTGATGTGATTGTCACGGCCGCTGTGCCCGACCGCCGTGCCGCAATCGCGATGGCCGCGCTGCGCAACGGCAAGGACGTCGTGGCCGACAAGCCCGGCTGTATCACGCTCGATGAGCTGGACGACCTGGAGAAGACGGTCGCGGCGTCGGGCCGCTTCTGGTCGGTCACCTTCTCGGAGCGCTTCGAGGTCCGATGCGCCGTTAAGGCCGGCGAGCTTGTCCGGGAGGGTCGGATCGGCCGGGTCGTGCAGACCCTGGGCCTCGGCCCTCACCGCGAGGAAGACCGCGCCCACCTCGCCGGCGGCGAGGGCCGGCCCGACTGGTTCTACGACCGCAATCGGTTCGGCGGCATCCTCACCGACATCGGGAGCCATCAGATCGACCAGTTCCTGTTCTATACCGGCTCCGAGACCGCCGAGGTCGTGGCCAGCAGTGTCGCCAACTACACCCATCCCGATGCCCCGCTGATGCAGGACTTCGGGGAGATGATGCTGCGATCGGAGACGGCCCACGGCTTTGTCCGTGTCGACTGGTACTCGCCACAGGGCCTTCCGACGTGGGGTGACGGCCGGTTGGTGATCCTGGGCGCGGAGGGCTACATCGAGCTGCGCAAGAACGTCGACATCGCCGGGCGGCCCGGCGGAGACCACCTGTTCGTGGTGGACGACGCCGGCACCGAGTATGTCGACTGCTCGGACGTCGCGCTGCACTACTACCCCGACCTGGTGCACGACGTCATCAATCGCACCGAGACCGCATGTCCGCAGCGGCACACGTTCGAGGTGATGCGGCTCGCGATCACCGCCCAACAAAATGCGGCCAAGCGGGGCTACGCAAGGTGAACGCCTCGCACGATGCCGGTTCGGCTAGCGCTGAACCGGCGCTGAGTCTGTGGTGTTGACCGCGTTCGATCCGGACAGGGGAGTCTGCGTGTTGGGCGCATTCGCGAGCGACCCGGTCGGACACCTTTCGGACCGGCTGCAGCGCCGTGAGGTCACTCGGGAGGCTGGGTCCGGCGTCTGCCTTTCAGCGACTAGATGAACCTGCCGTTCGCCGACACCGACGCCGCGGCCGTCGCCGCGGTAGAGCTCCAAGCCAGCCGCCGTGACACCTACCGACTCGGCCGCGTCTTCCACCTTGTGGGAAGACGCGGCAACCGGCCGGTCACCCGAATCCGGTAGCCCCCACAGTTCGCCGACCGAACCGCCAAGACGCCGGACAGCGGCAAAGTCGGGCGCCGCCCTCACCGCGGCATGTGAGTGCTTGGTTTCGGGTGTGTTGGGCGACTTCGCGTCTGGATACGCTGCTGACTGAGCGAGTGACTGCGACGTGGAGGTGCTTTGTGGCAATCGCGGTGACCGAAGGCAACTTCGTGAGGGCCGAGACCAATCGGATGCTCGTGGGCCTGCAGGCTCAGGCAGGTGGGGTGAACCGCTGGAAGCACCACCGAGAACCCGCCTCCTTGGACGAGCAGACCGTCATCCGTATGAACCGGGACACCCTGTACAGCCTCGCCGTTGTCAATATCTCGGACGGAGCCATTCTGACCGTCCCCGATGCCGAGGGCCGGTACCTGACGGTGATGGTCGTTAACCAGGACCACTACATCAACCGGGTCTTCAGCGAGCCGGGTGAGTACTCGCTGACGGTCGAGGAGTTCGACACTCCCTACGTGCTACTCGGCGCTCGGGTGCTGGTCGATGCCACCGACCCCCGCGACGTCGCACGAGTCACAACGATCCAGGACGGGTTCGCCCTGGGTGCGGCTGCCGACGCGCCGCTGGTACTCCCGGACTACGACGACGAGTCGTTCACGGCGATGCGTACCTTGGTCCTCGCCGAAGCCTCGCAGGGTGACCACGACACCCACGGCATGTTCGGCAAGAAGGAAGACACCGATCCGCACGCGCACCTGCTCGGCACCGCCAGCGGATGGGGCGGGCTGCCCGAGCAAGAGGCCTTCTATGAGAGCCGAGAGCCTGGGCTTCCCGTGGGCCGTTACACGATCACTGCCAAGGACGTGCCTGTCGACGGGTTCTGGTCCATCACCGTGTACGGGCGCGACGGGTTCCTTCACAAGAACCACCTCGACGCCTACAGCGTCAACAGCGTCTCCGGCAACAAAAACGTGGATGGATCCATCACGGTGACCCTCGGCGGGGACGAGAGCGACGTCAACCCGCTCCCGTTAGAAGACGGCTGGAACTACGCCGTCCGCATGTATCGGCCACGCCGCGAGATTCTCGAAGGGACTTGGACCTTTCCCGACCTCGATTCAGTTCCCTGACAGGCGTCCGGTGGCACGCGCTCATCGCCACCACCGCCCCGACAGCGGCATGAGCAGACGTGCTATCCGAGCCGGGCTCATATATCAACGGCCAACTTCTCCACAGCAACGGCGCCTCCCACGACGGCAGCAACCCTGAGGAGGGAACGAGAGAACGTCTCGCTCCGCGCGGGGGTCTAACGCTCAACGGAGAGGACACCGTCCGGGTGGAGCCGAAGAACGACATCGAGGCCGAGGCGGTCCAAGAACCGCTGATCGTGGCTGACAACGAGTAGGGCTCCGCGGTAGGCGGCCAGTGCAGCGAGGAGTTGGTCTACGCCCGCGATGTCGAGGTCGTTTGTCGGTTCGTCGAGCACCAACAACTCGGGTGGCGGGTCCGCCAGTAGGAGTCGAGCAAGGGCGACGCGGAAGCGCTCACCGCCGGAGAGTGTGGCCAGCGGTCGATCGACGATAGCGCCACGAATCAGCAACCGGGCCAGGCGATTGCGCAGTTCTCCTGGCGGCAGGTCGGGCGCGAAGTCACGAACGGTGTCGAGAACCGTTCGGGCATCATCGAGGATGATGCGCTGCGGCAGGTAGGCGGGGCGAGCAGAGGCTGTGGGAATGACGGCTTCGAGCAGCCTCGTCTTGCCGACGCCGTTGGGGCCGATGATCCCAACGCGCTGGGGTCCCTGGATCCCGAAGGCACGCCCGTCCGCGCTGGGCAGCTCGACCACGCGCTTCCCGCGGTGAAGTCGTGGGTCGGGCAGGTCCACGCGTACCACGTCATCATCGCGAACAAGCCCTTCGGCCGCTCCTACTGCCGCCATGGCCGCGGTGACTTTCGCGGAGGAATCGTTTCGCCGTCCGCCTTGAGACTTTTCCGCTGAGTTGCGGCGGTCGTTTATCGCAGCCGGCACGAACTTGCGATTCTCGCGGTCCTTGCGGCCCTGCCGCTCACTGTGCGCGATCCTCTCCTCAGTTTTGATGCGTTCGCGCTTCTCACGCTTGAGGACCTGCTCGGCCGAGCGAAGCGATTGCTTCGCGGCCTCTTGCTGGACCTCGAGCCAATCTCGATACTCGCTGTAGGTACCGCCAAAGGCGGTGAGCCCGGTATCACGCAGATCCGCGGTTTCGTCCAGCAAATCGAGTAGTTCCAGGTCGTGACTAACGACGATGAGGGTGCCTCGCCAGGACCTGATCACGCGGTGGACGCGTTGCCGGGCATCGATGTCAAGGTTGTTCGTCGGCTCATCGAGTAGGGCAGTGTCGGCACCGCGAAGCTGGATCCCGGTGAGAGCCACCGACATCGCCTCACCACCTGAGAGCGTCGCCACTGATCGGTCAAGGTCGGTCGGCAAACTGAGCCCACCGAGACTGACCGCAGCCCTACTCTCAATGCTCCATTCGGCCCCGATGGTGTCGAAGGCGACCGGGTCGGTCGACCCAGCCTCGACAGCACGCAGCGCTGTGCGGATCGGCGTGATGCCGAGAAGATCCGCGATGCTCCTGCTGGCTCTGGTCACATCCTGCGGCAGGTAGTCGACGGTGCCTTGGGTGGCGACCGTGCCACTAGTGGGTGCCAGGTGGCCTGCGATCAGCTTCAGCAGGGTGGACTTGCCGGCGCCGTTGGCACCAACCAAGCCAGTACGGGATCGACTGAACGAGCCCGAGACGTGCGATAACACGGGGGTGCCGTCCGGCCAAGCGAACGACACGTCGTCGATGACGACGGAGGATGGAGTGGACAAATTGTCTCCCGTGCGCCTGCGGAAGGGCCAACACCGGGAAGCGGTGTCAGCGCGTTCGTGCTGAAAACCGAAATGCGCATTTGCCGGGCAGGAAGCTGTCCTGGTCGTCGTTCTTGGCGCATGCGAACACTGACGGGATCACCTCCATGGTGTCACTGACGCTAGAGGCGCCAACGTCCGGGCGGCCGCAGTCATGAGGACGGCGGCCGCGGGGGGTGGCTGAGCGGGGGCCGGGCCAAGCCGAGCCGTCAGACCGAGTCCTAGGGGCGTCCGAATCGTTGCCGGGGCCGGGCCGCCTACTGGGGCAAGCTCGGCGAGCGGTTGTCCTGACGCCCCTCGAGCTGTTCAGCGACCGACACGGCCGGGCCTCGAGTGCGCGCCGTTCGTCATCGCGGCAGCCTCGACGGCGGACACCTCCGTCTTCGACAACGGGCTACCGCTGCCGCGCCAGGATGTCCTGACGAAGGGCGAGCTGGTGTCGCTCACCGGTTCCCGCGCGTATGCGGCGTCGCACGAGACGCCGATCCGCCTCGAGAGCGACAACCTCGTCCTCGAGACACCCGGCGCGTCGGGTGGTCTCGACGACCCGCAGACCCTGAGAGGGGCGACTACTTCACGCGAGCGGCGATGCCGCCTGTGCGGGTGTCCGACTTCACCATGAACAGCGTGAGCGCCGCCCAGTAGAACCGCTCACATCACGGAGCGGACCGCCTGGATGACGACGTCCGGCCGTTCGACCTGGATGTAGTGAGTCGTGCCCGGCACCGGCTGGAGCCGACTGCCGGGGATAGCCGTCTGGAACCTGCTCCGGGCCTCGGGAAGCACCTTCTCCGTCGCGGCCACCAGGGCCGCGCTGGTGGGATCGCTGACGGTTTGGAGCATGTCCGCCGTGAGGAGCACAGCGGGAATGGCCGGACTCGTCGGAAGCGTCGGGGCCGCGTCGATCTGGGAGAGCAGCACGTCCAGGTCGTACGCCTCCGGGACGTAACCGGGGACGCTCGTCGGAGGCTTGAGGAACTGGGCGCGCAGGTACGCCGCGGCGTCGGCCGGGACCAGGGAGACCAGCGCCGGTGCGGTGGCGTCCACCATCACTAGTCCGCGGACCTGCTCGGGGTAGGTGCGCGCATACAAGAAGTTGAAGAGCCCCCCGAGCGAATGGCCGACCAGAACGAACGGCCCTGGCACCTGGGCCTTCTCGAGCAGCCCGTGCAGCTCGGTGACGACGTCGACACCGGTTCGGGGCATCGGGGCCTCGGCGCTACGACCCGCTAGCGGCGTCGATGAGGGGGCGCCGCTGTCGGTGAGCACCCGGACGGTTCCCGGGCGGTCGTACACGCAGACACGGTTCGACGGAGCAAGACCGGCGGCCACCGGTGGCGGGCTCGCCTCCGCGACACTCCAGATGTCCCCGGCGTTGCCGAACCCCGACTGCAGGACCACCGTCGGCGACCCGGTCCCGTGGCACTCCAGATAGATCTCGCGGCCACCGACCTGGATGCGGCTCCCGTCGGAGGTCGAGGTCGTCGTGCTTGCCGGCGGAGGCGCGGTGGCCTCGGTCGGGGCGGAGCCCGCGGTGCTACCGCCGCCGGTCGAGCACCCCGAGAGGGGGACAGCCAACGCAAAGGCCGCGACGATCGCACCACGCAGCACCGACCGATGCATCCCGTCCCCCTCTTCGCCTCCGTCTGGTGCTCCAACGCTGGAAGACACTCTCCGCCCGTCGGAACGCACCGTCAATGACGCAAAGAGACGTCCGTGGCCCCGTGAGATGGCGCAGCAGTATGCGACATAGCCCGTTTTGGCCGCGACTTCTTCACCGCGCCCTCAGCGGGAATCAGACAGTCTCGGGGGAAGAATTCACCTCAATGAGGTCCGAGCAAGCACGGGGACTTACCGGCGAGTTCTTGCGAGGGATCACTCAGATGGCCGGGGTTTCGCTGCATCCGGGTTGCACTTATCCTTGGCTCCCGAAGCTGAATCGGCTGGCACGATTAGTTGTTCGTTTTGCAGGAGGGACGGCAGTATCTGGACACCGTCCAGTACTGAGCCCTGACCCATAGGGCGCGAAAAGTATTTCAGGATCCATGTCAATCTCGACCTTATGAGTGGGGACCGAATTCAACGCGATGAGTTCGGCCGCTTTCTTAATGGCTTGGGAACCACAAGTTGCTCCGGAGCGTGTCATCGAGCGAGCGCTCACCGGCATGAGCGGAAGCGTCCCTAGGGTTGCCACGCGACCGTCGACGTTGGTGGACTGGCACCAACCGGATCGGCAGGGTGGAGACAGCTAGCCCAGAACGCCCGCCTCGCGCAGCGACGCGATCCGCTCCGGCGCATACCCGAGCTCGGCCAGGACGGCGTCGGTGTCCGCTCCGACCGTTGGCGGCGGCGGCGGGACGGGGGTCCGGCTTCGGCTGAACCGTGGCGAGACCGCCGGCTGCGGGACGTCGAACCCGGGAATCGGCCGGTATGCGTCGCGGGCCGCTGCCTGCTCGTGGCGGGTGGCCTCCTCGAGGTCGAGGACCGGCGTGACGCAGGCGTCGACGTCACGGAAGGCGGCGGCCCAGTCGTCGCGGGTTCGCGTGGCGAAGGCCGCAGTCAGCGCATCACGCAGGGCCGGCCACCGCGACCGGTCCTTGTGGGCACCACGCAGCGGGTCGTCGGCCGCGAACCCGAGAACCTCGAGCGCGGTGAGGAAGAACCGCTCCTCGACCGTGCCCATGGCGACCCACCGGCCGTCAGCGCAGGTGTAGGTGTCGTAGTACGGAGCGCCGGTGTCGAGCAGGTTCGTACCGCGGTCGAGCCCCCACACGCCCTGCGCCCGGAGTCCCTGGACGAAGCCCATGATCGTCGTCGTGGCGTCGAGGACGTTGGCATCGACGACCTGGCCGCGTCCGCTCGTCCGCGCCTCCAGGAGCGCGCACACGATGCCGAAGGCCATCGACGCCGCTCCCCCACCGAGGTCGCCGACGAGGTTGATCGGCGGGACCGGTCGCTCCCCCGCACGCCCGATCGACCACAGCGCGCCGGTGAGGCCGATGTAGTTGATGTCGTGGCCGGCGACCCCGGCCCAGGGGCCGTCCTGACCGAACCCGCTCAGTCGGGCGTAGACGAGCCGTTCGTTGGCCTCGTGACACCTGCTCGGCCCGATGCCCAGCCGCTCGGCCACGCCCGGTCGGTAGCTCTCCAGCAATACGTCCGCGTCGCGGACGAGATCGAGGACGACCCGCACGCCGTCCGGCGACTTGAGGTCGACGGCGACCGACCGGCGGCCCCGTTCGATGACCGGGTTCACCGTGTAGTCGGCGCTGGCCGCACCGACGCGGTCGATGCGGACCACGGAGGCGCCCATGTCGGCGAGGAGCATGACGCAGAACGGTCCCGGCCCGATGCCGGCCAGCTCGACGACGCGCACGCCGGCCAGCGGACCGGGCTGCTGCGTCCTCAGGCACCGGCGGACTCCTCCACGAGCAGGGCGCGCAACCGCGCCTTGGCGACCTTGTCGAGAGTCGATCGTGGCAGGTCGTCGACGACCCGGACCTCGCGGGGCCGTCGCGGTCCGGTGAGCAGTGCGGCGCAGTGCTCTGCCAGCGCCGGCCCGGTCCAGACGGAGTGTTCGGCCACGGTGACGAAGGCGACCGGGACCTCGCCGAGCATCGGGTCCGGTCGCCCGACGACGGCCACCTCGCGTACCCCGACGACACCGCGCAGGACCCGTTCGATCTCCGGCGCACCGACGTTCTCGCCGCCCACCTTGAGGACGTCCTTGTCGCGCTCGACGAAGGTCAGCGCGCCGGACTCCTCCCAGCGCACCCGGTCGCCGGTCCGGAACCAGCCGTCGTCGGTGAACGCCCTCGCCGTGGCCTCGGTGTCGCCGAGGTACTCGGCGAACAGCGAGACCCCGCGGTCGCCCCGGACCAGCAGCTCGCCGGACTCGCCCGGACGGACGGGACGGTCGTCCGCGTCGACGACCGACACCGCATACTCCGGCGCCGGTCGGCCCATCGTGCCCTCGGCGTCCGGGTGGACGAGGCTGCCGACGACCGGGTGGGAGACCGTCTCGGTCATCCCGAACCAGCCGACGACCGGCACGCCGCCGGTGGTCGCCGACGGCGCGAGGGTCGCACTGTTGCCCCAGCCCCGGTACGCGTGTCGCTCCGGCGCCTCCTGGGTCGCCAGCGCGCGCACGCAGAACGAGACCACGGAGGTCCACGTCGCCGCGTACCGGACCGAGACGTCCCAGAACCGCGACGCCGAGAACCGCGGCACCAGGACGACCTGACCGCCGGCCCACAGGCTGGAGAGGAACGAGTAGGACAGGCCGTTGGTGTGAAACAGCGGCAGGTGCAGCAGGTTGACGTCGGCGCTGGTGAGACCCTGGTGGGCCGCGCCGACCTGGCCGCCCCACAGGCAGTTGGCCTGGGTCCACACCACTGCCTTCGGCCGCGCGGTCGTCCCGGACGTGTACTGGATCGACGCGGGTGCGTCGTGGGCGACCGTCCCGAGCGGCTCGGGTTCGCCCAAGAACGGTCGGAGCGTACGCCGGTGCTCGCCGAGATCGCGGAGGTCCAGGACGTCGGCGGCCGGCATCGCCGTCCCCGCGGTCGCAGCAGCCGGGCCGGAGGCGATCACGGCGCGCGGGTCGCTGTGACCGGCGATGTAGCCGAGGTCGTCGGCGGTCGCGCGGGGGTCGAGGCAGACGGCGACCGCCCCCATCGACGCGACGGCCGACCAGGCCACGAGCAGCTCGGGGCAGTTGGGCAGGACCAGCGCGACCCGGTCACCAGCGGTCACACCGCGCGCGGTCAGCCCGGCCGCGAAGGCTCGTACGTCGGCGGCGAACTCGCCACGGGTCCACGTCAGCGGGTCACCCTCGACCGGCACCCAGGTGAGGAACGGGCGGCTCGCATCGACCTCGGCCCACCAGTCGACGAGCCAGCCGACGTCGCGGCCGAGGCTCGGGGCGGCTGGCTTCGGTGTCATTCCTCCGGCCACTGCAGGTGCCGGACCGTGAAGAACTCGGCGTAGCCGTCCAGCCCCATCTCGCTGCCCACACCGGACCGCTTGAAGCCGGTCCAGGGCACGTCCGGCCGGGCGCCTCCTCCGCCGTTGATGGCGACGGTGCCCGTCTCCAGGCGAAGCGCTACCTCTCGGGCCTCCTCGGGGTCACCCCAGACGAGGGCGTTGAGTCCGTACCGGCTGTCGTTCGCGAGCGCGACCGCCTCGTCGACCGTGTCGTAGGCCATGACCGTCGCGACGGGAGCGAACAGCTCGTCCTGGCAGATCTCGTCGGCCGCCTCGACGTCGGCGACCAGCGCCGGCTCCAGGTAGAACCCCGGAAGTTCGGGACGGCCGCCGCCCGTGAGGAGAGTCGCGCCGCCGTCGACGGCCCGTCGCAGGTAGCCCTCCACCCGGTCACGGTGCTCGGCGCTGATGAGTGGGCCGACCTCGGTCTCGTCGTCGCGGGGGTCACCGACCGGCACCTGGTCGCGCAGGAACGCGACCGCCGCGCCGGCGAACTCGTCGTACTGGCTGCGGTGCACGAGGATCCGCGTCGTGGCGCCGCAGCCCTGACCGGCGTTACGGCAGAACCGCAGCATCGACGGCCCCACCGCGCGCGAGAGGTCGGCGCCCGGCAGGAGCACGGTCGGCGACTTGCCGCCGAGCTCGAGGACGACCTTGCTGTGCAGCGGCGCGGCCGCCTCGGCGACGGCGGCGCCGATGGCGTTGGACCCGGTGAACGAGACCAGGTCGACGTCGGGGTGCGCGCTGAGCCGCTGCCCGACATCCGGGCCGCCGGGAACCAGGTTGAGCACCCCGGGCGGGACCCCGGCCTCCTCGGCCAGCCGGACGACGGCGACCGAGCAGAGCGCCCCTCGCGGGGACGGCAGCAGGACGACGGTGCAGCCGGCCGCCAGGGCCGGTCCGACCTTCCAGGCGATCATGTTGACCGGATAGTTGTACGGCGTGACCGCGGCGACCACCCCGATGGGCACCCGGAGCAGCTCGCTCTCGACCCGTGGGGGACCCGCCAACGGAGGCAGCCGCTCGCGGTAGCCACCGCGCGGTCCGGTCTCGGCGACGTCGGCCGCCCACCTCAGGTTCACGACCGGGGTCGCGGTCTGCAGGGTCCGCGCCAGCGAGATCGGCGAGCCGACCTCGGTGGTGACGAGCTGGGCCAGCTCTTCGTGGTGCTTCTCCAGCAGGTCGGCGAACCGGCGCAGCACTGCTGCCCGCTCCCCCGGTTCGGTGCGACTCCAGGCGACGAACGCCGCCCGTGCGGCGGCGACGCCCGCGTCCGCCTGCGGGACGTCGGCGAGGCGCCACATCGCGAAGGGGGCTCCCGTGCTCGGGCCGACGGACGCATACTCGCGACCGTTGCCGGCCGACCAGCGACCGTCGACGAACACCGTTGCGGCAGCGAGCTCCTCGACCGAGTGCACCTCAGACCTCCATGTCGAGGACGTGCGACTGGAACGACTTGCCGTGCGGGTCGACCCGCAGCGTCATCGACACACCGCCGCCGAGTGCGCCGTCGAGGACGAAATTGAGCCCGTGCACGTTCGGCAGCTCGTAGCGCACCACCTCGCCCTCGACCAGCCCGCCGAAGTGAGCCCGAACCCGGTCGGCCGTGAGCCGGTCGACGAGGAGCGGGTAGTCGGAGGGGTCGTCGACGAACACGCAGATGTTGCTGACGTCGCCCTTGTCGCCGGACCGGCTGTAGGCGATCTCCCGCAGCTTCACGACGTCACCACCTCGGTCTCGAGGGTGACCAGCTCGCGCGGGACGTACGCCGGCGTCACCCCGAGCGCGGGCACGACGGACGTGACGACCCCGCCACCACCGGCCGGCCCGAAGTACAGCAGCTCGACCTCGTGGGCGGCGTCGCGCGCCAGCTCCTCGGACTCGGTGCGGACCGCCAGCCGCAGCCGGACCTCCTCCGGGTATGCCGTGCCCTCCTTGTCACCGAACAGCGAGTTCAGGCCCTGCAGGTCGATGCGGACCTGGTCGCCGGGGCCGAGCAGCTCCTCGAGGTGCGCCCGCAGGATCTCCTCGGCGCGGCGGGCGCGCTCGAGGCAGCCGGGGCCGCCGTAGGAGATCTCTCCGGTCGCGCGGTAGCCCTGGTCGACCCCGACGAGCACCTTGAGCGTGGCCGGCCACTCCCGGCCCGTCGCCCCGGACAGCCGGACCCGGTCACCACCGAGGTCCTCGACTCGCACGCCCGAGAAGTCGGCGGTCACATCGGGCGTCAGGTAGGTCCGCGGGTCGTGGATCTCGTAGTAGAGCTGCGTCTTCATGGTCCGCTCGTCGACGGCACCGCCGGTGCCGTCGAGCTTGGTGACCACCGCGGAGTCCTCCGACACCTCGGCCAACGGGAAGCCCAGCCGGTGCGGGTCGGGCACGACCCGGTAGGGCGGGTCCTCGAAGTTGCCGCCGGTGCTGTGCACGCCGCACTCGAGCAGGTGGCCGACCAGGGTCGCATGGCCGACGGCCTCCCAGTCGTCGAGCGGCCAGCCGAGCTCGTGGCAGATCGGCCCGACGAACAGCGACGGGTCGGCCAACCGCCCTCCGAGCACGATCTGCGCATCTTCGCGCAGGCAGTCGACGATCGGCTCGGCGCCGATGTAGGCGTTGGCCGACACGATGCGGTCGCCGAGCGCGCCGACCGTGGTCCCCAGCTCGGGCAGCTCGGCGTCCTGGGCGAGGACCAGGTCGAGCACGTCGTCGCCCCGGATCACGCCGAGACGGACACCGGGCAGCCCCAGCGCCTGCAGTCCCTCGACGAAGTCACGAGCCGCGGCATCCGGGTTCGCTGCTCCGAAGTTGCCGACCACGCGGCCGCCCGCGGCGAGGTACCTGCGCAGCAGCGGCAACAGCCGGCGGATCCGCTCGTCCTGGCCGGCGCCCGGGTTGCGGCGACGCCGCACGTGGGCCAGCGCCATGGTCCGCTCGGCGAGACAGTCGAACCCGATGTAGGTCACGCGTCCGCTGTCGGCCATGGCCGCCGCGGGGGCCAGACGGTCGTTCGCGTAGGCCGAGCCCGACCCGATGGCGAGCGAGCCACCAGAGGCGCGACGAGGCATACGTCAGTCGACCTCGATAGCGAGCTCCGGGCAGCTGTCGGCGGCGAGCTGGGCCTCGTCCTCGCGTCCCTCGGGCACCGTCTCGCTCAGCACGTAGGCGTGTCCGTCCTCCTCGCGCGCGAAGAAGATGTCGGGTGCGCTGAGGCGGCACAGGCCGTGTCCCTGACAGCGTTCCTCGTCGACACGTACCTGCATCGGGAGCCTCCTGGGCAGCATTGACTTTGGCCGGATCTAGTATAACCATGATCACTTAATAGGGAACCCCTTCGAGAGGCGAGCAGCGATGACAGAGGCCGGCGGTTGCCCGGTGGTCCACTTCGACCACAACTCCGACGAGCACTCCGCCGACCCGGTCGGGTCCTACCGCGCGCTGCGCGAGAAGGCGCCCGTGGCATGGTCCGAGGCGCACGGAGGCTACTGGGTCCTGTCCAGCTACCAGGCGGTGTTCGAGGCGGCGCGCCACGACGAGATCTTCTCGTCGGAGCGGAACAGCTACGGCGGCGAGGGCCTCTCGGTCGTCATCCCCAAGACGCCCATGCACTTCCACATCCCCATCGAGATCGACCCGCCCAACTTCCGCAAGTGGCGCAAGCTGATCAACCCGATCACCGCACCGGCCGCGGTCGACCGGATGAGGGGCATGGTCGAGCACTACGTCAGCTACTTCATCGACCAGGTCATCGAGTCCGGCGAGGCCGACATGACGTCGGTCATCGGGGTCCCGTCCCTCGTCACCGTCGACTGGCTGGGGCTCGACGTCAAGGACTGGCGCCGGTATGCCTCGGCGCACCACGCGGCGCTGGCGGCGGTCCCCGGCTCCGAGCAGTACCAGCATGCGGTCGAGGTCGACTTCCCCTACATCAACGAGAAGACCTGGGAGGTCATCCGGGCGCGGCGGGAGAACCCCCAGGACGACATCATCAGCTACCTCGTCCAGCAGGAGGTCGACGACCGTCCGGTGACCGACGACGAGGTGTTCTCGATCGTCGACCTGCTGCTCGCCGGCGGCGTCGGCACGACCGCGTCGCTGGTCAGCAACACGGTGGTGTGGCTCTACCAGAACCCCGACGTCCGCCAGCAGCTCATCGACGACCCGTCGTTGCTGGACAAGGCGATCGAGGAGTTCCTCCGCTACTTCTCCCCCACCCAGGCTCTGGCCCGGACCGTCGTCGAGGACACCGAGTTCCTCGGCTGCCCGATGAAGGTGGGCGACCGCGTGCTGCTGGCGTGGAACTCGGCCAACCGCGACGCGCAGCAGTTCGACGACCCCGACCAGCTGAACATCACACGCTGGCCGAACCGGCACACGGCGTTCGGCATCGGCGTGCACCGCTGTGCGGGCTCGAACCTCGGCCGGGTCATGGCCAAGGAGCTGCTCGGCCAGATCCTCGAACGGATGCCCGACTACGTCGTCGACGTCGACGCGCTCGAGCCGTACCCGCATCAGGGCACCAACACCGGTTACCAACGGATCCCGGCGACCTTCACGCCCGGGCCTCGGCGGCTCACCGGCGCGGACGCGCCGGCGGTCGCGTACTGACCTGGTGACCGTCGACCCGATCGTCGAGCCGATCATCCATCCGATCGTCATCGTCGGAGCGGGCCTCGCCGGGCTGCGCGCGGCCGAGCAGCTGCGCGCCGCCGGCGACACCGGGCCGATCGTCGTCGTCGGGCGGGAGGTCCACCCGCCCTACAACCGGCCACCGCTGACCAAGGACGCGCTCAAGAACGGCGTCGACGCGACCTCGCTGCACTACCGGCAGCGGGCCAGCACCGCCGACGTGACCTGGCGGCTCGGCGAGTCGGTCGTCGCCGCGGACCTCGACGCGCAGACCGTCACGCTCGACGGTGTCTCGAATGGCGAGGTCCTGGCCTACCGAGGGCTCGTCGTCGCCACCGGAGTGGGGACTCGACGGCTGCCGTTCGACGCGCCACTGGAGTGGCGGCACGGGATTCGGACCATCGACGATGCGGCCGCGCTGCACGAGGCGCTGCAACCCGGCCGGCGGGTCGTCGTGCTGGGCGCCGGCTTCGTCGGCACCGAGGTGGCCGCCACGGCGACCCAGCTGGGCTGCGAGGTCGACGTCGTCGACCTGCTGCCGCTACCCCTGGTCCGTGCCCTCGGACCGGTCGTCGGCGCCGAGGCGCAACGCCGGCACGAGGAGCGCGGCGTGCGGTTCCATCTCGGCCGATCGGTGACGGCAGTCCAGGGGGCTGACGGCCCCGAGCGCGTCGAGCTCGACGACGGCACGGCTCTCGCCGCCGACGTCGTGGTCGAGGCGGTCGGCTCGGTCCCCCACGTCGAATGGCTGGCCGGCAACGGGCTGGACCTCTCGAACGGCGTCGCCTGCGACGGCGCGCTCCATCCGCTGCGTGACGGGGTGCCGGTTCTCGACGTCGTCGCCCTGGGTGACGTCGCGCGCTTCCCGGTGCCCGGGTTCGGCACCGTTCGGATCGAGCACTGGAACTGGCCCACCGAGATCGCCGCCCACGCCGCCCGCAGCCTGCTGGCCGGGATCGCCGGCAACCCGGAGCCCGAGGCGCCGTTCCTGCCGATGCCGACGTTCTGGACCGACCAGTGGGGCGTCCGGTTCCAGTCGCTGGGGATGCCGCACCTCGGCCTGGCCGACGTCCGGGTGCTCGAGGGCGACCTCAGCGGCGAGTGCGCCGTCGGGTACCACGACGAGACCGGCCGGCTGGTCGGCGTCGTCCTCATGGGGATGACCCGGGAGCTGCTGACCTACCGCACCCGTATCGCGAGCGAACGCCCGACGCATACCGCCGCCGCGACGTTCTCGACGACGCGCTGACGTCGACGTGACCGAGGCCCGCGCGACCCCGACGAGCGCGGCCGAAGGTCCCGCCGACGAGCCGCAGCGGCGTGTCCCGGCGTGGCTGCTCGTGGTCATGGTCGCCCTGATCGGGCTGAACCTGCGTGCGGCACTCGGGTCGATCCCACCGCTGCTCGGCCCGATCTCCGACGAGCTCGGCATCCCCGGGTCCACCCAGGGAATGCTCACGTCGCTGAGCGTCGTCTTCATGGGCCTCTTCGCCCCGGTGGGTCAGCGGGTCGCGGCCCGGTTCGGCTCGGAGGCCACGACGGTGGCATTCCTCGGCGTCCTCGCCGTCGGGGGTCTGCTCCGCCTGGCCGCGACGACCACCACCGTCCTGCTGCTGTCGTCGGCGGTGTCGGGCGCGGCGATGGGCGCCATCTCGGCGCTGGTGCCCGGCTTGATCGCCCACCACATCCCCCGGATCAAGGGTCTGGCCACCGGGATCTACTCGACCGGGCTGGCCCTCGGCGTCGCCCTCGCCGCGTGGGTGGCGGTGCCCACCGCCGAGCTGCTCCACGGCTGGCGACGGTCGCTCGCGCTCTGGGGCGTGGTCGCGCTGGTGACGATGGTCGCGTGGTTGCTTCTCGTCCCCCGGCTTCGACGGCACGTGGTGCACCCCGATCCCGACGAGGCGGCGGCCAGCCATCGGCTGCCGTGGCGGTCCCGGACGGCGTGGTGGGTCACCATCTTCTCGTCGGTCCAGATGATCGTCGGGTTCAGCGGACTGGCATGGATCACGCCGTACTACGCGTCGCTGGGGATGCCGGTGGCCGACGCCGCCCGGCTGTTCGCGTACTTCCAGGTCGTCCAGCTCGTCGCGATGCTCAGCCTGCCGACGATCACCGACTTCACCCGCGACCGTCGCCCCCTGCTGGCGGTCAGCGTCGTGGCCACGGCGGCGGGGGTGCTGATGATGGTCGTCGCGCCGACGCCGTTGGCGTTGCTGGCAACCGGGCTGTTCGGGTTCGGCGTCGGCGGCGGCTCGGCGCTGGTGCTCGTCCTAGTGTCGGACTACACGTCGACGCAGCAGCAGGCGGCCCGGCTCGGCGCGATGACGCTGATGGTCGCCTTCCTCGTCGGGGCCCTCGGACCCGTCGTGCTCGGCTGGCTGCACGACCTCACCGGCAGCCTGGTCGCCGGGTATGCCGTGATGGTCGCGCTCAGCGTCGGCCTGGCCTTCACCCTCCCGGCGTTCCGACCGGGCCGGACCCTCGACTAGCGCTGCGCCCGCCACCCATGGCGCGCCAGGTCGCGGGTCATGTCGCCGTTGGTGTTGCGAAAACCCCCTCAGGCGCGACATGACGCGCGACGTGAACCACACCGGGTCCGGCGCCTGATTGACCGAGCCTCAGCGCGGTGCGAGTGAGTGTCAGAGTGCGCTTCGGAGTGCGGTTGGTGCTACCCAGACGACACCAGGTGCACTCTGACGCGCACCGTGACCAGCACCTCGGGAGACGAGGCGTCAGGTCGCGGGTCATGTCGCCGTTGGCGTTGCGATGAACCCCTCAGGCGCGACATGACGCGCGACGTGACCGAGACGACGGCCGCGTCGAGGCGCACCCTCAGCCGAGGAAGTCCCACAGCCAGTCGTTGCGCTTGCCGCCGTTCTGGAGCGACTCCGGCCAGTCCGCGGGCCGGTGGTCCCCGTAGGCGCGGACGCTGCCGGCCCCGTCACCCAGGCCGTCCGCATACTCCGCGATGGGCAGGTAGTACATGTACGACATCAGCCGGTCCTGGAACTTCCACTGGCCGCCGTCGCGCCGGTACGTGTCCTTGTAGCGCAGCGCGACGACCATGCCGACACCGTTGCGGGTGACCTCCGCGTGAGACGCGAGCAGGCCGAAGGCGACGTCCGCGTCGTCGTCGTCGAACCGGACCACATGGCCGTGGCTGTAGTGGTTCGTCGGACCCAGGGCCGCGAACCGTCCGAGGTAGGTCGTGACGATCTCGTCCATGCCGGTGGCCGCGAAGACCCCGTCCTGCGAGCGCAGCGTCGCGTCCTCGCAGAAGATCCGGCGGATGCCGTCCTCGTCACGCTCGTCCATGACGTAGCCGTAGAGGATCCCGAGCGCCTGGATCGCGTTCGTGTCCTCCAGCCGGGCGATCCGCGTTTCCAGGTCGGTCGTCATCCGCGCTCACTCCCATCCCGCCGCTGCTTCGTCGCCGCGACCCAAATTGATGATGATCGTGATCATGGTATGCAGGAGTTGCCCGGACGACAAGGGGTCCACCGATCGGGGGACAAAGGAACCAGCCGGCCGGTCCCCTCGGCGGCGGATCGGCCTCACGTCCCCTTTTCGGCACCCTGGGACCAGGACGAACCGCAGACCAGCCGGAGATCCCGGCCACGGGTTCGGGAGGACTGATACCGATGGGCACCTTCGCGAGAGTCACCTGTGCAGTTCTGGCCGGCACCGCCCTGTTCGCCGTCGTGGGACTGTCCGCCACCGCCACCGCCGCGCCCGCCAAAGCACTGGGCGTGAGCACCGTCGTGAGCGACGGCGAGGTGTCGACCAGCTCGACCCGAGCGTTCTGGATCGAGAACCGGACCTCCGAGCGCCTCACCCTGGTTGGCGTCGCCGCCGTCAACGGCGAGCTGCTCCCCGAGGACTCGTGGCCCGAGAACGCGGTCCTCGAGCCGGGGCAAACCATGCGGGTCGAGGTCACCAGTGGGTACTTCGGCAATGGACACGAGATCGAGCTCCGCCTCCAGGGGGACAAGGTGCGATGGATCCCTGCTCGGGAGGTCCCCGCCTACTACCCCGGTCCGGACGGGATGTGCAGCGACCGAGGAGGACCGGTCGAGGACTGCTCCGCGTACACAATTCCCGCTCAGCCGTACTTCGGGCAGGCCACGGTGGTGCTCAACGTCTGGGGGCAGACCCGGACCTCCACCGTGACCGGGAGCGCCTTCGGTCCCTCGCAGGCGGGCCGGGAGGCGGTCGTGCTCACGGAGACCGCCGCCACCAGCACGGTGTCGACCTCGAGCTGACGACCCGGCTGTTTCAGTCAGGGCAGGTGGTCGGCGACCACTCTGAGGTCGGCCACCAGGGCGGCATGGTCTTCGTCCCGGTTGCGGGAGCGCAGCACCGACGACGGGTGCACGGTCGCGAGGAAGGTCGGGACCGGGCCCTCGACCCGCCAGCCGGCCGGCGCCTCGAGTGGGCGTCCGCGCGAGACGCCGACCCGGAAGCTCGGCCCGAACACCGCCTGACCGGCGGTCGCGCCCAGGACGACCACCAGCTGCGGGCGGACCGCGTCGAACTCGGCCAGTAGCCACGGCCCGCAGGCCGTGACGTTCCAGCGGCTCGGCGTCGCGTGGATCCGCTGCTTGCCCTTGGTCGTGAACCGGAAGTGCTTGACGGCGTTGGTGACGTAGGCCCGACCCGGGTCGATCCCGGCCTCCTGCAGTGCACCGACGAGGAGCCGGCCGGCCGGCCCGACGAACGGCTTCCCCTGGCGGTCCTCGCTGTCGCCGGGCTGCTCCCCCACCAGCATGAGGTCGGAGTGCGGGTCGCCACGGCCCATGACGACCTGGGTCGCGTCGCGGTACAGCTCGCAGCCGCGGCACGAGGGCGCAGCGGCCTCGAGCGCCGGGATGCTGTGGTCATCCGGGACCCACGGCTCGGCGCCCGGGTACTCCTGCCTCGACAACGAGCCCGCCGGCATACGACCTCCTCAGCGCGCGGTACATGACGAACCTGCCCCGGCGCATACCCCGCGCGGCGTCGACCGACACCTAGCGGCGCGAGCGCGCCTCGATCCGGCCCAACAGGCGGGCCGGGACGACGACCCACTGGGCGACGAAGAAGGCCAGCGCCACACCTCCCGCGACGAGGGCGGCCGTTGTCCCGGCCACGAAGCCGAACACCAGCACGACGACGGCCACGATGGTCAGCGCCAGGGTCGTGAGCCCGGCCTTGGTCGACCGGTGGGCCGCCGACACGAGCTCGGGTTTCGCACTGCGGCGGAACAGGATCCGGTGCGACGCGACCGGGGCGACGACGATCACCGTCGAGACGACGGCGAGCGAGAGCGCGACGAGGAACACCACCCGCAGCGCGGGCTGGAGCTCGCCGAAGCGCTGCTGGAACGGCACCGTGAGGAGAAACCCGGTGAGGATCTGCAGGCCGGTCTGGGTCACCCGGAGCTCCTGGAGGAGCTCGTTCCAGTTGCGGTCGGCCCGCTCGGTGGCGGTCTCGTCGCGCTCCCGCCCGTCGGGGTCGTGCGGGTCACCGTGGTCCTTGCGGAGCTCGTCGTCGTCGGCCACGCTGCGTTCCTTTCGCCGGCTGGGAGGGCAGCCTGCCACGGACGGCCCGATGCGGCATACCGTGAGGAGGTGAGAGGCCGGTGGGCGAACCTGGCCCTGGTCGTCCTCGTGCCGGCCGCGGCCCTCTCGGGCGTCGGCCTGTTCCTCGTGGGCGACGGCCCGACGTGGCTCGTCGCCGTCCTGCACGGTGGCCTCGGCCTCGGCCCGCTCGCCCTGGTGCCGTGGAAGCGGCCGGTCGTGCAGCGTGGCCTCCGTCGGATGCGGCCCGGCCGGTCGACGTCGCTCGTGCTCATCTGGGTGCTGCTGGCCGCGGTGCTCTCCGGGCTGATGCACCTGGTCGGCCTGACCGGGCAGTCACTCGCCGTGACCACGATGCAGCTGCACGTCACCGCCGGGGTGATCGCCGCGGTCCTCACCGTCGTCCACGCCGTCCAGCGGCCGGTGCGGCTCCGTCGCCCGGACTGGGGCCGGCGAACCCTGCTGCGCAGCGGCGGCGTGGCCGTCGTCGCGGCGGGTCTCGGGGTCGGCGCGGTCACGACCGGGGCGGCCCTGGCCCGGGCGGGAGACCGTCGGTCCACCGGGTCGTTCCGGCTCGACGAGGACCAGATGCCGGTGACCCAGTGGTTCCTCGACACCGTGCCGGACGTCGAGGCGGTCGGATGGCGCCTCACCGTTGCCACCCCGCTCGGTGAGCGCCGGCTCAGCCTCGCCGAGCTGTCCCGAGGGGACGAGGTCACGGCGGCGCTCGACTGCACCGGCGGGTGGTGGGGCGAGGCGGTCTGGGCCGGGACCCGGCTGGCGCGGCTGCTGCCCGAGGTGGACCGCGAGCTGAGCGTCGTCGTGACGAGCAGCACCGGGTATGCGCGTCGCCTCCCGTTGACGGACGACCTGCTGCTCGCGACCTCGATGGGTGGCTCGCCCCTGACGGCGGGCCACGGCGCTCCCGTCCGGCTCGTCGTGCCCGGCCGACGGGGCTACCACTGGGTCAAGTGGGTCGAGCGCGTCGAGGTGGTGGCCGGTCCCTGGTGGGTCCAGCCGCCGCTCCCCCTGCGGTGAGGCAAGCGGTTGGTGTCAAGGTGAGTTGACAGACGAGGGATCGTCAACGTAAGTTGACACCCATGACCTCCGTGTCCGACATGGCGAGCAGCGCGTCGAGCAGCGACCCCGGCGAAGGCCTGCGGGCCGTCGTCGCGCTGCACGAGCTGCTGGAGCGCCTCGAGTACCTCCACGTCCGGCGCGCCCGGGAGCAGGGCTGGTCCTGGCAGGACATCGCCGGCGTCCTCGGCGTCTCCCGCCAGGCGGTCCACCAGAAGCACGGCCCACGCATCAACCCCGGGAGGGACTGACCATGTTCGAACGCTTCACCGCTTCCGCTCGCGGCACCGTGGTGCGCGCACAGGAGGAGGCCAATGACGCCGGCGACCACCACGTCGGCACCGAGCACGTCGTGGTGGCCCTGGCCCAGGACGACGGCGTCGCCGGCGCGGTGCTGCGCGACGCGGGTGTCACCGCCGAGAGCCTGCGCCGGTGGCTGCGTCAGGTGCCGGCCGACGACGCGTCGAGCGGCCGCCTCGACGGCGACGCGCTCCAGAGCATCGGGATCGACCTCGACGACGTGCGGCGAAGGGTCGAGGAGACCTTCGGGGCCGGCGCGCTGGACGAGGTCCCCGACCGAACCGGAGGTCGCCGGTGGGGCCGCAACAAGCACATCCCCTTCACCGGGCGCGCCAAGAAGTCCCTGGAGCGCGGGCTGCGCCAGGCGATCATGCTCGGCGACACCCGGATCGGCTCGGAGCACCTGCTCCTCGGCGTACTCGACGAGGGCAGCGGTCTCGGGGTCCGGATGCTGCGCGACGAGGGGGTCGACCTGGCCCAGCTCCGCGCGACCACCGTCGAACGGTCCCGTCGCTCCGCCTGAACAGGGATCGGGCGGTCGCGCCTTGTTCTCGACGCACCTCTGTCGGCCCCCTCGACCAAACTAGGGCGATGTCTGCGACCCCTGACCGCGTCGACGACGCCGTCCTCGACGACCTCCGCAACCGCCTGCGCGCCACCCGGTCGGTGACCATCGCCGGCCCGGCCGGCTGGGCTCGGGGCACCGACCCCGGCTACCTCGCCGAGCTCGTCGCCTACTGGCAGGACGGGTACGACTGGCGGACCCACGAGGACCGGCTACGCGCCCTCCCCTGGGTCGCCGCCGGCGAGACCGGCAGCCGCGGTATGCGAGCGGTGCGGCAGCGCGGCGACGGGCCGACCGTGGTCCTCCTGCACGGCTGGCCTGACTCGTTCCTCCGGTTCGACAAGGTCCTGCCGCTGCTGACCGACCTCGACGTCGTCGTGCCGTGCCTGCCGGGGTACCCGTGGTCCCTACCGACCGAGCCGCCCGGCATGTCGACGCCGGAGATGGCCGACCTTGTCGCCGACGCGCTGTCCGAGCTGGGGATCGAGCGCTACGTCGTCTCCGGCGGCGACATCGGCAGCTCGGTCGCAGAGCACCTCGCCGCGTCCCATGCCGATGTCGTGTCCGCCCTCCACCTCACCGACGTCCCCTACTCGCACCTCTTCGCCGTCGACCCGGACGACCTCACCCAGCCGGAACGCGACTACCTGGACGCCGGCCGAGCCTGGCAGATGGCCGAGGGGGCCTACGCCCTCGAACAGGCGACCAAGCCGCATACCCTCGCGGCCGCCCTCGGCGACTCGCCGGTCGGGCTGCTCGCCTGGATCCTCGAGAAGCTGCGGTCCTGGAGCGACTCCGGCGGCGACGTGGAGTCGGTCTACACCCGCGACGAGCTGCTCACCTGGGTGACCCTCTACTGGGTCAGTGGCGCCATCGGGACGTCGTTCGCGCCGTACTCCGAGAACACCGGAGCCGCCCCGGCCACGACCGTGCCGACGGGGATCACGATGTTCCCCGGCGACCTCGTCCCCGCCCCGCGCGAGTTCGCCGAACGCGTCTTCGACGTCAGGGACTGGACGGTCGAGCCGGACGGCGGCCACTTCGGTGCGTGGGAACGACCGGAGGCGTATGCCGCGGGGCTGCGCCGAGCAGTAGCCCTCGTCGACAGCTGACCGCTGGGTTTCGAACGTGCGCCGGGCTCAGGCGTGGGTCGAGTGCACGACCCGGCAGACGACGGGAGCGAACGAGGCGATCGCCGCGACCCCGCCCATGTGTTCGGTCGCCCGCGGATCGCGTTGCATCGCCTCGAAGTCCGCGGCCGTGGCCCACTGCGCGTAGTTGACGACGTGCTCGCCGTCGTCGCTGCGGTGGATGTTGGCCGACACGAAGCCGGGCAGGTGCTGCATCACCTCGTCGGTGGCGCGCACCAGCAGGTCGACCAGCTCGTGCTGTCGGTCGGGCTCGACGGTGAAGACGTTGACCAGCGTCATCACGTCCTGGTCGGGGCTGATGGTCGTGGACATCGTCCGATCGTGGCAGCCGCCACCGACACCCTCCCGGGCGGGGATCAGCAGGTGGGGCAGGCTGGACGACGTGACCGAGGACGTCGAGCGCCGGGCGCCGGCGTCCGCGACCCCGCCCGAGGGGGAGTGGGTTCCCAACCCCCGGCGCTGGCGGATCCTCTCGGTGTCCCTCGTCGTCGGGTTCATGTCGCTGCTCGACGTCTCGATCGTCAACGTGGCCATCCCGTCGATGCAGAACGGGCTGGACACCTCGGCCAGCGCCATCCAGTGGGTCGTCTCGGGCTACCTGCTCACCTTCGGCCTGACCCTCGTGGCCGGTGGGCGCCTCGGCGACGCCTACGGGCGGCGCCGGATGATGCTCATCGGCCTGGCCGGCTTCATCGTCTCCAGCGCGGCGGTCGGGTTCGCCCCCAACGTGGCGCTGGTCATCGTCGCCCGCCTCGTCCAGGGCGCGACGGCCGGCCTGCTGACCCCGCAGAACTCCGGGCTGGTGCAGGACCTGTTCCGGGGGGCGGAGCGGGCCCGGGCGTTCGGTCTGTTCGGCGCGACGGTCTCGGTGTCGTCGGCCGCCGGACCGGTCATCGGTGGGCTCATCATCGGTGCGGCCGGCGCGGACAACGGGTGGCGGTACCTGTTCCTCGTCAACATCCCCATCGGCCTCGTGGCGATGCTCGGCGTGGCCCGGCTCGTCCCGGCCCGGTTGCCGACCGCCGAGCGCGCGGACACCCGCATCGACGTCGTCGGCGCGCTGCTCCTCGGCGTGACGGTGCTCTGCCTGCTCTACCCGATCGTCAGCGTCGAGGGCGGTCACCGCTGGCCCCTCCTGCTCCTCGTCGGCGTGCCGCTCTTCGCGTGGGCGTTCGTGCGATGGGAGCGCCGGCTCCGGGAAGCGGGCCGACCGCCGCTGCTCGACGTCGGTCTGCTGCGTGGCCTGCCGGGCTACACCAACGGGCTGCTCGTCGGGTCGACGTACTTCGCCGGCTACACCGGCATCCTCCTGGTCCTGTCGGTCTACCTCCAGACGGGCCTCGGGTATGCGCCGCTCGAGGCCGGTCTCCTGCTCATGCCGTTCGCCCTGGGCTCGGCGATCGCCTCGCCGCTGGCCGGTCGCCTGGTCCCCCGGTTCGGGCGCCGGCTCACCGTCATCGCGCTCGCGGTGACGATGCTGGGGGTATGCCTGCTCGCCCTCTTCGTCGCCGGCCATGACCCCCACGGGCTGGTCTGGGTGGCGGCGCCGCTGATGTTCCTCACCGGCCTCGGCGGCGGCGCGGTCGTCTCACCCAACATCACCCTCACCCTCGCTGACGTGCCACCACGGATGGGCGGAGCGGCGGGTGGTGCCCTCCAGACCGGGCAGCGGATCGGGTCGGCGATCGGGGCCGCCGTGCTCATGACCGTGTACCAGACCACCCTGCACTCCGGCGCGGGCACAGCGTTGCGCCTCACCCTGAGCACCGCCCTCGTCGTCCTCGGCGTGGCCCTGATCATGTCGGTTCGCGCGTTCCGCCACGACGACGGCGTGTTCGACACCGAGGTCAGCCCTTCGTCGACCCCAGGGTGAGCCCGGCGACGAACTGCTTCTGCAACGCGAAGAAGATGATCAGCGTGGGGAGCGCGACGACGATCGCGCCGGCCGCGACGAGGTTGTTGTCGGTGAAGAACTGGCCGCGCAGGTTGTTCAGCGAGCTGGTCACCGGGAACTTGTCACCGGACTGGAGGAGCACGGTGGCCCAGAAGAACTCGTTGTACACCCAGGTGACCTGGAGGGTGGCCAGTGCCGCCAGCGCCGGCCGGCAGAGGGGCAGCGTCAGCTGGAAGAACTGCCGCATCACGCTCGCGCCGTCCACGACGGCCGACTCGTACATCTCGCGGGGCAGCGTCTTCATGTAGTTGCTGAGGACGAAGGCGCAGAAGCCGGTCTGGAACGCGACGTTGACCGCGATCAGGCCCCAGTAGCTGTTGAGCAGCGTCCCGGACTCGCTGAACCAGTCCGGCACCTGGATCGCCCGGAACATCCGGTAGACCGGGATGAGCAGCGCCTGCGGCGGCAGCAGGTTCGCGGCCGTGAAGAAGCCGAGGAGCACGAGGTTGAAGCGGAACGAGAACCGAGCCACCACGAAGGCGACGCAGCAGGAGAGGAACAGCGTCAGGATGACCGCCGGGATGGTGACGATCGCCGAGTTGAGCAGGGTGCGCCCGAAGTCGGCCTGTTCCCAGGAGTCGACGTAGTTCTGGAAGGTCCAGCCGCCGAGCGACACGTAGCCGTTTTGGGCGGTGTAGGCGTAGTCGCGGAAGGAGTTGAGCAAGGCCCACAGCACGGGAAACAGCCACAGCAGGCTCACGACGATGAGGAAGACCTGCATACCGACGCGACCGGTTCGGCCGCTCGCCGAGGCCGAGGCCACGGGGATGCGGCTGGCGCGAGTGCCGGTCGTCGTGCTCATCGCTGCTCCCTCATGACGATGCGCAAATAGACGGCGATGAGAACCGTCGAGATGATGAGCATGAACGTCGCCAGGGCCGACCCGAACCCGATCCGGCTCGCCTCACCGACCACGTTGCTCGTCACCAGGGCGGCAATGAGCTCCAACCCGTTGCGACCCTTGTTGATGACCCAGACCAGGTCGAAGGCGCGCAACGACTCGATGAAGGTGATGACCAGGACGATGATGTTGATCGGGGCCATCACCGGGAACACGACGCGGAAGAAGGTCTGCCGCTCGGTGGCGCCGTCGACCTTCGCCGCCTCGCGCAGGGTCGGGTCGACGCCCTTGAGCCCGGCCAGGTAGAGCAGCATGACGTACCCGGTGTGCTTCCACGTCGTCGCCACCAGTGCCGCCCAGAGGTTGTACTTCGGGTCGCCGTACCAGTCGATGGTCCACCCGGTGACCGCGTTGATCAGGCCCTGGTCCTTGCTGTAGATCAGTTGCCAGATGAAGCCGACCAGCGCGAGGGACAGGACCACCGGGAGGTAGATCGCCGTCTGGTAGACGCGGGAGAAACGGATCTCCCGGTCCAGCAGCACGGCGAAGAAGATCCCGAGCGGGGTCGCGACGAAGAACAGCACCGCCAGCCAGATGAGGTTGTGCTGCACCGCCGGCCAGAACGGCGGATAGATGCTGACGACGTCCGAGTAGTTCTTCAGGCCGATGAACTTCGCCGAGCTGACGTCGCCGACACCGTCCCAGTTGGTGAAGGAGAGCAGCACCGACGCCACGGCAGGGAACCAGACGAGCCACACGAGCAGGAGTGTCGGGATCGCCACCATGAGGACCACGACCACCCGGTCGAGGCCGCCGAGCTGGTCGATGCCCCGGTAGCGGCGCCGGCGGGTCTTCTTGCTACCGGGGGGCGCGGTCGGCTGCGCGTTCGCGATGGTCATCAGGTCAGCTGGTGAAGATACTCAGCTTCTGCTGCTGGATGTTCTTCACCAACCCGTCGATGTCGTCGGGCGTCTTGATGAAGCTCTGCAGCGCGGGGATCATCACGGTCGACGCGAAGTCGGGACGGGTGTCGCGATCGAGGAACTGGGCGATCGACTTGGCGGACTTGACGAACTCCACCGACTTCTTCTGCAGAGGCGTGTACGCCGACTGGTCGGCCTTGTCGTTGGTGGCCACCACGCTCGGGTCCGCCTTGACAGCGATGTTCTGGGCGTCCGGGCCGCCGAGGTACGTCAACAGCTTCTTGGCGCCGTCCTCGTTCTTTGGCCGCTTGGCCATCATCCAGCCGTCGATCGGCGCCTCGATGGCGTCGGTGCCGATCGTCGAGTCGACCTCCGGGAAGGTGAAGAAGTCGAGGTCGTCCTGCTCGGCACCTTTGGTGAACTGCTGCGCGACAAAGGCGCCGAGCAGGTACATGCCGGACTTCTTCTGCTGCAGCGACTGGGCGGCCTCCTGCCAGGTACGACCGAGCGAGTCGGTCTGGTGGATGGGCAGCAGGCCCTTCCAGGTGTCGAAGACCTTTTTGACCTTGTCGCTGCTCCAGTCCTCCTTGCCGGCCATCAGGCTGACGTGGAAGTCGTAGCCGTTGATCCGCAGGTTGAGCTGGTCGAACGTGCCCATGGCGGGCCAGCCGTCCTTGTCGGCGAAGGCCAGCGGGATGAGACCGTCCGCCTGCATCTTCGCGCCCAGCGTCTTGAGCTCGTCCAGGGTCTTCGGCGGCGTGTAGCCCTTCTCGGACCAGAGGCTCTTCCGGTAGAAGATCGCCCACGGGTAGTAGGTGGACGGGACGAAGTACTGCTTGCCGTCGTCACCGGTCGACGCCTTCTTGAGCGCGTCGGACATCCCGCTGAGGTTGCCCCAGACGTCGGAGATGTCACCGGCGAGGTCCTTGGAGGCGAAGAACCGCATGCGGTAACCGCTGAACCACGTGAAGACGTCGTCGGGCTGGCCCTGGAGGTAGGTGTTGATGTTCTCCTGGAAGGTGTTGTGGTCGATGGTGTTGATCTTCACCGTCAGGCCGCTGTTGGCCTTGGTAAAGGCGTCCATGACCTGCTGCACGCCCGCCTTGGGCACCGCGTCGGACTGGTTCGACCCCAGCGTCACCGTGCCACCACCACCACCGCCGCCGGTGGCGCCGCCGCTGCTTCCCCCGGACGAGCTGCAGGACGCGAGCAGCGGCGGCGTGGCGAGCAGCGCGCTGGCGCCCAGAGCCCCCCGCAGGAGCGTCCGGCGCGACATCCCGCTAGCCGAGGTCGGGACCATGCGGGCGAGGTACTCGGCCTCGGTGGAGGGACGGGCCATGACGTGGGCTCCTTCGACGGTGAACGAGTGATGGGGCGCCAGTGTCTCGCGCACAAAGCGACAGGAACGACCAGAAACCCTCAGTGCCGACACTGAGAATGAACCCGCGTTTGCACCCTGTCAAGTAGCACGACGGAGCCTTTCGGGGCGAATCCAGGCCCGGATCCGTTGTTCCATAATGATTTCTGCACGATCGGCGTGTCGGACGGTACGGCAGTGCTGAGGATCACCGCATGTTGGTTTCTGTTGACTTTGGCGTGCAGTCCCAACAAGATGACCGGCATGCGACGGTGGCCCGAGGATCGGTTGGCGTTCGGTGGCGACTACAACCCGGAGCAGTGGCCGCGCGAGACCTGGACCGAGGACGTCGAGCTGATGGCGCGCGCCGGGGTCTCCTTCGTCACCCTAGGTGTCTTCTCGTGGTCCTGGCTGGAGCCGGCCAAGGGCGAGTACGAGTTCGGCTGGCTCGACGACGTGATGGACCGGATGGCCGACGCCGACATCGCCGTGGACCTGGCCACCGGCACGGCCACCCCACCGCCCTGGTTCTCCCACGCATACCCGCAGTCGCTGCCGGTCGACCATGACGGCCACACGCTCTGGCCCGGCAGCCGGCAGGCCTGGTGTCCCACGGCCGCGCCCTACCGCGAGCACGCCCTCGCGCTCACGACCCAGCTCGCCAGGCGGTACCACGACCATCCCGCGCTGGCGTTGTGGCACGTCTCGAACGAGTACGCCTGCCACAACGTCCCCTGCTACTGCGACAGCTGTGCGGGCGCGTTCCGCGGCTGGCTGCGCCGGCGGTACGAGCGCCTCGACGCCCTCAACGACGCGTGGGGCACCGCTTTCTGGAGCCAGCGGTACACCGAGTGGGAGCAGGTTCTGCCGCCGCGGCGGACGACGACCTTCGCCAACCCTACGCACCGGCTCGACTACGTCCGGTTCCAGTCGGACGAGCTGCTCGACTTCTTCATCGCGGAGAAGACGGTGCTGACCCGCCTGTCGCCCGACGTCCCGGTCACGACGAACTTCATGACCATGACGAGGTTCCGGCACCTCGACTACCACCAGTGGGCACCGCACCAGGACGTCGTCAGCACCGACCACTACGTCCTCGACAGCCTCACCCATCCGCGGGCCGAGCTCGCGTTCAGCGCCGACCTGACCCGCGGGCTGGCGGGTGGGGACCCGTGGATGCTGATGGAGCACTCGACGTCGGCAGTCAACTGGCAGCCCGTCAACCGCGCCAAGGCGCCCGGCCAGACGATCCGCGACAGCCTCGCCCACGTCGCTCGCGGTGCCGACACGATCGGCTTCTTCCAGTGGCGCCAGTCGCAGGCGGGATCGGAGAAGTTCCACTCCGCACTGGTGCCCCACGCGGGCCCCGACTCGGCGCGGTTCCGGGAGGTCTGCCGGCTCGGCGAGATCGCCCGGCGGCTGGGCGAGGTGCGCGGTAGCCGCGTGGAGTCCCGGGTCGCCCTGCTCTGGGACTACCAGGCCGCATGGGCCGTCGACGGACCCGGGATGCCGTCGGCCCGGCTCGACTACGCGCTCGTCGCCGAAACGGTGCATCGGCTGCTGCGTGCACGCGGGGTGACGGTCGACGTCGTGCACCCGAGCGTCCCCCTCGACGCCTACCGACTGGTCGTGGTCCCCACGCTCTACCTCGTCACCGACGAGGACGCCGCGCACGTCGCCGACGCGGCCAAGAGTGGTGCACAGGTCCTGGTGACGTTCTTCTCCGGGATCGCCGACCAGGACGACCACGTTCGGCTCGGTGGCTACCCCGGGGCCTTCCGCGACCTCCTCGGCATCCGGGTCGAAGAGCTCTTCCCGCTCAGCAGCGACGAGACGGCCCGCCTCGGCAGCGGTGGCGAGGCGACGCTCTGGACCGAGGACCTCACGGCCACGACGGCGACGGTGCTCGACCGGTATGCGTCGGGCCCGCTCACCGGGCGGCCCGCGGTCACCCGACACGACGTCGGCGCCGGAGGCGCGTGGTACCTCTCCACCCTGCCTGACGACGCCTCACTCGATACGGTGCTCGGCGACCTGCTGGACGCCGCCGGCGTCCTCCCGGTCCTGCCAGGGCTCCCCGTCGGTGTGGAGGCGGTCCGGCGTCGGTCCCCGGACTCCAGCTGGGTGTTCCTCGCCAACGACACCACGGACAGCCACGAGGTCGACATCGCCGGACACGATCTGGTGACCGCCCGCGACGTCGATCGACTACACCTGGCCCCCGGCGAGGTCGCCGTGGTGCGAGAACGGTGAGCGCCGTGCTGGCCAGCCAACGGCAGAGCAGGATCCTGGCGCTGTTGGACGACTCGGGAGCAGTGCGCGTCTCCGACCTCGTCGACGAGCTCGGTGTCTCCGACATGACGGTGCGGCGCGACATCGAGCTCCTCGCCCGCGAGGGCAGGGTCGAGCGGGTGCACGGCGGGGCGATCTCGGTGGGCCGCGCCAGCGCTCACGAGCCGGGCTTCCTCGCGAAGTCGTCGCTGATGATCCGGCAGAAGCGGGCCATCGCCGAACACGCTGCCACCCTGGTCGAACCCGGATCGGCCTTGGCCATCTCGGCGGGAACGACGACCTACGAGCTGGCCCGTCAGCTGCGCTTCGTCCCGGACATCACGGTGGTGACGAACTCCGTACCCGTCGCGCAGCTGCTGCACGAGTCGCATACGCCGGGCCAGATCGTCGTGCTGACCGGGGGCACGCGTACTCCTTCGGACGCGCTGGTCGGCCCGGTGGCGGTGCAGGCGCTGCACTCGCTCCATGTGGACCGCCTCTTCCTCGGCGCACACGGGGTCGACCTCGAAGCTGGCCTGACCACACCCAACATCGTCGAGGCCGAGACGAACCGGGCTCTCGTCGCCGCGGCCCGGCAGGTCTGCATCCTGGCCGACCACACCAAATGGGGGGTCGTGGGACTGAGCACGTTCATCGACCTCAAGGACGTCGACCTGCTCATCACCGACACCGGGATCTCGAGCCGGGCACGCCCTGCTCTGAAGAAGTCGGTGACCCAGCTCGTCGTCGTGCGACCGAGCTGAGTCACCCCACCGTTCTCCCGACGAGGGCCCCGGGCGGGCTGGGAGTGGGCCGTTGCCCGCCCGGGGTGCTCAGGGGCTCGCCGGCGCGAGCGGGAGGGTCAGGGCAGGTCGACCGGACGCAGGACCGCGGTGATCCCGTGCGCGATCTGCTTGTTGCCCTTGTTGATGTTGAGTGCGAACGGGTTCAGGTAGGGGTTGGCGTCCGTGGGGTCCTGGTCGACGAGCTTGACCAGCCCCAGCCACTTGACGACGACGTCGACGGTGATGGTGCCGCCCTGCGCGGTGGTCAGCTGCGCGTTGTCGGCGTTCACGGCATCGGTGGAGGTGATCGTCGCGCCGGGCACGACGTGGTAGAGCAGCACGGTCTCGATGGTGGCGACGCCGGCGGCCGCGACGAGGGCGTTGAAGACGTCCTTCTCGCTGGCGTAGGACGTGCCGGTCAGCTGGCGGACGAGGTCGCGGAAGGCGAAGTCCGGCGGCAGGAACGCCGTCAGGGCGACGTCGCCCTTGGTGAGCAGGCCGACCGGGCTGGCCGGTTTGGCGGCGACGACAGCGAGGACCGCCTGGGTGACGATGTCGTAGTCGAACGGGTTGCCGTCGAACTGACCGTTGCCGTTCGCGGTGAGAACGGCGGCCAGGCTCCGGGTCCCGGTTGGGGCCGGGGCGGACGGTGCGGCTGATGCCGCCGATGGCGCGGCCAAGAGAATGGCGGCTCCCGCGGCGACGGTGAGGGCGATCGAGCGACGCAGCTTCATCACAAATCCTCCAAACGTGGGGACCCGCCGAACGACGTCGGACGGCGGTACGCCCTCCTTTCCGCGACCGACCGGTATCGGGATGCACGGAACGAGAATCAATGTCTCGCCGCGCCGAGAACGCATACGCCGTTCACAGCCGCTGGTCGGACAATCCGGGTATGACCGCCACCGAGTCCCTGTCCAGCTCGGCCGCGGTGGAGACCCCACGAGCGGGTCGCTACGGCAAGCAGCTGGCCACCCATCTGGGCCGCCGACTCGTGACGGAGTGGGACGAGCACGCCGGAACCGGGCTGGTGGTGTTCGACGGTGGGCGGTGCGACCTACGTGCCACCCCCGAACAGCTGGTCCTCCAGGTCGCGCTGAACGCCTCGACCGATCCGCGCGTCGCCGCCGCTCGGCTCGAGCTCATCGAGAACGTGGTCGGTCGCCATCTGGTCCGGTTCGGAGCGCGCGACGAGCTGGTCGTTCGCTGGGTTCGGCCGGACGGCAGCGCGGGTCGCGAGTATGCCTACACCGACGACCGGCCCGAGGGCCACCAGATGCCGCGCTGAGGAGCCCGAGGCTCAACCGAACCAGCGCCGCGCGGGGTTGACGTACGCCCGCGGCGCCGCAGAACGAGTCAGTGTCCGCGTCCGGCCGTCCGGGCGACCACGGCGCCGACCTGGTCGGCGAGCAGGACGCCGACCCGGAGCTGCTCCATCGACGGTCGAGTCACCCGAGTGGCGGCGGTCATGACGTACCCGCCGACGTGGCGCCCGCCGCTGCGGACGGGAAGCAGGATCTCCTCGTCCGTCGGCAGCCCGTGACGGTCCACGTCGAGCACCCGCTCCCCGATGCGGACGCGCCCGTCCGGCTGGACCACGGCCCGCAGGTGGGGCGCCACGGGCGCGAACCGGCACCCGTCCAGACGCAGCAGCTCGGTCAGCTCCGAGCCGACGACGGCGACCAGGTCGGCCGGATCCGACTCTCGGGCAGCGACCTTCTCGGCGGCGCTGAGGACACCGTCGAGGTAGCCGAGCCGACGGCTGGCTCCAGCCTGCTGCCGACGGCCCCACAGGGCCAGCTCGGTCACGGCGACCCCGACCGCCATCAGCAGGACCAGCGCCTCGACGTCATCGGCGCTGGTGACGGCCAGGGTGCCGTAGGGCTGGGTGAGGAAGAGGTCGAAGAACACCCCGCTCGACAGGGCCGCCACCAGCGCGCTCCGCCGGTCGCCGGTCGACGCCGCCGCGACCACGACCAGGACGAGGACGAGGACGCCCGCGGCCGCGCTCACCTGCTCTCGGACCAGACTCAGCAGGACGGCGACGAGGAGGGGGACGACCGCCCCGGCGCCCAGCAACCAGAGCCGTTGACGGCCGGAGGCGATGCGCATGCTGTCCAGCGAAACACCGTCGACGGGCCGTGAGGGCGACCCTGACGCGATCTTGACGGCGGTTAGCGTGACGCTGTGGCTGACCGAACCGACCTCGCGACGATCCAACGTCGCTTCGCGGACTTCGCCGCGGCCTACGCCGAGCTTCCGCTCTACAGCGCGGTCAGTCGGGCCGTGGCCACCGACGACGCCTGCGCGGAACTGCTGCGGTCGGCGTCCCCCGGTCAGGACCGTCCGGTGCTCTGGTTCGCGGCTCTCCACGACCTGGTGATCCGCCGTCCGGAGCTGCCCGCCGCCCGGTGGTACGCCAGCGTCGTCGGGCGAGATCGCGTGCCCAGTGGCGACCCGTGGCCCGACGTGCGGCGGACCGTCCTCGCTCATGCGGACGAGCTGAGCGCCGTTATCGCGGCCCGGACCACCCAGACCAACGAGGTGAACCGGTCGGTCTACCTGGCGGCGGCGCTCGCGCTCGCCTGCGCCGACCAGCCCGCTGACGACGTCGTCCTCGTCGAGATGGGCGCCAGCGCCGGCCTGCTCCTGGCGGCGGACCGCTACCGCGTGGAGCTGACGGGCCCCTTTGGCGGCCTCGTGCTGGGCGACCCGCGGTCGACGGTCCGGTGTCGCGGCGTGGACCGCTCCGAGCCTCCGCTCCTCGACCGCCCCGATGCTCCGGTACTGCCGAGGGTGGTCGGGCGTTACGGGATCGACCGCCACCCCGTCGACCTCGCCGACGACGACGCGGTCCGTTGGCTGGAGGCCTGTCTCTGGCCGGACGTCCCGGGTCGGGTGGAGCGGTTCCGGTCCGCCGTGCGTCTGATGGCGGGCGCCGAGAGGCCGGTCCGCCACGGCGACATGATCGACGACCTCCCCGAGCTCATCGCCGATGCCGGACGCGCCGTGCCGGACGCCCACCTGGTCGCCTTCAGCTCCTGGGCGCTGACCTACGTCGACCGGTCCCGCCGGCCCGAGGTCGCGGCCACTCTGGCCGACGCGGCCGCCGGCGGAAGGCCGGTGACCTGGCTGACCGCCGAACCGCCCGGATGCGTCCCCGGGGTCGAGCCTCCGGCGGAGTCAACCGACGACCGCGGCCAGACCACCGTTCTGGCGGTGCGCAGCTGGCGTCGGGGCTTCGAGGAGCCGTCGGTCGTGCTCGGAACCGCACACCCGCACGGCGAGTGGGTCGACATCGCCGGCCCCGGCCGCTAAGCCAGGTCGAACCTCGCCCAGACCGTCTTGCCGTCCCTCTCGAGATCCACGCCCCACCGCGCACTCAGCCGGGTCACGATCTGCAGGCCACGGCCGTTCGGGCCGTCCCACGGGGGCCGGGGCGGCCGTGGGACGGGTCGCGGGGACGCGTCGGTGACGCGGAGGGTCAACGCGTCGTCCTCGCGTCCGACGGACACGGCGAACGACCCCGCCGCATGGACGACGGCGTTGGTCACCAGCTCGCTGACGACCAGCTGGACGACGTCGACGTGACCGTCGAGACCCTCGGCGCGCAGCCGTCCGGCCACGAACTCCCGCGCCTCGGCGACATGGTCCGGCTCGGAAGTCCAGGTCCGGCGGGAGGTCCAGGCGACCCGTTGAGCCATGAGGGACGCTCTCTGCGGACCCGATGCGACGGCCGGCGCACCGCAGGGTCCAGGCGGCGCGACCATCTCGGTCGCTATCGTGCCGCTGATCGTGGCGTCCGACAAGCACCGCCACGGGCTCGGGCCGGCGAAGGCTGCCGGGCGAACGCCCAGATGACCTGACCCAGACATGACCGAAGCCCGCGAGCGAGGCTCGCGGGCTCCGGACTGGTGGAGGACCCAGGAATCGCACCTGGCAAGGCACCTCAAGTGTGCATCCCCCGTGGACTGCTGACGTTAACGCAACGGTTGCCCGGCGACAACCCGAACCGTGGAAGTCGCGTCAATAACGTCCGATCTCCTCGACACGGTGCCTGCGGGGGTGTGGAATCACGCCATGAAGGCCGACGACATCCGCCGGGTTTACCTCGAGTACATGACCGAAACCGGCCACGTGGTGATCCCCCGCGCTCCCCTGATCCCCCATGACGACCCCTCGACGCTGTTCACCGGCAGCGGCATGCAACCGCTGGTGCCGTACCTGCTCGGAGCGGACCACCCCGCGGGGACCCGCGTCGCCGACAGCCAGACCTGTCTGCGGGTGCAGGACATCGAGGAGGTCGGTGACAACCGGCATACGACCTTCTTCGAGATGCTCGGCAACTGGAGCCTCGGCGACTACTTCAAGCAGGAGCAGCTACCGCAGGTGTGGACCTTCCTCACCGAGAAGGTCGGGCTCGACCCCGACCGCATCTACGTCTCGTGCTTCATCGGCGACCCCGAGCACGGCATACCCAAGGACACCGAGTCGGCCGAGATCTGGACCCGGCTGTTCACCGAGGCGGGGGTCAGCGCCGACCAGGTCGACCTCGGCAGCGAGGAGCACGGCGGCGAGGTCGGCAACGGCGGCGCGCGCATCGCGTTCTACGGCAAGAAGAACTGGTGGTGCCGCGGCGGTGACGCCGAGTCGATGCCGGTCGGCGAGCCCGGCGGCCCGGACAGCGAGCTGTTCTACCTGTTCCCGGACCTCGAGCACGACCCGGCGTGGGGTGCCCAGTGCCACCAGAACTGCGACTGCGGCCGATACCTCGAGATCGGCAACTCGGTGTTCATGGAGTACCAGCGCACCGAGACCGGCTTCGCGCCGCTGCCGAGGAAGAACGTCGACTTCGGCGGCGGCCTGGCTCGGATCGCGGCCGCCTCGATCGACACCTCGGACGTCTTCCGGATCAGCACGCTGTGGCCGATCATCGAGAAGCTGCAGGACCTCTCCGGCAAGTCCTACGAGGACGAGACCGTCGCCATGCGGGTCATCGCCGACCACCTGCGCGGAGCGACCTTCCTCGCCGTGGACGGCGTCCGGCCGAGCAACAAGGCCCAGGGCTACGTCATGCGGCGGCTGATTCGCCGTGCGGTGCGGTATGCGTTCGACCTCGGCCTCGAGGAGAACTTCTTCCCGAAGATCATCCCCACCGTCGCCGCCATCTACGAGGCCCCGTATCCCGAGGTCGGCGAGCTCGCCACGTTCGTCGAGGCGGTGCTGTCCAAGGAGGAGCAGGCGTTCCGTCGGTCGCTTCGCAAGGGACTCAAGCAGCTGCGCGGCTACCGAAAGACCGGCGTCACCGGCGCCGAGCTGTTCGTCCTCTCCGACACCTTCGGCTTCCCGGTGGAGCTCAGCACGGAGGAGGCTCAGCGGGCCGGGATCGCCGTCAGCGAGTCCTGGCGCGAGGAGTTCGACGCGCGGATGGCCGCCCAGCGGGCTCGCTCGCAGGCGGCGACCAAGTCGAGCTAGCGGGAGGCGAGCAGTGCGGTGACGGCGTCGACGGCGCGGCGCGCGTCGAGCGGCATGCCGTGCAGGATCGCGGACGCCCGCGTGGACTGCCACGGCATGCCGACGAACCGGATCGCCGGGTCGTCGGCGGCCGCGCCGTCCCGGTCGAGAACGGGGAATCCGTAGGCGTCCTGGCCCACCTCAGGCAGGTAGGCGTAGTCGCCGCCGAACCCCGTGCACCAGATCACCGTGGCGATCCCCTCACGGTCCAGGTCGAGCGTGGGGGGTGCCGCTGCGTCCAGCGGTCCGCGGCCGTCGTCGGGCTCCGGTGGCGGGGCGTCGATCCCCGCGGCGTCGATGTAGTCGTCGGCGATCTTCTCGAGGCTGACCGCGACCTGGTCCCCGAAGGCCACGAACTCCTGTACGTCCCCCGTGAACGCGAGCCTCGCGCCGTCGACCCCCGACAGACGACCCACGAGGTTGACCCCCATGCGGTCGAGCTTCGGGATTCCCAGGTCGCGCCCGTTGGAGGCGAGCAGGGGTGTCGCGGTGCGCATGGCCGCCGGGTCGGGCAAGGCCTCCGGCGGTGTCGCCCACCATCCGGCGGCCACGTGCCAGTCGAGCAGGGCACGGCCTCGGTAGTGGGCGCGATACCGCCCGATCCGGCTCGTCGACCACCACACCTGGCGTCCACCGAGGACGAGGTCCTCGGCGATCTGTCCCCCGGACTGTCCGCCGCCGATGACCATCACGCCCCCCTCGGCTAGTGCGGCCGGGCTCCGGTAGTCGTCGGCGTCGAGTGACGTGAGGTGCGGGGCCAGGTTCGCCGCAGCAGCCGGGCGCAGCGCCACGTTCTTGGGTCCGCTGGCAACGACGACGGTCCGCGTCTCCAGCTCGTCGTCGGGGGTGGTCACCCGCAGGACGTCACCGACCCGACGCACCTCCGTGACGAGAGTTCCGGTCCGGACCGGCAGCCCGTCAGCGCGGCGCGTGAGCAGCTCCACGGTCTCGTCGCGCGAGGAGTAATCGCCGGGTCCGACGGCTCCCAGCAGGGCGTTCATGGACCCAGGGGTGTTCAGCCGAAACGCGTCCCACCGCTGGGTGGCCCACGTGTTCCCGACTCCTCCCCGCTCGAGGACGAGATGCTCGACGCCCGCATCAGCCAAGGCGCGGCTGGTGGTCACACCGGCCGCCCCCGCTCCCACCACAACGCAGTCGTAGGTCACCGCCACAGCATCCCTCACGCACTCGGCCCGCGCCCGGAATCGCGGGCTCGCGTCGCGCTCCCAGCCGGATCGCGAGCGGCCACCGCCCGTGCCACGCTGGATGAATGCCGAAGACCACGAAGAGCGGTAGCGCGAAGAAGAGCGAGCTGCCGAGCACGTTGCAACGCTCGGGCCGCAAGGCGCAGCAGACGTTCGCCGAGACGTTCGACTCGGCGATGGACCAGTACGACGACGAACGCCGTTCCTACCAGACCGCGTTCGCCTCGCTGAAGCACACCCACGAGAAGGTCGGCGACCACTGGGAGCCCAAGGACGAGAACGGCCCCTCCGACGCCCACGCGGCAGCGGCCAACCCGAGGGAGTCCAGTGCGCCCACCGCGGGCGGCGTCGACGCCAACGCGACCAAGGAGCACCTCTACGAGCTGGCGACCCGGCTGAGGGTCAAGGGTCGCTCACGGATGACGAAGGCCGAGCTCGTCGACGCCCTGCAGAAGGCGAACGACCGGGCGTCCGCCCGGGCTCGGTCCTGACGCGGAACGCATCGCGGCTACCCGGCTCGTCGCGCCTCTTGTGCCGCGGCCACCTTGCGGGCCCGCTCACGGCGCATCCGGGCGTGGGGGTCGTCGCTGTCCCCCAGCTGCGCCGGGCCGTAGAGGTGGAGCCCGACGTAGCGGATCCGGTAACGGATCCGGTAGCCCAGAGACAGGCCCTCCACGTTCGACCTAGCCACGTCAACCACTCATCCTTAGTACACTAACTATCAGTGCACTAACCATAGCGCCATATCGCTACTCTGGGGACATGGACTCCGTCGCACCCGCGTCGACGACGCCCCCGGCGGGTGACCTGTTGGCCCTCGACCGGCAGGTGTGCTTCGCCCTCGCCGTGGCCTCGCGGAACGTCATCGGCCTCTACCGACCACTGCTCGAGCCGATGGGCCTCACGCACCCGCAGTACCTCGTGATGCTCGCCCTCTGGGAGCAGAGCCCGCTGACCGTCGCCGAGCTGGGACGGCGGCTCAGCCTCGAGCCCGCCACCCTCTCCCCCCTGCTCAAGCGGTTGGAGGCCGGCGGGATGGTCACGCGTGAGCGGGACCCGCGCGACGTCCGCGCGCTGGCCGTCTCGCTGACACCGAAGGGGCGGCGGACCAGGTCCAGGGCCGAGCGCATACCGCCCGCCGTCCTCGACCGCCTGGGCATGAGTGTCGGCGAGCTCGAGGAGCTGCGTGACGGGCTGACCCGCCTCATCGCCGCCAGCCGCGACGAGCGCGTCAGTCCCGAGCGGGCAGGGTGAGCACGACCCCGCTCGTGCCATCGGTCGGGTACCGCACGTCGTACCGGTGCTCGGCGCGGAGCCGGGCGTCGTCCCAGCGAGCCGTCCTCGGCGTGCGGTAGTTGAACCACAGGGTCGCCCCCGCCGGCGCCTCGGTGACGATCCGGGCGATCGCCTCGTCGTCGGGGTGGTGGAAGATGTCGCCGTTCGTCGAGACGAGGTAGTGGCGAGCCGGAACTGCGCGCACGAACGCCTTGCTCACGTTGGCCCGACTCCCGTGGTGCGGGACCTTCACGGCGTCGACCGCCACCGCGGCGACCCCGCGCTGCGCGGCCAGCGCGGTGAGCCCGGCGGTGAGAACCGGGCCGAACCCGTCGGCGGCGAGCAGCACGCTGGCCCCGCGATGCTCGAGCAGGAGCGCGATGCTGCTGCCGTTGGGCGTGGACCCGTCCGCGCCCGATCGCCGGTCCGACAGCGACGCCAGCTCGGTCAACGGCGACGGGGTGTCGAGCCCGCGCTCCCGGGCGTCGGGCCGGTTGGCCTCGTCGACGGTCTCGCGCCACCGGTTCCCCAACGCGGTCAGTCGCGGCGTCGTCGGCGAGAGCACGGTGACGACGGGACCGTCGGGGACCTCCAGCCGGACCGACCCACCCGGGTCGCCCACGTCGACCGCCTGTCCGCCGAAGGCGGCGTTCCAGGGCACGGCCCTCCGGCGCTCGGAACCGCTCCCGATCGCCGCGCCGACCTCCTCGCCCTGCGTGACGCTACGGGGACCTCCACCACCCGAGGCCGGCAGATGAGGGACCCCGTTGAACCAGATGTCGCGGATCATCGCCCGGGCGAAGGGCGCTCGCAGCAACGGGACCATCCCGCCGATGTGGTCGCTGTCGATATGGGTCACCACCGTTACGTCGATGACCTGAGCCTGAGCCGTCAGCTCGCGGAGGCGCGCCTCGAGGAGCGGCCAGGTGTCGGGTGGTCCCCCGTCCACGAGCAACCGCCACGGGTCACCGTGCTCGCGCAGGCACTCGACGAGGATGCAGTCACCCATCCGCGCCGGCAACAGCTCGATCCGGATCGCGTCGGCGGGCACCCGGCCTCCCTTCCGTTCCCGGTCAGGTCACATCCCACCGGAAATCGTGCGAGCAGGGTGGCGCTTTCGCCAGACACCAGGCGACGGTCAGGCGGCGCGGCGCAACCGGAACATCGGGAACACGCGTGAGGTCTTGGTCTCGTAGTCCGCGAAGCCCGGACGGGACTCCACCAACCGCCCCCACAGCCGGTCGCGCTCCGCGCCGGTGGCCTCCACGGCGTCCACCTCGAACGTGTCGGAGCCGACCTCGACCGCGATCCGCGGGTTCGCGCGCAGGTTGTGGTACCAGTCCGGGTTGGTCGGCGCCCCGCCCTTGGTGGCCGCGATGACCAGGTCGTCGCCGTCGGGCAGGTAGACGAGTGGGCTGACCCGTTCGGTGCCCGACTTCGCCCCGACATGGTGGATGAGGACCATCGGTGCGCCGGCGAAGTAGCCGCCGACCCTGCCGTCGTTGGCGCGGAACTCGTCGATGATCTTGTCGTTCCAACCGCCTGCTGCGCCCGCCACGGGATCTCCTTCGTCGATGGTGTGCGGTAGGCCTAACACCACCGGTGCCGGAAGTCTTCCGGACCTACAGTTGTCGGGTATGCGGACCCGCGGCACGGTGCGAACCGGAGACGGGACCGCCTTGGCGTACCAGGTCGAGGGCACGGGTCCACCCCTGCTGCTGCTGGCCGGCCAGGCCAACAACCACCACTGGTGGGACCCGGTTCGGCGCGACTTCGAGGCCCATCGGACCGTGAGCCTCGACTGGCGTGGCACGGGCGACAGCGAGGCCGGACCCGCGGACTTCACCACCCGGACGTTGGCCGCGGACGTGGCCGACCTCCTCGCCACCCTCGAGCTCCAGACCCTCGACGTCTACGGGACGTCGATGGGCGGTCGCGTGGCGCAATGGCTGGCCGTCGACCACCCCGATCGCGTGCGCCGGCTCGTGCTCGGCTGCACGACGCCGGGCGGACCGCACGCGGTGGAGCGCAGCCAGGAGGTCCGCCGTCGGCTCGCCGTCGCCGACCCGACCTCCGCCCGCGAGGCGGTAGCCGACCTCATGTACACGCCCGGCTGGCGCGCAACACATCCCGGTCCGTACGCCACGGTCGGCGACCCGGCCATCTCGCCGCTGAACGCCCGGCGCCACCTCCGGGCGAGCGCCCGGCACGACGCCTACGACGTCCTCCCCCGCGTCACCGCACCGACCCTGGTCCTGCACGGGACGGACGACGAGTTCGCTCCGGCGGTCAACGCGCAGCTGGTCGCGGACCGCATCCCGGGCGCCGCGCTGCGGCTGTTCGACGGCGCCCGGCACGCGTACTTCGAGGAGTGCCGGCCCGCGGCGTCCGAGGCCGTGCTGGACTTCCTGGCCGACGGCTGAGACACCGGCCCGGTGGGTTGCCCACGGCCGCCGGTCGCGCGAGGGTGGACCCCATGGAAACGCGCAGGCTCGGACGTCTCGGCCACGACAGCTCGGTGCTCATCTACGGCGCGGCCGCCCTCAGCGATGTGACCCAGGACGTCGCCGACCGGTCGATTCAGGAGGCCCTGGACGGCGGCATCAACCACCTGGACGTCGCCGCGAGCTATGGCGACGCGGAACTGCGGCTCGGGCCGTGGATGTCGCAGATCCGGGACCGGGTCTTCCTCGCCACCAAGACCGGGCAGCGCGACCGCGAGTCGGCCTGGCGCGAGATCAACGCGTCGCTCGAGCGGCTGCAGACCGACCGTGTCGACCTGCTCCAGCTGCACGCGGTCGGCGACCTCGGCGAGCTGGACCTCGCCACCGGGGCCGACGGGGCGTTGGAGGCGGCGACGCGGGCGCAGGACGAGGGCCTCGTCGGAGCAGTGGGCATCACGGGTCACGGCTGGACGGCACCCGCCACGCACCTCGAGGCCCTGCGCCGGTACCCGTTCGCGACGGTGCTGACGCCCCTCAACCCCGTGCTCTGGCGCGATGATGCCTACCGCGCGGACTACCAGGCGCTGGTCGACGAGGTACGCAGCCAGGACGCCGGGCTGATGACCATCAAGACCGGGTCGCGCCGCAACTGGCCCGAGGGCGCCGAGAAGACGCATACGACCTGGTATGAGCCGTTCGACGAACAGGAGCGGATCACCGCCGCGGTGTCCTGGGTGCTGTCGCACGACGAGGTGACCGGCATCCCGACGGCCGGTGACGTCTCGCTGCTACGGCTGTTCCTCGAGGCCGAGCGGAACCGCGTCGCTCCGCTCGACGGCGAGGCGTCGCTGTCGGAGGACGCCGACTACGCGTCGCCCTTCGTCGCGATGCCGTTCTAGGCGGCTGTCGGCCAGCCTCGCGTGCTGAGGTACCAGCCGGCGGAGGTCAGCACGGCGGCGATGAGCACGGCGAAGAGCAGACCACCGGCCAGCGGTAGGAACCAACCTGGTGCCCGCCGCGACCGGACGGCCGCAGCCTTGACGACGAACGCGCCCATGACGGCACAGCCGAGCACCCCGTGGACGACGGTCCGGGTCCCGACCGGCTCACCGTCCTTGAGCGTGCCGCTCTCGAGGCCGAGCGCCCACAGGCAGCTGTAGGCGACGAACACGGCCAGGATGACGGCGATCGCGCCGGAGATGCGGTGGGCGGGCCCGACCCAGGCCGGCGCCGGGCGGCCGAGCCGGCCGTAGATCCAGAGACCACCGAGGATCTGGAGCACGGCGAGCACGCCGACGACGGTCGCCAGGACGACCTTCATGTCGAGCACGGTGCGGAAGCCCAGCGTCGTCGTCCCCTGGAGCGTCGGGTCGTGGACCTTTCCGAACACGCCCACGAGGACGGCGACCACGGCGCCAGCGGCGAACGCGGTGAGGGGGACGGCGAGGCTCTTCGTCGGAGCGGCGGTGTCGGCCACGGGACCAGAGTCCTCCGAACGGCGCCCGATGGGAATGGCCCACGCCGTATGCCTGGCGGGTGTCGGCGAGGACTCGGTTGTCCATCGCCTTGTCGGAGCGCCGTCGGGTGCAGGTCGAGTACCCGGTCGTATGCCGGATTCGGTTGTGGTAGCGGCCGATTCGCGCATACGACCGGGTATTCGACCCTTCGTCAGGCCGGTGTTCGGAGCAGCTCGCCGATCGATCGGGAGGCACCCTCGAACGGCTCGCCGTGGGACGGGATCCCCCGCTCCAGACCGCGGTCGGCCAGCTCCCGCAGCGTGGCCTCGGCCAGGTCCGCGTTCTCGGTGAACTGCGCCGGGCCACGCTCCAGGCGACCGATGTTCCCGACGACGTCGCCGAGCAGGATCGTCGACGACACCGCGTCCACCAGGCACAGGTGACCCGCCGTGTGGCCCGGTGTGGGCACCACCTCGAGTCCGAGGACCGAGTCGCCGGCACCCACCACGTCGACAGCCACTCCGGTGGTCTCCGTGATGACGCGGGCGTCCCCGGCCCCGCCGAGCACCTGGGCCCGTGGTGCCCGGCTGACCACCTCCGCCAGACCGCCCGTGTGGTCCGGGTGGTGGTGGGTCAGCACGATGTAGCGGATCGCCTCGATCCCGAAGCCCGCGCGAGCCACGGCGTCGGCGATCAGGTCGACGTGGCCGGGCTGCAACAGCGTGTCGACGAGGATGATGTCGTCGCCGTCGCGCACGACGAAGGCGTGGACGTCGAACGACACCGGATCGGGCCCCGCGACCCCTGCGGGCATGACGATGTCGGCACGCGCCGAGAAGAGCTCCACGCGCTCAGTATCGGCGCGGTCAGTGGGCGACGGCTACCGGCACCTCGTCGGCGAGCTCGGCGCCGAGCTCGAAAGCCGGCGCGTCCGGAGGCGGGGTGTCCGCGACCGGCGACGGGCGGACCGTCCTGGCGACGACCACATCGCCCTCCCGCAACGACAGGGCGTCGACGTCACCGCGGGTCAGCTGGGCGGTGAACGCGGCGCCCGAGTCGTCGCGCAGCTCGACCCGGACCTCGAACCCGAGCCGCACGATGCGCAGCACGGTGGCGCGGATGCCGTCGCGGTCCCCGTCGGCGGACCGCCGCAGGACGATGTCGTGGGGGCGCACGAGCTGCCCGCCCAGACGGGAGACGGAGCCGAGGAACGACATGACGAACTCGTTCGCCGGGCGGTCGTAGAGGTCGTCCGGCGAGCCGACCTGCTCGATCCGGCCCTGGTGCAGCACGGCGATCCGGTCGGCGACGTCCAGGGCCTCCTCCTGGTCGTGGGTGACCAGGACGGTGGTGACGTGCACCTCGTCGTGGAGGCGGCGCAGCCAGGCCCGCAGGTCGGCACGGACCTTGGCGTCGAGTGCGCCGAACGGCTCGTCGAGGAGCAGCACCTTGGGGTCGACCGCGAGGGCGCGGGCGAGGGCCATCCGCTGGCGCTGCCCGCCGGACAGCTGGGCGGGGTAGCGGCTCTGGAACACCTCCAGGCCGACGACCTGGAGAAGCTCGTCCACGCGGTGCTGGACCTCGGCCTTGGGCCGGTGCCGGATGGACAGGCCGAACGCGATGTTGTCGCGCACGGTCATGTGGGTGAAGGCGGCGTAGTGCTGGAACACGAACCCGATCCCCCGCTTCTGCGGGACGACCCGGGTGACGTCGGCCCCAGCGATCGTCACCACACCGCTGTCGAGGTCGTCCAGGCCGGCGATGGCGCGGAGGAGGGTCGACTTGCCGGAGCCGCTAGGCCCGAGCAGGGCGGTCAGCGAGCCCGTAGGGATCTCCAGCGACACGTCGTCGAGGGCGAGGAATTGGCCGAACGCCTTGCGCGCGTGGGAAACCGTGATCATCGGGTGGACCTCTTCCGGTCGAGCAGGGTCATCAGGGCGAGCGCGACGATGGCCATCCCCATGAGCAGGGTGGCCGCGCTGTAGGCGCCGAACGTGTTGTGGTCGTCCAGGTAGCGGCCGTGGACGAGCAGGGTGAGGGTCTGGGACACGCCGGGGAAGCCCGAGGACACCATGATCACGGCGCCGAACTCGCCGAGCGACCGCGCGACGGTGAGGACGACCCCGTAGGTGAGCCCCCAGCGGATGGCGGGCAGGGTGATCCGCCAGAACGTCTGCCACCCGGAGGCGCCCAGGGTCGCCGCCGCCTGCTCCTGCTCCTCGCCGATCTCGTGGAGTACCGGCTCCACCTCGCGGACGACGAAGGGCATCGTCACGAAGATCGTGGCCAGCACCATGCCGGGCAGCCCGAAGATGACCCTGAACCCGAGGGCCTCGACGCCGCCGAACCAGCCGCCCACGCCCCACAGCAGGATCAGGGCGACGCCGACGACGATGGGCGACACCGCGAAGGGCAGGTCGACGACGGACTGCAGGACAGCACGCCCGGGGAACCGGCCGCGGACCAGGGCCAGGGCCACGGTGATCCCGAAGACGACGTTGACCGGCACGACGATCGCGACGATGAGCAGCGACAGGTTGAAGGCGGAGATCGCCGCGGGGGTCGTGACCGAGGCGACGAACGCCCCGATCCCCTCGCCGAGCGACCGCCACAGGATCACGGCGACCGGCAGCGCCACGAGGACGCCCAGGTAGAGCAGGACGACGGTCCGCGCGGTCAGGCGGGCGCCGGTGCCGAGCCTCATGGGGCCTGCTCCTCGCGACGACGCTGCGCTCCGGCGACCAACCGGAGCCCGAGCAGCACGACGAACGCGACCAGCAGCAGCGCCACGGAGACCGCGGCGGCGTTCAGCGGACGGTCGATCTCGATCTGCTGCTGGATGTACTGCGACGACACCTGGGTCACCCCGGGGATGTTCCCCCCGATGAGGACCACGGAGCCGTACTCGCCGATCGCCCGCGCGAACGCGAGCCCGCCGCCGCTGAGGATCGCGGGAGCGAGGGTCGGGAGGAGGACCCGACAGAAGATCGTCCAGTTGCTCGCGCCGAGCGACGCCGCCGCCTCCTCGACCTCCCGGTCAGCTTCGATGAGGACCGGCTGCACCGCCCGGACGACGAAGGGCAGCGTCACGAAGGCCAGGGCCACGGCCAGCCCGGCCGTGGTCGCGTTGAGGTGCACCCCGACCGGGCTGTACGGGCCGTAGAGCGACAGCAGCACGATGCTCGCCACGATGGTGGGCAGGGCGAACGGCAGGTCGATCAGCGCGTTCACCAGGCTCTTGCCCCGGAAGTCGTCCCGGACCAGGACCCAGGCGATCAGCGTCCCCATGACGACGTTGAACAGGGCGACGACCGCCGACGTCCCGAGCGTGACCCGCAGTGCAGCGAGTGACGCCGGTGCGGTGACAGCGTCCCAGAACTCCCCCAGACCCCCCGCCAGCGCGGTGAAGGTCAGCGCCGCCAGCGGCAGCAGCACGATGACGCTGAGCCAGAGCACCGACACGCCGATCGCCAAGGGACCGACGGTGCCGGTGACCCGGCGCATCCGGGCGGGTCGTTCGACCCGGTCCGGTGCCGGGGGTGGTGGCGCGGTGGTGACGCTCATGCCGTCACTTCGTGGCCGCGTCGTAGATCACCGCGATGGTGCCGGTGTCCTTGGCGAAGAGGGCTTTGTCGACGGTCTTCCAGCCACCGAGGTCGTCGATGGTCCAGAGCTTCGTCGGGGTCGGGAAGCTGGACGCGTACTCCTTGGCGACCGTCTCGTCGACCGGACGGAACCCGGCCTGGGCCAGCAGGGTCTGGGCCGCCGTCGTGTAGATGTAGTCGTTGAACGCTGTGGCCGTCGCGAGGTTGGTGCTGGTCTTGACCACGGCCGCCGGGTTCTCGATCTTGAACGTCGTCGGCGGCGTCACGTGCTCGACCGGGTCGCCGCCCCGCTCGAGGAAGATCGCCTCGTTCTCGTAGCTGATCAACGCGTCACCGGTTCCCTGGAGGAAGGTGTCGCTCGCCTCGCGGCCGGACTTCGGCTGGGTCGTGACGTGGTCCTTGACCAGCGCCGAGACGTAGTCCAGCCCGGCCTGCGCGTTCTTCCCACCGTCGCTCTTGGCCGAGTACGGCGCGAGCAGGTTCCACTTCGCCGAGCCGGAGCTGAACGGGTTCGGCGTGACGACGTTGACGCCCGGCTTGAGCAGGTCGTCCCAGTCCTTGATGCCCTTGGGATTGCCCTTGCGGACGACGATGGTCACCACGGACCCGAACGGGATCCCCTTGTGGGGGCCCGCGTTCCAGCTCTTGTCGACGAGGCCGGCGTCGACCAGCCGAGTCACGTCGGGCTCGACCGAGAAGTTGACGAAGTCGGCGGTGGCACCGGCGGCGACCTTGCGCGACTGGTCGCCGGAGGCGCCGTAGGACTGCTGGAAGGTGACGCCCTGCCCGGCAGCCGTCGCGGTGAAGGCCGGGATCAGCTTGTCGAAGCCGGGCTTGGGGACGGCGTACGCGTACAGGTTGATGGTGCCGCCCGACCCGCCGGCGGCCGGGGCCTGAGTGGCGGCCGGGGCACCGACCACGTCACTGGACCCGCCGCTGCAGGCGGAGGTCGTCACCAGGGCGAGCGCCGCACCGAGGGCGGCGACGAGCGTGGGGCGACGGCGAGGAAAGGACATGATGCTCCCAGGGGCACGGGGTCGAGTCACATAACTCGATATTTCCCATCTGATAAGTAGGACTTATCAATCGTGGACCAGGGACCGAGCCCTCGGCACAGCCCGTCCGGATCCTGGACGCCGGCTCCTTCTTGATGCGTTCAAGAGAGGAGGGAATAGTGAAGGGCGTGCCGACCACCGCCGCTCTCGAGCAGATCCTGCGCGGGGCACGGCTTCGGGTCACGGCCCCCCGGCTCGCGGTCCTCGCAGCAGTGCACGCGCACCCGCACGCCGATACCGACTCGGTCATCGGCGCGGTGCGCAGCGAGCTCCCTGCGGTGTCGCACCAGGCGGTCTACGACGTCCTTCGGGCCCTCACGGCGGCTGGACTGGTCCGGCGGATCCAGCCGTCGGGATCGGTGGCGCGGTACGAGGCGCGGATCGGCGACAACCACCACCACGTCGTATGCCGGTCGTGCGGGGCGATCGCCGACGTCGACTGTGCGGTCGGAGAGGCTCCCTGCCTCATCGCATCCGAGGACCGCGGCTTCGTCATCGACGAGGCCGAGGTCACCTACTGGGGTCTGTGCCGGCACTGCGCCGCCGTCCCGGCCCCCGTCTGAGCCATCGAGAACACCATCCCGAGCACGACCCGAGGAGAGGCAGCGAACGTGTCCGAGCACGGCAGCGAGAGCGAGAACCCGGTCATCGACGCACCGGAGCCCACGTCGAGTCGACCGCATACGAACCAGGACTGGTGGCCGAACCAGCTGAACCTCCAGGTCCTCAGCCAGCACTCGCCCAAGTCCAACCCCATGGGCGGGTCCTTCGACTACGCCGCTCAGTTCGCGAGCCTCGACGTCGAGGCGCTCAAGCGCGACGTCCTCGAGGTCATGACGTCGTCGCAGGACTGGTGGCCGGCCGACTACGGCCACTACGGGCCGCTGTTCATCCGGATGAGCTGGCACTCGGCGGGCACCTACCGCATCCACGACGGCCGCGGCGGGGCCGGTGACGGGGCCCAGCGGTTCGCCCCGCTCAACAGCTGGCCGGACAACGTCAGCCTCGACAAGGCGCGCCGGCTGCTCTGGCCGGTCAAGCAGAAGTACGGCCGAAAGATCTCGTGGGCCGACCTGCTGGTCTTCACCGGCAACGTCGCCCTCGAGTCGATGGGGTTCCAGACGTTCGGGTTCGGGTTCGGGCGCGAGGACACGTGGGAGCCGGAGGAGATCTTCTGGGGCCCGGAGGACACCTGGCTCGGTGACGAGCGCTACAGCGGTGAGCGGGAGCTGTCGGGTCCGCTGGGCGCGGTGCAGATGGGGCTCATCTACGTGAATCCGGAGGGTCCGAACGGCAACGCCGACCCGCTGGCGTCGGCCCGCGACATCCGGGAGACGTTCCGTCGGATGGCGATGAACGACGAGGAGACGGTGGCCCTCATCGCGGGCGGCCACACGTTCGGCAAGTGCCACGGCAACGGCGACCCGAGCCTGCTCGGCCCCGAGCCGGAGGGATGCCCGGTCGAGCACCAGGGCTTCGGCTGGTCGAACGCCAACGGGACCGGCAAGGGCAAGGACGCCATCACCAGCGGCCTCGAGGGCGCCTGGACGCCCACACCGGTCACCTGGGACAACAGCTACTTCGAGACGTTGTTCGGGTACGAGTGGGAGCTGGGCGAGAGCCCCGCCGGTGCCAAGCAGTGGCACCCCAAGGACGGCGCCGGAGCGGACGTGGTGCCGGACGCGCATGACGCCTCGGTGCGGCACGCCCCGATGATGCTGACCAGCGACCTGGCCCTGCGGATGGACCCGGTCTACGAGCCGATCTCCCGCCGCTTCATGGAGCACCCGGACGAGCTGGCACTGGCCTTCGCCAAGGCCTGGTACAAGCTTCTGCACCGCGACATGGGGCCGGTCTCGCGCTATCTCGGGCCGTGGGTCGCCGAGGCCCAGCTCTGGCAGGACCCGGTGCCCGCTGTCGACCACGAGCTGGTCGACGACGCGGACGTGGCGGCGCTCAAGGCTGCGGTGCTGGCGTCCGGCTTGTCCGTCGCGCAGCTGGTCGGGACCGCCTGGGCGTCGGCGGCCAGCTTCCGCGGCACCGACAACCGGGGCGGCGCCAACGGGGCCCGGATCCGGCTGGAGCCGCAGCGCGGCTGGGCGGCCAACGACCCGGCGACGCTGGCGACGGTCCTGTCGACCCTCGAGGGAATCCAGGGTGACTTCAACGACGCGGCGACCGGGGGGAAGCGGATCTCGCTGGCCGACCTCATCGTGCTGGCCGGGGGCGCGGCCATCGAGCAGGCCGCCGCGGCGGGCGGTCACCCGGTGACGGTGCCGTTCGCGGCGGGTCGTACCGACGCGTCCCAGGACCAGACCGACGTCGAGTCGTTCGCGGTCCTCGAGCCGCAGGCCGACGGCTTCCGCAACTACCTCCGCGCCGGCGAGAAGCTGCCGGCGGAGACGTTGCTCCTCGACCGGGCCAACCTGCTGCGGTTGACCGCTCCGGAGATGACGGTGCTGATCGGCGGCCTGCGGTCCCTCGGCGCCAACACCGGAGGGTCGTCGCTCGGGGTGCTCACCGACCGACCGGGCACGCTGAGCAACGACGTGCTCGTGAACCTGCTCGACATGGCGACCGAGTGGCGGCCGTCGGAGACGGCCGAGAACGTCTACGACGGCCGCGACCGGGTCTCGGGTGACCCTCGATGGACGGCCACGGCGGTCGACCTGGTGTTCGGGTCACACTCGCAGCTCCGGGCTCTGGCCGAGGTGTATGCGAGCGACGACGCCCAGGACAAGTTCGTCGAGGACTTCGTGGCGGCGTGGGTCAAGGTCATGAACCTTGATCGCTTCGATCTGGCCTGACGCCCGAGGCCCGCGGAAGCCGATCGGGGAGCGAAATCGGTGTCCCCCCACCGATTTCGCTCCCCATTGGCCTTCCCGGGGGCGGCAGGACCTAGATGGCGCGGCCGGGCGAGAGGAGGTGGTGCGGGTCGAAGGCGTCCTTGACCAGCCGGTGCGCCGCCAGCGTCGGCGGGTCGAGCTGCTTGGACAGGGCGTGGTGCTTGAGCGAGCCGATGCCGTGCTCCCCCGACAGCGTGCCGCCGAGCGTGAGCGCGGCGTCGCTGACGCGGTCGAGGATCCGCTCCCCGTGCTCGCGGGCCACCGGGTCGGCGGGATCGACGATGACCGACGGGTGCAGGTTGCCATCTCCGGCGTGCGCGAAGGTCGGGATGCCGACCCCCTCCTCGTGACTGATCTGCTCGATCACCGTGAACATCTCGGCCAGCCGCGCGATCGGGACGGCCACGTCGGACGACACTCGCAGCCCCTCGGCCGAGAGGGCCCGCCCGGTGACGCGCCGCGCTTCCAGGAGGATGTCGCCGTCCGCCTCGTCGACGCCCCGCGCGCCGGCGTCACGACACAGCCGGGCCACGTCGGCGGACTGGGCCCGGGCCGAGGGTCCGATGAACTGACCCACGAGCACCGCCGCCGCGCCGTCGATGCGCAGCCCCGTCGGATGGTGCCTCTCGACGGCCTCCACGCTCGGCCGGTCCATCAGCTCCATCACTTCGGGGACGGCCGACGTCCCCATGATCGCGGTCACCGCCTCCCCCGCACTCGCCAGCGTCGGGAAGACCGCCCGGAACGTCACCGTGTCGCCCGTCGGCCGTGCCACCAGCCGCACCGTCGCGGCGGTCACGACGCCGAGAGTGCCCTCGGACCCGACGAACAGCCGGGTCAGGTCGTACCCCACGACGTCCTTCCGGGTCCGCCCTCCGGTCCGGATGACCTCGCCCGAGACGAGCACCACCTCCAGGCCCGCCACGCTGTCCGCCGTCACGCCGTACTTGACGCACCGCAAGCCTCCCGCGTTGGTCGCGATGTTGCCGCCGATCGTCGACTCCCGATAGCTGGCGGGGTCCGGCGCATACATGAGCCCGTATGCGGCTGCCGCCCGGTCGATCTCGGCGGTCACGACGCCGGCCTGCACGTCGGCCAGCCGGTTCGCCGGGTCGATGCCGATGATCCGGTCCATGGCGGCGAGCGACACGACGAGCCCGTCCGGGTAGGCGACGGCACCGCCGGTCAGGCCGGTCCCGCTGCCCCGCACCGACACCTTGACGCGATGCCGGCTCGCCCAGCGGAGGGCCGCCGACACGTCCTCCGTGGACTGCGCGGTCACGACCGCGAGCGGCAGCCCGTCGAGGCTCGCGCGCGACGAGTCGGTGCAGTAGGCGGCGACGTCGCCCGGGTCGGTCAGCACCCTCCCGGGCAGCGACTCCTGCAGCTCGTGTAGCGCCGGCGCGGGCATCAGGCCGGCCAGGTGCGCAGCCAGATCGCCTCCGGGGAGTCGCGAAGCGCGGACAGGGTCGGCTCGGGAAGCGCCACGTTGGTGTCGGTGACGACGTAGCCGTGCTCCCCGCGCGTGGACAGCGACTGCCCGATGATGTTGGCGCCCGCGTCGGCCAGTGCGCGGTTGATCGAGGCGAGCACCCCCGGGACGTTCTGGTGCAGGTAGCCCATCCGGAACGCGCCCTGCGGCGGCGGGGGCACGACCTCGGGCAGGTTGACCGAGAGGGACGTGGCGCCGGAGGCCATGAACCCGAGCAGCTTGGTCGCGACGAACGACCCGATCTCCTCCTGCGCCTCCTGCGTCGAGCCGCCGACGTGCGGCGTGAGGATGACGTTGTCCAGGCCGCGGAGCGGCGAGTCGAACGGGTCGCCCTGCGCCTTGGGCTCGGTCGGGAAGACGTCGATGGCCGCGCCCGAGAGGTGGCCGGAGAGGATGTGGTCGCGCAGCGCCTCGTCGTCGACGACCATCCCGCGCGAGGCGTTGATGAACACCGACCCTGGCTTCATCAGGGCGAACTGCTCGGGTCCGAACAGCCCCGCGTTCCCCGGACGGCCGTCGACGTGGATGCTGACGACGTCCGACTGGGCCAGCAGCTCGTCGAGCGAGCCGACGCGCCGGGCGTTGCCGTGCGCGAGCCGGTCCGCGGTGTCGAAGAACACCACCCGCATACCGATGGCCTCGGCGACGTTGGACAGCTGGGTACCGATGTTGCCGTAGCCGACGATGCCCAGCGTGCGCCCGCGGACCTCGTGGCTGCCCTTGGCGGACTTGTCCCAGATCCCGTCGTGCATCCGCTGGGTCTTCTCGGGGAGCCGGCGGGCCAGTCCGAGGAGCTCGCCGAGGACCAGCTCGACGACGCTGCGGGTGTTGGAGAACGGAGCGTTGAACACCGCCACGCCCCCGGTCGCGGCGGCCACGAGGTCGACCTGGTTGGTCCCGATGCAGAAGCACCCGACAGCGCGCAGGTCGCCGGCGGACTGGAGGACCCGGGGCGTGACCTTGGTGTTGGACCGGATGCCGAGCAGCGACACCCCCGGCAGCGCCTCGACGAGCTCGCCCTCGCTCAGCGACCCGGACCGGACCTCGACATCGAAGCCGTCGCGACGGAACGCGTCGGCCGCGACCGGGTGGATGTTCTCCAGCAGCAGCACCTTCACGCGATCAACCTAGGTTGATCCTCGTCAGTCCCGGATGAGTCGCCGGATCGTGGATAACGGCCATGGCCACGTCGGTGAGGCGGATGTGGTTCTCGCGGGCGTAGGTCCGCATGAGGACGAACGCCTGCTCGACGGACTCGCCGCGCATGCGGGCGAGGGCCCCCTTGGCCTGCTCGATGGCGACGCGCGAGCGCAAGGCGACCTGGAGCTGCTCGGTGAGGATCTCGCCGTGGGCGATGGCTCGCTGCTGGAGCAGGCCGATGGTCGCGACGTCGGCGAGGGCCTGGATGACCTTGCTGTCGTTGTCGTCGATCTGGCCCTCGGTCGTGCTGAACAGGTTCAGGGCCCCGAGGACGCTGCTCCGGTGCCGCAGCGGGAACGCGTGCACGGCGCGGTAGCCGGCCCGGACCGCCTCCGGGGCGAACCGCGGCCAGCGCTCGGTGGCCCGGGTGAGGTCGGCGTTCGCGACGGGGACGCCGTAACGGAAGCAGTCGAGGCACGGACCCTCCTCGGACTGCAGCTGGAACAGCTCGAGCAGCTTGACCGACTCCTGTGAGGCGGCCATGAACTGCAGCTGGTTCCGCTCGTTGGCGAGCACCAGGCCGGCCGCCTCCGCGCGCGTCATGTCGGCGCTCCGGGTGGTGACCATCTGCAGGAAGTCGACGATGTCGAAGTCGACCACCAACGTGTCGGCGACCTCGACGAACACCGCGGCCAGCTTCTCGATCGCGATCATGCGCGACTCCCTTCCGGTGGTCCGAGTCTGACCCGGTCGACGAGGCTCGACAACTACGGCTCCAGCCGCAGCCGGCCGGCGACGATGTCGCGAGCGACGGCGGCGACGGGACGCCCCTCGACGAAGGCGTGCGCCCGAAGCCGGACGAGCGCCTCGTCGAGGCCGACGCCGAGGTCGACCATCACCATGCCCTGGGCCTGGTAGACCTCCATGGCGGGTACCAGCAGGTCGTCCACCGAGGTGCCGGCGGTTCCCTCGCCCGGCGTCCTCTGGTCGGCCACCAGCATGGTGAGGGCGATGTCGGCAAAGGTCTGCGCGACGTCGATCCCCTCCGGCGAGACCGGCCCGGAGCGGTCCCGGTAGACGTCGAGGGCCCCGACGCAGGCCGCGCCGACCCGCAGCGGGAACGCGTACACGCCACGGACGCCCTGCTGGTAAGCGGCCGGAGCGTAGGCGGGCCACCGGCGGAGACCGGCCGAGGCGAGGTCCGGTTCCAGGACCGGCCGGTGGCTACGGACGGAGTCCACGCAGGGACCCTCGCCGAAGGTGAACTGGAGGCCCTCCAGCTCCCGGGCTTGCTCGTCCGAACCGGTCAGCGCGCCGGTGACCGTGCCCTCCTCGGCCAGGCTGAGCCCCGCCCAGGTCGCCGGGACGATCTGCGTCACGGTCGTGCACAGCCGCCGAAGCCGCCCCGGCGTGCCGGGCTGGTCGTCGGAGGCGGCCGGCTGCTGGTCGATGAGCGCCGTCAGCCGGTCGACACGGTCCGGACGTTCCGCCACTCGTCCTCCTCGTCGACCCACGCTCGTCGCTCGCCGGGTCCGAGGCGAACGCGTTCACCCTACGCGGCGCGCCCGCCGCCCCCCGGTCAGCGGAACTCGGCCACGAAGGGGCAGGAGAACGGGTCGCGCTCCCCGAGGCCCACGACGTTGAGGTAGCGGATGACGATGGCGTAGGAGTCGACGAGGGACGCCTCGGTGTAGGCGATCTCCTTCTCGCGGCAGTAGGCGCGGACCACCGGCTGCACCAGGCGCAGGTTGTCGCGGGGCATGCTCGGGAAGAGATGGTGCTCGATCTGGTAGTTGAGCCCGCCCATGGCGACGTCGACGAAGCGGCCGCCGCGGACGTTGCGGGACATGAGGACCTGGCGGCGCAGGAAGTCGACCTTCAGGTCGCGCGGTACCACCGGCATCCCCTTGTGGTTCGGCGCGAACGCCGCACCCAGGAGCAGCCCGAAGATGCCCATCTGGACCCCGACGAAGGCGGCGGCCCGGCCGGGTGACATGACGAGGAGCAGCAGCGCCAGGTACGCCGCGAAGTGCACGCCGATGAGGGCGAGCTCGAGGTGGCGGTGACGCAGGTCCGGTCGCCGGAGCAGCACGCGTACCCCCGCGACGTGGAGGTTGAGGCCTTCGAACAGCAGCATCGGGAAGAACAGCTGGCCCTGGTGCCGGCTCACCAGCCGCAGCCACGCGGGTCGCGACCGAGCGTCCTCCGCGGTGAAGACCAGCCCACCGGGGGCGATGTCGGGGTCGCGGTCGACCTGGTTGGGGCTGCGGTGGTGCTGGTTGTGCTTCTTCACCCACCAGCCGTAGCTCAGCCCGATGACCAGGGTCGACATGAGCCGCGCGGTCCACTCGTTGGCCCGGTTGCCCTCGAAGATCTGCCGGTGCGCCGCGTCGTGGGCCAGGAAGCCGAACTGCGCCAACGCGACCCCGAGACCCGCGGCGGCGACGAGCTGGTACCAGGAGTCGCCGAGCCAGAGGACCGCAGCGACCGTGAGCAGGAGGGCGAGCGCCAGGCTCGCCGAGCGGACGGCGTAGGCGCCCCGTCGACGGCGCAGCAGCCCGAGGCCACGGACATGGGCCATCAGTTCGGCGAAGTCGCTGGTCCCCTCGCGCCTCACCCCTTGTGCGACGGGCAGGGCGACAGCCGGTACGGCGGGTGGGGCCATGACATCCCTCGTTGCAACCGGACGTCCGCGATGCCGGGTCCGGGGCAGCGAGTAGGACCTCCTCATGACACCACGGGAGGAGCGGAGCGGCAACCGTGGACAGGCGCCCATCCCCCGAGGAGTCTCGAGGGATGGTGTCGTCACCCGCTGCGGGGTTCCTCCGGCTCGGCGGGGTCGCGGTCGGGGTGGCCGCCCTGGGCGCTCTGGTCCAGGCCTGGGCGACACGTCGCGACGAACGCCTCTACCCGCCGCCCGGGGTCCTCGTCGACATCGGGGGTCACCGTCTCCACCTGGACGTCCAGGGGGACGGTCCGGGGCCGACGGTGGTGCTCGAGTCCGGGATGGGGTCGTTCTCGCCGAACTGGTACTGGGTCCAGAGCGAGCTCGCCCGAGACCTGCGGGTCGTGGCGTACGACCGCGCGGGGCTCGGCTGGAGCGAGCGAGGTACCAGCCCTCGGGACGCCGAGACCCTCGCCGCCGAGCTGCACGCCGCGTTGCTGGCCGCCGGGATCCACGGCCCCTACGTGCTGGCCGGTCACTCCTTCGGCGGGCTGCCGGTCCGGGCCTTCGCCCAGCTCTACCCGGGAGAGACCGCGGGGCTGGTCCTGGTCGACGCCTCGAACCCGGACCAGTGGGTCCGCTGGCCGGTGCGCAGCGCGGACCGGATGATCGTCGCCTCTCAGCGGGTCACCGCGGCGCTGGCCCGCGTCGGCCTCCTCCGCCTCGTCGACCTGTCGCGGGCCATCTCGACGGGGTTGCCCGACCGGCCGGTGGCCGAGCTCAAGGCTCGCAGTGCCCTCCCTGGCGCATCGGCCGTGGAGGCCGAGCAGATGGCCGCCTGGCCGACCAGCCGCGCCCAGCTGGTGCTCGACCTCGGCGCGCTCCCCCTCGTCGTCCTGGGTGTGACCGAGCAGCCCCGAGGCGCCGAGACGCTCACGGCCCTGCAGGCCGAGCTGCCCCGGCTCTCGACCCGCAGCGTCCGCCGGGTGGTCGCCGGCGCGACCCACGAGTCGCTGGTCGCGCATCGCGAGCACGCCGCCGCCGTCGTCGCGGCCATCCGCGCCGTCGTGGCCGACGACCTGGAGTCGCTCCCGGACCCGATCCTGCCCGTCACGCCAGGTGGTCGAGCCGCCGCAGGATGATGCCCTCGCGCAGGGCCCAGGGGCAGATGGTCAGCTCGTCGACGTCGAGCAGGTCGAGCGCCGCCTCGGCGACCAGGGCGCCACCGAGCAGCTGGCCCGCCCGGTCCGGCGACACGCCCGGCAGGCCGGCGCGGGCGGAGCGGTCCATGCCCGCGAGCCGCGGCACCCAGGCGGTGACGTCGGCGTGGGACAGCGAGCGCGCGACGTACGGCCCGTCGTCGCGGGGTGCCGCGCCGGCGACACGGGCCAGCGACCGGAAGGTCTTCGAAGTGCCCACCACCCGGTCCGGGGTCGCGGCGACGAGCAGCGGACGCAGCTCGCGGGCGAGCACGGTGCGAACGTGACGCCGGGCGTCGGCCACCGAACGGCCCGAGGGTCGGTCGCCGTCGAGGTGGTCCCGTGTCACCCGGCCGGCGCCGAGCGGGAGGCTGATGGCCACGTCCGGCTCCTCGTCGAGCCCCGAGGCCAGCTCCAGCGAGCCGCCGCCGATGTCGAGCACCAGCAGCCGGCCGCTCGACCAGCCGAACCACCGGCGTACCGCGAGAAAGGTCAGCCGGGCCTCGTCGCGTCCCGACAGGACCTCGAGCTCGACGCCCGTCTCCTGGGCGACGCGGTCGAGCACCGCCTGTCCGTTGGGCGCCTCGCGCAGCGCGGAGGTCGCGAACGACACGAGGTCCTCGACGCCCTGGTCGTCGGACAGCTTGACGCACTCGCGGACGAAGGCGACGAGGCGGTCGGCCTGCTCGGCCCCCACCGAGCCGTCGGCGGTCATCCCCTCCGACAGGCGGAGCGCGATCTTGTGCGACGAGGAAGGCAGCGGGTGGGCACCGGGGTAGGCGTCGACCACCAGCAGGTGCACCGTGTTGGACCCGATGTCGATGACGCCGAGCCGCATGCGCTCACCGTAGCGACCGAGGGTGCGAACGCCGCGGCATGGTCAGAGGACGACGGGCAGGCCCGTCGACACGGAGCGGGCGACCGCGTCCAGGACGCGCTGGAGCCGCACCCCGTGGTGGACGTCGAGCGGGTGCGGCTCACCGGTCTGGACGGTCGCGGCGAACTCGTCGGTGATGGCCCGCCACACGTCCGCGTCGTCGCCAGGCACGGAGGGCATCGTCACGAACCCGCGGTCGGTCACCACGTCGAGCTTCACGCCGCCTGGCCCGTCCGGCGTGGTGATGGACAAGGCGACCTGCCCGAGGGCGCCGTGCCGGTGGACGGTCGAGGCGGTCAGGACCTCGCCACGCACCGCAGCCCGGACCTCGACGACCGGGCCGGCCACGGCGTCGAGCAGGTCGAAGGTATGCGGTCCGACGTCGAGGAGCGCCGCGCCGGAGGACTGGCGCCAGGGTGTGGCGAACGGCGAGCCGGAGAGGGCGCCCGGACCCACGCAGGAGCCGCGCACGTACGTCACGGTCTCCGGGACGACCGTCGGCAGGAACGCACGGACCTCCGGCCGGTAGCGGATGGTCAGCACCACCTGCGACCGCACACCGGCCCGAATCACCGCCGCCAGAAGGCGTTCCGCGTCAGGAAGGGTCGTCGCGACCGGCTTCTCCAGGAGCAGGTGACGTCCGGCGTCGGCCGCCTGGACCGCGAGCTCCGGCCTGGACGGCTCGGCGGGACGGCGAAGGCCACGGCGTCGCACCGTCGCGAGCAGCTCATCGAACGAGCCGACCGCCTCGGTGCCGAAGCGGTCCGCGAGCGCTGCCGCCGCCTCCGGTCGCCGCGCCCACACCGCGCTCAGCTCCAGCCCGGACGCACCGGCGAGCATCGGTGCGTGGAACATCGTCGCCCACGGTCCCGCGCCGACGAGCCCGACCCTGGTCATCGCTCGGCCCCCTGTGCCTCACCGGACGGCACGATGGCCGCCAGCTCGCGCAGGTGCGGTCGCAGCAGCCACACGCCGGGGACCGCCACCAGGCACAGGACGCCGCAGGTGGCGAAGGCCAGACCCGGCTGCCCGACCAGGAGCCCGACCACGAGGCTGACGACCAGACCGCCGAGGTTCCCCGACATCCACACCAGACCCGCGGCCGTGCCCTCCGCCTCGCCGGTGCGGCGGCCGACCAGCTCGAGCACGATCGGGAGCGCCGGCAGCAGCAGGAACCCGAGGACGGTCATCGAGACGAACCCGCTGACCACCGCGGGGACCACCGCGAGGAGCAGGCACGCCATGCCGCTGAGGACCAGGGCCGCCGACATGACCGGCAGCTCCGCCCGCCGTCGGGCGGCGACGACCGGGACGACCGCGCAGCCCACCACACCGGCCACCACCGCGACGAGGAGGATCACGCTGGCCGTCGAGGCGGACACCCCGGCGGGCTCGAGCAGCGCCTGGCCGAACGTGGTCAGGGCGATGAAGGTGCCGAAGGGGAAGAAGACGAGCAGGCAGACCTTCCGGATGAACGGGTCGCGGACGGCCGTGCGCAGCGCCTGCGCTCCGGCGGCGGGCGGGGTATGCCGCTGCTCGCCGGGGCGTCGCAGCGCCACGGAGACGGCGACCGCCCCGACTACCGAGACCGCCGCGCCGATCCCGACCAGGGTGGTCAGCTGTCCCGGATCGGGCAGGGCGGCCCCGAGGACGAAGGCGACGACCATGCCGGCGAAGGTGCTGGCCGTCCCGACCGCGATGCCGGCGGCCCGGTCCTCCTCCCGGAGGTACCGACCCGCGACACCGGTGATCGCGTTGAGCACGAGCGGTTGCGCGATCGCGGCGAGGCACTGCCCGGCGAGCGCCCACGCATAGGAGTCGCCGGCCAGGCGGAGGAGTGCGCCGACCGCGGTGAGCACCGCCCCGGCGACCACGCCGCCGCGGAACCAGCGGTCCAGCAGGACCCCGGCGGGGATGGCCAGCAGGACGTAGAACAGCGGGAAGAGGTTGGCCAGCCACCCGACCGCGTTCTCGGTGACGCCGAACTGTTCGGCGGCGGCCGTGGTGACCGGTGCGTAGGTGAGCCAGACGAGCTGGGTGGCCGCGCCGACGACGGTGAAGGCCGCGACGACTGACCACCGGCTGGCGGGGGGCGACGTGTTCATCGGGAGAGAGTGTGACCCACGGACGGTTCGTCTAAGGTCGCGACCCGTGACAACACCCACGACCTGGCAGAACTGGAGCGGCCGGGTGCGCTCCACGCCCGAGCGGATCGCGGTACCGGCCGACACCGCCGACGTCGCCGCGGCCCTCAAGTCCGCGGTCCAGGACGGCCTGCGGGTCAAGGCGGTCGGGTCGGGACACTCGTTCAGCGAGATCGCCGCCGCCGACGGGGTGCAGGTGCGGCTGGACCGGCTCGACCGGCTGCTCGACGTCGATCCCGCCGCGGGAAGGGTGACCGTCGGGGCCGGCATCCCGCTGCACCGGCTCACCCCGCTCCTCGACGAGCACGGGCTGGCCATGGAGAACCTCGGCGACATCGACCGGCAGACCCTGGCCGGCGCGACGTCGACGGGCACGCACGGCACCGGTGGCCGGTTCGGCGGGATCGCCACGCAGATCCGCGGTCTGGAGATCGTCCTCGCCGACGGCTCCGTCGTCACGACGTCGGCCGACGAGCGTCCCGAGCTGCTGGAGCTGGCCCGGGTCGGGCTGGGCGCCCTCGGCGTCATCACGGCGGTCACCGTGCAGTGCGTACCGCGGTTCGCCCTCCACGTCGTCGACGAGCCGATGCCACTCGACCGGGTGCTCGACGAGGTCGACGACCTCGTGGCGACCAACGACCACTTCGAGTTCTTCTGGTTCCCCTACACCGAGACGGCGCTCACCCGCCGGTTCCAGCGAGTCCCGGCCGATGCCGAGCTGCACCCGGAAGGTCGGCTGGCGCACTGGTTCGACGAGGCGGTGGTCACCAACGTCGGCTGGGACGCGCTGCTGCGGGTCGCCACCCGACGTCCGGGGTTCGTGCCCCGGGTCAACCGGATCGTCACCGGTGCCCTCAGCCGGCGCGAGTACTCCGACCTGTCGCACCGGGTGTTCGCGTCTCGACGCGATGTGCGGTTCAACGAGGGTGAGTATGCGTTCGCGCGCGAGCACTTCCGCGACGTGTTCGGCGAGCTCCGTGCTCTCGTGGGCCGACTCGAGCACCCAGTGGCCATCCCGTTCGAGTGCCGGTTCGTCGCGGCCGACGACATCCCGCTGGCTCCGACGTACCGTCGACCCAGCGCGTACATCGCCTTCCACCAGTACCGCTCGATGCCGCACCAGCCGTTCTTCGATGCGGCCGAGGACGTCTTCGCGGCGGTCGAGGGCCGGCCGCACTGGGGCAAGATGCACCGCCTGGGCGCCGCCGAGCTGAGTGCCCGGTACCCGCGGTACGCCGACTTCGTCGCGCTGCGCGACGAGCTCGACCCGACGGGGGTCTTCGCCAACGACTACCTGGATCGCGTGCTCGGCGCGCCGATCGGAGCGACGCGATGAGCCGGTATGCGTCGCTGGCGGCGGCCACCGAGCACCTCGAGCCGCCCTTCGCGGTGGTCGACCTCGACGCGCTGGAGTCGAACGCTCGCGCCATGGCCCAGCGGGCCGGCGGCACACCGATCCGGTTGGCCAGCAAGTCGGTTCGCTGCCGGGCGATCCAGCGACAGGTCCTCGCGATGGACGGGTACCGGGGCGTCCTGGCGTTCACCCTGCCCGAGGCGCTCTGGCTCGCGACCGAGGTCGAGGACGTCCTCGTCGGGTACCCGACCGCGGACCGCACGGCCCTGCATACCCTCGCGCACGACGAGGAGGCGGCCCGTCGGGTGACGGTCATGGTCGACTCGCCCGAGCACCTGGAGTTCGTGGCGGCAGCGGTCGGCGAGGGCGCGTCCACCGTTCGGGTCGCCCTCGACCTGGACGCGTCGCTGCACCTGCTCGGCGACCGGGTGCACGTCGGACCGCGCCGGTCGCCGGTGCGGTCCGCGGACGACGCCAGGGCGGTGGTGCGGGCCATCGAGGCGTACCCCGGGCTGCGGCTGGTCGGGCTGATGGCGTACGAGGGACAGATCGCCGGGGTCGGGGACAACGCGCCCGGCTCGCCGGCCCGGCGAACCGCGATCCGCACCATGCAGCGAGCATCGGCCGCGGAGCTGCGCGAAAGGCGGGCCGAGGTCGTCGCCGCGGTCCGGTCCCTGGTCCCGCTGGAGTTCGTCAACGGCGGCGGTACCGGCAGCCTCGAGGCGACCGGCGCGGAGGACGCGGTGACCGAGCTGGGTGCCGGGTCCGGGCTGTACTCCCCCGGCCTGTTCGACACCTACCGCGGGTTCCGGCACGACCCCGCGGCCTTCTTCGTGCTGTCGGTGGTCCGCAAGCCCACCCCCGAGAGCGCGACGGTCCTTGGCGGCGGCTGGGTCGCCTCGGGGGCGAGCGGGAAGGACCGGCTGCCGACCCCCGCCTGGCCCGGCGGCCTGCACCTCAGCGGGACAGAGGGAGCCGGCGAGGTACAGACCCCGCTGCTCGGACCGGCCGCCGCCCACCTGAAGGTCGGCGACCGGGTCTGGTTCCGGCACGCCAAGGCCGGCGAGCTGTGCGAGCGGGTGAACGAGCTCCACCTCGTCCGCGGCGGCGCGGTCGTCGACGTGGTCCCCACCTACCGCGGCGAGGGCCAGGCCTTCCTCTGACCGCGGCCGGCCGGGCTCAGACGCGGCCGAGGAGGTCCAGGACGCGCGTGGTCAGCAGAGTGGCCGCGGCCGAGTCGTACTGCGGCAGTGACGAGTCCGCGAACAAGTGCACGTTCCCCGGGTAGACGAACAGCTCGGCGTCCGGCACGAGGGAGACGAGCTCGCGTGCGGCGTCGAGGTCGCCCTCGCCGGCGAAGAACGGGTCGGCGTCCATCCCGTGGATCTGGACCGGGACGCCGTCGGGCCAGGGCCCGAACGCCCAGTCGCCCGTCACAGGGACGCAGGACTCGCACAGGACGGCGCCCGCGGCGCCGGGCCGCGTCTGGGCGAGCCGCTGCGCCGGCATGACCCCGAACGAGAAGCCGAGGTAGACGAGGTCCGCTGGGAGCGTCGCGGCCGCCGCGTCGGCCAGCGCGTCGACGTCGGGAGCGTCGTCGGACTGCGTGAACGCCGCGCCCTCCTCGATCGACGGAAAGGTGCGCCCGCCGAAGAGGTCGGGCGTGTGCACGGTGTGGCCGGCCTCGCGCAGGGTGTCGGCGAAGGCGACGACTCCGGGCGTGAGGCCCTGGATGTGGTGGAACAGCAGGACGGTGGCCATCACGGACGCCAGTCCCGCGGTGGGTCCTCGCCGACCCGACCGTCGACCGACTCGCGGATCAGGTCGGCGTGACCGGTGTGCCGGCCGTACTCCTCGACGAGGTCGAAGAGCATCCGGCGCAGGCTGGCCCGCCCGGTGGGATATGCCTCGCCGACGGGCTGGTCGAGGCCACCCTCGTCGAGGGCGGCGGCGAGCCGCGCGTGGGAGCGCTCGACCGCGCCGTCCCACAACGCGTACAGCTCGTCGGGGGTGTCCTCCGCCGCGCTGGCGAACGGCCAGTCGGGGTGCGCGGCCCAGTCGACCGTCTCCCACGGCGGTCCGGGCGACTCGCCGCGCAGCACGGTGCTGAAGTAGTAGTCCTCGACGAACGCCAAGTGCTTCAGCAGCGCCCCGATCGTCAGTTCCGAGGCACCGAACCGGGCCCGCAGGCCCCCGGCATCGAGGCCGCCGGCCTTCCAGCGGAAGGTGGTGCGGAGGCGGTCGAGGGACCCGGCGAGGTGCTCGACCTCGGAACCGGCAAGCGGTGGCTCCCACGGCGGGTCGACGAGCTGCTCGACGAAGGCGTCGACACCGGCCTCGGAGGTGGTGGTCTCGGTCATGGCGCCCACCGTAGACAGGGTTCCGGACGGATCGTTGCCGCAATACGTGCGACGCTTCCGACGTGGACGAGTCCAACCCCACGGCCCGGGCGCTGCTGTGCCTGCAGCTGCTCCAGGACCAGCCGGGGATCACCGCCGAGCGCCTGGCCCGCGGTCTCGGCTGCTCGTCCCGCGCGGCGCGCCGCTACGTCGCGATCCTGCGGGAGGCGGGTATGCCGGTTCGCTCGGAGCGGGGTCCCTACGGCGGCTACCGCCTGGGCAGCGGCGTGAGGCCACCGCCGGTGCTGTTCAGCGCCACCGAGGCGCTCGGCCTGGTCATGGCGGTCCTCGACGGCCACCACGACGCCGGCGACGAGACCGAACCGGTCGGCGCCGCCCTGGGCAAGGTGGTCCGCGCGCTGCCCGCATCGGTGGCGGAGCAGGTCCAGGCCATCCGCCGTACCACCGCACCGGCGCCCGACCGCGGCGCCGCCCGGCCGGACCCCGCGACGACGATCGCCCTGGTCCAGGCCAGCGCGCAGGGCCGCCGGGTCCGCCTGCGGTACCGGTCGGACGCGGGCAACGAGTGGGTGACCGAGGCCGACCCGTGGGCGGTCGTCGTGCGGCACGGGCGCTGGTACCTGCTGTGCCGGGCGGGGACCGAGCGGACCGTCCGCGCATACCGGCTCGACCGGATGCGCGACGTCGAGCCCCTGGACGAGCCGTTCGAGCGGCCCGCCGACCTGGACCCGGTGGCGATGCTCGAGCAGCACCTCGCGGTGGGCTGGGAGTTCGCGGTCGAGGTGGTGGTCGAGGCCCCGCTCGACGCCGTGCGGCGCTACCTCTCCCCCGCGCTCGGTCGGCTCGACGCGGTCGACGACGAGCACACGAGACTGACCGGCTCGACCGGGAACCCGTACTGGTACGCCGAGCAGCTGGCGGTCATCCCGGCCCCGTTCCGCGTCGTCGGCGGCGTCGAGCTCCAGCACACCGTCACCGCCCTCGGTCGGCGACTCCTCGACGCCAGCCCGCTCTCCGGCTGAGGCCACGACGTCAGGCCGACGCGACCAGCCGGCGCAGGTGGTCGGCTCCTGGCCCGCTGAGCTCGTCCAGCCGAGCCGGACGACCGGTGACGAGCAGCAGCAGCGCGGCGATCGGCCCGCGGATCTCCGGTCCGTCGCCGGTCACCCACTCGGTGTCGGTCGCCACCAACCGGTAGGGCCGCAGCGGGATGTCCCTGAACACCCGGTTCCGGCCGCGCCCGTCGAAGCTGCGGACCCGAGCGGCGGCCACCGCGGCGGCCTCGCGCGGGACCTCGAGCTCCAGGTGCAGCGGCACCGCGATGTCGAGGCCGTGGACCAGGATGTCGACCAGCGTCTCGTACCGGGTCACGCCGACGTTGTGCCGTCGCCGACCCACCATGCCCCGGATCGCCGCGATGATCTCCTCGGGCGTCAGGGCCGCGGCCTGGAGCCGCGCCGACTCGTGGATGACCCGGTTGACGTCCCGGACCAGGCTCGGGTGCCGGACGGCGAACCGGACCGCATCCGCGACCGTCAGCTGCTGGAGGGTCAGGTGGGCGGCGACGTCGAGCACCGACCAGCCCTCGCAGAGCGAGGCGTGTCGCCACTGGTCGGCGGTCAGCCCGTCGAGCAGCGCCGCGACCCGCCGGCGCTGACCGTCGATCGCGGTCCAGACCTGGTCCTCGTCCATCTCGTGCCCGTCAACTAGTACGATAACCTGACTAATATAGTTCGAACATAGGACGATCTCAAGGGGCGTAATGGCGGACCGACTGCCGACCAGCCTGCTGATGTTCATCGCTCACCGGTATGCGGAGGGCCAGGTCTACGCCGCCGTGCGCGAGGCCGGCTTCGTCGACTTCACCATCGCGCAGGGCCGGCTCGCCGCGGGGATCGACCCGGACGGGACCCGGCTCAGCGTGCTCGCCGAGCGGGCGCACGTCGCCAAGCAGACGGCCACCGCGCTCGTCGACAGCCTCGAGCGGGCCGGCTACGTCGAGCGTGCGCCGGACCCCGTCGACGGCCGCGCCCGACTGGTCCGTCTGACACCACGGGGCTGGGAGGTGATCCCCGTCGCTCGCGCCGAGGAGCGGCGGATCGACGACGAGTGGGCGCGGCATCTCGGGCCTCGGCGGATGCGTCAGCTGCGCGAGGCGTTGGAGCGCCTTCGCGAGATCACCGACCCGTATGCGGACGGCGAGGGCTGAAGGGCCCCGGAACCTCGTGAGCGGGTGCAGGATTCGTCCCATCACCCGAGCCGAGGAGAACGAACGATGAGCGACGGCCCCCCGGACCCTGCCACCCTGGACGCCCTCGAATCCCGACGGGCGGAGCTACGCGAGCGTCACCTGCTGCCACCGGACCGTCGGCCGGCCTCGATGGCCCGGGGACTGCACCACACCGCCCTCATCAGCAGCGACGTCGAGCGCACCATCGGCTTCTACCAGGACCTGCTGGGCTTCCCGCTCACCGAGCTGATCGAGAACCGTGACTACCCCGGGTCGTCGCACTTCTTCTTCGACATCGGTCACGACAACCTGCTCGCGTTCTTCGACTTTCCCGGGCTCGGAGTCGGCCCCTACGCGGAGGTGCTCGGAGGACTGCACCACATGGCCATCTCGGTGGAGCCCGAGCGCTGGCAGCAGATCGCCCAGCGGTTCGACGCGGCCGGCGTGGAGTACGTCGTCCACAGCGAGGTCTCGATGTACTTCACCGACCCCGACGGCGCCCGGATCGAGCTGATCGCCGACCCGCTCGGCGAGATGTACGGCCAGCACGTCCTGTAGCGCCACTCCGCACCCGCCCATCCACGTCCGAACTCAGATGTTTCGCGGTTTTTGCGGACAACGGCGCCGAAACCGAGAAACATCTGAGTTCGGAGGGTGCTGGCGAAGGGGTCTGCTGTGCGCGTGACGAGGTCGACGGCGGTCCGTGCCGTGATGCGCCCGTGAGCCTCACGATCACCGGGACCGTCGTCGACGAGAGCGGCACCGGGCTGGGCGGGCTCCTCGTCGAGGCGCGCGGCGACTGGCTGCTGACCAGTGAGGTCGTCGACTCCACCACGACGCGCAACACCGGCGACTTCACCCTCAAGCTGGCGGGCATGCTCGGCGCCCCGACCCATCCGTCCTCCTGCCGGGTCCGGGTCGTCGACGACCTGGGCCGGCCGATCTGCGACGACCGCGACGTCCCGGGCACCGACGGCGACCAGTCCCTGGGCCGGATCACCGTCCGCGACGCCGACCGGACCGGCCTGCTCGTGACCAACGGCAAGGGCGAGGCGCGGATGGTCAGCGAGGGCAACGCGCTGACCCTCCTCATCGACGGGAAGGAGGCGTTCGGCTCGGCGGCGGCCGACATGGAGGCCGCGACCGCCACCCTCAACATGACCCAGCTGTTCTTCGGCACCCCGGACTTCGAGACCGCGCCCGCCGACGAGCACCCGAACCTCGTGTTCGCCTTCGGGCCGCCGGCGATCGCACCCCTCGACCCGCTGCCGTCGGGGCAGACGCCGACCGCCGTGCCCCGGCCCCAGGACAAGCGGCCGGAGCACCTCGTCCTCGACGCGGCGAAGCGCAAGGTCGACGTGCGCATCCTCCTCAACGAGCCCGTCGCCAGCTGGCCGGAGGGGGCGTTCTGGCTCGCCACCCTGCCGGCGGCCGTGGCCGGCCTCGGGACCGGAGCCGTCGGGCTGGTCGCGATGATCATGGGTGCGGGCGTGGCCCTGCTGCCCGTCTTCATCGGCCTGGCGATCGTCGTGTACGCCCTGGAGGCGTACTTCGTGCACAGCGCGCTCGACAGCGGTTCCGACGTGGACGAGCTCAAGGCCTACATGGCCAAGGGCCTGGCGGCGATACCGCAGCCCCGGGGCGACGTCATCGTCCGGGGGTTCGAGCAGCCGGCCCCGGACAACGGGGTGCTGCACACCAAGATGGTCATCGCCGACGGCCAGCGAGCCACGGTCCTCGGATCCCCATACTCCCAGCGCTACTTCGACGATCCGCGGCACCAGATCGACAACCCGGAGCGTGGCAACACCACGGCCGACATCGTCCACGACGTCAGCGTCGGGCTCGTCGGTCCCGTGGTGGCCGACCTGCACGAGACCTTCCGGGCCTACTGGAACGAGGACCAGACCCCCGGCAACCAGATCCCGTCGCTGAAGCCAGAACAGGTCGCCACTGCCCAGACCTCGGGGACCGACGGCGTCGTCAAGGCCCAGGTGGTTCGCACCCTCAGCGCCGGCCGGTTCAGCTTCCTGGACGGGACCAGCGAGAAGGGCATCCTCGAGAGCTACCTGCGAGCCATCGGCTCGGCGAAACGGTTCATCTACCTGGAGAACCAGTACTTCACCGACGCGATCATCGCCGACGCGCTGATCAAGGTCCTCAAGGACAAGCCAAGCCTCGAGCTGATCTTCCTGCTGAACATCAAGCCGGACGTGATCCTCTACCCCGGCCGTCAGGCGCGCCTGGTGAAGCAGATCCGGGCTGCCGCGCCCGACCGGGTCGGCATCTTCACCCGCTGGTCCTACGACCACAACCACCCCCGCCCGTGGGTCGCCCCCATCTATCTCCACGCCAAGACCGCGGTCGTCGACGACACCTGGGCCACCATCGGCTCGGCGAACCTCGACGGCCTCTCGCTCGACCACAACCTCCTCCTGAGCCCGCTCGCCTTCGGCGAGACCACGGCGGCCGAGCTGAACGTCACCATCCTCGACGGCACGCCCGGGGCCAGCGGGATGCCGCCCGCCGAGCGCCATCGTCGACGGCTCTGGTCGGAGCACCTCGGGTTCATGGGCACCGACGGCCTGCCTGACGCGGCGGACAGCCGGCTGGCCGGCAGCACCTCCTGGTTGCCGCTCTGGAAGCAGTCGGCGAAGGACTCGCTCACCCACCTGATCAACGGCACCGCCGCCCCCCTCCCCGGCTTCGTCCTCGAGTACCCCGAGGACGCCGGAAGCCTCGTCACGGCGCGCAAGCACCTGGCCGCCCTCGGCGTCCCCCTCGACCTCAGCGCGCCCAAGGTCCGCCCCATCGGGGTCACCAGGCCGTTCGACTTCTACAGCGGGCGCTGGAAGCAGAACAACCGTGAGGACTTCGTCGGCGCCACGCGGAAGGACGACTCGTGAGCGTCGAGCGCACCCTGCTCGCCGGCGTCGCGACCGTCCTCTCCACGGCCGGCGCGGTCGGCAAGCTGCCTGACGGTCCGCGTACCCTGCTCCGCTCGCTGGGCTGGGACCTGCCGCCCGGTGTGGACGACATCGGACTCGGGGCCCTCGACCTCGGCGACGTCGGGGAGCGGGTCACGGCCTGGACCGAGCTGGCCTCCGACCCGGAGGCCGACGAGGGCGAGGAGGCCGCGGCTCTGGCCGAGCTGGCCCTGTCCGTCGGCCACGCGATCGTGGACCTCTCCCAGATCGAGCTCACCGCTCCCCAGGACTACCTCGACAAGACGGGCATCGTCGACGACTTCCTCCCCCGCCTGCTGGAGCTCTACCTCGTGCAGTCGGCGGCGGTGGCCTCCCGACCGGCCTTCGACGTCGCCGTCCTGCTGGGGCTGTTCGAGCTGCGCCGAGAGCCGGCCGACCCCGCGATTTTCCAGGTCGCCCACCTGCGCCACATCGTCCACTGGGAGCGCATGGAGACGATGGTCACCGCGCCGTCCGACCTGATGCGCGACGTCTACGGCTGGGGCACCCCGGCCTACGACGCCACCGCGCTCGTCGTCAACCTCGGGGCCGTCCTGCAGCACATCGCCGTCGACGTGCGCCGGCGCGAGCTCGGCGCGCTCCCCCTGATGCGGCTGCACGGCGGCCCACCACCCGCCCACCCGCCGATGACGCAGCTGTTCCTGCCCCTCGTGGGCTCGGACGTCGCCGGCTCCTCCGAGGCCGGGCTCACGGTGTTCGGCCTGCCCCCCACCACCGCCGCTGATGCCGACGGCGGGCTCGGCATCGCCCCGTATGCGAGGGGCACCGCCGAGCTGCGCGTGCCGCTGACCAGCCGGCTCTCGGTGGGTCTTGCGGCCGGCGGCGACCTGGGGACCGGGATCGCCCTGCTGCTCCGGTCGGGCGCCGACCCCGACCTGCGCACCGGCCTCAACACCGAGAGCCCCGGCCGCGCGGCCGCCGGCGCCACCATGAGCGTGGACCTCACCCTGGCCGATCCCGGCGGGTCCGAGCCCGTGACCGTCCTGGCCGAGGACGACGTCTCCCTCACCGCGCGGACCTTCGCCGTGACCCTCACCATCGACGTGTCCGGCGACTCCGCCGACGCGATCCTGCGACTCGCCGTCGCCGGAGGGCGGTTCGCCGTCACGAGCACCGGGGTGTCCTTCCTCGACGACCTGCTGCCGGACGAGGGGCTGGTCGTCGACGTCGACGCCGACCTCTCGTACTCCTCCCGCGACGGGCTCACCCTCAGCGGCCAGGCCAGCCTCACCATGGCCCGCGCCGTCGGGACGAAGCTGGGGCCACTCACCCTGGACCGCTACGAGCTGTCCCTCGGAGTGAGCGGTGGCGGGATCGCGGCCGGGCTCGGAGTCGCGGCCACCCTCACGCTCGGTCCGGTCGAGCTGTCCGTGGCCGGCATCGGCGTCCGGGCGTCGGTCGAGCCCGGGCCGGGGAACCTCGGCGCCGCCGACCTGGCCGTGCGCGCCGCGCCGCCGAACGGGTTCGGCGTGGTCATCGACGCCGAGGTGGTCACCGGCGGCGGCTTCGTCCAGCGGGACACCACCGGCGACTACGTGGGCGCCCTCGAGCTGGTGCTGGGCAAGATCGGCGTCAAGGCGATCGGGCTGCTGTCCCCCGGCCACGACTGGTCGATGCTGCTGCTGCTCTACGCCCAGATCCCCCCGGTGCAGATCGGGTTCGGGTTCACGCTCGAGGGGATCGGCGGCATGATCGGCGTCCACCGCGCCGTCGACGTCAACCAGCTGGTCGCCGGGATGCGGACCGGGGCCTTCGACGACCTGCTGTTCCCGGCCGACCCGGTCGGCGACGCGCCGCGGATCATCGCCACCCTGCGCCAGCTGTTCCCGATGCGCCGCAACACCCTGACCGTCGGCCCGATGGTCGACGTGCACTGGGGCAAACCGGTCATCATCACGGCACGGCTGGCGGTGCTGATCCAGCTCGACAACGCGCTGGGCGGCGGTCCGCTGGCCCTCTCTAAGGTCGTCGTCGTCGGCCAGCTGCGGGCCGACGTCGGAGCGACCGAGGAGGACCCGGACGCCCGGGTACTGGTGCTGATCATCGACGTCCTCGGCTTCTGGGACCTCGCCGAGAAGCGCTACGGGTTCCTCGCGGCGCTGCGCGACTCGAGCGTGGCCGGCATCGACCTCACCGGCGGTCTGGCCGTGTGGGGCGAGTACGGCGACCACCCCTCGTTCCTGCTCGCCGCCGGCGGCTTCAACCCCCGCTTCAAGGACGTCCCCGCCGCCGTCAGCGGGGCCGTGCCCCGGCTCGGGGCGTCGTTCTCGGTCGGTCGGTTCGACCTCACCCTGGCCGGCTACTTCGCCGTGACCCCGGCGACGATCCAGGCCGGGCTCGACCTGCACGCCTCCGCGAAGATCGGCCCGGTCGGGCTGGAGGGCGAGATCGGCTTCGACGTCCTGATCTACCGCCGCCCGCGCACCCACTTCATCGCCGACTTCCGGTTCTCCGCGGAGGTCACCTACCGCGGGCACAGCCTCGCCGGGGTCAAGGTGGCCGGCACCATCGAGGGTCCCGGCAGCTGGCACGTCGTCGGCAAGGTCAGCTTCTCGATCCTGTGGTGGGACATCTCGAAGTCGTTCGACGAGTCCTGGGGCACCCCGCCGCCCCTGGTCCGGGAGCAGGTCGACGTCCGTGCGCTCCTGGCTGCCGAGCTGGCCAAGCCGGAGAACTGGTCGGCCCAGGTGCCAACCGGCGGACTGGCGATGGTCACGCTGGCCCCCCATCGGGGCGACCTCTCCCCGCGGGCCCACCCGCTCGCCCGGTGCGTCTTCGTCCAGCAGGCCGTGCCGCTGGGCCTGGCCATGGACCGGTTCGGCGACGCGGAGGTATCCGGAACGAACCAGTTCGACGTCGAGGGGGTGACCGTCGGCGGGAAGTCCCTCACGGGCACCGCCACGCTGTCCGGCGCCCAGCCGGTGCGCGAGCACTTCGCCCGCGCCCAGTTCCTTGAGGTGTCCGAGGACGAACGCCTCACCAAGCCCGCCTACGAACCTCTCGACGCCGGAGTGGAGTTCACCTCCGCCGGCTTCGACGTCAGCACCCGGCCGGTGCGCACGCCGATGAGCTTCGAGACCCGCTACCTCGACCTCGAGACCGGCGAGATCCGGCCCGAGGCTCGCCCGGCCACCCAGGGCCACGGTCTCGACCACGGCGTGCTCCAGGCGTTCGGCCGGTACGGCGCCGCCGGCCGCGCCGCCCAGCGCGTCGTCGAGCAGGCCTCGGCGGTCCACATCCCCCTCGGCGTCTCCGAGCCGCAGGTCGTCGCCGCCGACCGCGACACCCTGGACCTGGTCGACCTGGGCGGGGCGGCCACGACCGCCGAGGTGCTGGTCGAGCAACGGCTGCGGCGTGCTGGCGTCGCCGCGCAGGTCGTCGAGCGCTTCGAGCTGGCGAACGGGTAGCCGTGGCCGACTACACGTTCCTGCCCTGGGCGCGCCGCGGCCTCGCCGGGCGAACCCCACCCGTCGCCCTCGACCAGCCGCTGCCCGCCCAGGTCACCGTCGACGTCGGCGTGACCCTGACCGCCATCCCGGAGTCCCGGTTCACGCTGACCGTCAACGGCCCGGGCGACGTCATGGGCCTCGACCCACGGGTGGTCGTCCGCACCGACCCGCGGCCGCACAGCGTCGACGTCGAGCCCAACTACCTGCCGCTGGTCGAGTTCGACGCGCCAGACCTGCCGTGGATGTTCACGCCGGCGTCGAGCGGTCCGGACGAGCGCCTGCGGCCGTGGTGCGTCCTCGTGGTCGTCGACCTCGGCGTGGTCGCACCGCCGCATACCGAACCCGCGCTCCCGCTGCCCGTCCTCGTCGTCCCCGGCCCTCTGGTCGCCACCGAGCTGCCCGACCTGGCCGAGTCCTGGGCGTGGGCGCATACCCAGGTCGTGGCTCCCGACGGCGAGGACCCGGGGACCGCTCTCGCCGCCCGCCCGGCCATGAACGTGTCCCGTCTGCTCGCGCCGAGACGGCTGCAACCCGGACGACGGTATGCCGCCTGTCTCGTCCCCGCCTTCGACGCGGGCGTCATCCGCGGCCTCGGTGGCGAGCCCGATGCGACCCGGCCGCTCGGCCCGGCCTGGCCGGTGCTCGGCGGCGGCGACCTCCGCCTGCCGGTCTACTACTGGTGGGAGTTCGCGACCGGCTCGGTCGTCGGCGACTTCGAGCAGCTGGCCAGCCGGCTGCGGCCGTTCGCCGTTCCCGTCGACGGCGGCGGCGAGCCGATGTACATCGGGGCGGCCGGCCCCGAGCTGCCCGTCAAGGGCGCCACCGACCCCACCGCATACCTCGTCATGGACGGTGCCCTGCGCGCCTGGCAGGGCCGCAGCGCGCGGCTGGACGAGGTCCCCGGCGACGTGACTGCGGCGCTCACCGAGACCCTCGACGCCGCCGGCGACCAGGTGACCTCCGGCCTGACGCCGACCACCCCGGTGCTCGGCCCGCCCCTCTACGGCGGCTATCCGGTGCGCCAGCACACGGTCCCGGCTGACCAGCCCCGGTGGCTGCGAGAGCTCAACCTCGACCCGAGGTCGAGGGCGGCCGCGGGGCTCGGCGCCGAGCTGGTCCGCCAGAACCAGGAGGACTTCGTCCAGTGGTGCTGGGAGCAGGTGCAGGAGGTCCTCGACGCCAACCAGCTGCTCAGCCGCGCTCGACTGTCCCTGGAGGCCTTGACCCGCCTGCACGCCCGGCACTTCGCCCCGCAGCCCGAGGACCGGCTGCTGCAGCTGACCGCACCGATGCACAGCCGCACCCGGCGGGGCTCGGTCACCATCACCGCGTCGATCGCGGGCGCCAGCCTGCCCGACGCGGCCGCCGACCCGGCGCTGCGCCGACTGACGAGCCCCCAGCGGCCGGTGCTCCGCACCGCTATCGCCCGTGGCAACCCGGGCGGCCCACCACCGGTCTCGGCGCGAGTCGGGATGGTCGCCCGGCTCGCCTCCACGGCCGGCGACCTGCCGGTGGACCCGACCGACTTCGTCCCCCATGGCCTGATGGGCATTCCGGCGATGGCGTCGGTGGTGTTCGACCCCAACGCCGACGCCGTCGACCTCACCGGTATCGGGATGCCGGTCGCCGTGCCGACCGCCCTGGTCACGCAGGTGCGCAACGACACGGCCACGGTGACCGCCGACCCGCATCCACGCCTCACGCGGCGCGCCGACCTCATGTCCGGGGTCCTCGGCGAGCGGCACCTGCAGGAGGCCCGTGACCTGCGCGAGCAGGTCAACTCGCCGTGGTACAGCGTCTACGACCTGCTCAGCCTGGTCACGCCCGCCGAGCGGATCACCGACCCCCCGACGGTTCAGCGGCTCGCCGTCGCCGTGGACCACGTTGCCGACACCGAGGTCATCGTCGGCAGCCCGCCGCCGGACTTCCAGTCGCTGGGTATGGGGACGGTCGGCCAGTCGCTGATGGCGGCCACCGACCCCGCCCGGTCGGTGCCGCGCCGGCTGGCCGCGATGGTCACCGTCGGCGGCTCCGGGCAGCTGGCGCAGGCGTCGACCGGCCCGCTCGTCGACGCGCCGGACGGCGTGGCCCTCGCGCCCAACCTCGACCGCGTCATGGTGGCGCCGACCCTCGACGTGCCGCTCTACCCGTACCTCGCCCGCATCGACCCGGCCCGGTTCCTCCCGGGCGTCGGCGAGATCCCCGTCGACTCGGTCACCGTGCTCAAGACCAACCCGCGGTTCGTCGAGTCGCTGCTCGTCGGCGTCAACCACGAGCTGAGCCGCGAGCTGCTGTGGCGCGCCTTCCCGACCGACCAGCGCGGCACCCCGTTCCGCCGGTTCTGGGACCGCGGCAGCGGCGTGGACATCGACCCGGTCCACACCTGGTCGGGGGCCAGTGGCCTCGGCGAGCACGGCCCGGGCGACCCCGACGGCCAGGTGGCGCTGCTCGTCCGCGGGGAGCTGCTGCGCCGGTACCCCAATGCCAGCCTGTATGCGTGGCGCTCGGTCGGCGGGGTCCTCGCCCCGAACCCACGGGTGCCGCAGGACCTGCGGACGCCCGTGTTCGCCGGGGTGCTCGGGGCGGACATCACCTTCGTGGGGTTCGACCTCGGCGCGGCCGAGCTGCTCGAGGGCGACGGCTGGTTCTTCGTCATCCAGGAGCAGGCGACCGAGGCGCGGTTCGGGTTCGACGAGCTGGACGGTGCCGGCCCGCCGCCGGTCGCTCGGACTCCTGGTCGGCGGCGACCTGGGAGCACACCGGGACGGCGCCCGGCGCCTACCTGCACATCGCGGGCAACCCGCTGGAGGGGACGACCCTCGACGACGTGCGGTTCGTCGACCACGCCGCCCATCTCGCCGCGCTCACCCACCAGCAGCCGATGCGGGTGGCCATCCACGCCGGCGGTGTCCCCGAGCTGGTGGTCCCGTGAGCCCGGCCGGTGCGGACTTCGAGGCCCGCGTCGCCGGACTGACCGGCGACGTCCCGGTGGCGCTGCTACCGGTCCGTCTGGAGGCACGGTTCGTCGCCGACGAGCTGCGGGTGCGGATCTTCCCCGACCAGATCCACCTCGACAGCCACGAGCCGGAGCTGACCGCCTCCGAGCGATCGGCGGGAGAGGCGTACTGGCGCGCCCGGTTCGCCGTCCCGGACCCGGGCGCGCGCGCGACCTCGCCGTGGGAAGCGCTGTGCGGCACGGTCGAGCCGTCCCGGGCGGTGTGGGTGGTCGAGGCGCTGACACCACTCAACCTCGCCCAGGTCGACGGCGTGGTGGCGCCGGTGTTCCCGAGTACCCCGGGGCAGGACGCCGAGTGGTCGGTGGCCGCGCGGGCGGTGGCGCTGCCACGCCGGTGGCTCGTCGTCGGACGCCGTGACGGCGCCGAGGTGCTCCGGGTCTGGACCGCGGAGGTCGCCGACCGGCTGGACGTGAGCCCGGCGCCCGACCTCGAGGGGCCCGGCGTGGACGGCGACGTGGAGCTGCAGGACACCGCCCGCTGGATGGTGGACTTCGACACGGCCGAGCGGTCCGGGATGGCCGTGCGCGTGCCCGCGGCGGAGGTCGCCGGTGGCCTGGCCGACGGGGTCGACCAGCTCCTCGTGCTCGGGCTCGACTGGGACCTCACCCCCGTTGACGCCGCCGGGAGCATCCGGCGCCTCTTCGCCCACCACGCCTACACCGACGGCCTGTCGGCGATCACGCCGGGCACCCCCACCAACGTCACGGCCGGCGGCCGGCCCGGTGGCGCGCCGACCAACGACCGTCTCGTCGCGGCGCTGGATCCCGAACGCCGGCCCGACCGCGGACGTCCTCGCCGGGACCGCCGCCGACCGGCTCTACCGCGCCCTGGGGCTGCCGCTCACCGAGGACGACGTGCTGCGAGCCGTTCCCGGCGCGGACGGCCGGTCGCAGACGACCGAGCTCCAGCTGGCCGACGCTCTGTGGGAGAGCACCCTCGGGTCGTTCCTCAGCGACGTCCTCCGGCCGGTGGTCCCCGACGCGCAGAACGCCGTCCTGCGAGAGCACGTGCGCGCGCACCTGTTCCCGGGCGGCCCGTTCCCCGCGGTGCGCGTCTCGCGACAGCCCTACGGCGTGCTGCCGGTGGTCAGCGCGGGGTTCGAGCCCGACCCGACCCACCCGGTGGAGACCGGCCTGCTCGGGATCCTGGCGAAGCTCCGCCTCTTCTGGGAGCAGGCGATCCCGACCGTCCCCCGCCTCGGCCGTACCACCGACCTCGACGCCGACCTCGACGGGCTGCTCCAGACCACGCCACTCACCGCCGGGGTCCGGTTCCGCACCGTCGTCGGGCCGCTCACCGTGAGCTCGACGGTCGGCCTGGACCGGCACGCCGTGGCGCAGCAGTACATCAGCAGCATGCTGGGCGTCCATCTCGGCGTCCCGCCACCGACGCCGTGGAACGAGTTCGCGCTCCACCCGGGCCACCAGCGGTTGGCGGGCCCGCTGGTGGCCGACCCCACCCCCTCCCGGCTCGCCGAGGTCGCGGAGCAGGCCCGGACGAGCGGCAGCTTCGACCGGCTCAAGGCCCGCGAGGACGAGGTGGCCACGCTGCTGGAGGCGATGGCCCTCTACGCCGCGGAGCGCGAGCTGCACCGCGCGGATCTGGCCGTCATCAACGGTTTCCGGGTCGCTTCGGGTCAGCTCGACGCGGTTCCGGAGATCGGCGTCCTGCCCTGGGACGAGTACGTCGGGATCGAGGCGGAGGACCCGGTGCCGGCGGGGAGCGTCCGGGTCGCCACCGCCGCCGAGGCTTCCCGGGTGGTGATCCCGGGAGTGACCGGGGCGCAGACGGTACGCGCTTTCGTCACCGACCGGCTGGCCGACAGCGGCACCCCGGCCGACCTGGCCACCCTCCAACGGGTGCTGGACGCGCTGGACGGCCTGAGCACCCGGCCGCCCGAGGAGCTCGACCGGGCGCTGCGCGGCCTGCTCGATGCCTACAGTCACCGGCTCGACGCCTGGTACACCTCCCTGGCGACCCGGCGGCTCGCCGCGATGCGGTCCACCACCCCCGACGGGGTTCACCTGGGCGGGTACGGCTGGCTCGACGACCTCCGTCCGACGGCCGGTCCCGGCGTCAACCACGGGTTCATCCACGCCCCGTCACTGCCCCAGGCGGCCACCGCCGCGGTCCTCCGCAGCGGACACCTGGCCCACCACGACGCCGAGCACGAGGCGCTCGAGATCGACCTCACCGCCGATCGCGTGCGGACCGCGCTCGGTCTCCTCGACGGCGTCGCCCAGGGCCAGCCGCTCGCGGCCCTCCTCGGCTACCGGTTCGAGCGCGCCGTGCGCGACCGTGGGGTCTTCTTGGCGCAGTACATCCTCCCGATCCGGCGGCTGGTGCCGCTGCGACCGGACGGCGCGGACCCGGCTCCCCCGACGCCCTCGGACCAGGTCGCGGCTCGCGACGTCGTCGACGGCGTCGCGCTCCTCGAACGGTGGCGCACCGAGGGGCCGGCGCTCTTCGACGCGCTCCAGCAGCTGGTGCGGTTCCCGCCTCCGCCGGCCGAGGTCTTCGTCATGCCACCGCAGGAGCACCGGGACCAACTGGCGGTGGAGCTGGACCGGCTCGCCGACGCCTACGACGCCGTCGCCGACCTGCTGCTGGCCGAGACCGTCCACCAGAACGTGCTCGGCAACCACGAGCGCGCCGCCGCTGCCCTCGGCGCGCTGGACCGGCAGGGCCGCCCGCCACGGGTCGAGTTCGTGCGCACCCCGCGGACCGGCAAGAGCTACACCCAGCGGCTGCTCGTCCTGCTCGGCGACGACGCCTACCCCCCGTCGTGGCCGTCCCCGGTCCGCGACCCTCGGTCCGAGGCCGAACCCCGGCTCAACGCCTGGCTGGCCCGGATCCTGGGTGACCCGCGGCGAATCCGGTTCACCGCCGCGCTGGCCGGCCAGGCCACGCCGCTGGTGCTCCGGTTCGAGGAGCTCGGACTCTCGCCCCTGTCGGCGGTGCTGGCGAGCCGGGTACCCGGCCGGGACGAGTCGTCGGAGCTGGAGGAGCGGCTCCGGCAGGCCTTCCTCGCGGCCCGCCCGGCGTCCTCGGCCACCGCGAACGTGACCCTGCTGGACGACCCGCCGGACGGGGACCCGCGGTTCGTGGGGCTCGCCGCGTTCCGGGCCCTCACGCGATGGGCCCACACCCTCGTGACGACGCACCGACCGGCCGCCGCGGGGGACCTCGCCCTCCCCCAGGACCAGGTCGGCGACCGGTTAGACGAGACCGAGCTCGCCGAGCGCGCCGACACGGTGGCACAGGCGTATGCGGCCGCCACGACCAGGCTGACGAGCGCGGTGGCCTCGCCGTCCGACCGGCAGCCGCTGGTGGACGCCCTCTGGGCCGCCGCCGACCTGGGGGTGGACGGCGCCGTGCCGAGGGCGGCGACCGACGACGGTCCCGCGACGGTCGAGGACCTGCTCGTCCAAGCGACGGCGGTGGCGCAGCGCATGGCCACCGCCTCGGCGCGCGCCGGCGATCTCGACAGCGCAGCCGACCGGGTGAAAGCGCTTCTCGGACAGGCGTTCCCGGTCCTGCCGCGGTTCACCGTGGGCGACCCGGAACCGCTCCGGAAGTCCCTGGCGGCACGGGCCACGCTGTGCGCCGGCGACGACCTCGCGCCGGGCGCCTGGCTGCGCGGCATGGGTCTGGTCAGGGAGGGCGTCGACCGGTTCGCCCGCGTTCGCGGGGCGGCCGAGCTGCTGCACAGTGATGTCGTGCCGCGGGACCTCGCCGTGCTCCAGCTGCCGCACGCCACCGGCGACCGCTGGCTCGCGCTCCCGTTCGACCGGGTGCCGACCGGCCAGCTGGCGGTCGTCGCTCAGACCAGTGGGGCGGTCGACGTCGCGGCCCCGCTCAGCGGGCTGTTCGTCGACGGCTGGACCGAGACCATCCCCGGGCGCCAGGAGACCACGGGCCTCGCGTTCCACCACGACGCTCCCGGCGCCCGTGCCCCGCAGACCATCCTGCTCGCCGTCCCGCCCGCGGTGACCGACCCGGCGTGGAGCGTCGAGACGCTGCTGGACACGCTGACCGAGGCGCAGCAGCTGGCCCGCATCCGCGGTGTCGGGCCCGACCGGCTGGAGTGGCTCGGCACCATGCTGCCCGCCGTCGTCCTGCCCGACCCGGCGTCGCCGGACGCACCCGCGGTTCCCCTCAAGCGGCTGGCCACCCTGTCGCCCGGAGGGGGCGAGCCGTGACCGGGTTCATCCTCTCCGGAGCGTCGCTCGCGTCCCCGGGTCCGAGCACCACTCCCGCGGTCAACACGCGGTCCCGGCTCGAGGGGCTGCCGCTCTCGGCGGACCTCCAGCCGGCCCTGTCCGCCGAGGTCGCCGACCCACTCTGGCTGCTCTGCCGCCAGTGGCAGTTCCTCGAGTTCGCCGGCGAGGACGCCGGCACCCCGATCGACGTGCGCGTGGAGGGCGAGCGCGCGGAGCTCTCGCGATACCTCCCCGGCCCGCTCGACGCCAACGCCCCCGGCCGGGCTCGCGACTACGCCGGCGACGGCCTCGCGCTCGAGGCGGCGGTGGAGGCCGAGCCGGTGCGGGCCCATCACGCCCGGCTGGCCGTCGAGGCGGGAGTCCAGCTCGAGTGGACGCTCAACGTGGGCCGGCTGAACGACCTGTTCGCGGCGGCCTACCCCTACGTGCCCGGCCGTGTGGACGCGGCCGACCGCACCGGCGCCGAGTGGCAGGCGCTGGCCGGCCGGCGCAGCATCGACGCCCGCCGGCTGCTGGCCGCTCTGGCGCCGCTCCGGGACGAGTCCGGAGCCCTGACCGCGCTTCCGCCGGAGCCCGTGGTCCCGCCGGAGCTGCAGGACCAGGCGCTCGAGCGGCTCAGCCGCTGGCTGCTCTGGTACGACACCGCACTGGTCGACCCAGCAACAGCCGAGGCGTGGAACCCGGGCCGCCAGGAGTACGCCTTCGCCGTCTCGGCCGTGACGTCGACCGGGGAGGTGACGCTGGGCGCCGACGAGTACACCGACGGCGAGCTCGACTGGTACTCGCTGTCCGTCGTCCCGGCCTCGCTCGGAGCGGCGGCCGTCCCGCGCCCACCGGGCACGTATACGGCCCAGCCGGTGCTGCCCACGCCGGTCGAGTATGCGGGGAAGCCCGCCGACCGGTTCTGGGAGTTCGAGGATGCCGGCGTGAACTTCGGCGCGATGGACGCGGGTCCGACCGACCTCACCCGGGTGCTGCTCATGGAGTTCAGCCTGGTCTACGGCAACGACTGGTACGTCGTCCCGCTGCGCCTCCCGGTGGGCTCGCTGTTCCGGGTCACGTCGTTCACGGTCCGGGACACCTTCGGCATGACAAGCACCCTGACGCGGTCGCAGAACGCGACCGGGCCGCGGTGGTCGGTCTTCGACCTCGTCGACGACCACCTCTTCCTGCCGCCCACGCTCGCGCAGTCGCTGAGCGGGCCGCCGGTCGAACAGGTGCAGCTGGCCCGTGACGAGTCGGCCAACCTGGCGTGGGGCATCGAGCGCTCGGTCCCCGGGGTCTCCGGCGACCCGTACGACCGCAAGGACGAGATCCCCGTCGACGCCACCGAAGGGACGGTTGTCGACCCGCAAGTGGGTCCGGCACTGGTCTACCGGCTGGCCAGCACGGTGCCGGACCACTGGATCCCCTTCGCGCCGGTCTCAGTAGATCCCGTTGCGGCAGTGACCAACCCAGTCATCCAGCTGGAACGCCGCACCATCCAGCGGCTCGGACCCGACGGTGTCCGTCGCCCGCTGCAACCGAAGGGGCTGCTGCTCCGCTCCGACCCGACGCGACCGCCGGAGAGCGAGCCACCACTGCGGATCGAGGAGGAGGAGGTCCCCCGGGAGGGTGCCCTGGTCGAGCGCCGCTTCCAGTACGCGCGCTGGTTCGACGGCGACCGCCTGCTCTGGCTCGGCCGGCGCAAGACAGTCGGCCGCGGCGAGTCCTCCAGCGGTCTGCGGTTCGACATCCTCGACCGGCCGTAGGGCCGCCTCGAGGCCCAGTCAACCGGCGTGTCGGAGCATGACGAAGGCTCGACCGCCCACGTGCCACTCCTCCACCGCGACGAAACCGGCCGTGGCCGCCAGGTCCACGACCGCGGCGGAGCCTAGGACCGCCCAGGGCACCGGATGAGAGCGACGCCCCCCGGGACCGTGCAGCGTCACCGTGGTGCGGAGGTCGTGCCCCCGATCCGGACTGGTCTCGACCAGGGCGACGGCGCCGGGGCGCAGCACGGCCCGGCAGCGGCGCAGCAGGGTGAGCGGGTCGCCGCCGATCCCGATGTTCCCGTCGGCCAGCAGCACGGTGCCCCACCGGCCCTCACCGGGAACCCGCTCGTGCACGTCGCGCAGCAACGCGAAGACTCCGCGGCCACGCGTCTGGCGCACTGCCTCGCGGCTCAGGTCCACGCCGAGCGCCGGGATGCCCGCGCAGGCCAGGGCCTCGACGAACCGGCCCGGGCCGCAGCCGACGTCGAGGACCGGACCTTCGCACCGCGACACCACGACCTCGTCGGCCTCGGTCAGCCGTCCCCACTGCGTCGCGTCCAGCGTCGCCGCACCGAGGAACCCGGCCACGTGCTCCTTCCCGTCGGCCACCCGGATCTCGACCGGCAGCCCGGACAGCGCCGCGTCGAACAGCGTCGCGGGCGAACACGGCGACTCGACGAGCCGCCGGTGCAGCCGACCGAAGCGCGTACCGGGGGCCTGCCCGGCCACCACCGCCGCGTCCTCGGGGTCGTCGACGTCCCGCATCATCGGCAGCACCCCGACGCGGAGGCCGAGGCTCGCCAGGCGAACGAGCTGGTCACCGCCGGTGTGCGCGGTCGACATCGGCACGCCGTGGATCGCCCCCGGCACGTGACGGCGGAACCCGATCGACCAGTACCCGCCGTCGCACGACGGTCCGAGCACCGCGTCGTCGTGGTCGCCCCAGGTCACGTCGAGGTCGGCCGCTCGCAGCTGCGGCGTGTCCATCCCGACCAGCAGCACGCTGGCGGGGCCGTCCTCGGACGCGAAGACGTCCTCGAACACGTGCTCCAACCGAGCGTCGAGCGTCGAGCCTCGTTGCGGCAGAACGCATACCGACGACGGCAGCCACGGCACGCGCGGCCCGTCCCAGGCCACCACGGTCCGTCGGGGCCCGAGCTCGGCCACCGCGTCGAGGGTGTCGCGGATGGCCGCGGCCGCCAACGCGGCGGCCTCCGCGCCGCTGAAGGTGGGCTGCAGCCGCGTCTTGACCCGCCCGGCGACCGGCGACTTGGCGAGCACGACCACGACGTCGGGCGTCATCGGGTCATCGACCCAGGACCGCGGTCATGTCGCGCACCGCGCGAGCCGCGCCGAACGGTGTCCCGGTGACCTTCGAGCGGCCCCGTCGCGAGGCGTAGGGCACGTCCAGCTGGACCACCCGCCACCCGGCCTCGGCGGCCCGCACGACGGTCTCCACCGGATAGCCCGACCTCCGGTCCTGCAGCCCGAGGGCGAGGAGCGCCGCTCGAGGCGCGACGCGCATCGGCCCGATATCGGCCAACGTCAGACCGGTCCGCCGGTTCACCCGACCGGCGACGACCCGGTTGGCCAATCGCAGGGGCCAAGGCCAGCTCGTCGCGCTGACCGGCATGCGGCGCCCGACGGCCAGCGTCGGCATCCCCTCCGCCACCACCGCATCGACGAACCGCTCCAGCTCACGGGGGTCCAACGTCGCGTCGCAGTCCATCACCGCGACGAGCGGAGCAGTGGCCGCCTCCAGCCCCGCGTGGCAGGCCGCGCCGTATCCGCGGCGCCACTCCGAGACGACCGTCGCGCCGAGGGCCGCAGCCACCTCGGCGGACCCGTCGGTCGAGCCGTTGTCGACGACGATCGGCCGGGCGCCGACCGGCATCCGGGACAGCACCCACTCGAGCGCTGCCGCCTCGTCCAGGCACGGCAGCACCACGTCCAGGGTGCGGTCCATGCCCGCACGGTATGCGCGCCGCCTCGCCACTGCCGAGCGGCGGCGATGACGAAGCCCTTACGGTGGCTGACCTCAACCCTCCGCGCCGCTAGCCTCGTCGTCGTGGCCGCCACCGTAATGGTCGCCGAGGACGATCCCACCGTCTCCGGCGTGCTACTGGCATACCTGCGCAAGGCCGGGTTCGACGCGTTCGTCTGCGAGGACGGCCCCGGGGCGCTGACCGAGTGGAGCCGGCGAAAGCCGGACGTCGTGATCCTCGACATCATGCTGCCCGGCATGTCAGGACTCGACGTGCTGCGTCGCCGTCGGGCCGAGGACGACAAGGCCGCCGTGATGATCCTCAGCGCGCTCGGCGACGAGGACGACCGCCTGCTCGGTCTCGACCTGGGTGCGGACGACTACATGGTGAAGCCGTTCAGCCCCCGGGAGGCGGTCGGCCGTGTGCAGTCGCTGCTCCGCCGAGCGGAGCGCCTGGGCTCCGCTCCCCTGGTCCCGCGACGGTTCGCCGCCGGACGGGTGAACCTGGACGTCGGGGCTCGCCGCGTCACCGTCGATGGGGTCGAAACTGCACTGACACCAAGGGAGTTCGATCTCCTGGCCTACCTGATCGCCCATCCCGGAGAGGCGTTCAGCAAGGAGCAGCTGATGCGCCGGGTGTGGGGCTGGGACTTCGGCGACACCTCCACCGTCACCGTCCACGTGCGTCGGCTGCGCGAGAAGGTCGAGGTCGACCCGTCCGACCCGCAGCTCGTCGTCACCGCGCGGGGGGCCGGCTACCGGTTCGACGGCGACGTCGCCGCGGAGGGCTGACCGACCGGGTCACGGCAGCGCCGTCGTCCGCACGTAGAGCAGGGCCGGGTGCGTCGGCAGGTCGGTCTCGGGCAGGAACACCCCGTCCGGGACGACGGTCGAGGTGACCAGCGTGAAGTCCCGGGTGAGGGCGTCGCCGAACAGGCCGACGTCGGTGGCGTTGTCGAGCACCACCGCCGACACCCCGTCGAGGCTCCACGGCAGCACCCCGGACAGGTACTCCGGGCCGTCCTTCGCGTGCGACAGGTCGTAGATCGCGATCGCCGAGGCGTGGGTGGGCAGGCCGGCCAGGCGCAGGTAGTACGGATGCGTCGGCACCAGCACCGTGCCGGGCAGCTGGCGGAGGGTGGCGATGAACCGGTCCCCCGCGTCGCGATCCTGTTGCGAGGGAACGACGTCGATGTGGGCCAACGACATCGTGACGACCTGGACGACCATCAAGCCCGCGACGAGCCACGCGATCGTCGACGAGACCGACCCGGATCGCAACCAGCGCGCCAGAAGCAGGCCCAGCGCTCCGGCGACCGCCGCCTGCGCCGGCATCGAGACGTTGGCGTAGCCCCCCTCGTGGAGGCGGGCGACCCACGAGGCGGCGAGCATCCCCATTGCACAGAAGGCGAGGTAGGCGTAGTCCTCGGGCCAGGCATCCCGGCCACCTCGCTCCGACCCCGGGCGGATCCGTCGGACCATGAACGCCACGAGCACCACGGCCGCCGAGACGGCGAACGGCACGAACAGGTCCTCGTACCAGAACGCCCAGAGCCACCGCCACGACCACGACTGGGTGGGCAGCTGCTCGATGACGTAGCGGGCGTACCACCCGTCGGTGAGCAGGTTGCCGACCAGCGTCGACCCCACCACCCCGGCCCCGAGCGTCACGCTCGCGATGACCCCCACGCTGCGCCGTCGCACGAGGAGCCACAGCAGCAGGGGCGCGGCCACGACCAGCGCGTTCTGCTTCGTGAGGACCGCCAGCACGAGGAGCGTTCCCAACCCGATCCCGCCTCGCCAGGTGCGCACGCGCATACCCACGTACACCGCCGCCAACAGCAGCGCGAGGAGCAGGGAGTCGACCCGAGCGGTGTCCGCGAACGCGCCGCTGACGCGGTAGGTCGCGGCGTAGAGGCCGGCGGCGACGATCCCCGCGACGGTGCTGCCGCCGGCTCGCCGCACGATGAGGGCCAGCAGCACCAGGACGGCGAGGCTCGCCGCGACGGAGACGACGCGCATGGTGGTGAGGTCCACCCCGGTGACCCTGGCCAGAACGCCGGTCACCCAGAAGTAGAGCGGCGGGTAGGGCCACGGCGTGTACTCCGTGGTCGGCGGGCCGTAGAGCGGCTGTCCCGCCGCGACGCGAGCGGCCACCTCGACGGTGCTGCCCTCGAAGTAGGTCAGCTCGTAGGGGTAGCCGATCCGCTGGGCGACGACGACGAGGTAGGCGACGACCGAGGCCAGGCCGACGCCGGCGACGGCGGTCGTCGCCGCGTCTGGTCTGGCCACGCGCTCGACGGTAACCGCTGAGCGGGTTGCGCCGGCCCCGGAGCGCGTCGATGCCGCGATGACGAATCCCTTACAGACCCACCGCGACCATCCGACCGGGCCGCCTGCGCGAATGCCGACGGATACCCTCGCGGACGTGACGACCGTCGGCGGAACGGAGGTGGGCGCCCATGGGTGACATGGTCACCATCGTCCTCATCACCGTCGCGGTATGCCTCGGGACGGCGGCGCTGGGCGCGCTGGCGCTGCACCTGGTCCGGATGCGGTCGCTGACGTGGTCGATCGTCGTCGCGTCGCTCATCCCGCTCCTGGCGGTCACGGCGTCGGTCGTGCTCAACGTGCAGCTGATGTTCATCTCCGCCCACGACTCGACGGCGGTCTCGGTCGCCCTGGCCTGCGCCACGGTGATCGGGGTGCTCGTCTCGTTCGTCCTGGGGCGGCGCGTCGCACTCGGCTCACGGCGGCTCACGACGGCGCTGCGCGACCTCGGCACGGTCCCTCGGCACGGTGAGGCGGAGCGGCCGGCGTCGCCGATGTCGACGAGCGGGCAGCCGGGCGAGATCGTCGCGCTGGCCGATGAGCTCGCCGCCACCCGGGAGCGGCTGGCCAACGCGCAGCAACGGGCTCGCGCGCTGGAGGACAGCCGGCGCGAGCTCGTCGCGTTCCTCTCGCACGACCTGCGAACGCCACTGGCCGGGCTGCGGGCGCTCGCCGAGGGCCTCGAGGACGGCGTCCTCGAGGACCGGCCGGCCGCCCTCCGCCAGATGCGGCAGACCGTGGACCGGATGACCGGGCTGGTCGGCGACCTGTTCGAGCTGTCGCGGCTGCACGCCCCGTCGGCCTCGGCGGTGCCGCCACGGTCGATGGTGAGCCTGGTCGAGCTCGCCCATGACGTCACCGGCGAGCTCGCGGCCCACGCCGGTCGGCGCGACGTGCAGCTGCGGCTCGACGTGCCCGCCGGGGACGACCGGCTCGCCGTCCGCGGCAACGCGGACGAGCTCGCCCGGGCCGTGACCAACCTGGTGGGCAACGCGATCCGCCACACCCCGCGAGGCGGGACCGTCGTCGTGACCACGCGCCGCGCCGAGGACGGGCGGATCGAGGTCGCGGTCACCGACGGGTGCGGCGGGATCCCGGCCCCGGACCTCGCGCGGGTCTTCGACGTGGGATGGCGGGCCACGCCCGAACGCGGCACGCCCGACGACGCGGGCGCGGGGCTCGGTCTGGCCATCGCCAAGGGGGTCATCGAGGCCCACGCGGGCTCGATCGCCGTCGAGAACGTCGCCGGTGGCTGCCGGTTCGGTGTCCGGCTCCCGCCGGAGCCCGTCGCCGAGACCGTCTAGAGGCCGCGTACGCCGTCCAGCAGCGGGACCCGAGCCGACCAGCCCAGCTCCTCGCGCGCGAGGTCGCTCGACGCGGTGATGTGCCGGACGTCGCCGAGCCGGAACTCGCCGGTGACCATCGGGTCCGGGCCGCCGCGGGCCTGGGCGAGGACCGTGGCCATGCCGCCGATGGTCGTGACGGTCCCGGAACCCACGTTGTACGCGTGGTGTCCCGGGCGCTCGTACCCCACCGCCGCGACGACGGCCCGGGCGACGTCCGAGACGTGGACGAAGTCCCGTCGCTGGCCACCGTCCTCGAAGACCTGGGCCGCCTCGCCGCGGTCGAGGCTGGAGAGGAAGCGGGCGGCCACGCCGGCGTACGGGGTGTCGCGCGGCATCCCGGGTCCGTAGACGTTGTGGAACCGCAACGAGACCGCGACCCCGTCGGTCTCCCGCGCCCAGGATCCGGCGAGGTGCTCCTGCGCGACCTTCGTCGCCGCATACGTGTTGCGCGGGTCGAAGGGTGCGCCCTCGGTGACCAGTCCTGGGGTGAGGGCGCGACCGCAGACGGGACACGGGGGCTCGAACTCCCGGCGTCGCAACGCCTCGACGCTTCGCGGACCAGGTGGCACCAGGCCATGGGTGCGGCAGGTGTAGCGGCCCTCCCCGTAGACGACCATGGAGCTGGCCTGGACGAAGCGCGCCACCCCCGCGGCGGCACAGCGGCGGAGCAGGACGGCGGTCCCGAGGTTGTTGCTCGACACGTAGTCGTCCATGTCGGCGATGTCCACCCCGAGCCCGACCTTGGCGGCCAGGTGGACCACGGCATCGGTGCCGGACAGGAGCCGGTCCAGGAGCTGGGCGTCGCGGACGTCGCCGACGACCACGCCTGCCGGCGTAGTCCGGTCACGGTGCACGTCGGGGCGCAGGCTGTCGAGGACGACGGGCTCGAGCCCGGCCTCGGTCAGGGCGGAGACGACGGCGGTGCCGATGAAGCCGGCGCCCCCGGTGACCAGCACGCGCCGCACGGACCCCCCTGCGCCAGGCACGCTGCACGGTAACAGCCGGCCGGGCCGTGACCTCCGGTCAGCCTCGGGGCAGGTCGTCGACGCCCGGCAGCTCGCCGGTCTCGACCAGGTGCTCGGCGAGGTCGGCCAGCTTCCGGTTCGTGTGCTGGCTCATGACGCGCAGGAGGTCGAAGGCCTGGGCCGGCGTCAGCCGGAGGCGCTCGACGAGGATCCCGACCGCTGTCCCCGTGACGCGGTTGCGCTGCAGCGCGATCTCGAGGTTGTCGGCCCGGTCGGCGTTGGCCGCCGCGTCGATGGCCACCGCCGCGTGGTCGGCGAGGACGCCCGCCCGCCGGACCGCGTCCTCGTCGAACGCCCAGGGGCGGCGCCCGTAGACGCTCAGCACACCGAGGCTGCGACCCTGCAGCGTCAGTCCGAAGGACAGCACCGACCGGATCGGGGTCAGCCGGACGATCTCGGAGGCGTAGGGGCAGTAGCGCTCCTCGCTCGCCAGGTCGGGACAGTGCACTACGTCACCGGCCTCGAACGCGTCCCACCCCGGACTCGACCCGGCCGCACCGGCGATGCGGGCCACCTCGTCGAACAGCTGGGCGTCGGACGACGCCGACAGGCTGGCCGGCTGTGCGGTGATCTGGTGCGCCATCACCGCCGCGGACCAGTCGCAGGGAACGGTGGTCGTGGCCAGGGTCACGAGCCGCTGCAGGGTGGGACGCACCCCGTCGGCCTCCGCCAGCTGGCGCGCCATGGTGGCGAACATCAGCGGGCTCTCCTCGCCGATCCACCGGGCCACGACGGAATGTTAACCACGGGAGTGCGGCTGCGGTTACTGGGGGCTCAGCGATTCTTGCCGGACGAGACGCCGGTCCGCGGACGGCCAGGCCTCCCGCACGGCTCGGACCGTACGCGTCGCCTGCGGGCCCCGGATCCCGAGGATGAGGTGGCCGACGGGAGGGTCTCGCCACGGCTCGAGGACGCGGTCGAGCTGTCGTCGTCCGCCAGACCACCACCCCGCGAACCGGAGGGTCCGGCACGGCCGTACGTGGTCAGGAGGCGGCTGGCGTAGGCCGGCCATTCCCGGGCTCGCGCGTCTCGGCCCAAACACCGTTCGGCTACGCGTCGGGCACGGCGGTGAGGTACGACTGACCCATGACGGACGTCGCGGACCGGGTCCGAGCCCTGCTGCCTGTCGCGCTCCCGCTGCCGGGGCGGGGCCGGACGGCCGACCGGTGGGCAGCGCTCGCCGCCGCCGCTCGGGACGACGTCGTCGTCGGTCGGCTCCTCGAGGCGCACGCCGACGCCGACGCGATCCTCGCCGAGGTCGCGGGCACCCGCGTGCCGCCCGGCCAGTGGTGGGGCGTCTGGGCCGCCGAACCACCGAGCTCCGGTCGTGACGGCCGAACGGACGGGCACCGGCTGGGTCCTGGTCGGCACCAAGGCCTGGTGTTCGGGAGCCGGCCTCTGCACCCACGCCCTGGTCAGCGCCCGCGTCGATGACCAACGTCCGATGTTCGCCGTCGATCTCGCCCATCCCGGTGTCTCGGTCGACCTGTCCGGCTGGGCGGCGGCCGGCATGAGCCGCAGCGCCACCGGATCCGTGACCTTCGAGCGCGTGCCGGCCGATCCCGTGGGAGACCCGTCCGCCTACCTGGGTCGGCCCGGGTTCTGGCACGGCGGCGCCGGGGTGGCCGCCTGCTGGCTCGGCGGGGCCGAGAAGGTGGCCGACACGCTGCGGCGGGCGGGTCCGCGGCTCGACGACCACGGGGCCGCCCATCTGGGCGCCGTCGACGCCGCGCTGGCCGCCGCTCGGTGGTCGCTGAAGTCCGCCGCCGCCGAGGTCGACGAGCGCCCCGAGGACGTCGACCGCGCGAAGGTCCGCACGCACCGGCTCCGAGCCACCGTCGAGGCGGCGGCCAGCCACACGCTCGACCACGTCGGCCGGGCGCTCGGTGCCACGCCGCTGGCCACCGACCCGTCGCACACCCAGGCGGTCTCCGACCTGCTGGTCTACCTGCGCCAGAGCCACGCCGAACGTGACCTGGCCGCGCTGGGACGGCTCGTCGCCGACTCGTGAGCGTCACTTCCGGTTGCCGGTTCCCGGCGACCGTCGAAAACTGGAGGCATGGCCAAAGACCTCAGCGATGCGGACAACCGCAACAAGCTCAAGGACCAGTCGTTCGCCCTGCCCGACGAGCGGAAGTACCCCATCCCCGACATCGAGCACGCCCGTAACGCGCTCGCGCGGGTGGCCCAGAACGGCACGGCCGAGGAGAAGAAGAAGGTTCGAGCGGCGGTCGAGAAGCGCTACCCGAGCCTCAAGAAAGACGACTGACGCGACGTGATGGTCGGGTGGCTGCCCGATGCACCACCCCTCCATGGTGTCGGGGACGGCCCGCTCGCACCCCGGCGATGACGCGATCCCCCTGCCGGGACGAACGGCGACGTCGTGGGTAGCGTGGGTCGATGACCACGGACAAGCACGACCAGCCGGACGCCTCCCCACCGGTCGTCGACCGGGCCGCCTTCGACGCCGCCCTGGCCGACCAGGTCGCCCGGGAGAAGGAGGTCACCCGGCACGGTGACCGGGTGTCCGCCGCCCGCCGCCGGCTGCCCATGGTCGAGGTCGAGAACTACACCTTCGCCGGTCCGGAGGGCCCGGTGACGCTCGTCGACCTGTTCGGCGACGACTACCAGCTGGTGGTCCAGAACGTCATGTTCGACCCGAGCTGGGACGCGGGTTGCCCGAGCTGCACGTGGGCGGTTGACAACCTACCGGCCAACATGGGCCGGCTCTCCGACGAGGCCATCGCGTTCGCGATGATCTCCCAGGCGCCGATCGAGAAGCTCGAGGCCTGGCGGGCCGAGCGCGGCTGGGACCACCGGTGGGTCTCCTCGTACGACACCTCGTACCACGACGACTGGGGCTGGACGCAGCAGGACGAGACGGGCAAGGAGGGGCAGTTGCCCGGCTACTCCTACTACCTGTTGCGCGACGGGAAGCCCTACCTCACGTATGCGACGACGGCGCGGGGCACCGAGGCGATCCTCCCGGTGGCGCACATCATGGACCGCACCGCCTATGGGCGGCAGCAGGACTGGGAGGACAGCCCGCGGGGCTGGCCGCAGTACCCGACCTACGGCTGACACGGACCACCGAGGCTCACCCCGGGTTGGCGGCGTGGATCGCCGCCATGATCTGCGTGTAGTCGCCGTTGATGGGCATCCCGAGGATCCCGGCCCAGGCCGGGACCGTCTCGGTCTCGTAGTAACGGTGGCCGAACCCACCGGGTACGGAGTTGGACATCGCCATGTCGCCGCTCACCTGCCAGAAGGTCACGAAGGGCAGCCACGACATATAGCTCATCGGCGTGTCCGGTATGCGAGTCTCCTCCAGCCAGCTCGGGGTGCTCAGCAGGAGACTGGGCGACCACCAGACGACCGGGTCGTTGTCGTGCTGCAGGTAGGCGACGCGGGGCGCCTCCCACGGTGAGTAGGCGTGCCCGTACTCGTCCGCGCTGAGCCGGGGCACGTCGCCGGCGAAGCGGATGTGACGGCCGTCGTCGATGGTCGGGTCGATCGTCGTCGAGCCGTAAGTGCGGTTCTCGGTGAGCTCCGCGTGCAGGTCGGTGAACGACGGGGTACCCGTCCAGAGGGCCCCGTCGAGCTTCGAGAGCATGTCGGCCGGTGAGTCGAACGCGCCGTTGCCGCCGTATGCGCCCAGCGACTCTCCCCCGGCGTACAGCTTGGGCCGGGTTCCCTCCGGCCGGGCGCTGACCCGGGCGGCGACCCCATCGAACAGCATCCGCCCGACCAGCGGTGGCTGCTGGCGCGTCGTGATGAGCGCGAGCGCGGACGGCAGGGTGGAGTACTGCATGGTCACGATGGCTGTGTCACCGCGCAGGAGGTACTCGAAGGACTCGGCCGCCCACTCGTTGACGAAGCCCGTGCTGGTCGACGTGACGACGAGGACCGCTTTGCGGTCGAGCCCGCCGGTCCGGTCGAGCTCGGCGATGGCGAGGTCGCGGGTCTGCTCGAGCGTGCGGTTGTTGTCGACGGCGACGAACACCCGGATCGGTTCCTTCGCCGGCTCGTTCAGCGCGGCGGTGATCTCCTGCGCGGTGGGTCCGGAGCCGATGAAGGTCTTCCCGTCCGCACCGATGCTGTCCCACGTCACGAGCGAGCCGGGGCCGCCGGACCGCAGCGTGGAGGTCGGCGCCTTGAGCCCTCCCGGCACGCTCGCGTTCGCCGCGTCGGCCTGTGCCTTGGCCGCCGCGAGCAGGCCGCGGGCCACCACCTGGTCGAGGACACCGCCGACGACGACGACTGTCAGCACCGTGGCGATCAGGCGTGCGGTCTTCACCCTCGTGACGTGGCGCCCGACATGCCCCGTGACCCACCGGACGAGGGCCGCGATGGCCTTGAAGAGCCCGATGAACAGGGCCATCACCACCGCGGCCGTGAGGGTGCTCCCGATCGGGTAGAGCGGGCCGGGGGGCGGCTCACCGACGTAGGCGGTCACGGCGTAGTGCCAGACCAGGTTCACCACCGGGTAGATGAGCGTCCCGATGGCGAGCAGGACGATGAGGATGATGCCCGCGACCCGCTTCGACTTGGAGTTGATGCTCATCCGGAAGTCGGACCACCGGCCGATGGCGCGAACGGCGGACGCGATGGCGAGCCCGACCGCGTAGAAGATCAGCGCGAGGATCCCGGAGATGAGCCCCTGGAAGTACCACGGGCGCGGCAGCAGCGATGGGGTGTCTGCGGCGAGGTAGCCGAAAACGGCCAGTATCAGTGGAAATCGCGGAATGCGCTTGATGCGCGTCCACAGGCGCCGGAACAGGCTGGGCTTCGCCGGACCGGTCGCGTCGGGCGGGTCCCCCTCGGGGCCCTCGAGCCCGACCGGCTCGGCGAGTTCGGCGCGCCGGGTTCGCATCGCGCCAGTCTGGCGCACCGGCGGCGGCAATGATGCTGGTATGGACTACGAGGTGAGCGTCGTGAGCGTCGAGGCCCGGCCGACCGCCGTGGTCGCCGAGACGACGACGTGGCGCGACTTCCCGGCCCTGTGGGGTCGGCTCTCGGGTGAGGTCTGGGACTGTCTGCGTGCGGGTGGGATCGACCGTGGCTGTCCCAACGTCATGCTGTACCTCGACGACCTGCCCCACGTCGAGGTGGGCGTCCTGCTGACGCAGCCGTGCCCGCTGACCGGCCGCGTCGTCGCCTCGGCGCTGCCGGCCGGGCACGCGGCGACGACGGTGCACCAAGGCTCCTTCGGGGACGTCGGAGCCGCGCACGAGGCCGTGGTCGGTTGGTGCATGGCACAGGGCTTGCGCCTCGACCGCACCCGATGGGAGGTCTACGGCCCGCACCAGGACGACCCGGCGCAGCAGCAGACGCAGGTGTTCTGGCGGCTCTCCACGAGCGAGTAGGCCGCCGGCGTCACCGTTCGGTAACCGCGCCAAGGGGGAGCGGCACGGTCGACCGCCACCATGATGGCGAGCGTGCCGATCCTCGAACGGTTGAACGGGCCCCGGCCCGAGCGCTGGCCGGCGTTCAGCAGCCCGGTCCGTTCGACGGCGCTCACCGCCCGGATCGGTCGCGTGCTCGGCATCTGCTTCGGAATCTGTTTCGTGACAGGCCTGCTCAGCTACTACCAGTACGCGCCCTGGGCGTGGCTGCCCGAACCGGCCAGCCCGGTCTGGCTCTACCGGTTCACGCAAGGGCTGCACGTCGCGACCGGGACGGCGACCATCCCGCTGCTGCTGGTGAAGCTGTGGTCGGTCTACCCAAACCTGTTCCGCTGGCCGGCGGTTCGCTCCCTCAAGCACGCCGCCGAACGCCTATCGGTCTTCGTCCTCATCTCGACCGCGTTGGTCCAGCTGACGACCGGCTACCTCAACACCCTGAACTGGTACCCGTGGCCGTGGGACTTCGTGTCGGTGCACCGGTTCCTGGCGTACGTGCTCATCGGGTCGATCCTGCTGCACATCGGTCTCAAGCTGCCGGACATCAAGTACGGCCTCGAGGCCGAGCTGTCCACCGCCGACGTCCTGACCGAGATCCCCTGGAGCGAGAACCCGCTCGCCCACAGCAACGCCGGCGACGTTCCGCCTCCCCCGACGCCCGCGCTGTCGCGGCGCGGAGTCCTCGTGGCGGGCGCGGTCGGAGTCGGAGCAGTCGTCGTGACGTCGGTCGGCCAGACGGTCACCCCGCTGGAGCCGGTCGGTCTGCTGGCGGTGCGGCAGAAAAGCAAGGGGCCCCAAGGGGTTCCGGTCAACAAGACCGCAGAGCAGGCCGGTATCATCTCGGTCGCGTCGGCCGCTGGATGGCAGCTACGTGTGACGGGGCCGGCTCCCTTCGTCATCGCCCTGGCGGATCTCGACGAGCTCGCTCACGCCGAGGCCGACCTGCCCATCACCTGCGTCGAGGGGTGGAGCGCCGGAGCCCGCTGGCGCGGCATACCGCTGCTCGACGTCGTCCGGCGGGCCGGCGGCGACGCGTCGTCGCAGGTCCGGGTGGTCTCGCTCGAGCAAGGGCTCTACGGCAACAGCGTCGTCGTCGGACCACAGGTGTCGGCGGCCATGCTCGCCACGCACCTCAACGGCGAGCGGCTCGACCTCGACCACGGCTACCCGCTCCGGCTGATCAGCCCGAACCGGCCGGGGGTCCTCAACACCAAGTGGCTGACCCGCGTGGAGGTGAGCTGAGGTGCGGGCCTGGCGCATCTCGCTGGCCACGGCCGGCATCCTGCTCGGCCTCTACGGCGTGTTCCGGCTGCTGACCAACGTGGGGTTCGTCGAGCTGTTGGTCCTGGCCTTGTGGCTGATCGGGGCCGTCGTCATCCACGACGGGATCCTGTCGCCCGCCGTCGTCGCGGTGGGCTGGTTCCTTACCCGCCGCGTCCCGCCCCGTGGTCGCCGATACCTCCAGGGCTTCCTCGTCGTCGCCGGCCTGATGACCGTCATCGCCGTCCCGCTGATGCTGCGCAAGGACAGCCAGCCGCAGAGCAAGGCCATGCTGCTGCAGAGCTACGGAGGGAACCTCACCGTGCTCCTCGCCCTGGCGGCGGCGCTCAGCCTGCTGCTGTACGCGATCCAGGTCGCCCGGCGAACGACGCCGACGGCCGCCCCGTGATGAGGCCCGCCAGGTCGTCGAGCGTGTCCGGGACCAGCCGGTAGTAGGCCCAGCGGCCGCGCTGCTCGCGGGTGAGGATGCCGGCATCGACGAGGACCTTGAGATGGTGCGAGACCGTGGGCTGCGACAGCCCGACAGGGTCGACGAGGTCGCAGACGCAGGCCTCCTGGTCCTCGTGCGCGGCCACCAGCGAGATCAGCCGGAGCCGGGTGGGGTCGGCGACCGCCTTGAGCGCTCCGGCCAGGGTTTCGGCCTGCGCGGACGTCATCACCTCGCCTACCACCGGGGAGCAGCAGTCGGTGACGGGAAGCAGGGATAGGGAGGTCGGCACCAGGCCAGCGTACGCGACGTATTGACAGGAGTCGATGTATGCGTCGTAGACTGCACCCATCGACGTAGGTCAATACGAGGAGAACGTCATGGCGGGTCAGGACGAGCTGGTCGAGCAGGTGCGGGAGCGCTACGCGCGGGCCGCGATCACGGTGCTCGACACCGGCGGCGCCGCGTCGTGCTGCGGAGACTCGACCTCGGGGTCCTGCTGCGACCCGACCACGCTCGAGGTCGACGAGACCTTCGGCTCGGCGCTTTACTCGCAGCTCGACCGCGACGGGCTGCCCGTGGCGGCGGTCGCGGCGAGCCTGGGCTGCGGCAACCCGACGGCGGTCGCGGACCTGCGCCCCGGCGAGAGGGTGCTCGACCTGGGCTCGGGTGGCGGCATCGACGTCCTGCTCTCCGCTCGGCGGGTCGGACCCTCCGGGTTCGCCTACGGCGTGGACATGACCGACGAGATGCTCCAGCTGGCGACCGCGAACGCCGAACGCGCCGGTGCGACCAACGTGGAGTTCCTCAAGGGCACCATCGAGGACGTCCCGCTGCCCGACGCCGCGGTCGACGTGGTGATCTCCAACTGCGTGATCAACCTCAGCGTCGACAAGCCGAAGGTCATCGCCGAGATGTTCCGGGTGCTCGCACCCGGGGGCCGGCTCGGCATCAGCGACGTCGTGGCGGAGGACCACCTCTCCCCCGCGGAGCGCGCCGAGCGCGGCGAGTACGTCGGGTGCATCGCCGGCGCGCTCTCCCGCTCCGAGTACCTCGACGGGTTGGCCGCGGCCGGGTTCGTCGACGCCGTCGTCGAGTTCACCCACCCGGCGGCCGACGGCATGCACTCGGCGACGGTCAAGGCGACCAAGCCGGCATGACCCCTCCCCTGGGGCCACGGCTGACCGCGGAGGCGGTCGGCACCGGCTTCCTCGTCGCCGCGGTCATCGGCTCCGGGATCGCCGCCCAGCGGTCCTCCCCGACCGACGTCGGGTTGCAGCTCCTGGAGAACGCGCTGGCCACCGGAGTGGTGCTGACCGCGCTGATCCTCGCTCTCGGGTCGGTCTCGGCGTCGTTCAACCCGGTCGTCAGCGTCGTCCAGCACCTCGGGTCCGGCGAACCCGTCCGATTCCTCGCGGCGGTGGTCGGCGCCCAGGTCGCCGGCGGCGTGGTCGGGGCCGTCGTCGCCAACCTCATGTTCGAGCAGCCCGCCGTGACGATCGCCACTACGGACCGCTCCGGAACCGGGATCTGGCTGGCCGAGGTCGTCGCGACCGCCGGCCTGGTTCTCGTCATCGTCGGCACGACGCGAGCCGGCCGGCGGGACTGGGTGGCCGTCGCCGTCGGCGGCTACATCGCCGGCGCGTACTGGTTCACGTCGTCGACGAGCTTCGCCAACCCGGCGGTGACCGTCGCCCGCACCCTGTCCGACACGTTCGCCGGCATCAGCCCGTCCTCGGTCCCGTGGTTCGTGCTCGCGCAGGCGCTCGGTGGCCTCACGGGCTACGTGCTGGCCCGCGCCCTCTTCCAAACCCCCACCCAGCGACCAGACCCCGTTCCGGCCGACGTCAGTGCTCAGGAGACCCCATGACCGACCGACCCTCCGTCCTGTTCGTCTGCGTGCACAACGCCGGACGCTCCCAGATGGCGGCCGGATACCTGACCCACCTGTCCGGCGGCCGCGTCGAGGTGCGTTCCGCCGGCTCGGAACCCGCCGACCAGGTCAACCCGCTCGCCGTCCAGGTGATGGCCGAGGAGGGCATCGACATCACCGGTGGCACGCCGACGCTCCTCACCACCGAGACCGTCCAGGCCTCCGACGTGGTCATCACGATGGGCTGCGGCGACGCCTGCCCGATCTTCCCGGGCACACGCTACGAGGACTGGGTCCTCGACGACCCCGCCGGTCAGGACGTCGACACCGTTCGCGGCATCCGGGACGCGATCCGTGGCCGGGTCGCGCAGCTGGTCGCCGAGCTGGGCTAGCCGGCCACTCAGGTGTCCAGCATCGTCTGGCGCTGGCGGCCTGTCGGTCCGGTGCGAGATGTTGGGTGCTGTGACCGAGGACGAGCCGAGCTACACCACGCGACCGCTGACCCCCGAGACGTGGGACGACTTCGCCGCACTGGTCGAGGCGAACAACGGGGTATGGGGCGGGTGCTGGTGCATGGGGTTCCACCCCGAAGGGGTCGGTAAGGGTCGGACGGCGTCGGGCAACCGCGAGGCGAAGCGGGCCCACGTCGACGCCGGGACGGTCCGGCAGACCCTCGTCTACGACGGGGACGAGTGCGTCGGGTGGTGCCAGTACGGGTCGCCGGCGGAGCTACCGAACATCAAGAACCCACAGGCCTACGACAAGGGTCTGGTCGAGCCGCCGAGATGGCGGATCGGCTGCATCTTCACCGGTAGCCGCCATCGCGGGCGGGGCGTGGCTCGGGTCGCGGTCGCCGCCACCCTCGACGCCATCCGCGAGACGGGTGGCGGTGTCGTCGAGGCCTACCCGGAGCAGGTCTCCGACCGCGGTCCTCAGCGAGGCGCCTTCTTCCACACCGGCCCGGAGACGCTGTTCGAGGAGTTCGGCTTCACCCGCGATCGGCGCATCGCGAAGTGGCGCTGGGTGATGCGGCTGGACCTGGCCACCTGAGCGCAGCGGGCTACGCGACCGCGTCCGTTCTGAGCGGCCACCCGAGGCGCCGCCCGCTCATACTCCGCGGGTCCGCGATCCTCCGGCTGATGCTCTGCGCGAGCAGGACGGCCTCGTCGCGGACGTCCTGCGAGTCGACCGTGGCCGTCGAGCTGCGCGGGACCAGCCGGGTCGAGCCACCAGTCCGGCAGAGCCATCCGGGCGTCCCCGACCCGCGTCATGCGAACCGCGATCTCGTCGGCCAGCTTGGGCTGACCCGCTTGGCCCGGGCGATCAGCAGCGGCGAGATCGCTGACGCCTTGGGCCGCAGCGCTGTTCGCTGCGAGGTCCGGATGCACGACGACCGTTTGCTCGACGAGTTCGTCGTCATCGAGGACCACGACGGTTCGCTCGACACCGACCGGTTCGGCGTGGCCGTCGAGGGCGGCGCCCTGATCGTCACGGTCGCGTCGACCGGTCGGCTGGTCATCGCCTACACCCCCGCGGGGTGGATGACCATGAAGTCCGGGCTGATCGACACCGAGCGGGAGCGGCCCCGGACCCCCTCGGCCCGACCTGGCGCGTGACTAGAGGTCGAGCCGCGTTCCCATGACGACGGTCCGCTGCGCGGGAAGGCCGAACCGTACCGACGGGTCGGCGGCGTTCCGGGCCAGCGTGATGAACAACATCGTCCGCCACCGCGACATGCCGCCGCCGCGGACGTAGTTGAGAGTCGCGCGCGACACGAAGTACGACGCCGCGTCGGGATCGATGTCCAGCTCCCACCCGTCGTGACCGGCGGCCTGCCGGAGTCCGTGCGGGATGTCGAGAGTGTCGGCGAACCCATAGCTGATCATGAGATGGACGACCCCGTCGTGGGCGTAGCCGAGGTCGTCGATCCTCAGCTGGTCCTCGGGCTCCACGTGGGGGATGTTCTGGGTGACCGCCGACACGATGACGACGTGCTGGTGCAGCACCCGGTTGTGGGCGACGTTCGCCCGGAGCGCCAGGGGCGTGGTGGCCTTGGTCGGATGGGGGAAGATCGCCGTGCCCGGGATCCGAGTCACCGGGTTGGCGTGGAGATGCTCGATGAACTCCGCCAGCGGCCCCTCCTCCCGGTTGCGCCGCTCGGTGATCAGGGTGCGGCCCTTCTGCCAGGTCGTCATGAGCGTGAACATGACCGCGGCGATGAGCAACGGGAGCCAGCCACCGGTGAACACCTTGGTGAGGTTGGCGGCCAGGAACGTGGCCTCGGTCCCACCGAACGCCACCGCGGCCAGGACGAGCTGCCACGTGGGCCAGTGGAAGAGCGTTCGGGCCACGACGAGCAGCAGCAGGGTGTCGATGAGCAGCGCGCCGGTCACCGACACGCCGTATGCGGTGGCCAGCCGTTGCGAGGACTGGAAGGCGAACATCAGGACCAGGACGGCGACGAACATGGCGGCGTTGACCACCGGAAGGTAGATCTGCCCGGCCTCCCGTTCGGAAGTCTGCTTGACCACCAGCGGAGGCAGGAACCCCAGCTGCATGGCCTGCCGCGACATCGAGAACGCTCCGGAGATGACGGCCTGGGAGGCGATGACCGTGGCCGCCGTGGCGAGGATGACAAGAGGGAGTCGCGCCCACTCCGGCACGAGCAGGAAGAAGGGGTTGCTGATGGCCGTCGGGTCGGCCAGGATCAGCCCGCCCTGTCCGAGGTAGTTGAGGGTCAGCGCCGGGAACGCCACCGCGAACCACGCCTTGGAGATCGCCGGCCGACCGAAGTGGCCCATGTCGGCATAGAGGGCCTCGGCCCCGGTGATCGACAGCACGATCGCGCCCAGGGCGACGAACGCGATTCCCGGATGCGCCACGACGAAGGCGACCGCATACGTCGGCAGGAGAGCGCGGACGATGCCGGGCTCCTTGAGGACCTCGGCGAGGCCCGACACGGCGAGCACCGCGAACCACAGCAGCATCACCGGGCCGAAGAAGGAGCCGACCCGGGCCGTGCCCCATCGCTGGGCCAGGAACAGCAGCGTGAGGATCGTCGCCGCGATGGGCAGCACCAGGTGAGCGACGCCGAGACCGGTGACACTCAGGCCCTCGACAGCGGAAAGGACCGAGATGGCCGGGGTGATCACCGAGTCGCCGTAGAACAGCGCGGCGCCGAGGATGCCCAGGGCGGAGACCACGGCCAACCGCCGCCCGCGCACGCTGTGCATCGTCCGCCGGGCCAGGGCCGAGAGCGCCATGACGCCGCCCTCGCCGTTGTTGTCGGCGCGCATGACGATCAGGACGTACTTGACCGACACGATGACGGTGATCGACCAGAACACCAGGGAGATGACGCCGTAGACGTCGTCGGGGGTGGGCTTCACCTCGCCCTGGTCGACGGAGAACGCCGTCTGCAGCGCGTAGAGCGGGCTGGTCCCGATGTCACCGAAGACCACCCCCAGCGCGCCGAGAACCGCGACCGAGCCCGCCGCCTTCCGGACGCGCCCGCCCCGCCCGGACCGTTCGTCTCTGGGCTCGCTGGGCTCCTCGTCACCCACCGGCTCGGCGGACGGCATCGTCAACGGTTGCTCCCCGCGAGGGCGGCTCTGTCCATCACGACGTGGCGTAGGCGCACCCGCTCAGGCTCTCATCCCGCGGGCGCCGTAGGCCCCGATGACACCCGCTCACCTCAACGGGACTCGTGACGCGAAGGCTCGATGCTCTCAGGCCAGCAGGACGATGACGATGCTCCCCCAGAGGGTCAGCAGGATGTTGGCGATCGCATACGGGGCGGTGTAGCCGATCACGGGAATATGGCTCTTGGCCGCGTCGGTGACGGCCCCGATGCCCGCCGTCGTCGTGTTCGCCCCGGCGATGACACCGAGCAGCACCGGGACGTCGAACCGGAACAGGTATCGGCCGATGTACAGCGACGTCACCATCGGGAACAGCCCGACGATGAATCCGCCCAGCACCAGACCCAGCCCCTCCTCCCGCAGCCCGTCGACGAAGTGCGGAGCCGCGGAGATGCCGACCGCGCCGACGAACACGCACAGTCCGCCGGTGCTGATCAGCCAGTTGGCGGCGGCCGGGAACTGGCCGAACGCGGGGTTGCGGGTCCGCAGGTAGCCGAGGAACAGACCCGCGATCAGAGCACCGCCGGACGTCGTCAGCCCGACCTTGGCGGTCAGCAGCCCGATGGTCGGAATACCGATGAGACAACCGAGGGCAATGCCGAGGCCGATGTACGACAGGTCCGTGACGGGCGTGGTCCTGAGCGGATAGCCGAGCCGGGAGGCCGCGGACTCGACCTCGTCGGCGATCCCTTGGACCCGGATCTCGTCGCCGCGCTGGACGAGCATGGAGGGCGACTGCGGCATGGTGACCCCGCCGCGAACAACCTCGTTGACGAAGATGCGCGGGGCGACCTCGTTCATCACGTCGCCGAGGCTCCGGCCGACGAACCGCTTGTGGGTCACGACGATCGGCAGCTCCTGCACGTCGTAGCCCAACAGTTCGGGATCGTCGATCTCGACGCCGAACGCCGTGGGGTCCTGGGCCGTGAGGTGCTCCCGCCGCGCGCTGACGGTGACGAGGTCACCGACCTCGAGCACGGTCGCGGGCGTGAGCACCGAGATGATGTCGCCGCGACGCATCCGATGCAGGACGAGGCTGTGCCCTCGGGACCGCGCGTCCAGCTCGGCCTCCTGCACGGTTCGTCCGATCAGCGGGGACGACACCAGCCGGTAGGTGCGTCGGACGACCGAGTAGTACGCAGACGTCACGTCGGGGTTGCTGTTGATCCCCATCCGGCGCTCCACCTGACGCGCGGCAGCAGGGAGATCGCGGACGCCGAGCAGCCGGGGCGCGACCACCGAGAGGAAGTACGCGCCGGCGGCGGTGCTCACCAGGTAGCAGACCGAGAACCCGACGGCGATCTGGGACTCGAAGATCCTCGCCTGTTCCGCGGAGACTCCAGGCAAGGTCTCGATGGCCGCGGAGGAGACCCCGATGACCGAGGACTGGGTGAGGCCACCGGCGAGGAGCCCGGCCCCCCATCCCACGCCGTACCCGAAGGCCTCCGCCACGACAATCGCGCCGAGCAGCGCCAGCACGCAGGAGATCGTGGCCAGGGACACTTGACGCAGGCCGTCGGATCGAAGCCCGGCGAAGAACTGGGGGCCCACGTTGTAGCCGAGGGCGAAGAGCGACGCGGCGAACGCCGCCGACTTGATCGTCGAGTCGAGTGTGACGCCGGCCTGGCCGACGAGAACTCCCACGAGCAGCGTGCCGGTGACCGAACCCAGGACCACGGTACGGAAGCGCAGCCGACCGAGGAGCGCTCCCCCGCCGACCGTGAGGAACAGGGCGACCTCCGGGTACTGGCGCAGCGTCTCCCACCAACCGCTAAACACGGTCGGCTCGCCGCTGTCGGGCACGCAGACACGGTCGGGAAGTGCGGGTCACCGCCCAATCCTGACGGACCGCGGCGTATGCGTGCCCGCGCCGGTATCCGCACCGTCCCCTGAACCCGTCCGACGAACCGAGCACTGGCCGGTCCTGTCTCGATGGTCGACGACGCTCTAGCGTCGAGCAAGAGCACCCGGCCGATGACCAGCCCCGGCTGACGACTCGGTCATCGCCGAGGAAAGAGAGAGAGTTCCATGCCTGACGTCTCCATGCTGACCCTGAACAACGGGGTGGCCTTGCCGGCCATCGGCTTCGGCGTCTTCCAGACACCACCGGACGAGACCCGGTCAGCGGTGGAGGCCGCCCTGGCCACCGGCTACCGGCACATCGACACCGCAGCCGCGTACGGCAACGAGCGGCAGGTGGGTGAAGCGGTGCGCAGTTCGGGCTTGGACCGCTCCGAGGTGTTCCTGGAGACCAAGATCTGGATCAGTGACTACGGCTACGACCAGACCCTGCACGGCTTCGACAAGAGTGCCCGCAAGCTCGGCGTGGACCAGATCGACCTGCTGATCCTGCACCAACCCCTGCCGTCGAGCTTCGAGGCGACCCTCGGCGCATACCGAGCCCTCGAGCGGCTGCTCGCGGACGGCAGGGTCCGCGCGATCGGCGTCAGCAACTTCATGGTCGAGCACCTGACCCGTCTGCTCGCCGAGACCACGATCGTCCCCGCCGTGAACCAGATCGAGGTCCATCCATACTTCACCCAGCGGGCGGTGCAGGACTTCGGCTCGGAGCACGGGATCCTCACCCAGGCGTGGTCCCCCATCGGGGGCATCACCTTCTACCGCGACGGCCAGCACGAGAGCACGCTGCAGGATCCGGTGATCTGCGGCATCGCCGAGGCGCACGGCAAGAGTCCGGCCCAGGTGATGCTGCGCTGGCACGTCCAGGAAGGACGCTCGGCGATCCCCAAGTCGACCAAACCCCACCGGATCGCCGAGAACCTCGATGTCTTTGATGTCGACCTCTCCGACGACGACCTGGCGGCCATCGACGCCCTCGACACCGGACGGCGGGGCGGGCCCGAGCCCGACGCCATCACTCTGGAGGCGTTCGGCCGGGAGATCCCCGAGGAGTGACCCAGTGAGGGGCTCCAGCGCACCGGCGTCTTCGGGTATCGGCGCGGAAGGCCGTTCGCCGGATTCATGGTCGGACGCTCGACCTCGGCGTACTGTTCGCGACAGGACCACCACTGGTCCCCCGAGGAGTCGTCATGTCCGACAAGTCCCCCCGCCAGCACATGGCGAAGAAGCAAGGCAAGACGATCAAGGAGAAGCGCGCCGACAAGCGAGCCAGCACCGCCGCAGCGGCCGTGGATCCCGTGTCACGAGCCACGAAGCGTTAGCCGCGTCCGCCCGCCGGACGACGGGCTGAGGGTTCCGGCACCTGACGGTTCCGGTGGGCTCGGCAGAGGTTCGCCGAGCCCACCGGGGCGCGGGCCAGCGCCGTTAGTGGGTGACGGAACGGCGACTACCGACGCGGCTCCAGATGAGCAGCACGATGATGGCGCCGATGATCGAGCCGATGATGCCGGCCGGCTGGAGGAAACCGTCCTGCGCGTCCTTGTGGAAGAGCAGGTAGCCGAGGAAGCCACCCACGAAGGATCCGACGATCCCGAGGACGATCGTCATGAGGACCGACATGTCCTGACGACCGGGAACGATCAACCGGGCGAGGGCGCCGGCGATCAGGCCGACGATGATCACGGTGATGATGAGTCCGAGCATGGCGACTCCCTTTCGGTGGAGGACGAAGCCGGGAGCGGCTCGCCCGTCGTCCCTTACCGAACCACCCCTTAGGGCGGGTGCAGTACACCCCTAAGGGGGTTAACGTGAGGTCCGTGACATCTGCCACGACGGTGACCCGGCCGGTGAGTGTGGCCCTGGTCGACGACTACGACGTGGTGGTCATGGGCGTCGCCAACATCCTCGACCAGTACGCCGACCAGGTCGTGGTCGCCGAGCTCGACACCAACCGCGACGTGAGCGACGTCGTCGACATCGTCCTGTACGACTCGTTCGCGCAGCCCGAGTCCGACCACGACGAGATCGCGGTGCTCGTCGGCAACCCGAGGGCCCGACGCGTGGTCGTGTACACCTGGAACTTCGCGCCGGACCTCGTCGACAGCGCCCTGAAGCAGGGAGTGAGCGGCTACGTGTCGAAGGCCCTTCCGGCTCGCGAGCTGGTCGCCGCCCTGTGCTCCGTCCACGCGGGAGAGATCGTCGTGAGTCCGACCCCGGGGCGGTCACGGCCGATCAACGGCCTCGACTGGCCCGGTCGCAGCGAGGGCCTGACCGACCGTGAGTCCGAGGTGCTCGCTCTCATCACCCAGGGCCTCAGCAACGCCGACGTGGCCCGCCTCACCTACCTCAGCCCGAACACGGTCAAGTCCTACATCCGCAGCATCTATCGCAAGATCGATGTCGAGAGCCGCACTCAGGCGGTCCTCTGGGGAATCCGCCACGGCTTCGCCCCGAACCGCCACCGCATCGACCACTGGCGCGGCGGTCCCTGACCGCTGTAACCGTCAGCTTCCCTTGAGCTCCTCGGCAAGCATCACCAGGATGCCGCTGGGTCCGCGGACGTAGGTGAGCTTGTAGACGTCCTCGTACCTGGCGACCCCGCGCAGCGGGTGGCATCCGTGCTTCGCGGCGATCTCGAGCGCTGCGTCGATGTCGTCGACCGAGAACGCGACCCGGTGCATACCGATCTCGTTGGGCTGGGTGGGCGCCGTCTCGATGGCGCTGGGGTGGATGTACTCGAAGAGCTCCAGTCGACCCTGACCGTCCGGTGTCTGGAGCATGGCGATGTTGGCGTGGTTACCGTCGAGGCCGACGGCGGTGTCGGTCCACTCGCCGCTGACCGTGTCCCGACCGAGAACGGTCAGTCCCAGGTCGGTGAAGAAGGCGATGGTCGCCTCAAGGTCCCGGACGGCGATGCCGACGTTCTCGAGTTTGATGGGCATGCGTCGCACGCTACCGACACGGCAGGCGTGTCGACCGTGCACACATCACTCGAACGAGACCTGCACGTGGTCCTTGTGGTTCTGGGTGTCCCAGATCACGTACTGGCCGCTTCGACGACACCGCCGGACGGTGACCGCCGATGCTCCGTCGCGTGCCCGCGTCCACGATGGACGGTCGGGTCAGCAGGGGGCGTTGACCTTCGTGGGAATTCCGCCATAGGAGTTGCTGGTCGCTACGAAGGGTCCAATGTCGCCGGTGCAGACGATGTTCGCCCGTGTGCCAGCAGGAATATGGCCGGCTCCGTTAGACGTCAGCGTTGCCACGACCCTCTGTGAAGGCACGCTGGTGACTCGCACCACTTCGTTTGACGTCAGGCCGTCTGCGGCAATAACGCCCCAGCAGGTGGCCGTCCCGTTGGACTGGCACGGGTACGTTCCTGACGCGGAGAAGTCGATCTCGGCGCTGACGCCGCCCAGGGACCTGAGCAGGTGCTCACACGTGGCCGCCTCGGCCTTGCACGTATCCCACCCGCTCTCGCCGGTCGCCACGTCCCGCCCGGCGCCCCCCATGAGGACGTCATCACCCGTGCCACCGAAGAGCTGGTCGTTGCCGGCGCCGCCCTCGAGGTAGTCGCTGCCGCTGCCGCCGTCGAGGAGATCGTCGCCGCCGAGTCCGCACAGCACATCGTTTCCGGATCCGCCGGAGAGCCGGTCTGCACCCGGCGTGCCGAGAACAACGTCGGAACCGGAACCGCCGAGAGCAGGCGCAAGGACCAGCCGGTAGCTCCCATACACGCCCTGCCCGGTGCCGGCCTGCGCGATGGCCTCATCGCACGCGTTGGCTGGTGCCGATTCGGCTGCCGCAGCTTCCGCCACCGCCGGTTGCGCGACCAAGGCGAGAGCAAGAAAGCCTATGCCGAACGCGGATATTCCTGCTCGTGCCGGCAGCGACCTAGCCATAGATGCCCTCTTCCGGAATCGACGAAACGGCCAGGTGGAGTCGCCCTGGCAGCGATGTTTCCGTGATGGTGACGGTAGAGCCCGGTTGAGCACATTACCTTCCAGTGAGGTCTGACCCCAGTCGCATTGGGACGTCGACGACGGACGGTTTCGACGGCCCGGGCATACTCCACGCGTCACGTTGAACGGCGCCTGACGGATGCCGCCACACGACGCGACCCCGCCGACCGAGGCCGGCACGGTCTTTCGTCGCCGGTAGGCGGCCTGGACGCTGAGGCGGTCTTCGAGGAACCTGTCCCACCGGTGAACTGCTCATCGAGGACCACGACCGACACTCCAGGCTTCACCCGGCAAGGATCCGTCTCGCCAGGCGTCCGTCACATCCAGGTTCGGGTCAAGGTCGCGAGCAAGGCGGGGTCCATGGGGGACGGCCTCCTCACACCCCCGACGTCGTCGAGGAACTCACGGTCGAGGAGCTCCTTGCGCTGTTACCCGAGGCACCGAAGATCCCCCCGCTCGGACCCGATTAGGCGTCGTCCCGGCTAGCGCTGAGTCCGGCCTTGGCGAGATCGCGAAAAGTCGCGCTCGGCAGGTACGCCGCGGTGAGCGCGAGTCCGATGCGTGGCAGCGCCGACTCGTCGGGGAAGACGAGGTACACCGGCTCGTGCCGTGGTCGGAACTTCTGCTTGAACCCGTCGAGCGACCGGAAGCCGTACAAGGGTTCCATCGCCTCGCCGAGCTGATCGAGGAGTCGCTCGAGGACCGCCCGCTCCGCAGTGCCGTCGCCCGAGTGCGCGAGCGGCGCGCCGGACAGGGACACGAAGCTGGCACCGGAGTCGCGGAAGCTGAGACATGCGCTGGCGATGAGGAACTCCGTGACCGCCCGGAAACCGTCGGGGAGGCGCCGCATGACGTCGAGGGTCCAGCCGTGGACGTTGCCGTCCGGCCCGTAGACCGGCATCCACGACGTCACGCCGTGCACGGTCATGTCAGCGTCGACGGCAAGGCCCACCATGGTGTCCGGGTCGAGCGCCTCGTCGACACCGCCGAGGGTGAAACCCATTTCGGGCAGGCCCTTGTCGGACACCCACAGCTCGGAGATGGCTCGGACCTGGGTCAACAGGCCGCGGGGCATCTCGGCAAGCCTCCCCTCCCGATAGACGATGCCGTCCTTGGCCGCGCGGTTGAGGGAGGTGCGAACGCTCTGCCAGGACTTGCCCTTGAACTCCAGACCCTCGAGGTCGATGACCGCCTCCTGCGCCACCAGGACTGCGCGCTGACCTCTGGAGCGGCCCCAGTCCGCCACCTCCTCGGTAACCGAGAAGAAGCAGACCTGGAGGCCACGGGTCTCCTGGTCGTCGACGAAGCCCGTCAGCACCGCTGCCCGGGTAGCAGCGTCAGCAGCGACCGGATCGCCGAGGGCGATGGCGACGCCCCGGTGCACTTGGAACGCGACGAAGCCATCGGGCCCGCCGGAGCTGTCGTGGTGCGTGAACCAGAGGTTGTCCGGCCACGTCGCCATCCACGACATCGTGGTCCCGCCGTGCTTCTTCAACAGCGCGATCGCGGTGTCACGATCGCTCGCTTCGGCGGCCAACGCGGCTCGCCGCTTCCGTCGAGACCGCGCGCGGAAAGCGGAGCGACCCGCGATGAGGACCCATAGCTGCACGACCGCCAACAGGAGAGTGACCGCGAGCTCGGGAGTCGACGAGCCGAGGTCACCCTCAGCCTCCAGCTCCTCGGCGGCCACGATGGCGACCACCACTAACAGGACACCCGCGGCGACGACGAGCGAGGTCAGCACGATGGCGACCCACCACGCGCGCCGCGAGCCACGACGCAGGCTCCAGGCGATGACCAGGGATATCGCAGCGTTGATCAGGACGCTGACCGCGTCGGAGTCCGAGCTCGTGGCTCCGAGTGGTCCGTCCGAGGGAACGAAGTACAACAGGACGTTGACGACGGCGATGAGCACGAACGAGACCGAGGCGATGATCCGCCACTCGTGCCGGCTCAGCCGGATCCGTCCGAACCGGGGTCTTCTCCCGAGGAGCACCGGTCCCAGTGCCAAGCCGTACACCACGGCGAAGAAGTGCTCGAGATCCCACAGCAGGCCGATGTACAGCAGGGCGATGGTCGCGAAACCGACTAGCAGCAGCCGAATTCGGCCTCGCCAGGGCGGGGAGACCGTCGCGGATGCGGCCGCTACCGCGCCAAGGGCCCCCGCGCTGAAGCCGACGTCGAGCGTTTCGGCCAGTCGCTGCGCCCATTCCCAGCCCGTGCCACGGAAGGCGACGAGGAAGAGAGAGGCGCCCAGGACACCCACCAGCTGAGCACTCACGGCGGCGATGGCGACCTTGCGGGTCCCCAGTCGCCATTCCGACCACCCGATCAGGACCAGCGCGCCTCCCGCAACGGGAAGGTACTGCACGGGAATCAGCGCGAAGAAGGAGCCGGTGACCGGTGTCCACCACCGTCCCGCTTCCAGAGACGGCAGACCGTAGGCGACGACCTCGAACAGCGGGCGGTCCTGCAGGGCGTTCCATAGTGACCCGGTGGCCACTCCGAGCACCAGCATCAGACCGACCACGCCGAGGGTGAACGGCACTCGGCGAACGGCGCGGGCGGCCCGTTGGGTCCAACCCCCTCCGACGCCCATCCCGACAACTGACTGCCCCGTCGCCCCCGTCGGCTCGGCAGTCATGGTCAGCCCTTCCCGGACGTGGCTACCTTCGATGGCGTGCCAATCGTAGCTATCGAGCGCCGAGCCCCTGGTCGGTTATCGTCCGACCTACCGCCCGGAAACGACAGTTTCGACCCAACCCTCCCCCGCGAAGGCGTTCTCGACAACCCGCGTCGGGGTGGCGGCTTCACCGTCTCCTCGAGGAGCCGCGAGAGACCTCCGTTTATTAAATCGGCGGCCGTACCGAACGGTCGCCCCAACTCAATAGCCGCCGGTTCCGCCGCTTCCTCCGGTTCCGGATCCGCTACCTCCATAGAGGACGAACAGCACGACGGCCGCAACAACGATCACCGCACCCAAGATGAGCCAGATCCTCGGTCCCGTCCCGTTGCTCCGGTCAAGCATGTGCGAGGCCTCCCTTCTGCCTGGTCATTCGGTGAGGGTAGCCAGCGCCACGCTGAGTTCGCGACGTTCGAAGAGCTTCACTGCGTCGAGGTCGCCGCCGAGCGAAGGAGGTACCCGCCTCGTGTGCGCGCAGTCGATCCTGACCTGCGACAGCGCAGCCGTGAGTAGGCCCGGGCTGTCGAGTTGGTATGCCAGCCGCGCCGAGCGCCCTCACCCCGGGGTCCTGGTTTCCTCCGTAGCCGTGCTGCGTTCAGGAGTCTCAATCAGGTGGTGCGCTTCGCGTAGTCGGCGAAGCCCTGCCAGTCGATGAAGACACAGTCCTCCTCACCGACCGTCCAGGCGTCGTGCCCGGGAGCCATCGAGGCGAAGTCGCCCGGGCCGTACTCGATTTCCTCACCGTCGTCCATCACGACCTTCATCCGGCCGCTGATGAAGTAGCCGAGATGCGCGGCCTGGCAGCTGTCGGTGCCGGCGATCGGCTTGACATGCTGCGACCAGCGCCAGCCAGGCCTGAAGGTCGCCCGGCCGACCGGGCCTTCCGCCTGGTTGACGAGCTGGAGCTGACCAGTGCCGCTCTCGAAGGGACGGGTCTCCTCGGGGGCATCGAGGCTCATACGGATGAGTTGTGACATGGCGACCTCCTATGGTCGGTTGTGGTTGGTGGTGCGCAGGGTTCTGCGGACCGGATCAGCCGCCCAGTTCGCCGTGCCCGCCGCTCACGGTGGCTACAAGGCGACGCGGTCCGCCGCTGCCTGGACCTGGGCCACCATCAGGTTGATGGGCAGGTACGCCCGCAGCGCCGTGATCGCGCCGTCCGCAACGTCGTAGCAGACGCAGTAGGGCACCCGCAGCTGAGCTCCCGTGGCGGCAACCCCGCCGAAGTCTCCGGTGTGGGTGCCAACGAAGTCCGCCTCTAACGAGGCGTGCCCATCACCCACTATCAGGGCCTTGACCTCCGGATGGGCGTCGAAGGCTTGGGTGTGGAAGGCGACGATGAAGTCGCGGACCGCCTCCCGACCCGTCACCTCGTCACCTGTCTCCGTAGTTGTCCACACGACCTGGTCCGCGAAGTACTGGCCAAAGTCACCTTGCTTCAGCAGCGCGTCCAGATAGTCATTCATGACCTGGCTAGTTGAATCGAGCGACATCACGAGCCTCCTGGCCCTCAGCACGGCAGTAACGAACTAGCGGTGTGACTCACTGTCCACCTGTCAGCCACCGGCGTCGAGGCTCCCCCGGCAGCCGACACGTGTTCGCCGTGCCACCTACGGCACAGGCCGTCCCATGACCGGGTTGGCTGGGCGGACCACCTGCCCGAGCTTGGTGTCCCCGCATGAGGAGCTGGTCAGCGTGCGTCCGGAACAGCGCGTCGAGCATCTCGTCACGCCGGTCAGCGATCGCCGCGTGAACGGCACTGACACGTGAACCTCGTGAGGCGGGTGGCACGGGCGAACCGGTGGTCGCGACCCCCCCAGCCACAGCGTCCATGCCGATAAGTCGCCATAGCCGGCAAAAGGTTGACCCACCTTGTGCGGCAGTTTTGCTCGTATTCACCGTGAGGATCGGGGCAATGCTCCGCGGGGCCGTCGCCGCCACCATCGGAGCGATGGTCGAACGGGTCTACGTTGGCTCAGGGGTGTCGGTGATCGCGAAGTCATCCCCGTGCCGGTGTCGTCCGACGTACGGCCCGAGGAGCTGTCCGTGGACCACGACGTTCCAGGCGATGCGTCCGACTTCTTCGCGTTCAGCCGATGTGAGGGCGCAGTGGTACTCGTCCTCGATCTCGTTGACGAGTCCAATTCGTACCGTCGCAGCCAGGCGCAGGAAGGCCGTCTGCCCGGCCGGGGTCAGCGTCAGGCCGTCATCGCTGCCGGCGATCAAACCGCGCTCGAGGGCGCTGGCCAAGGCCGGTCGGATGACGGCGACAGGGAGCCGGTGTTGCCGGGCAATGTCGGGCGGGGTGACGTTGGTGCCGTGGCGGAGCCGGTGAACCGCGACCTCGGCCACGGCCCACACCCGGGCGATGCCGGCCTCGGGCGTCTGGTCCAAGCGCAGCACCCGCCGGAAGATGCCGTCGTCCCGGCGTCGGCGCACCACAGTGACCAGCTGGGCCTCCAGCTGGTCGGCGGAGGTGCGTGAGTCCGGCATTCCGAACCCGCGACCGACGTCCCCCGCATCCGGGCTGACGAGCCCACGCAGGGGCCGTTGGTGCAGGAAGCACGCGAGCACCATGGCGAGCACTGCCAGTGGCACCGCCGTCAGGAAGACGGTCTGGAACGAGAGGGCGAAGGCGTGCCGGATGACCGACTGCTGGGTCGCCGACAGCTGGGCCAGCGCTGACGGCGTGGAGGTCGCGCTGGCCGGGACGCCCGCGGCAGCCAGCGCCGGCGGCAGGTTCTCCGCGACCGCGCTGGAGTACACCGTCCCCATGACCGCGGCGCCGAACGTGCTTCCCATGGTCCGAAAGAAGCTGACCGCAGATGTCGCCACCCCCAGGTCGGCATAGTCCACCGTGTTCTGGACGATCAGCACCAGGATCTGCATGGCCAGGCCGATCCCCACACCCAGGACCACCATCGCCACGGAGGTCCCGAGGACCGTGGACGTCTCGTCCAGCCGGGACAGCAGCCACGACCCGACGGCCATCACGCCACCACCGATGATCGGGAACGGCTTGTACTTCCCGGTCCGTCCCACCACCGAGCCGGCGAACACCGACGCGACCAGCAGCCCCAGCACCATGGGGAACATGCGGATGCCGGACTCGGTGGCCGACACCCCCAGACAGAACTGCAGGTAGGTGGGCAGATACGTCATCGTGCCCATCAACGCGAAACCGACCACGAAGCTGAGGACGCAGCTGAGGGCGAACACGTTTCTGCGGAACAGCCGCAACGGGATCAGCGGACTGGCCGCCCGCCACTCGATGACCACGAACAGCACCAGCGCCGCCGCCCCGCCGGCGAACAACCCCACGATCGTCACCGAGCCCCACGCGTACTGTGTGCCCCCCCACGTAGTGGCAAGGATCAACATCGTGGATGCCGCCGAGATCGCAGCGATCCCCAGGTAGTCGATCACGGGGCGGGCCTGGGCCTTAACCGTCGGAAGCACCCGCACCGCGAACACCAACACGACGGCCGCGATCGGCACGTTGACGTAGAACACCCAGCGCCACGTCAGGTGGTCGGTGAACAAGCCACCGAGGAAAGGCCCCAACACTGTCGCAACCCCGAAGACCGCACCCATCGCCCCCTGGTACTTGCCCCGCTCACGAATCGGGACGATGTCGGCGATCATCGCCGTCGCGGTAACCGTCAGTCCTCCCCCACCAAGACCCTGAATCGCGCGGCTCGCGATCAGCCATGCCATCGAGGTGCTCGCGCCGGCCAGCGCGGAGCCACCCACAAAGATGACGATCGCGACGATGAACACCGTCTTGCGGCCAAACAGGTCGCCCAGCTTCCCGCCGAGCGCCGTGGCAACGGTCTGGGTCAGCATGTATGCCGTGACCACCCACGACAGGTGATCTGCCCCACCCAGCTCACCCACGATCGTCGGCAACGCCGTCGCCACGATGGTCCCGTCCAACGCCGCCAGCAGCATGCCCGAAGCCACCAACGCGAACGCCACATTGCGACGAGACGAGCTCAGCTCAGGTGGCCCGCCACCCTCCACCGGCCGATCCAACGCCACCACGGACATCGCAAATCCCCCGTCCACGAATGCGGTCGCCACAAACCCTAGAGCCACCCTCTGAACGGGAGTGTCCCAAAGCCTTGACCCGTTTCCCGGACAGGGTGGTGGGTGATCGCCGACCGGCATGACCGTTCTCTGGCACTGCTCGTGACGGCCTGGCCGTCCTGCCTAGAGTCCCCTCCGGGGGTACGTTGAGGTGGTGGCCGAGGGATCGGTTTCCTGGCCGAACGGTGTTGACCAGGTACGCGGACTGTTCCCCGCGACGGCCGACCGGGCGTACTTCAACACGGCCGCGGTCGGGTTGGCGAGCCGGCCGATGTCGGAGAAGCTGCTCCAACTGGTCGACGAGTGGACCTCGATGGGCTTCGACTTCGGCCGTGGCGAGCGGGACGCCGACGAGGCGCGCTCGATGGTGGCGCGGTTGATCGGCGCCAGCCCAGCGGATGTCGCGCTGATCTCGAGCGTGTCGTCGACCGCGGGGCTGGTGGCCGCGCAGTTCGGTCCGGCCGAAGCTGGGGGGAACGTCGTCATCGGGGAGCGCGAGTACAGCTCCAACCACTTTCCCTGGCGGCAGCTTGCCCGGCTCGGCTACGACGTCCGCCAGGTGCCATTCCGCAATGGCGGGATCGAGCCGGAGGACGTCGCCCGACTGGTGGACGCGGGCACCGGTCTGGTCGCCTTCAGCGGCGTGCAGACCGCGACCGGGCACCGGTCCGATATTGCCGCGATCAGCGGGGTCGCGCGCCGGGTGGGGGCGATCGTCTTCGTCGACGGGTCGCAGCTAGTCGGGGCGCTCGACGTTGCCGACGACCTCCCTGCGGTGGATGTCTTGGTGGTGCCGGACCACAAGTTCCTGCTGCACGCCGGCCGCGGCATGGGGTACTGCTACCTTGCCCCCTCCGTGCAACGGTCGTTCGCCCCGATCAACGCGGGCTGGAAGGCCGGCGCCGTCCCGTTCGAGAGCTTCTTCGGCCCACAGATGAACCTCTCCCCCACCGCGTCGCGTTTCGACACCTCCATCAGCTGGCTGGCCGCGACCGGTAACCGAGCGGCGCTGGCGGTCTTCGACCACTACGGCGGCGACGTCATCTTCGCCCGTAACCGGGAACTGACGGGCACCCTTCGCGCCGCCCTCGCCGACATCGGCTGGCAGCCGATCGCCCTGCCGGAGAAGAACCTCAGCACGATCGTCAGCGTCCCCCTCAACGGTCTCCATCCCTCCCACGTGCTCGGCGCGCTGGCTGACAGGAACGTCGTCGGATCGGTCCGGGACGGAAACCTCCGCCTCTCCGTCCACTTCTACAACCACGAGGACGACATACAGCGCCTCGTGGCCGTGCTGAAAGACCTTCATTGACTTTCCTGACGCTGGCCACGACCCACCCCCATCGGGGAAGGCGGTCATCGTCGGCAGACGTTTAGCGTGGGCTTGGACGAGGACCGACGGGACCTCGCCGCTGAGCGCCGGCGCGGCGACTCAGATCTGGACCTCATGATGCAGTCGGATGGCCTCGGCGTTTGGCGGTCCGCCACAGAATGCCGAGACCCGCCGCCGCCAAGGGAATGTACGTCAGGTGTACGGCGAGTCCGGTGACCAGGAATGCTATGTCCTCATTGGGAATCCACCAGTTCGCGAGCGTGACGAGAGGCACCACGAAGACCGCGGTGACGTTGAGCAGCCCCAAGCCGACGATTCCCACCGGCTGGTGAACGGGCTCCCCTAGGGCACCGACGACCGCGACGACAAGCCAGTAGCCGATGGCAGCGCCCACTACGAAGAGCCACACGCCGACCGGTCCGGGAAAGCCGTGCCGCCCCAGACAGATGGTCACGCTTCCGGCGACAGCCAACGTAAACCCCTGCGGCACGATCAGCATCTGGGCCAGCCCCACCGCCGTGGAACGCCACGACCTTCCCATCCCCACCGCAGCGGGCTCTTCCGCGAAATGCACCATCGACCCATCGTGCCGTCACTTCGAGGTACCCAAGGCCTGCCAGACGGCCGTCATGGGTTGTTAATCGCCGCGACCGTCCCGTTCGCTGCGCCGCCTCCTCCTGCTGGGTGTCCGAACCCGTTACACAGGAGGAACTCATGACCACCACCACCTCTCTGACCTCCCGGATCGCTCCGGCCCTACTGCTGGCCGCCACGGTGGGCGTCGGGGGAGTCGCCGCCGCGCAGCCAGCGGCCGCTGTCCCGGGCGTCGTCACCCCCCAAGTGACCAGCGCCATCAACTCCACCGCGCAAAAGGTCGTCCGTGTCGACTGCCCAACCGGCACCCGGGCCCTGGGAGGCAGCGCGGTCGTCGGGGGCAGTACCCGCATCGGGATCAACAGCCTCGTCCCCGACCAGACGGGCTACACCGTCCTGGCCCGGGAACAGAACGGTGGAACCGGCAACTCCTGGTATGTCGTCGTCACCGCTCTTTGTGCCCCCGCCTCCGCCCTACCGGGGCTGGAGTACGTGCGCACCGACTCCCCGTACGACTCCACGGCCTCGCACCGTGCCACCGCCGCCTGTAGCCCCGGCAAGAAGCTGGTCGGCGTCGGCGGGCTCATCGACAGCAACGGATCCGGGCAGGACCTACTGGCCCTGACTGCGGTGCGGCCGACGCCTGACCTGACCAGCGTCACCGCCGCCGCCAACGAGACACCGATCGGCTACGCAGGCGGCTGGCGAGCCACGGCAGTCGCGGTCTGCGCCAACCCGATACCAGGCCTGGCATGGGCCGATACCAACACGGCGATCGACTCCACCAGCACCAAGCGGGCACCTGCCGCATGTCCCACCGGAACGCGCGTGCTCAGCGGCGGCTTCGACATCGGGTCCGCCGCCGGCCATGCGGAGCTCACCACCGCGTTCCTCGACCCCGACCTAACCGGCGACCCCACCCACCAGGGCTACGAGGCACAGGCCGCAGAAAGCGGCACCGGGTTCACCGGATCCTGGAGGACCGCAAGCTACGCGATCTGCGCAGCCTAAGCACGTCCCCTCGGGCGGCCCGATCTCGGGCCGCCCGAGTCGCTGCTATCGCTGCGATCCACCCGTTTCACGACGCGTTCAACGCTCACGACATCGACGCCGTCGCTGGCTGCGTCACCGACGACTGCGTCGTCGAAGACGCCACCTCGCCCGACGACACGCGACATGGCGGACGAGAGGCCATGCTCAGCGCGGTGAGCCAGTTCTTCGCCGACTTCCCGACGGCCAACTTCGGCATCGAGGAGATGTTCACCGCCGGCGACCGAGCACTGGTTCGGTGGCGGGACACCTGGGCCGACGGACACGTCCGCGGTGTCGACGTCATGCGGGTCACCGACGGACGAGTCGCCGAGAGCCTGCTACGTCAAGGGGTGAAGCCAACCCACCTTGCCAACGGCCCCACCCGTTGGAACCACACTCATGTCCCGGTGGCCGGGGCGCTGGTCGGCGCGACCCGCGGGGATCGTGTCCTTCGGTCCCGGCTAGTGGCGGTCAGTGGTTCGGCGACGACCGACCTCAGGCGCGATGCAGGGGCCTCGTCGTCGGGCGGTGGTCCGTCTACCTCGACTACGACCCGGATGCCGACACGTTGACGCTCAGGACGCTTCCGCTCTGGGACGCGGCGCAGCTGGGCGACCGGCGGTCAGTTCGCCAATCTGTGCAGGAAGTCGACCATCAGCTCGACCTGGGTCGTCGTGATGATGTGCCCTGTCCCTGGCAGCGCGGCCAGCTCTCCGGCCGCAACGTGACGGACCGCAAGTGCCGCCTCCTCCGCGGAGCAGAAGTGGTCGCGGTCCGCGACCATGATCAGCACTGGCACGGTGATCCGAGCGAGGACGGCATACCCGTAGAGTCCCCGTCGTGCCTGTCACTGGGTGCTGACGATCGTGAAATTGACAATGCGGCCGCTTTCGTCCGATCCGACGGTGACCGGCCCGACCGCACCGACAGCCCGGCAGTCGAGGTGTTCATCGGTCATCTCTTGTGGTTCGATGCAGATCAACGTTGTCACGGGGATCTGCAGTTTGAGTCCGTATCCGCCGCGGTCATTGGTCGCAGTGGTCTGGTTCTGGTTCCCGAACTTTGCCTCGATCGTCGCGCCCTGCACGGGCCTGCCGTTCTGGGTCACGAACCCGCATACCGTGTATCCGCCGGCCCGGCAGATGTCGGTTGGGCGAGCGCTGCCGTTCTGGTCCGGTGGACGGGTCGCGGTCGTGGATGACGACGCTCTCATAGCGACCAGGAAGTCGACGTTCATCGACGCGGTGGCCGTGATGGCGGCGGAGGGTTTGCCGCCAGCGTCGGCAGGGCGACACGCACCCTCCACCGAGGCACAGATGACGGAGTAGCTCCCTGGGTCGAGGTCTATCGAATAGGTACCCTCGTCATCACTCATCACCGTTCGTTCCGCGCCTTTGCTAGGGATGAACTGGATCACGGTGGACGACATCGGCGTCCCGTCTTCCGCCGTGACGTCGCCGGAGATGGTGACGGTCTGCGTGCGCAAAGGCGACGGTGACGTCGTCGACGTCGTGCTCGACCTTGTCGACGTCGCGCTCGACGTCGTCGACGTCGATGGCCCGAAGTGTGGAGGCGCGGAGCTGCACGCGCCCACACCGAGAACGGCCACAAGCATAAGCAGTGCTGTGAAGGCAGAGGCACAAGTGCCTTTCTGCCTATTTCGTCTGATCGCGTTCATCCTGCTTGGTCCCTCTCGATGTCGATCTCCCGCTCGGGCCGGTGTTCGGTCACACCGGCTCCCACCCGGACGGGTTCGAACTGCGGTCAACCGGTTCCGCTGGGAGGTTGGCAAAAGCCGAATGCCCCTCGTGGAGGAGCTCAGGATCGAGTTCCCGCCCTGTCACAACGACAGACGTCTTGGTCGCCCCATTGGGTGACATCAAGGTGCTGGTTCATCGACGAGGGCCTTCCCGCAGTGCCCGATCGAGCCGATGACCAGCGGGCCCTTAGCAGGCGTAGCGCAGCCCTTGTGGAGCCTGGCGATTGCAGGGCCAGCGGGTCCACCCACGCGTGACGAGACCGCAACCAGTCAGCCGCCTGATGCATCTCGGACCGGGGCACCGAACGCAACACGTCGCTCATGACCGTCGCCTCGCCGCCCGGCTACGACCGCCTCGACCCAGCTCATGTGGCCTGGCGCGCCAACGGGCTCTCACCTCAGTCCGATGGCCGGCCACCGGGTCGAAAGCCCAGCAACTACAGCATGATTCAGTCCATCAGGCTCGGCGCTGGCCTTCGGCGTTCTTGAGCCTAACCACTCGAGGTCCGGGAGCCCCGGCACTTGTCCGCCGGGCCATGTAGACCGAATCTGGCCCGACACCGGTCCGACGAGAATCGTCCAACAGCCGAATTGATGACACTCGGGCATCCGACCATGACGAACCACGAGCGCAGACGCGGGTCGACGCGACCGGTAGCGCGGCGCCTTAGGCTCGCGGGGTGCGCAGGTCCGTCCCGAAGGTCCACTCGCTCTATCCCGTCATCCATCCCGCCGGGGCGCACCGTGACCCGAACGCACTCGACGGTCCGGCGGACTGACCGTGGCCGACATCTCGACTCGACTGGCCAGGGATGGTGACCTGGACGTGCTCCGCGACATCTACCGACGCGCGTCGTTAAGCAACGACGGTGACCGCGCCAATCTGCTCGCCTCACCAGCCGCGCTGCACTGGGACGGGGACGGCATTGCGGTTGGGCGGACGCGCGTAGCGACCGACGGACACGGCCGGATCTTGGGCTTCGCAACCGTCGTCAGCATCGAGGGCGGCCTGGAACTCGAGGACCTGTTTGTCGATCCCGATGCCATGCGCCAAGGAGTGGCCTCCCGACTGGTGCTCGATGCTGTTGTCCAGGCCACCCGCGATGGCGTGGCCTGGATCGAGGTGACGGCGAACCTCCACGCTGCGAAGTTCTACGCCTCAGCGGGTTTCGTCCGGGTAGGGGACGAGCAAACACCGTTTGGACCCGCCCCTCGGCTCCGCCGCGACCTCGTGTCCTCTGATTAATCCGGGGGCGTGCTCGAACTCGCCGACTCGTATGACTTCGATTTCCCCGGGCTGCTGCGCTCCGGAGCTCTGACGGGTGCGTCGATATCTTGAACGGGTGAGTCCACGGCGGCGGCAAGATCCAGCGTGTGCAATATCTGAGAAATGAGCTGGCGTGACCTGCTCGACGCGTTAACGAGCCGCGTGGAGAGCCTTTTCAGCCAACGCGAACACTCCACACGACTCCCCTAAGTGGGCGACTGCTCGTATGTCTGTCGGGGACCTGTACGACCGCTTGCCGGTAAAAGGTGGCGGGCTCCAACCGCGTCGACCGCAGTAGCCTGAAATGCTCGCGCGTCCGGTGCGGGTAACCAGGGAGGCCATGATGAGAGGAAAACCACGAATCCGTGTGACCGTGACGGCTTCGGCTGTTGCGGCGGTCACGACCGCAATGATGTGCTGCGCCCCGCTCGCCAGCGCTGACGACTCGGGCGGGAAGAACGGCCGTTTCACCGCTGGCGCCCCAGGCGTCGGAGACCGGTACTACCCGCTCGCCGGCAACGGCGGCTACGACGTGGGCCACTACGACATCACCGGCACCTATGCCCCAGCGACGAACGTCTGGTCGGCGACGACAGCCATCACCGCTAGAGCGACCGCCGATCTCTACCGCTTCGACCTCGACTTCGACGGTATGACCATCAGCAGGCTCATCGTCGACGGCAAACCGGCGGCCTGGACGCGGGACGGAGCCGAGCTCGTCGTCGTGCCACAGCACAAGATCAAGTCCGGCGCCCGGATCACCATCCAGGCCACCTACTCCGGCGTGCCCAAGGAGTTCCTTCTGCCCTTGGGCAACGACACCCTGCGTACCGGCTTCATGGCAACCGACGACGGCGCGACCGTAGCCGGGCAGCCCGACGTGGCCGCTGGCTGGTTCCCGGTCAACGACCACCCCAGGGACAAGGCGGCATATGACTTCCACGTCACAGTGCCGGCAGGCCTTGGTGTCGTGGCCAACGGGTTCCTCACCGGCACGACAACCCAGGGCGGCGCGACCCGGTTCGACTGGCACGCACCGGAACCCATGGCCAGCTACCTGGCCACAATCGACATCGGTAAATGGGACGTCCGACAGGGCGCGACGCAGTCCGGACTTCCGATCTACGACGCGGTCGACCCCGACCTGCTCACCGATCCGGTGCTCGGCCCGTCGATCAACTCATCGCTGGCGCGACAAGGCGAGATCCTCGAGGTCCTCTCGGGCGCCTTCGGTGCCTACCCGTTCTCGACCGTCGGCGCGATCGTCGACGACCAGCCTGACCTCCTCTTCGCGCTTGAGACCCAGACGAGACCGGTCTATTCGAAGTACTTCTGGCCCGACGGCGGCGACAGCGTGATCGCGCACGAGCTCGCCCACCAGTGGTACGGCGACCACGTCGCCCTCGAGCAGTGGCAGGACATCTGGCTCAACGAGGGCTGGGCGACCTACGCCGAATGGATCTGGGGCGAGCACGAGGGCTTCTTCACCCCCCAGGACGCCTTCGACTTCTACCTGTCCGAGATCCCGGACGACAACCCGTTCTGGGCCTTCGTGATCGGGCAGCCGCCGAAGGACGACCTGTTCGGCAACCCGGTCTATATCCGGGGTGGCATGACGCTGCAGGTGCTGCGCAACCGCGTCGGTGACGCCGACTTCTTCGAGATCGCCCGGTCCTGGGTGCAGGAACGGGGTGGCGGCACCGGCACGACGGCCCAGTTCATCGCACTAGCCGAACGGGTCTCCGGACAGCAGCTCGACGACCTGTTCGACGCGTGGCTGTTCACGGGGTCGAAGCCCACGGTGACGAGCCTCGCGGCCCGCTCCGCGGTGGCGCCGCAGGGTTTGGCACAGCATGTCGACGCGATGCGCACCTGGGACACCCAATTCACCAAGCGGCTCTCCGCCGGTCGCTACTGAACCGACGCGTCACCAGCGGACCGCTGACCTCCGCGCCGGCACCGGCCTCGACCTCGAGACCGGTGCCGGCTAAGTCGTCGCTACGGTGGCCGAGACCACCGTGAGCGACAACTTCGTCCAGCGGGCACAGCACACGCAATTCCCGACCCGACCGCACGGCTGGGAGCAAGTCACCCAAGCGGCTCCTCGTTCACCACCGGCAGCGCGGATAAGGTGAACGCGATCATTCGAGTGGTCGACCGTGGCCGCATGCTCGCCGCCCACCGCGCAGACCGACCCGTTACGGGCCGACCGCAATGCCGAACAGCGCGCCGAACGTGGTGCTGTACAGGTTCTGCACCGGTCCGCCAGTCACGGAGACCACGCCGATGCGGCTCTCTTGGTCGGTCCAATAGACCCGGCCGTCGCTCACGGCCACGGCGTACGGGAAGTCCAGCCCAGAGACCAGGGTGGTCGGCGTGGTCGGCGTGCCCGCAACACTAGCCAAGGGCGCGGAGTTGATGCTGCCGTCGCCATCCTGCACTCCGTTGTTCGCCCAGTAGACGCGGGTGCTGTCCACGGCCAACCCGTACGGGCTGTTCTGCCCTGTGACCAGGGCGACCGGCGGGCTCTGGGGCATGCCCGGCAGCGGAGCCTTCCAGATCGTGCCGCTCGTGCTCGATATGAGCGCGTCTCTCGAGAGAAAACGAAGATCTCGGGTTTCATCGGTTCGGGCTCGAACATCCGTACATAGCTGCAGTTCAGAGGCTTGCGCTGGTGTCCGGAGGAGGACTTGTCCATTGCAGGCACGCGTCCACGGGATCCATGCGGCCTACCCATCGCATCGAATCTTACTGCCACGCTAAGGGATCGACTCCTCGAAGACCGGTGACCCGACAGTTCGAGGGGCAGCCGTCAGGAGCGGATTATCGGTCGCTGCGCCGAACGACCCTGCACAGCCGAGCAAGACCCGTCCGCTCAACGGCAGGATGGCTGAGCGCGTCACGACTGGTGCACGGCGGGGCCAGCGTGGGCAAATAGGTCGACCAGCTCGGATCGACCAGAGATGCCGAGCTTCGCGAACACGTGTGTCAGGTGAGTCTCCACAGTTCGACGCGTGACGTACAACCTTTGCGCGATCTCACGGTTGCTGTCACCGGCGGCGGTGAGGTCGGCCACCTGGCGCTCGGTGGGAGTGAGCGACTCGATGCCGGTGACGGCGCTCCGGCGAGGACGGGCACCGCACGCCCCGAGCTCGTAGCGGGCCCGGTGAGCGAGGCGAACCATCCCGCCGCGCTCAGCGAGGTCAAGACCCCGCCGTAGTGGGTCGCGGGCGGCCGCGCGCCGATTGGTCCGACGCAGCACGGAACCGAGATCGACCAGGGCCCTGGTGTGCTCCAGTCGCGCCGGACTCGGGTCGAGCAGATTCACGGCCTGCTCCAACAGCTCCACCGCGTCCGCGGGCTCGGCAGTGTGAGCGAGTGCCCGCAGCGCGGCTCCACGAGGTTCGGGCAGGCCGGTGCGTTCGGCGAGCTCGAGGTGCTCCAGCGCCAGGTTGCGCGCCGAACCCGAGTCGCCGAGCGCGACCAGTGCCTCGCAGTCGTCGACGCGCCAGCTCGCGACCCCGGGGTGTCGAACCCTGAGTCGGCGCCACCAGTCGGCCGCAAGGAGCAGGTCGGCGTGGGCTTCCTCATACCGGCGCTGGGCCAGCCGGAGATGTGCGCGCCGCTCGAGCAACATGGTGCTGGAGACGCAGCCCGGCGGAGGGTCGCCCAGCCGATGACCGGCGTCGAGCGCCGCCTCGGCCGCGTCCAGCTCGTTCATCTCCGTGAGGGCCTCGACCAGGGGGAACAGCGACCACACGAGCGCGGCCGGGGGGCTGTTGGCCTGCTTGAAATCGAAGGACACCTGTGCGTCGGCACGGGCTTCGTGGATCCTGCCAAGGTGGATGAGGGCGATGGCCCGCATGAAGCTGCCGTGCGCCAGGGCGATCAGCCATCCCTGGGGGCGGGCCACCTCGACCAGCCCGTCGCACAGCCGACGGGCGGTGTCCAGCTCACCGTTGGCGATCAGGAGGAACTTCGCGGTCGTACTCACCAGTGACTCGGCGTTGCGCGGCGGGGTGACCGCATCGAGGGCGGGCAGCAGCAGCTGGTTCACCTCGCTGGCGGGACAGCTGTCGTTGAGCAGCCCCCACGCGGCGATGACTCGCCAGAGCACGTCATCGTCGAGTACCCCGTGCCGGCGTGCCAGGTCGAGTCCCTCCGCGACGGTGTCCGCGGCGAGGAGCATGCCGCAGGCCATCTCCAGCTCGAGCGACCCACGTAGCTGTGCGCCGGCGTCGACCGGTTGGCTCAGCCCCAGTCGGCAGAGCTCGATCGCACGGTCGAAGTGTCCGGCCATCCCGAGCGCACGACTCCCCGACAAGGCGATGCGCACGCGTTGCTCCGGCGTGGCGGCAAGCTCGACCGCGTCGGCGAGGAGAGCGGCAGCGCCGGGCCGCACCTGCGCGGACAGGCAGAGACCGAGCTCGCTATGCAGGTCGGCCGTGAGCGCACGGCTGTCGGGTGGCTCGAGCAGCGCACGGCGCAGGAGGACCGCCGCACTCTCGGGCGCTCCCCGCCGGTTGGCCCTCTCTGCTGCGGCGCGCAGGGTCGAGACCGTATGCGGTTCGCCAGCCGGCTCAGCGTGCAGCAGGTGCAGTCCGACGGTCTCCACGTCGACCCGTTCAGCCGCGAGCACCCTGGCGGCGCGCCGGTGCAGGAGAGAGCGCTCACCGTCCGGAAGTCCGAGATAGAGCGCGTTGGCCACCAAAGGATGGGTCAAGGCATACCCGTCGTCGGCTCGTCCGAGCAGGCCGCTGGCCACCAGTCTGTCGGCCAGGTGATGAGCATCCACGAGGTCGAGGCCGGCGATCTCCGCGGCCTGGCGCAGCAACGCTCCGCGACCGAGGACCGCGAAGGCACGGGCCAGATCGGAGGTGCCTGCGGGCAGGCGCGCGAGCTGGACCTCCACGCTTCGGCCCACCTGCTCCGGGCCGAAGGTGGTGAGCCTCGCGGCGATCTCGGACGACGGCTCGACCCCTTCGGCGATCACCTGGTCGACGAGTGCGCCGAGCAGGAACGGGTTGCCGGCGCTGGCGGCATGGCACGCAAGCACGAACGCCGGATCAGCGCCGGGAAGCCGCTCGGTGACCAGGGTCTCGACCGCGTCCGGACCGAGCGGTCTTGGCTGCAGCGGTGGCTCGGGTGCCGCGGCCATCAGGTCGGCCAACGTCGCAGGTTCCGTCGCCGACTCCCCCGAGCGCACGGCGCACAGCACCCCCAGGCGGAGGTCGGTGAGGTGACCGCTCAGCTGGGCCAGCCAGCGCAATGACGGCGCATCCGTCCAGTGCACGTCGTCGACCACCAGCAGCGTGGGCCCTTCCTCGGCCAGCCCGTACGCGAGCCAGCTCAGCCCGTATGACGCAGCGTGCGCTGCATCCCCCGTGGGCGTGGGGGCGAAGGGATCGGGGTCCAACACCCGTTGCGCGAGCGCCGCCGCGCCGACTCCGAAGTGTGCCCACTCCGGACCAGCAGCGATCGGGCCGAAGAGCTGGCGCACGACGCCCCAGCCGGCCTCCCGTTCCAGCGGTCCGGCCCACGCGCTCAGAACGCGTACGCCCGTGCCGCTCGCGGACTGAGCGACAGCGCGCACCAAGCTCGACTTGCCGACGCCCGCGGGCCCGTGGACGACGATCACGCGGCCCGCCCCGGCACAGATCTGCTGGAGCTGCCGCTCGAGCGCGGCCAGTTCGAAGCTGCGCTGCAACAGGCCATCGCGCACCTCCTCAGTCTGGGCCGAGTGTGCCGATGGTGTCCATGACGAAGCGAAACCTCGTGGTCCCCACCACGACGCGCGGTTCTTCGACTCCGACGAAGGTCGTTGTCAACGGACCGCGACGCATACCTGGAGGAACGATGACCATCGCAACCGAGACCGGCTCGACCTACGTGCTCGGCACCACCCGTCGAGAGTACGAACGGGTGCGACGGCAGGCAGAGGTGTGGCAGCTCGCCACCGAGCGGGTGCTGGACCGGGTGGATCCGGCTGCGGGCTCTCGTTGCCTGGACGCCGGCAGTGGACCCGGCGTGACCATGCGTCAGCTGGCTCAGAGGGTCGGTCCGCGAGGACGGGTGGTGGGTATCGACGTCGACGAGGCCCTGGGGGCGGACAGCGTTGCGCGACTGCGCGACGAAGGCCACCGGCAGTGCGAGTTCCGCTCCCACGACCTGCGCAGCGAGACTGCGATACCCGGTGCTCCCTATGACCTCGTCTACGCGCGACTCGTGCTCTTCCACCTGCCGGAGCGGGTCGCTGTGCTCGGCAGGCTCTGGGACGCCGTGGCACCCGGGGGCCACCTGGTCGTGCAGGACTACGACCTCGCGGCGGTGGGGTCGGTGCCGCGGATGCCGATCGACGACCAGCTCGCCGGATTCATCACGGGTGCCTTCACGGCGGCGGGCTGCGAAGTGCGCGCGGGGGCGCTACTCCCCCGGCTCTTTCAGCAGGCCGGTATCGGACTTCCGGACGCGACCGACGTCGCCGGCCGGCTGGACCGGCTCGTCGACGCCGCGCCGATGCTGGAGGGGGTCGTCCGCAGCCTCATGCCGGCCGCGATCGGTGGAGGCCTGGCGACCGAGTCCGACGCACACGCTCTTCTCGCCCGGCTGCACGCCTCGGTTACCGAGGATCCGGATCGCCCACTCTTGTGGCCCCTGATGCTCGGCGCGTGGAAGCGAAAGGATTCCTGAACGGCCCGAGGGCCGCCACCCGATAACCCCGCTCAGGAGGTAACAGTCATGCCGCACGTTCAGAACGGCCGTTTCACGGCCGACCTGAGCTCGCTCGGAGACGACGTGGTCGTCTTCCTGATCGGGATGAGGATCAACAAGCCCTGGAAGGTTCACGCCTGGTGGCCGGTCTTTGTCGCGATGCCGATCATGCTCAGGTATCTCACCGAACATCCCGAAAAGGGGCTGTTGGGCTACCAGCAGGCGTTCTTCCCGTCACCGATGCTCGTCCAGTACTGGCGGTCCTTCGAAGACCTGGAACGGTTTGCGCGGGACCGTGAAGACCCCCACCTGGAGCCGTGGCGGCAGTTCAACCGGCGCGTCGGCCGCTCCGGCGACGTCGGCATCTGGCACGAGACGTATCGCGTCCTCACCGCGAACATCGAGACGATCTACGGCAACATGCCGCCCCACGGGTTGGCGGCGGCTACCGCCCTGGCCCCGATCAAGCCTGGACGCGACTCCGCTGCTGCCCGCATCGGAGCGACCCAAGCCCGCGAGCCGGCGTTTCCGAACTACTGACGCGAGGCTCCGCCATGACGCCCTCGTTGGCACTTCCGGGCTTGGCCGCGACCACCCGCGACCATCTGCGGCCACCATGTCGACTGCGGCCACGGGGCCTGCCAGGGTGGGCCGATGGAGAAGTCCTCGCTGACCGCGCTGGCTCGTGAGCAGCTGAAGCTCGCGAAGCAGGCGGCCAGCGGGCGCAGCGCCGACACCGTCTTCGGCGGTCACGAGCACGTACTTCGCCAGACCTTGATCGCGATGGTCGCGGGTCGCGGGCTCGGTGAGCATGAGAACCCCGGTGAGGCCACGGTGCACGTGCTGCAGGGGCGGGTCCGTCTCAACGGCAACGGTCACCGCTGGGAGGGCTCCCCGGGAGACCTGCTGATCGTGCCGCCGGCCCGACATTCGCTGGAGGCGCTGGAGGACTCCGTCGTACTGCTCACGGTCGCCATGACCAGCTCCTAAGGGTCTCGACCGCGCCGAAGACGTAGCGGAGGTTCTGGTGTGTCACTACTGCGGTTGCCGGGACATGCCGCTGCTGCGGGACTATGTCGCCGAGCATGAACGAGCCGTCGACCGCGGCGGGGCGGCAGTCCGGGGATTGGACCGGGGCGAGAGTGGGCGCGCCGGCGAGCTGCTGGCCGCGATGGGCGAGGAGCTCAGCTCGCACTGGCGGGGAGAGAAGGACGGCCTGTTCGTCGGCCTCGGTAAGGACGAGCTGTACGCCGAGCTCATCGCACCGCTGGTGCGTGAGCACCGGGAGCTGGCGCCCTGCTGGAGTCGGTCGACCTGTCGGATCTGCCCGACGAGGACCGTGTGCGACGAGCAGTCGATGATCTGCACGAGCACATCGCCAAGGAGGAGGACGGGCTGTTCCCGGCGTCGCTGACGACTCTCGGCGCCGATGGCGCCGCCCTAGAGTTGCACGCCGCGCGTCAGTGCGCCGTCTGCGACCAGGTTGGTCCCGCTCACGCGGCTGGCCCGGGGACTGGCCAGGAAGACCACGCACGCGGCGATCTCCGCGGGGTTCCCCATGTGCCCCGTCGGGTTGAGCCCCACCGCAGTCGCGAAAAGCGTCGGGTCGCCGGTCTCGATGGCGGACCACACCCCACCCTCGAAGTAGGTGTTGCCCGGCGACACGGTGTTGGCGCGGATGCCCTTGTCGGCCAGCTGGAGGGCCAAGCCGTGGATGTACCCGACTATGGCCGTCTTGGCGGTGCCGTACGGGCCGGAGGCGAAGTCGGACTCGCGCCCGGACACGCTGGAAATGGCGATGATCGACGCGGCGTCGCTGGTCTCGAGGTGAGGGAGGGCGGAACGGACCAGGCGGACCGTGTGCATGATGTCGACGTTGAGGCTCGCCTGCCAGTTCTCCTCCGTGTCGGGAATCGCCAGAGCGCTGACGTTGGCGACGACCACGTCGAGGCCACCCATCGCGGACGCGGACTGCTCGACCCAGGCGGCGAGGGCATCGGCATCGCCGACATCGAGCGCCGTGCCGATAGCACTGCCCCGCGCGCCGAGCTCGCTCTGGGCTGTGGATACCTCGTCGGCGTCGCGCGCACAGAATCCCACTGCCGCACCCTCGTCCAGGAACGCTTCGACGATCGCCCGGCCGATTCCCCGGGTACCGCCGGTGACGAGGACGCGCTTGCCGCTGAGCTGCAGATCCATGGAGCTGGCCTTCCGTGAAGAGGACGGGGGTGTCCGGGCGGGCTCAGGTGGTGCGGAGTGAGCGGGCCCGGGCGCTCAGGTCTGCGTGGATGCCGTCGAACGCCTCGGCGAATGGGAGAATGGCCTTGGGTGCCTTGGCCACGACGCTGTAGTTCGCGTCGACCACATTGGCCACCGGGACCAGCGCAACCTGCGAGCAGAGCTGGTAGGCATCCATCACGTGCAGCCCGTAGAGCTGCGCGACCCAGTGGACGAGCTCGGCGTTGGCTATTCGCCAGGAGTCCTCCATCGGACGGCTTGAGCCCACGGTCATCCAATGGGTGTCGTCCTCGAGCCGGGGCCAAGCAGGTGCCCCGCCCTTGACGAGCTCGACCACGAGCGTCGTGGTCATCGCCCCTTCGACGGCCGTGCCGCAGGCCTCGCCCTCGCCCTGCCGGTAATGGCCGTCGCCGATCGAGAACAACGCGCCCTCAACGTTGACACCGAGGAAGACGGTCGACCCCGCGCGCATCTGCGGCGTGTCCATGTTGCCGCCGAAACGGTCGGGTACCAGGGAGGACCTGACCTCGCCGCCGGCCGGCGCCACTCCTACAGTGCCGAGCATCGGCTCGACGGGCAGCTCGATGCGGAGGTCGCTGTGCCTGGCGGCAAAGGCCACGGTGTTCCGATCGCGGTCGAGCTCGTAGATCCACGTGGTGTCTGGCAGCGGATCCTGAAGTGTGACAACGCGATCGGTCCCCGTCATACCGCCGAAGAACGGAATGGCAGCCGAGGCGCCCCAGTCTCGTGCCGGCTCCAGCGACACGAGGTGCAGCACCAGCGTGTCCCCGGGCTCGGCGCCGTCGACGTAGAACGGGCCGGTCTGCGGGTTGACGAAACGCAGGTCGACCTTCTCGCTAGACAAGTCGTCCACACTCCGCAGTGCACCGCAGAACGCGTCATCAGACCAGAGCCTCAGGGCCGTACCGGGCTTGACGGTCATCACGGGCGCCGTGCCGCCGAAGGTGTAGGCGTACCGCTCACGATCGGGGGTGAACTCAACGACGTCCATCCTCGGAAAGTACCTCAGGTGATGCGCAGCCAGAGAGCGATCACCGCCCTCACCTGACTGCCCGCCCAGGGCTGCCCACCAGGTTGACGCGCGGACCAGGGTCGCGGCATCACCCCGGTGCGGGCGACGCCACGACCCCGCTGAGAGGCGTCAGGCCTGAAAGCCGCTACTTGACTGCCTGGAGGGCATCCACCTCACCTGAGCCGAACCACCTGTTTTGGCCCGCGCCTCCCTGGCAGGTCTCTGCGGGGCACCGCCGTCGAGAGCGGGGAAGAAGGCGTATGCCGACGTCTCGAGCTCGCGCTCGTGGTCGTCCAGCGACGCCGCCTGGCCGATACGACGTTGACGGCAACGCCGGGACCGGCTCGAGACTGGCTGTTCATCGCCCAGGCCTTCGCCGGCCGCGCCACGTCGATGAGCGGTGAGGCGACCTGCGGCCGCGTTGGACGGGGACGCCGGTCGGTCGTCATCGCTCGCCAGCGCCGCCGACCTCGGCGCAGCCGGCGCATACACGCCGCGCGTCCAGGCCACCTACCCGCTGGACGAGGCCGCCCACGCACCCGCACACGTCCAAGACGGCCACACCCAAGGCAAAGTCATCATCACCCTCTGACCTCTGACGGCAACCCGGCGGTGTGGCGACAACCGCGCCTCTGCTACGCCGCCACCCTCGCACCAAGGCAGAAGCCAGAAATTCACCCCGGACCTGGTCTCACAACGGCTGTGCGGTGCGGTTCTATCCGCCGGCCAGAGGACCGGCTGCGGCCGCCATCGCGGCGGCCTCCGCTCGGGTTCGCACGCCGAGCTTGACGAAGATGCGGCTCACGTGGTGTTCCACGGTCTTCGGCGACAGGAAGAGCCGCCCGGCAATTTGGGCGTTGCTGTCGCCCTGACGCAGACCGTCAAGGATCTCGACCTCACGCGCCGTCAGGGTTGCGATGCTGTTGCTGGCTGTCGCGTTGCGGGGTGGGGTGGCGCCGAGGCGGCGCAGCAGAGCTGCACTGCGGTCCCGCAACCCTGGCAGGTCGTGCCGAACCGCGGTCGCGTGCACAGCACGCGCAAGTCCCACCGCGTCAATGGGTGCCTCTGTCTGGATGGTCTCCGCCCGGGCGAGGCGCGCCTGCGCCATCTCGACGGGTCGTTCCGCTTCGTCGAACCGCCTCTCGGCGCTGGCCAGCAACTCCGCCGCCGCGCGGACATCGTTTGTACTGGCCGCGATTCGGCCGCTGGCTAGGGCCGCGTATGCGCCGACGACCGTCGAGTCAGTGGTGTCGGCGAGCTGGCGCAGCCGGTCCGTAGTGACTGCGGCGCTGATGGCGTCCGGTGTGGCGAGCTGCGCCTCGACGAGCAGCGACAGCCATTGCGCCTGGCGCAGCACATCGCCGGCGACGGCGTCGAGGCCGCGTCGCAACACCCCTATGGCTTCGGCGAACTCGTTACGCGCGACGTGGAGCAAGGCCAGTGGCCAGACAGCCGCCTCGACATCGGCGATCGTCGCGAGCAGCTCAGCAGCTTCGTCCAGTCGGCCGGATCGGACCCGTAGCTCGGCCAGCCGAGCCGTGGCCAAGACGCGCTGGGCGAAGGTAGCGCCACCGCCGGGTTCGAGGGCTACCGACAGAGTCTCCTCAGCCTCCGCCAAGCGACCCACCGAACAGAGGACGCCACCCAGGGCGATCTGGCAGTGCGCACCCAGCATCCGGGGACGTCCGTCGGCCGGGACCAGGACGCCGGCCTGGACAGCGCGCAGCCACTCCCTGGCGCGCTCGGGATCTCCGGCCCGGTCGCATGCCGACAACAGCGCGCACCATGATGTGCTCACGGCGAACGGGTCGGTCACCTCGCCGCCGGTGAGCGCGGCCAAGGCCTCGTCCAGCCGGGCGAACCCCTCGGTCAGGCGACCCTGGCACACCCGCGCGAAGCCCCCGTCGGCCAACGCTCGGGTCTGTAGCGCCGTGTCGGCGTACTCGATCGCGAGCGCCAAGGCTCGGTCGGCAGCGCGCTCGAGGGCCACGATGTCCGGGCGGTCACAGGCGAGCCGGGCCAGCTCCCAGTAGCCCCACTCGACGCACGGTCCGGCCTCGTCCAGCAGACGTCTCGCCCGCTCCAACCAGCCACGACCGATCGAGGCGTTGCCGAGGCCGCCCCAATGCAGCTCCCCCAGCAACGTCGCGACCCGGGCGGCGGCGGCGGACGCGCCCACGTCGTGCAAGGCGCGGAACGCCTGCTCCCACTGGGCCCTCGCCTCGTCGAACCGGTCATCGACGTAGGCCGCGCCGCCGGCGGCGATCAACTCTCCGGGGCCCGGGGAGTGCGGCTCGGACGGCAGCACATCCCCATCGTAGGGGCTCTCCTGGACCCTCACCCTCGGCGCAGAGCGGGTGGCCGGCAGGGGGGATCCCCCGATGTGGCCGACCCCCGTCGACGGCGATCGTCGTGACGTCCCACCCCACCCCGACCGAAGGAAACCAGCCATGATCACCACAACCGCCGCGACCGTCCCCGGCTCGCTTGCCACCCGCCCCGACGCCATCGACCTCGACACCGTCTCCGCGAGCACCCTCGTCGCCGCCCTGAGAGACCGCCGGGTGAGCAGCCGAGAGCTCCTCGACGCCTACCTGCATCGCATCGCGGTGCGGAACCCTGCGCTGAACGCGGTCGTGACGCTCGACGTCGACCGCGCCCGGTCGGCGGCTGACGCCGCCGACCGGGCCACCGCACGCGGACATGCGACCGGCGCCCTGCACGGCCTGCCGATGACGATCAAGGACGCACTGGAGACCGCAGGGATGCGCACCACTGCCGGCGCTCCGGACCTCGCCGCATACGTGCCGGCCAGGGATGCCGACGCCGTCGCGCGGCTGCGCCGCGAAGGGGCGATCATCTTCGGCAAGACCAACCTGCCGGTTTACGCCATGGACTGGCAGTCCACGAACCCGGTCTTCGGGACCACCAACAACCCCTGGGACCTGGACCGCACCCCAGGTGGCTCATCCGGCGGAGCGGCCGCCGCCGTCGCCGCCGGGCTGACCGGCCTCGAGCTCGGCAGCGACATCCGTGGCTCGTTGCGCCAGCCCGCCCACAACACCGGCGTCTTCACCCTTAAGCCGAGCTTCGGCATCGTGCCCACCCGCGGCCACATCCCTGGCCCGCCCGGCACCCTCAGCACCCCCGACATGGCCGTGCTGGGTCCGATCGCCCGCTCCGCCGACGACCTGGACCTCGCCCTCGACGTCCTGGCCGGCCCCGACTCCGCGGCGGCGACCGCCTGGAGGCTTCGGCTACCCGAGTCGCGCGGCCGGTCGTTGGGCGACTACCGCATCGGGGTGTGGCTCGATGACGCCACCTGCCCGGTCGACGCGGATGTCCTCGACGTGCTGGTCCACGCTGTCGACCAGCTTCGAACGGCGGGCGCCCAGCTGGACGACCGGACCCGCCCGGTGCCGCTGGACGAAGCCAGCGAGGTGTTCGAGCGGCTCTTCGCCGCTGCGGTCTCCCCCGGAGCGTCGGACTGGAACCACCTCAACGAACACCGCCACCAGCTGCGAGCGCGCTGGGCCACCTACTTCCAGGACTACGACGCGCTCCTGACCCCCGTGGCACCGGTAGCAGCCATCCACCACGACCACACCCCTGACATCGCCTCCCGAACCATCACCGTCAACGGTTCACCGCGGCCGTACACCGACCTGTCCACCTGGACCGGCCTGGCCGGCGGGTCCTACCTACCCGCCGCGGTCGCCCCCGCCGGAGTCACCGCCGCGGGGCTGCCCGTCGGGATTCAGATCATCGCGCCATACCTGGAAGACCGGACCGCCGTCGACGTCGCCCGCCACCTCGAGCACGTCCTCGGCGGCTTCCAGCCACCCCCCTCGCGGTAGCGGTCCGACAGCCGACGGTGGTGCGCAACACCAGCCGCCACCGTCGGCCGCCGTCAACATCGCGCGAAGGTGTGCGGCCCGCGGTGTCCGAGGACACCGTCTCCCGGATCACCGACCGGCTGCTGCCGGACATGCAGGCGTGGTGTTCTCGACCGGTTCAGCGTGGCCTATGTCCTGCGTCGCAGCTGGACCAACTGATACTCGGCGCGCGCTGGATCAAGGGTTCGTCGATCCACGCCCCGGTGAACTGGGTCTCACGCGAGGCAACACCAGGGCTGGGCCTACTGGTCAGCGGCGGCCCACGGCGAAGTAGGCAAGGGGCCCGAAGGGCTGAACGACAAAGGATACGAACCAGGCCGCCTTCGGTCCCCGCACCTCAGCCGCCGGCCGCCGGGCAAGATCCCGCATCGCCGCGACAGTAATCACCAGCTCCAGAACGCCACCCACCCACGTGGCGGACTTTTGACCTGCCGTCAGGTCCGACCACTTCCTCTTCGCCATCCGGCGAGGCTACCGTTGCAAAACTCTCGGAACCTGAGGGCGTTTCTAGCCGGTCGGAGCCCGCGGCGGGTCGGCATGGGCCAGTGTGGACGTCTCCGCCATCCGCCCGTCAGACGCAGAGTCGGTGAGTACGTCGCCATGGGGCCGCTCCCCCACGAGTCGATGTCCGCGCCGAGTTCCAGGTGGAGCAGAGGGGGCGGTTCAGTTCTCGGGGTAGAGAACACTGTCGCGTAAGGCGGCGCCGCCCCAGATGTCTCTCTCGGACAACGTCGTCTGAATGAGCTCGACCGGCTGGTGGTTGATGAGCACTACCGCACATCGGTAACCGGCAAACGGCTCGTACAGCGGCATCACCACTTCGTTCTCCCCCATGGCCGCCTCGATGTCGGTCACTGTGAACGCAACATGGCTCTCCTGGGCCAGACGAGGGTCAAGACTGGTCTGCTTCAACGGGAACGGCAAGCCGGCCGACCAGACGCTGCTGCAGAACCCGCTGGCGGTCGCGACGACGAGCAGCGCCATCGTCCTCACGGCGGATACCGGCAACCAGCAGGCCCGGCAGGTCGGGCCGAACCCCCCGACCGCGCTCGGCGGTGCGCCCGGGCCGACGAGCCAGATCGTGCTCTCGTGCCGCCCCGGCATCACGTGGACCTGCCAGCGGCTGCCGAAGCCGACCGGCGACCCCCGTACGACGACAACCGGCAGTGTCGCCGTCACTCGCGACGGGCTCACGTTGGCGTCCGGTCCCTTCCTGCTGGCCGGGCGCGGCCTCAGCTACCTCGTCACCGAGACCGAGCCGCTGCGGCCTGGCACCTACACGCTCGCCATCACCCAGGGCAAGCACGTCCGGTCCGTCACTGCGACGATCCGCCAGGGGTAGCGGCCGGCGAGCGCGGAGGCGACCGCTCCGCAACACCAGGTCACGAGGACGTGGAGCTGGGCTCTCGACATCCCGCAGGTCAGCGTCGACGGCCCAGTTCCCCAATCGAGATCACGGCACCGACGACGAAACCTGGCGCCGCCACCGGCTGAGGTCGTCGAGGTCCTATTGGGCGTCGGCGAAGATGCGGCCGACGTTCTGTTCGGAGAAGAAGTCGGCTGGTGATGTCACGCCGGAGTTGACGCGGGCGAACCCGTCCATAGCGTCTTGGTTGCCGTGGATGGCGGTGAGGAGCTCCTGGAGCTGCGGCGACGGAGGCTGCAGAGATGCCAGCTGAGCGGTGAACTCGTAGATGGGCAGGGCGTGGGAGTCTCGGCTGGACTGGTAGTCGCCCATCGCGTCGTCGAAGGGCCGGGCGCCCGAGAATGCTTCGTCGAGTGCGGCGGCGCACCGTTCGGCGTCTTGGAAGGCATCGGCGATGCCTTGGGCGGTGATGAAGTCCTTGTTGTAGGCGGCGTCCCCGACCAACGCCCACCCGGGGCCGAAGGGTTTGCGGAAGTAGCCGGGCACGGCGGTGCCGATGACCCGAGCTTCCCGGTGGGCCGAGTGGATCCGCTCGTCGAACTCGGGAGCGAGCGCGAACGTGCGTAGGTAGTTGCCTTCCACGTCGGTCTTGTTCTTGGCGAACTCGGCGAAGGGCCATCCGGCCACGACCAGGGTCAGGTCGTCGTGGGTGGGGAAGGCTGCCCAGCCGCGGTTGGGTCGGATGTAGTTCTCGAAGCGGCCGTGCATCGGTAGGCCGCTCCAGTACGAGTAGTACCCGCACAACAGGGCGGGCTTCTCGTGATACTGCTCAGGCTGGGTCGCTTTCGCGACGAGCGAGTGCAGTCCGTCAGCGCCGACCACGACCCTGGCCCGCTCGGTGACGGACTGACCGCCCTTGGCGTGTCCGCGAACGCCGACAACGCGGCCGTCCTCGAACAGCACCTCCTCGACGGTGAACCCTTCGCGGACCTCCGCGCCAGCCGCGACGGCGGCGTCGACGAGCAGCTTGTCCAGGACGATCCGTCGTGGGGCGTAGGCGACCGGAGCGTCGTCCGTCCCGGGGGCGCCACTGATCACGAACGGGCCGAAGTCGAAGACGAACGTATCGATGGGCGGGCATCCCGTCGCCGTCAGCTCGTCCAGCAGTCCCCACCGCTGCAGCGCGGCGACTCCCAGCGGTTGCACACAGTGCGTGGAGAGGGTGTCACTCGGAAACGTCGCCCGATCCAGCACCAACACCCGGTAGCCCTTGCGGGCCAACAACATCGCGGTCGGAGAACCCGCACACCGTGCCCCCACCACGATCACATCGAACTGACCGTCGACCATCTCATCGCCTCGCTTTGCTCGGGGCGCCGGTTCGGGCGCCCCTTCGATGGTGGCCAGCGGCGAAACATTCCGGCAAGACCCGCTGGCCTTATGAGGCGATGACGAACGGGCCGACGGCGATGCAGGGCTACTGCTTCCGTCGTCCCCGCCGGTGCCGCGCGGGGTGCTTCCTCGCGACCGCGAGGCGAGACCTCGCGCCTTCTCGATATCGGGCCGGTGTCGGATCGGCCCAAGACCGAGGGAGCGACATGAGCACAATGCAAGCGCAGGCGACCGATCTTGACGCCGACGAACTGGCGGCGGCAGTCGAGGCACAGATGGGCAGGATCATCACCGAGCTGGGGGCCGCGCTCGGTGTCCTGCTCACCTCGTTGGGGGTGCGGAGCGGGCTGTGGGCGGCGCTGGCCGGCGCGGGTCCTCTGACGACCGCCGAGGTCGCGGAGCGGGTGAAGGTCGAGCCGTCGCTGGTCCGGGAGTGGCTGCGCGCGCAGGCAGCCGGTGGTTACCTGACCTACGACCCTCACACGGAGGCGTTCACGTTGCCCGAGGACGTAGCGGGCGCCATCTACTACGGTCCGGGCGGGGCGCTGATCGATGCCGCGGCCTCGATGATGTCGTCGATGGGTGCTGGTTTCCCGGTGTTCAGTGAGGCCTTCAGCGCCGGACGGGGCTTTGGGTGGCATGAACGGACCGCTGAGCATTGGCACGGCACCGATTCGTTCACCCAGGTCGCCCTGCCGACTGACCTGATTGCCGCCGCTATCAGCGCACTGTCCAATGCGCCGGCTGCGTTGGCGGCGGGCGGTTCGGTGGCCGACGTCGGCTGCGGATATGGCGGGCCAACTCGTACGATCGCGGGGTTGTACCCGGCAGCACGGGTGACCGGCTTCGACTACCACGACGCGTCGATCGCCCACGCCCGATCCGCAGCAGCCCAGGCCGGGGAGTCGACGGTCAAGTTCGAGGTGGTCGCCGCGACCGCCCTTCCCACATCAGGATTCGACCTGATCACCTTCTTCGACTCGCTGCACGACATCGGAGATCCCCGCGCAACGTTGGTCCGGGCCCGGGCGGCGCTCGCCCCGACCGGTGCCGTGCTTCTGGTGGAGCCCGCTGGAGGCGACAACGTCGAGGACAACCTCAACCCGGTCGGCCGCATGTTCTACGCCGTGTCGACTCTCGCCTGCACACCCAATGCCGTCTCGCAGAAAACGGCGACCTCCTCGGAGCCGCTGGGGGCGCAGGCTGGGGAGAGCCGGCTTCGGGCACTGGCCTCAGAGGCCGGGTTCTCCCAGGTCCGCCGACTCGACGTCCAGGCGCCGATGAACCTGATCTTGGAGCTGCGGCCGTGAACCGGTCATGCTGACTCGATGAGTCGCGGCCCCAGTCTGGTCGGCCGGGAGGCGGTGCTAGCCGCGGCTAGCGCCGTGCTCCACGACGCTCAGGCGGGTTCGGGACAGTTCCTCCTGGTCAGCGGCGAGGCCGGCATCGGAAAAACCTCGGTGCTGGCGGCTCTCGTCGACGAAGCCCAGCAGTCGGGTGCCGTCGTCCTGCGTGGGTTCTGCTGGGAAGGCCCCGGAGTCCCGCCGTACTGGCCGTGGTCGCAGGTGGCGAGAGCGGCGCGGCTCGAAGGCGCACACCTCGGTGCGGCGGCCCGCCTGCTCGACGAACCCCAGGTCGCCAGCCAGACGGCGGACGGTGAGCCGATGGGCGCGGTCGCAGCCGGCGACGCGCAGTTTCGACTGTTCGAGGCGGTCGTGGCCTGCTTGCGAGGACTGTCCGAAGGTCGGTTCGTGACCGTCGTTATCGACGACCTGCAGTGGGCGGACGAGGGAACGCTGAGGCTGTTGAGCTTCGTCACCCGGGCGGTGGCCGGAAGCGGCGTGCTTGTCGTCGGTGCCTACCGTGACCTCGAGGCCCCAGCTGAGCTGCAGCGGCTGGCCGGCACGGCTCAGCAGCTGGCGCTGACCGGGTTGAGCCCTGCTGGGGTCGAGGCGATGGTCGCCGCGATGACCGGTCCCAAACCCGGGCCGCGGGCCGTTGCGCAGCTGTGGCGGCGAAGCGGCGGGAATCCGTTCTTCGTGCGTGAGCTGGCCAGGTTACTGGTGGCGCAAGGTTCGTCACCCGACCACGACAGCCCCGAAGGGGATAGCCCGGATTACGGCGACTCAGGGCAGGACGTGGTGCCGGCAGGCGTCGCCGAGACGCTTCGTCGACGGTTGGCCAGGCTGTCAAACGACTGCGCGCGGCTGCTGGACACGGCGGCCGTGATCGGGCGGGAGATAGACGTCGTTCTGCTCACGCACATCGGGGTCGACGCCGACCAGCTCCCGTCGATGCTGGACGAAGCGCTGGTGGCAGGGGTGCTGGCCGGGAGTTCCGCGGAACCTCGCTTCACCCACGATCTGTACCGCGAGACGATCCTGGCAGGCCTGCCTACCTCGGAGCGCGCGGCGACGAACCTCGCGGTCGGGCGGGCGCTGCTCGGCCGGCCGGTGGGTGTCGGGGCGGCTCGGATCGCTGGTCATCTGCTGGCTGCCGGCAGCGGGGCGTTGCGCGAGGCCATGGAGTACTCCGTGCTCGCAGCGCGCGAGGCAACCGCGCGGCTCGGGCATGACGACGCCTGCGCCCACTACCTCCAGGCGCTGCGCATCATGGACGAGCACGACCTCGGGGGGCTCGTCGCACGGGCGGAGCTGTTGCTGGAGCTCGCCGCCGCTCATGAGCGGACCGGGATGACCGACCTGGCCATGCAGCGGTTCCGTGAGGTCGCGCTTCTCGGACGGGACTCTCACGATCCCGACCTTCTCGCCCGCGGGGCGCTGGGTATGCAGTCCCTCGGGGACCGGTCAGGATCGGGCAACACCGAGCTCGTCGACCTGCTCCAGCTGGCCGGCCAGTTGCTGGCTCGATCATCCGGAGGCGCTCGCGCTGAGGTCCCAGGTCTATGCCGCCTTCGCGCGGTCGCTGCACCATGCGGTCGCCACCGGTTCTGACCCCCGGATCACGCCGGCTGCGCAGCAGGCGGTCGAGCTGGCGGTGGCATCGGGCGACGATCGGGCGCTCGCCACCGCCCGGCTCGCCCTGCAGGACTCGATGTGGGTTCCGGGCAGCGCAGCCAGCCGGCTTCCGGTGATCGTGGGCATGCTCGAAGCGGCGACCGCGTGCGGCGACCGCGACCTCGTCGCCGAGGCACACCTGTTGAGAGCCGCCGCTCTGATCGAGCTGGGAGATCCCGCCGGACGGTCCGAGCTGCTCGCCTTTACGGCCATGGCGGAAGAGCTCGGGCATGTTCGCGGTCGTTGGGCAGCCCTGACCCGACGAGCCACGTTCGCCCAGATAGCCGGTCACACCGACGAAGCGGCGAGGCTGGCCGACGAGGCCTGCCGGCTCGGGATGGCCATCGGCATCCCCGACGCCGTCGGATGCTTCTGCAGCCTTCGGTGGTCCCTGGTGGCCCTGGGCGGCGCGGAGGTCAGGCAGGCAGAGCTGGATGGCGAGCTGCCCATGGGCATGGGCGCGCTGGATCCGTTGTGGCCGATGTTCCCGATGTTCGACGCGTGGGCCCCAGCCGTCCGGGGCGACATCGCCGCGGCGAACGCGGCCCTCGGCGACTTCAGCGTCCTGGACATTCCCACCGACCAGAGCCTGGAGGCGCTGGCCGTCGCAGCTGTTGTCTTCGCGGTCGCCGGCTCAGAGGCCCAGCGGGCCTGGACCTACCGGCAACTCCTACCCTTCGCCGGCAGCCACGTCATCATCGGCGGCTGCGCCTCCTACCACGCCGCCGTCGACCATCACCTGGGCGCACTGGCCGCCGCACGCGGCGACCACAGCGCGGCGGCCGCTCACTTCCGAGCCGCCCTGGCCATGCACGAACGGCTCGGTGCGGCCGGATGGAGTCGACTGTCCGAGGCGGCCCTGGCCGATCTGACGAACCCAGTCGCACAGCGCCCAAGGAACGAGCTACGACGCCGCGACGACCGATGGCACCTGGCATACGACGGCAAGACTGCCGAACTCGCGGACTCCAAGGGACTACGCGACATCGCGGTCCTGGTCGAAGCCCAGGGACGCGAGGTCCACGTACTCAGCCTCGTCGGCGACCCGCGGTCCCTTCCCCTGGGCGCCCCCGGCGCCGACCCGGTGCTCGACGACCGGGCGAAAGCAGAGTTCCGGGCCCGGCTGGCGAGCCTCGCCACCGACATCGACCAGGCCGAGGAGTGGAACGACCTGGACCGGGCAGAGCATCTCCGCGGCGAGCGCGACGCCCTGCTCCACCACCTGGCGGCGGCCACGGGACTGGGCGGTCGGCCCAGACGCCTCGGTGACCAGAGCGAGCGGGCCCGCAAGACCGTCAGTGCCCGCGTCCGCGATGCCCTGACCAAGATCGACAAGGTCCACCCGACCCTCGCCGCTCACCTGCGCAGCACCCTCCAGATGGGAACCGTATGCTCGTACACGCCGCTCGAGCCGACACACTGGACGCTCAGGTGACAGCCGTTAAGCCTCGATGACGGTCGTCATCCGTCGCCACACGGATCGACCGGCGTGACGAAGCTTTTCTCACCGTCCTGATCGTCGCAGCAAACGTCGATCCCCGACGTGCCCCATCACTGGATGGCGCAGGCCGCTCGGTCGATGCCAGGTTGCGAGCCTTTGGACAGAGTCGGCGGCGCTAGTGGTGGCGCACACGTCGTCCCGCGATTGAGCACGTGCCTGGAGCGAGCTCAGCCTGACTTCGGGTTGGCAGGAAGCGGGGCCTAACTCGGTGCCGGTCACCGATGTGGCGCCAGCCCGACGCGATGACTCTGGTGGACACAGTCCAACAGAGGAGCATCATGCGCAAGAAGCACATCATCTGGCTCGCCACCGCGGGTCTCGTTGCGACCGCCGGAGGTGTCCTGGTCCTGTCAGGTGCCATGCCGGCGTCGGCCGTCCCGTCCACTCACGGGGGACACCAACAGGTCCTGCACCTGACGTCGCAGACGGAACAGTTCTCGGTGATCGACGTCGGGGAGAAGGGACCCGCACTGGGGCTCGGTGACCAGATCATCAGCTCGGACCGCGTGCTGCGGAACGGCAGAACGGTGGGCCGGTCCGGCACCGTGCTCACCGTCGTGGGCACCAAGCCGAATGTCCTCACCACCCAGTGGCTGACCATCGTGGAGCTGCCCGAAGGTCAGCTGGTTCTCCAGGGGATCGGTGACGGACCCACCGGTCCGCCGACGGTGCCGCTCACCGTGACGGTCGGTGTCACCGGCGGCACAGGCGCCTACGCGACTGCGAGAGGTGTCGTCCAGATCGTCGACCATCCTGGCGGCGCCGAGGACCTCACGGTGACGCTCGACAACTGAGGCACGGAGGCCACGCATACCGGGTTCCGGGTGACTGCCGTCGGAGGTTTCGACCGCAGTCACCCGGAACTGTGCTGTGCCTCAGCGCACCCGCCGTCACCACACGGAGACGGTCGCTCGGCTGCGGAGTAGGTGCACCGTCGAGGGATTTAACTCGGTAGCGACGACGGATCCGCCACTCCCCGCTGACGACCCACGCTGAGGGCGTTGTCATTCGAGCCAGGGAGCCAACCATGTCCACCATCACGAACACCCCCGAGCACCACACCGACGGACCGGCCGTCCTCGTGGTCGGAGCCGGGCCGGCGGGTCTCACCGCCGCGATCACCCTTGCCCGGAACGGCGTTGACGTTCTGCTGGTCGAGCGGCACGCCGGCACGTCACCGTTTCCCAAGGCCACCGGCGTCAGCACCCGAACCATGGAGCTGCTGCGAGGCTGGGGCATCGACCAGCGGGCCGCCGCCGGCGGGATGAAGGTGCAGCCGACCTTCGCGATCTCGCATACCCTCCTCTCGCCGGCGCAGGCCACGGTGCCGTTCGGGTATCCGACCGAGGAGCAGGCCCGAGCGGTCAGCCCGGTTGTCCCCGCGTGCATACCGCAGGACCATCTCGAACCGGTCCTCCGCGACCACCTCGTCGAGCAGGGCGGGACGATCCGGTTCGCGACCGAGCTGACCAACCTCGGCGTCGGACCCACCGGCGTCGACGCCGAGCTGACCGACCTGACGAACGGCCGGCGATACCACGTGCACCCTCGCTACGTCGTCGGCGCCGACGGTCCCTGGAGCAGGGTCCGCTCCGCCATGGGAGTCCAGGTCGCTGACCTCGGAACGCTGGGCGATTTTCTCTCCGTCACCTTCCGTGCGGATCTGACTCGGCGCATGTCCCGACGGCCCTCCGCGATCAACGCCGTCCAGGTGACCGGCGCGGAGGGCCTGTTCGTCCCGACGAGCGCGGACGACCGCTGGATCTACGCCCGAGAGCTGCGGGCGGAACCCGGCGAGCGCCTCGGCGACTGGACTCCCGAGCGGATCGCCGACGTCCTGCGGGTCGGCACCGGTGTGCCAGACCTGGAACCGCAGATCCTTGCGGTCATGCCCTTCGTCATGGGCGGCCACCTCGCGACGACGTTCCGCGCCGGCCCGGTCTTCCTCGTCGGGGACGCCGCGCATCGCACCACACCGGTCGGGGGCACCGGGATGAACACCGCGATCCACGGGGCGCACAACCTCGGCTGGAAGCTGGCCTGGGTCCTTCGCGGTTGGGCGGACGAGAGCCTCCTGGACAGCTATGAGCTCGAGCGCCGGCCCATCGGCGAGGCCAACGTTCGGCGGTCCCTGCAGCGTGGGCCGAACGAGGAGGCCGACGGTCTTGCCTGGGACATCGGGGTGCACTACTCGTCACCGGTGTTCGGCAGCGGCGTCGGCGTGGGCGGCCGCGCCCCACATCTGTGGGTTCGGCGTCCCAGTGGCGGGGCGTCCACCCTTGATCTGTTCGGTGACCACCTCACGGTGCTGACCGGGCCGCGCGGTGCCCCGTGGCGACGTGCCGCCGACGGTCTCGCGTCCGACGGTCTGCCGATCACGACGCTGACCCTGGGCCGGGACGTGTCGGACGAGCTCGCCCACCCTGGAGCCCTTGCCCGTCGCTACGGGCTGGGCGCGAGCGGTGCGGTCCTGGTCCGACCGGACGGCTACGTGGTCTGGCAGCACCCCTCGCTGACCGAAGACCCTGACGCCTCGTTGCGCGGTGTCGTCGATGTCGCCCTCGGCCGTGCCGACGGGGCACGTGAGGCGGACCCGCCACGCCAGCGGCGCCAGGCGGCCTAAGGGTTCCAGCCGCGCTTCGGTCGGTCGTCTCACCGGTTGGGGATGGTGGCGTCGGACCCGCCGGTCGAAAGGTCGCGCAGCTGGGCTCGGCGCGACGTTCCGGTCTTGGCCAGGAGGCTGGCGACGTGCGTATCAACGGTCCGTGGGGAGACGACCAGGCGCTTGGCCACCTCGGCATTCGTGAGTCCCTGCGCCACCAGTCGAAGGACGTCCATCTCTCGACTGGTGACCCCCAGCGCCACGAGCTGTGGCGGGACCGGTGTGTCACCGCGACCACGTCGGGTCTCGGCGCCGGCCTGCCGCAGCACGTCGCGACAGATGCGGGCGAGGCGGGTCTCTCCGGCTGCCTGATGAGCGAGCAGGTCAGCCCGCAGGACGGGTACCGGGTCGCCCCAGCCGTCGAGGACGGCTCGCTCCGCCACGAGCAGCCGCAGCAGTCGCCCCCACCACGGCCGGTCCGCGATCAGCCGGTCGCCGGCGAGGACGAGCTCCCACGCCCGATCGGGATCGTCGGTCCTGCCAGCATGGACGGCGTCCGCGTATGCCAGTCCGGCGCGGTTCACGTTGGCTCGGCCTACGGCGGCGGTGCGGAGGAAGTCACGCGCCTCCTCATCGCGGTCGGACTCGATCGTTCGCAGGAGACCCCACAGCCCCCAGTAGGTGACGGGTGCCGCGGCGCCGTGCCGCATCAGCCGGCTCATGCCCTCGTCGATCAGGGTGTTTGCGCGAGCGAGGTCGTGATCCAGGAGACAGGGCAGCGCGCGGACCGGCGACGCCAGCAGAATGCTCTCCAGCGGCACGTCGGGGTATGCGGCGGCCGTGGCGAGGGCCAGTGACATGCCGTGGGTGTCGCCGGCGACCCCGCGGGCAGCGGCAATGGTCAGCTGGCACATCCCCGCCAGGCCCAGCAGTCCGAGAGCCTCGGCCTGCTCCAGGGTCTGTCGAGCCGTCGGCTCCGCCGCGACCGGACCGTCGCAGGTCATCGCCAGCTCGGACAGGATCACGTCGATCGACAGGACCTGGGTGAGTAGGCCCGCGTCGAGGGCAAGCTCGCGGGCCTCAGGCAGGGACACCATCGGCTGACCCTCGGTCAGCTCGCACAGTCCGATCCCGAACAGCGCCTCGACCCGCCACGGGACCAGGCCGTGCTCAGCGGCGCACTGTGCCGCCCGGGCCAGCTCGACGACAGCCGCCGCGGCCGATGTTCGTGAGGCGCAGCGACCGGCGATCACTAGCGCGGCGCACAAGGTCGCCGGCTGGCTGGCCGCGTCCGCACCGTCGACCGCGACCCGCGCGAGCTGACCGGCCCGCTCTACGTCACCCTCCCCGAACCACGCCTCGGCGAGCAGGGTCGCCGACAGCGGGTCCGCCGATCGTCCCGCCCGCTCGACCAGACGGCGGGCCTGCTTCCAGCGAGCGGCGGTCACCGCGGTGCGGGCCAGCTGCAGACAGAGCTCCGCGTGCTCGTCCCCCGTCAACTGGTCCAGAACGGCCGACCCGACCTCCAGGGCCTCCGGCGCGCGCCCCTGCAGTGTGAGCAGGCGTACCCGCTCGCGGACGATTTCGGTGGGCTCGGCGCCGAGCTCCGCCGCGCGCTCCAGCCAGTCCCCGGCGCTGAACAATGCCCCACGGCCGAGGTCGCGGCGGGCGAGTCGCACCATCACACTGGCGCCGCGACGGCGTTCACCGGCCTCGACGAGCAGCGCTGCGGCGAGCGCGTCGTCAGCGGGACGGTCCCGTGCCTGCAGCAGGTCGGCCGCCCGACCGACCAGGAAGGTGCGCTCGGTCGGTGGGACTGACGCCCTGACGGCGCTGCGGGTCAGGGCGTGTCGCCAAACGAGAGTGGAGCCACGTTGGGTGAGCAGTCCCGTTGCGTGGCGCAGGGCGTCCGACACGAGTGACGGTTCCAGTCCGGCGACGCCCGGGAGCAGCGTCCAGTCCGGCTCCTGGTCGAGGACGGACGCGGCACGGAGCACGCGCTGCGTGTCCGGGCTGAGCGCGTCGAGGCGACGGGTGACCAGCCCGGCGAACGTGCGAGGCATCGGCACCGGACCCGATGGCGTGTCCAGCGCACCGGACACGAGCTCTTCGACGAGGACCGGTAGCCCGTCGGCGGCGTCGACCACCAACGTCCGCACCGGGTCGGACAGCGGTCGACCGGCGTGGGCTTCGGCGAGGGCGGCGACCGCCTCGTCGTCGAGCCGGTCCAGCCACGTGACGTGGAGGCCGTCCTGACCGGCCAACACGCCGATCGGTGACGAGGGCTCGTCACGCGTGGAGAGCACCACCAGCACCTGGCTGGTGCGGGCGGACCGGACCAGGTACTGCAGGACGGCGAGCGTGTCGGCGTCCGCCCAGTGCAGGTCCTCCACGACCAGGAGACACCCCGAGCCCGAACCGGCGACGATGAGCAAGCGCAGCAGGCCCTCCCCCAGCACCAAGACCTGATCGGGCCCCGCCGGCTCCCGGTCGAGGTACCGGTCGGCGTCCTCATCGGCCCATCCCGGCGCCAAGCGGCTCAGCGCGGAGCGAAACGGCCGCAGGTCGGGGGCGTCGACGTCGAAGCCGTCCCGGGCGTAGGCGAGCACCGCCTCGGCCAGGGGACGGTAGGTACCCCCGCCTGGTGCGGCGTGCCCCATCAGCACGCTGCACCCGGCTCGTCGCGCACGGGTGGTGATCTCGCGGACCAGACGGGTCTTCCCGATCCCCGCCTCGCCGACGACGAGGAGCGCGCCTCCGTTGCCCGCCCTGGCCTCCGCCACCAGCCGATCGGCCGCCGCGATCTGAGCATCCCGACCCACGATCGGCGTCGACGCTGCCCACGAGGGCACCGGTTCGACCTCTCCAGTGGTGCCTGCACCACGCCGCATGGTGATCGCCGCCGCTCCATCTCGTCCGGCGCACCCAGGCTACCCAGTCCACGCCCGGGCGGCGCGAAACCCGTCCTCGGGTCGAACCCCTTGCCGGACGGCGTGTGGCGCTGATGGAGCAAAGTCCGCGCAGGCAGAACTTCAAACACGGTCTTCCTCAGCGTGGTTCTGCCTTGCTGAGACGCAAGTGGTCCCGAGGGACGGGGGGATCGACGAAGGATCCGAGGGTCCGCACACCGCCATTGGGCGACTTCACTCTTGGCCAGCGAGCCTCAGCGGTCCCACCAGGACCTGCAGCGCGGCGCCCGGCGTCGATCCGTCCCCCTGCCGGTCAGCCGCAGCTGGCCGCTGATGACCCTTCCGCGGGGGCGGGCACCCACGTCGCAGCCACCGGCGGGCAGAAGCTGGCCGGTCCAGGAGACTCTCGCGGCAGGCATTCCGGCGGAGGTGTGCCGCGCAGCCGACCTCGGCTACCTCGACCCGACCACCGTCACGTGACCACCTTGGGGCCCGACCAGAACACATTGCTCTGGCTCCACCCCGGCGAGACTCCGTACGGCCTGCGTCGGCCGGTCGAGCCGCGGACGACGAGCTTGACGGGGAGGACGGTCGGATCGCGGCTGGGGGTCGCCCCGCCGATCGCGGCGAGGACGTTCTTGACGCCGATGACCCCCATGGCCCGCAATGGCGCCGCGACGGTGGTCAGCTCGGGCTCGACGATCTCGGCCAGGGCGACGTTGTCGAAACCGATGATGCTGACGTCGTCGGGGACCCGGACCCCGGCCTTGCGCATCCCCTTGATGACGCCGACGGCCATCACGTCGTTGTAGGCGATCACGGCCGACGGCTTCTGCGCGAGGACCTCCTGCGCGATGTCGAACCCGGCGTGGACCGTCGGGGTGTTGCACGGTCCGACGCGACGGAACCTCAGGTCCAGTTCGTGGCAAGCCTCGATCAGGGCAACCCAGCGCGTCCCGTCGGCCCAGCTGGCCTCCGGCCCGGCGACGTAGGTGACTGTCGGGTGGCCGAGCGCGGCGAGATGCTCGACGGCCCGACGCATACCCCCGCGGTTGTCGGTGATCACGGACGGAACCTCCGGTACCCGCCGGTTGAGCAGGACCAACGGTCTCTGCTTGGCCAGCATCCGGATCGCATTGTGCGACATCCTCGAGCCGGTCAGCAGCACGCCCTCAACGGCGCGCAGCTCGCGCTCTGTCCAGTCCCGCTCGAACTGGGCGTCCTCACGGGTGTGGGCCAGCAGGATCGTGTACCCGGACTCACCCGCCGCCTCGTGGGCGCCACGGATGATCTCCGAGTAGAACGGGTCGGTGATGTCGGTGGTGACCATGGCGAGGCTGCGGGTGCGCTGGCCGGCCGGCCCGTGCAGGACCCCGGAACGGTAGCCGACGCCACGCGCCGCGGCGAAGATGCGCTCAGCGGTACGAGCGTTGACCCGGCCCGGCCGGGAGAACGCCCGGGAGACCGTCGAGGGCGCGACCCCGGCGGCCTTCGCGACGTCGTATATCGACACGCCGCGTTGCCCTCCATACTCGCTGGGCGCCCCGGCAGCCCCCGGCAACGGGGCCGGGTGTTCAGGTCGACGACGGTGCCCTGGTGCCGGCTCGGCTACTCGACGGATCGCCGTGGTCGTGCCCATGACTGTCTCCAGGTGGCAGCGAACGAACAGCACAGCTGCGGGGTCTGGGCAGTAGGGCGGTTAGCGGCCAGTCTTGCCCCTCTCTTCGGCAAGTCAAGCCCGACCAAGGTTCCGGAGGCGAAGCACGCCGACGGGAGTACCAGGGGGTTCACTTCGGGTGCGGATCGCGTCCGTGCACCGTTTCTCGCTTGAAGGCAGATTGTCGTGCGATGCCGTTGTTCAGCTGCCTGAGGATTCGCTGCATCCAGATAGCCCCGGCGTGGTGTCGGCGAGGCCACTAAAGCTGGGACGCTGGCGCCAAACCAGCAACCGCCCTCGCAGGTCGGCTCGACGGACTGGGCGCATCGGTGGTCGAGTGCGCGCCAGGGTGGCGCCGCCGCCCGGTTGGATCGGTGTAGGCGAGGCAGTGCTGTGGGCCGAGAGTTCACGCGGTCGGCGACATCGAGCAGTCCCAGGACGTCGACGTCGCACACCGGCGCGATCTTTGACGGCCACGGGTGCGTCGTACAAGCGGCTTACGCGCGCGTGAGCTCGAGCACGGGGATGGTTCGGATGCCAGCGGTTTGCCGCTCATAGTCGGCGAAGCCGGGGTAACGGCGGGCTTGTTCGGCGTAGACACGGTCGCGTCCAGCGGCGTCGACGACGCCGGGAACACCTCCACCTACGCATACAACGGCGCCGGGAACCAGCTCCTCCACCGACGCGGCCGCGGCGAAGGCCGAGGTCACCTGGAACAGCGACGGCACTCCCGCGACGGCGAAGTCACCAAATAACGGGACCAGCGTTACCACCTACAACACACCGACAAGCAGGCCACCTCGATCACCCCGGTGACCGGGTCCAGCCTCGGCGGCCGCGACTACACCTACGACCAGTACAGGCGGCTTCGCACCTCCACCGACGGCCGCGGCGTCACCACCACTTACTCGTACGACCCGGACGACCGGATCACCAACGTCACCCGCAGCACCGGCAGCCAGGTCCAATACATCTACGACTCCGCCAACCGGTTGAAGACCAACCCCGCTGCTGGCGAGAAGGTGTACCAGTCCCCGGGGATTCGGCTCGACTACGACCACGAGGCCCGTCGGGTCACTGCCAACGCCGCTGAGGCGTGTGTCTTTAATCGTGTCCGGAGGGAGACTTGCCCGCTAGGGACACACGTGTTCACGATCGGATCTGGCCTAGCCAGTTCATCTAATCTCGCTGCCACGCAACTGATTTGGCTCCTCAGCGACCGTGGGTAGAGTCCCCTTGCGTGGTCCCATGGCGGGGCTATTACGCCACGCCACCAGGGTTCGGTTGATGTAGGTCCCGACGGTGCCGGTGACGTCGGTGGAGGGGTCGAGGAGCCATTGCAGCCCGATCCCGTCGAGCACGGCGGTCACCAGACGCACCTCGTGGTCGATTGCAGCCGGTGTGAGTTCGGCGATCTCGCCGGTCGCGATGGCTTCTCGCACGTGAGCCGCAAGGGTGGCCAGGTTTTCGGCGTAGCGCTGCTGGATGAACTTGTGGGCTGGATGGCTCGGGCTGGTCGCCTCGGCGGCCATGGTGGAGAACAGTTCGAGCAGCCCCCGCTGCGCCAGGTGGGCGCCAATTACCTCCGGGAGGCGGCGGAAGTAGTCCAGCCCGGTTACGTCGGTGAGGCGGGCTTCGACGGTGCGGCGGTCCCAGTCCTCCAGGACGGCCATCAGCAGCCCTTCCTTGCTGCCGAAGTGCTGAAGCAGGGAGGCGGGTGACACACCGATGCGGTCGGCGATGGTGCGAACCGATCCGCCGGCATAGCCGTATTCGGCGAACACTGCCGTTGCGGCGTCGATGATCTGTTCGCGCCGGCGGAGGCCCGTGCGGTAGGGCCCACGGCTGCCGGCAGCGGTACTGGCATTCGTCATCGACCGGTCTCTCCTCTCGCCCTGGTTGACGAAATCTTATCACTCGTTTACAGTTAGCGACTGTAAACGAGTGTTCATAGTTAGCGCTCGTCTGATTCGCGAGGAGAGTGCATGTCGGAGAAGCAGGTCTGGTTCATCACCGGTACCGGGCGGGGTATGGGAGTGCACTTCGCCCAAGCCGCGCTCGCCGCGGGGCATGCCGTGGTCGCCACCGGCCGCCGTCCCGAGACCGTTCGGGAGGCCGTCGGGGACGCCGAGGATCTGTTGGTCGTGCGGCTGGACGTCACCGTCCCCGCTGATGCCGAGGCGGCCGCGCAGGCGGCGGTTGAGCGGTTCGGGTGCATCGACGTGCTGGTCAACAACGCCGCGAACTTCTACGGCGGCTACTTCGAGGAGCTCACCCCGGCGCACATCGACGACCAGCTCGCCATCGGCCTGGTCGGTCCGATGAACGTCACCCGGGCGGTGCTGCCCGTGATGCGGCGACAGCGGTCCGGGCACATCCTCTCGATCTCCTCCGGTGCGGGACTGGCCGGGTTCGAGTTCAACTCCGCCTACTCCGCGGCCAAGTTCGGGATGGAGGGCTGGATGGAGGCACTGCAGCCCGAGGTCGAGCCGTTCGGCATCACCACCACCATCGTCAACCCCGGCTCCTTCCGCACCGATCTGTTGACCCCGGACTCGGCCACCTACGCCACCGCGTCGATCGACGACTACGCCAACCGGCACGTTGAACGCGTGCAGTGGTTCCAGGACATGAACGGCCATCAGGAAGGCGACCCGGCGAAGCTCGCCCAGGCCCTTCTGACCATCACCAGCCTGGAGCAGCCACCCCGCCGGTTCATCGCCCTGGCCGCCATCCTCGACGTCGCCGAGCAGAAGGCTCAGACCCTGCAGGCGCAGGCCGACGCCTTCCGTGAGCTGTCCAGCTCCCTCACTTATGACACCGCCGCCCTCGACCACGCCTGACCGGCGCGAACAGGAGTCACCGATGAATCCGAGCTACGACTTCACCGACCAGGTCGCCCTGGTCACCGGCGCCAGCTCCGGCATGGGTCTGGCCACCGCGCGCGCGTTCGCCGAGGCCAGCGCGTCGGTGGTGCTGGCCGACATCAACCAGGCGGCGCTGACGTCAATCACCGAAGACCTGACCGCCGCCGGGCACCGGGTGCTGGCCGTGCCGTGCGACGTCGCCGACGAGAGCCAGGTCGCCGCCCTCATCGCCACCACCGTCAACACGTTCGGCCGGCTCGACATGGCCTTCAACAACGCCGGCATCCAGCTCCCGGTCTGCGACGCGGCAGACGAACCGGCGGAGGCGTTCGACCGGGTGACCGCGATCAACCTACGGGGGGTGTGGGCCTGCATGAAGCACGAGCTGAAGCAGATGCGCAGCCAGGGCAGCGGCGCGATCGTCAACTGCTCCTCCCTCGGCGGACTGGTCGGCAACCCCGGCCGGGCCGCCTACCACGCCACCAAACACGGCGTCCTCGGCCTGACCCGCAGCGCCGCCCTCGACTACGCACCCCGCGGGATCCGGATCAACGCCGTCTGCCCGGGCACCATCGCCACCCCGATGGTCACCGACATGCTCGCCGCCGGCGAGCTCGACCTGCAGCAGGCGCTGGCCAACCAGCCCATCAACCGGCTCGGCGAAGCCGAGGAGATCGCCGCCGCCGTGCTGTGGCTGTGCAGTCCCGGCGCCAGCTTCATCATCGGCGTCGCCCTGCCCGTCGACGGCGGCTACACCGCCCGATAGCCCTCCGCGAACTCGTCACCCCCATCACGGAAGTGAAGGAAACACTGATGCAGTACTCCGCCCTCGGCTCGACCGGCGTGAAGGTATCCCGGATCTGTCTGGGCACCGCCACCTTCGGGGTCGCCCCCACCGCGCAGGACGCCGACCAGCTCGTCGGCGCCGCCATCGACCTCGGCATCAACTTCGTCGACACCGCCGACGTCTACGGCAACATGCCGGTCTTCGACCGGCCCGGCGCCCCGGCCGCCGCCGACCGTGAGCCTGCCGAACAGATCCTCGGCCGCGCCCTTCGCGGCCGCCGCGACGAGATGATCCTCGCCACCAAGTCCAACGGCATCGTCGGACACGACATCAACGACCGCGGCCTGTCCCGCCGTCACATCATCCGTCAGGTCGAGGCGAGTCTGCGACGGCTGGACACCGACTACATCGACCTCTACTACGCTCACGACCCCGACCCGGACACGCCGTTGGAGCAAACCCTCGCCGTCTATGACGACCTGATCCGGCAGGGGAAGATCCGCTACGTTGGCCTGTCTAACCATCCGGCCTGGCAGGTCACCCAGGCCCTGTGGATCGCCGACGACCGGCGACTGAACGCACCCGTGGCCGCCCAGGTGAAGTACAGCCTCCTCGACCGGGCTGCTGAACGTGAGCTCGGACCCGCCTGCCAGCGATTCGGGTTGTCGATCGTCCCCTACGCGCCGCTGCACGGCGGCCTGCTCGCCGACCTGGGCGTTCTCGACCGAGAGGTCGCCGGTGACCAACGCTTCTCCGGGGCGGGGTTCACCGGTGCAGAGATCGCCGTTGCCCGCGAAGTCGACCGGCTCAGCCGGGCCTGGGGGCTGGCACCGTACCAGGTGTCGCTGGCCTGGCTGCTGTCTCGCCCTGCGGTCACCTCGGCCATCGTCGGCGCAGAAACCATCGACGAGCTGAACGCCAACGCCACCGCAGCCGACGTCGAGCTGGACGCGGCGCAGCTCGACGCCGTCACCGCCTTGGGCAACGAGACCGGAGCCTTCCATCACCGCGCCGGCGACGGACCGGAACGGCCCGCTACCACCGGCCCGACGACAGCCGACTGAGTACCCGCACCGTCACCACCCGCAAGGAACCCGTGATGCCTCAAGCCGACCAGGCCACCCTCGATCTCCTGACCGACTACTTCCAGGCGATGGAGGCACAGGACTTCGACCGACTCGGCGCCTACTACGCCGACGACATCACCCAGACCTTCGCCAACGCCCCGACCATCACCGGCCGCGACACCCTGCTCGCCCGCATGGTCCATTTGCTCGGCAAAGTCGCGTCGCTGGCACACCCGCTGATCAACGTCTGGCAGGAAGACGACGGCGTGGTCATCTTCGAAGTCACCAGCGTCTGGCATTTCCACGACGACACCGTCATCAAGGTCAACGCCTGTTCGATCTTCACGCTCGTTGAGGGGAAGTTCACCGACCAACGCATTTATGTCGACAACGCCCCCATCGAGCGCTTCCTCGTCTGAGCCAGCCGAGAGCACACCACGATCATGTCCCGCATCCTCATCACCGGCTCGGCCCAAGGCCTCGGCCGCGGCGCCGCAACCACCCTGCTCGACGACGGCCATCAGGTGGTCGTCCACGCCCGCGACACTGGTCGAGTTGCCGAACGCCTCAGTCGGCGACTGGAGGCGCTGGGCCACCACGTCACCCTCAGCGCCGTCGTCGCCTAAAACGCCCACCGACGTCGACGAGCACGCCACCTATTCACGTCTGAGAGGCCTTATTGCCCGGTAGGGGAGGATCGAGATGACCCAGAACGCGACAGACCCCTCCCCCGCCAGCCGCAGCGGACCCATTGGGCCTTCCTCAAGACGCTGGGTCGGTGTTCATGGCTCGCAGAGTGAAGGGTTCGCCGGGAGCCAGGACGTAGATGCGGTCGGGGTTGTCCACCCGATCGTGCAGCGATGCCGGGTCGGCGTTGAAGGGTGCGAAGTTGGGGGCGTCGACCGAGCCCCAGTGGTGCAGAAGGAGTGGGGTGGTTGGGTAGGTGTTGGCCATCCTGACGGCGCCGTCGAGCCCGAAGTGCCACTCGCTGTCAGAGAAGTCGAAGATCAAGGCGTCGGGCGCAGGCCTCGTCAGGTGGTGCTCGGGAATGAGGCGTGAGTCGCCGGGTGCCCAAATGGTTCCGTCCGGGGTGGTGAGCCAGAACCCGCAGCAATCCTCGTCGCGGAACACCCGGCTACTGGCTCCGGGTGACGCGTTCTGCCAAGCGTGGTCGGCGGGTGTGACGTCAACGCGCACCGGTCCGACCTGGAAGGTGTCGCCGATGTCGTGCCCTATGGATGGCAGGTTCTCCTCCCGCATCAGCGAGGCCACGTACTGCGTCGAGTGGAACGTGTCGGAGACGTCGGCCAGGTCGCGGCAGGTTGGGACGCTGTAGTGGTCGTTGTCGCTGTGGGTCACCAGGACGGCGTCCAGGTGCGGGACATCGGCTGGCGACAACGGCAGCTCGATCATGATCGGCATGTCGAAGCCACCCAGTAGCGGGTCGATCATGATGGTTGTCCCGCGGCTGTTGACCAGGAAGCCGGCCATCCCGAGCCATCGCAGCACCGTCTGGTCGGTGGGTGCGAACGCATCGGCGCCGAACGGTTGGGTGGCGGGCGCGTGCGCCTGGTGTGTACTGGCCATCGGGTCTGCTCGATCCTGCTTGGTCTCGATGCGGCGTACCAGTGGTCCGTCGACGATGCCGTCATCATTACCAGAAGTGCCACCACACCGGCCCCTCAGCGGGGGCATTGCTTGTGCCTCCCATGGATGTGAGCGGATCCTCTAGCGTCGGGAGGGTGGAGGCTGCTGCGCGTTCGGGTGAGCGCCCTCGCTCGCCGTTCGCACCGTTTCGACATCGGGCGTTCTTGTGGCTGTGGCTGGGCGTGGTGATCGCCAGCATCGGGTTGTGGGGGCAGACCGTCGGTGCGCAGTGGTTGTTCGTGAACGACCCGAACGCGGCGACGATCGTGCCGCTGGTGCAGACGGCGAGCACGCTGCCGATGATGCTGCTGGCGCTGCCGGCGGGCGTCCTGGCTGATGCCTTCGATCGGCGCTGGATGATGCTCATCACCCAGGTCTACTTCGTCGCGGTGTCGGCCCTGCTTGCCGTCCTGACCGCGATCGGGATGATGCCACCGGCCCTGTTGTTGGCGTTCACGTTCGCGGTCGGGGCTGGGCAGGCCATGCTGCAGCCGCCTTGGCAGGCCCTGATCACCGAACTGGTGCCGCGCTCCGAGTTCGCCGCCGCGACCCGGCTCGACATGGTCAGCGTCAACGTCTCCCGTGCCGCGGGTCCGGCGATTGCCGGCTTCGTCATCGCGACATGGGGTGTCCCTCCGGTTTTCGCGCTGAACGTCGTCACCGGCGGCGTCCTGGCGGTCATCCTGCTCGCCTGGCGTCGACCGGCGATGCAACCCGCTCAACGGGAGCGCTTCCTTCCAGCTCTTCGCTCTGGCGGCCGCTATGTCCGGCACGAGCCGGTCGTCCGGACCATCCTGTCGCGGTTCGCGGTGTTCGTCTTTCCGGCCGCAGCGGTCTGGGCGTTGCTCCCGTTGATCGCGAGCCGACAGCTCGGACTCACCGCCAGCGGCTACGGGATCCTGTTCGCCGCCCTCGGCGCCGGCGCGATCACCGCCGCCCTCGGTCTAGGCCGCGTCAAGCAACAGCTGTCCTCGAACGCGGTGCTCGCGTGGGCCGGCACGGTGTTCGCGGTTGCCTTGGGGGGCGTCGCACTCGCTTCCTCGATCTGGGTGGCTGCTCCCCTGCTGATCGTGTGTGGCTTTGGCTGGACGGCCACGGTCGCCACGGTGATCTCCGAGCTGCAGCTCTTCCTCCCAGGCTGGGTTCGTGCCCGGGCGATCGCGATCTACCTCATGGTGTTCCTTGGCACCCAGTCCGTTGCCGCCCCCGTCTGGGGACTGGTCACCCAGCTCGCGGGTCTACAGGTCGCCCTGGCGGTGGCCGCCACCCTGATCGGGGTAAGCGTCCTCACCGGTCTGGTGCTGCGCGTCCCGGATAGCCAGGGGCTCGACCGTTCACCGTTGGCGTACTGGGATACGCCGCGGCTAGGGGTCGATCCCGATTCCGGTAGCGGACCGGTTTTGGTTTCCATCCAGTACTCGGTCGACGACGAGAGCCACTCCGAGTTCCTTGAGGCCATGCAGGCGATGCGGCGTTCGCGACTTCGCTCCGGTTCGACCCGCTGGAGCCTCTACCGGGTCGGCGAAGACCCGCACCTGTTCGTTGAGCAGTTCGAGGTACCCAGCTGGCAAGAGCACCAACACCAACACGAGGGCCGCCTGACGGCCGAAGACAAGACCATCGAGGACGCCGCCTTCGCCCACATCGTCGGCACCCCACAGACACACCACCTTCTGCCGGCAACGAGTACGACCGCCGACAGGGACCAGGAGACCAGGCCGGACACCTAGCCAACCGGCGCCGAGAGTTCAGGTGACGGAAACCTCGCCGGCCGGGAATCGCCCCAGCCTCATGCCACGATGCCCACGGCTTCCCTCGTACGTCTTGTCGCCGCCTCCTTGCGTTCATGATGGGGTGTTGTGCCGCCAGACTCGATGTGGAGGTGACGTTTCATGTACGCCACGGTCGGCTCGGTGTCCATGTTCTACGAGGAGTTCGGCGCAGGGATGCCGCTGATCAATCTGCACGGCTTGCCGGCCGAGCACGGACAGATGGTCGCGATGATGGAGCCACTCTTCGCGACGCGGTCGGGCTGGCGCCGCATCTATGTCGATCTTCCAGGCATGGGCCGCACCCAGGGACCGGAGTGGCTCACCAGCCACGATCAGATGCTCGAGCTCGTCGCCGAGTTCATCCGCACGGTGGCCGGCGGGCGTTGCGTTTTCGCCGGTCACTCCTACGGTGCCCAACTGGTCCGGGGTTTGTTGCAGCGCGACGGCAGCGCCTACCTGGCGGCGTTGCTGCTATCCCCGGGCAGCATGCAGGTGTCGGAGGAGCCCATGCTTCCCGTGGTCCTGGTGGAGGAGCCAGGATTCGTCGACTCGCTCGTAGCGGAACGCCCCTACCTCGACATGATCGTCGTGCGAACGACACCCGTCCTGCAGATCATTCGCGCCCAGGCGATGCCGGGCGTCATCGCCGCCGACTACGACTTCCTGTCACGGATCGGCGCCGGCCCACGCTTCTCCTACCTCGCGCAGGTACCCCAACCGTTCGACGGACCAGTCCTGATCTGCAGCGGTCGCCAGGAACCCTTCGGCTACCAGCACATTTGCGCCCTTCTGGACATCTACCCACGGGGTACCTGCGCCATACTCGACCGGACCGGTCACTTCCTCTTCGCCGAACAACCCGAGCTCTTCCACACCCTGGCCGGCGAATGGTTGAACCGCACGCAAGAGCACATCAACGCGCTCTCGGCGTAGACTCGAGCGCCCTCGGGCGGCCGCCTTGGCAAAACGGCACACCCGCCCGGTCCCCTGGCGCCACTGAGGCTGCTTCAACCCCCACGTTCGTTGCCGTCAGAGTCTTGGCGGTCGACAACGCCCCGTTCGATATGAACTGCTGGGGTCTTTACCCGAGGATCTCGTGGTAGTCGGTAAACGGCGCACCCGCGGCCCCTGGGATCTGGGTGACGTACTGCCGCCACTGCTCCATAAGTGGTCCAACCGCGGCGACCCACCGGCGCCCTTCCTCGGTGTCCTCCAGCTGGCCGGTCGGCGAGACGCGGTCTCGGGCTTCGAGGCTGTCAACCTCTACGAGGGCGACGTACTCCCCGACCTCATCGCCGCGGTCGCCCTTGAGCAACGCGAAGTGCCAACCCGGCAAACTGGGCCATTGCTCGATGTTGCTGGCCGCAAATCGCTCAAAATCCTCTCCGGCGACACCAGGATTGAGCTTCAGGGTATGTAATCCATAAACCTTGCCCATTCTCTGACTCCTCATATTCAGTTCTAACGCGAATCATCCAGATGGGCGCTTCGCGGGGGCCCACACCTTGGCCTTCAGGTTTAGCACATAGCCTCACGACATGCTGGTCTTCAAACCCCACCACGCCAAGGCCTCACCGGTTGGTGCGGCGACGGCACCGCAAGTTCGCCAGGATCGATGACATTGTCGTCATGGCCGCCGGCGCCTCGCCCGTGCTCGCTGGCAAGGCTCGAGTGGCCGCCAACGACAAGGCTGGCCATCGTCGACTCTTCCGATGAGGCATTCGGAGTCAGTTTGAGCACCCGCGAGCCACGAAGAGAGGCGTGTCGCCATGACGATGAAGTGGTTTCCGCCCAGCCGGGCGACGGCGCTACGCGGCGGCCCCACGCTGAGCTGGGGGATCCTTGCTCCCGGCCAGATCGCGGATGACTTCGCCGCCACGGTCTTGGCCAACACGGACCAAAGGATCCACGCTGTGGCTTCGCGCTCGGCGCACCGGTCCCGACGATTCGCAGATCGGCACCACATCGACCTCGCTTACCAGGGCTACGAGCACCTCTTGGCGGACGCTGAGGTTGACATCGTCTACATCGCGGCGCCACACGCTCAACACCACCACCTGGCCCTGGCCGCTGTCGATGCCGGCAAGCACGTCCTCGTTGAGAAACCGTTCACCGTCAGCCTGGACCAGGCGACAGAGGTTGCGGCCGCGGCGCGAGCACGCGGTGTGTTCGCGACCGAGGCGATGTGGACGCGGTACCTGCCTCAGTTCGACGTCCTCGAACAGGTGATCTCGCGCGGTGACCTGGGCAACATCCGCCTGGCCACGGCCGATGTCGGATGGCAGATCGACCAGACCGGTCAGAACCGGCTGCTCGACCCCGAGCAGGCAGGCGGGGTGTCTCTCGACATGGGTGTTTACGGATACTGGTTCGCCCAGTTCGCCATCGGCGTTCCACGAGAGATCAAGGCGCTCGGGAGCCTGTCAGCTACCGGAGTCGACGAGCAAGCCGTAGTCGTCATTGCCGGCGCCGAGGGGCGCCACGCCTCGGTCACGACCTCTTTCGCCGTCACCAACACGGGTTCGGCATCCATCGTCGGAACGAGTGGCAGCGCCACGTTCACCGAACCCTTCGTTTTTCCCGCCCCGTTCGTCGTCAGGGCCGGGGAAAAGGAGCACTTGTGGGAGGAGAATGACGGCCTCTCGCTACGGGAGGGGCTGGCCTGGCAGACCACCGCCATCGCTCACTACATCCACGACGGTTTGACGGAGTCCCCCATACACACACTCGACGACACGATCAGTCTGATGCGAACGATCGACGAGGTCCGACGTCAGCTGCAGGTTTCGTAGGAGCAGCTGCGCTGAATGCCGTCGCCGAGGGCTGTCAGACGTCGTCGTTGGGGCTGAGCTGGCCGTACCAATAGGTGGCGGTGACGCCGCCGTCCATGAGGATGTCGCTGCCGCTGATGAAGGCGCCGGCCCGGCTCATGAGGAGCTCGCCGACGGTGCCGACCTCGTCGGGTGTGCCGGGTCTGCCGGCGGGGCATGGCTCGATCATGCGGCGGTAGCCCTCACCGCGTGGGCCGGTCAGCTCGTCCCGGCGAGCGGCGTGATGATGATTCCCGGGCTGATCGTGTTGATCCGGGCGCCCCGTCGTCCCCACCGGACGGCCTCGGCCATGACCCGCAGGGCATTTCCACCTTTGGCGAGCTGGTAGGCGTGCAACGGGCAGGTCACCGGGTCCGGCTGGAGCAGCGGGAGGGTGAGCAGCTCTTCGGTCGGGGTCGTTGCCATCTCGACTGCGAGTGACCTGGCATGAACTCGTGACCGTAATCGCCACGGCTGAATTCAGTCCTTGGTGATCTCGAAGGTCGTCGTGAGCGGTGCTAGGGCATCGCCGCCGACCCACACGTCGAAGGTAGAGGTGTCCGTGACCCAGTCGCGGACGGCAGCGTTCCAGTAGCGCCGCTCGTCTGGGCCGACCGGGAACGAGATGGTCTGCGACTCTCTGGCGGCGAGGGGGACCCGCTGGAAGCCCCTGAGTTCGCGGACGGGTCGTGACGCGGTGCCGTGGCGCTGGTGGAGGTAGAGCTGGACGACCTCGTCGGCTCCCCGGTCCCCGACGTTGGTGACGTCGACGGACACGGTGACAGTCTCGCTTGTGGTTGCTGTGGTCGGTTCGACCGAGAGGTTGGTGTAGTCGAACCGGCTGTAGGTGAGGCCGTGCCCGAATGGGAACAGGGGTGTGCTGGCCTCGTCCCAGTAGCGGCGGGCCTGGTTCTCTGGCTCGTGGGAGCGGGTGTGGGCGTAGATCGTCGGTACCTGTCCGACGGTTCGAGGCCAGGTGAAGGGCAGCTTCCCGCCGGGTGAGACGTCCCCGAAAAGCAGGTTCGCCACGGCTGTACCGCCTTGTGTTCCGGGGTACCAGATGTCGAGGATTGCCGGGATGTTGTCGGCGGCCCATCGCAGGTCCAAGGGGCGCCCGTTCATGACCAGAAGCACCACGGGGGTACCCGTCGCGGCGACGGCCTGGATCAGCTCGAGCTGACGTCCTGGCAGCTCCAACGAGGATCGTGAGGCCATCTCGCCGATCATGTTCTGCCACTCACCGGCCACGACAATCGCGACATCGGCTGCGCCTGCAAGGTCGACGGCCTGCTGGAACTCGGTGGCCGCATCGAAGCCTTCGGGGTCATCGGGGGTGTTTCTCCCGAACATGTCGAACAGCGAAGGAAACTCGCGCTGTTCAACGCCCACGCCGCGGGCGTATGCCACGCGGAAGTCGTCGCCGGCCCTGGCCCGGATGCCGGCCAGCACGGTGACGGTCTCGTTCAGGTCGAAGTCGAAGACCCAGGGCCCGATGGTGTCCCGCGCGGAGTCGGCCAGCGGTCCGATGACCGCGATCGAGCTGAGCGAGGTGGCGTCGAGGGGCAGCAGGCCGCGCTCGTTCCGCAGGAGCACCGCAGATCGCTCGGCGGCGATCCGGGCCACCTCGCGGTGCGCCGGATCGGCGAGGATCTGGCGCGCGCGTTCCTCGTCGACGTAGGGGGATTCGAGCAGTCCCAGGCGGATCTTGGTCTCGAGGATGCGACGAACGCTGGCGTCGATGGTCTCAACGTCGGTGGCGCCGGAGTCGAGTGCCTCGGGCAGGTGCGCATAAGCGGCGTCGGAGATGGCCATCTCCATGTCCACGCCAGCGTTGATGGCGCGGGCGCCGGCATCGGTCAGGTCGGCGGCGAAGCCGTGGGTGAGCAGGTTGCGCACGGCGTTGGCATCGCTGACCACGAAGCCCTCGAAGCCGAACGTGTCGCGCAGCACCTCGATGAACAGCCACCGGTTGCCGGTGGCCGGGATCCCGTTGAGGTCCATGTATGCGGTCATCACGTTGCCGGCGCCCGCCTCGACAGCCGCCCGAAAGGGCGGGAGGACGACGTTCCACAGCTCGGAGTCGGAGAGGTTGACTTCGTCGTAGTCGCGGCCTCCGATGGCGTAGCCATAGCCCGCGAAGTGCTTGGGGCCGGCGATGACCCGGTCGGGCGCACCAAGTTCTTGGCCTTGGAAGCCGCGGACCTGGGCGGCGGCCACTGCAGCCGCGAGGAACGGGTCCTCACCCGCGCTTTCGATGATCCGACCCCAACGCGGGTCGCGGGCGATGTCGACCATTGGCGCGAACGTCCAGTGGATCCCGACGGCGCGGGCTTCACGGGCGGCCACCATCTGACCAGCCTCGATGGTCTTCGGGTCCCAGGACGCTGCCATCGCGATCGGTACCGGGAAAATGGTGCGCAACCCATGGATGACGTCGAACCCGACCAGCAGCGGTACACCGAGCCTGTTGCCCTGAACCGCGAGCCTTTGGAGGCGGTTGATCTCCGTCGGATCGGTGACGAACAACAACGAGCCGACGACGCCCTGCTCGAGCTGCGACTCCACCATCTTGGGCTGCTCGTCGGGGTCGAGGTCCAGAACCGGCTGCGTCCCTTCGGGTAGGCGGAAGTAGAAGTACTGAGTCAGCTGACCTGCCTTCTCAGCCGGCGTCATCTGACCCAACAAGTCATCGACCTGCGCCCGGACCGTCATCCCGTTCACCTTCTTCTCAGCGAATTGCTTGACATCGTGCTGCGCATAGCGGACCACTCTGGCTGTGAAGGGAGCCGGTGCGTGGCCCTTCTCCCCTTCGGTGGTCCAGCCTGGGCGGCCATTGACAGGTGGATCGGCGGAGGCGACGGAGCGGTGTGGCAGCAACAGTCGGCACCGTTGGTGCTGCGGTGGCACCCTGCCGGTACGAAGGTACCGGGTTGCCGTAAATGGATTCGTGGGACGGCCACCGCTCCTCCCCAGCGACCAGGTCCCCGTAGTGGGCCGGTCTCGTCCTGGATCGGGTGGGGTGCGTGCGCCGTCACAGGACGTTCTCTTCAATGTCGTCTCCCAGGGCGCGCTAGTCGATGTGGCGGCTCTCCTCATGGGAGCTACTCCGGTCTCAGATGTTCGTAGACGAGACCATCTTTCCGGCATCAAACGTCGAGTGGCCTGATGCGAACGTTCCGCCATCGACAGCGAGCACCTGGCCCCCAGCGGCTGTCCCCCAGGACCGGATCGTTGTCGTGGACCTCGAGCGCGAGGTGCCCGCGCGGACCAAGGACGCCGAGGACGGCATCGGCGTCGTAGTTGCGTGTGCCGCATCTCGGCCAGGTCGACCTCCGCCACGAATACGTCGTTGACCCAGGTGGTGATCACCGGTTTCGCTCCGACACAACGGATTCGTAGCCGGTTCCAGTCACCCCACCTCCACGCCTGGAGGAACGCGTCCGCGTCGCCGGCCCGGGTCAGGAGGTGCCTCTTCTCGTCGGTGATCGGCTCCTGAGAGGTGGGCTGGGTCCTCCTCGATCAGCCCGACCGGCCGCCCGCTCTGGTCACGCTCGACGTCGAGAACGAACGGGACGGCGTGGAACCCTCCGACTCCGTTGCCGTAGAACCCACCGATGGAGCCTGACTTGCGGTGGTCGACGAGGACCTGGAACCCCTCCCAGCTCTCGTCCCGCCGTCGAAGCATCACGCCGGTGTCGGCAGGCCAGTCGGGCCACATGTCCAGCTCGAGCTCGAAGTCTCCGAAGGTCTCATCGGAGACCAGGTAGCCGCCCCAGCCGGGGTGGTCGGGATCCTGCCGCCCGACGATCATGCCGTCCTCGACCGCCCAGATCGCGGGGTGTTCCTCGGCTTTCTCGTTGTAGTCAGGAGGGATCCACGAGGCGACCTCATGGACCGCGGACCGCCGGGCCACGATGTCCCATAGACCCGAGGCCGAGGATGCCATCCAGTCAGGCTCGTCCCGTCGAAGAGATCCCGCCAACCGTTCGCGTCGTGCATCGACCTGCCTCAGTTTCCTTGCGGTTGGAGGTGCGGGGACCGGTCGCCATCTGGCGCCAAGCCGCGGGACCTCGTGTGGTGGGCGTCTATCCGGCAGCGGTCTCCATCGAGGGGTCATCGACAGCCGTGTGCCACGCCTCCAGCTGTTCGCCGGAGAGCAGCCCTCGGATCACGGTGTCTGCGGAGCCAGCGACGCCAGCGACGTACGCGTTCTGCGAGCTCTCGATCTTCAGGCTCGCGGTTGCGAGCGGGAACGAGCGCTTGTCTACGGAGCGACGGACCGGGTCGGTGAGGAGGTGGCCAGCCTGACCTCCCACGCGGCCCCCGATGACGATGAGGGCGGGGTTGAACAGGTTCGTGGCGCCGGCGACAGCGAGGCCCAGTGCCTCGCCTGCTCGGGCCATGATCTGGGCGCACGCCTCGTCACCCGCGAGCGCGCCGGCGACGATGTGTTCATCCCGGATCTGACGCGGCGGCATCCCCTCGAGGAACGGGCTGTGTCCTTTGCGCATCGCGGCGACGCCGAACTTGGTGATCGCCCGCCCGCTTGCGAGGGTGACCAGGCACCCGGAGTTGCCGCACCAGCAGACCAAAGACCGATCGTTGGAGATGGTCATGTGGCCGATCTCGCCGGCCACGCCGGACGCACCTCGGTAGAGCATTCCGTCGCTGATCAGTCCCGCACCGATTCCGGTGCTCACCTTCACATAGAGCAGGTTCCGACCATCCCCGGGGGGACGCTCGCGCGCCTCACCGGCGGCCATCATGTTGACCTCGTTGTCAACCCACACGGGCACGTCGTACCTGTCGCTGAACCAGTCGGCCACCGAGAAGCCGGCCCATCCACCGTCGCGCACCGTGTCCATCGTCAGCCCGTCAGGCCCGACCGGGCCGAGCACCCCGACACCGATCCCCCGCAGAGGCCCCCGCCCCCGCGATGTGCCCGCCTCCAGCAACCACGTGAAGAGCGCCTCTACCCTGGCCAGTGCCACCACGGGACGCGCTCCGAACGGCAACCGGCGACGACGCTCCGCCAGGACCCGACCGGAGAGGTCGGTGATCGCGGCCGTAAGGCCGGTGGCGCCGAGCCCGACCGCCAGCACGCAACCCGCGTCGGCAACGAAGTCGAGCCGGCCGGGCGGACGGCCTCCTGTGGACGCAACGGTCGGACCCTCGCGGACCAGGTTCATCGAGATCAGCTGGTCGACGCGTTGGATCACGATCTTCCGGCTGAGCCCAGTAATCCGGACGAGTTCGGGTCGGGTCGTCGCCGTGCCTTCACGGATCAGCTGAAGCACATGCTCAAGGTGGGTGTCGCTCGGCGCAACAGGGGGTGTGGCCAACCGCTTTGACACGCGTCCTCCGGGCCTGGGGGGAAAGATAACAAGGTTACATCCTGTTGGGCCAAAACCTTGACTTGTGTCTGTTAGGTGCATATGTTTCCTTCACTCGCCGGGAACGCCGCCCAAGCCGGACCGGCCCCATGGAGCACGCGGTCGTTACAGGCCCAGACCACGCCGTCGACCCAGCCCCTGATTGGCGCCACCACTAAGGACACTGATGTCTCGTCCATCGATGAAGGTCGCCGTTAACCCGCTCCCGTGGGTGCTCAGCGACGCCGGGTTCCTCCTGAGCCGGACGGTGCTCCTCGAGGCGTTGACCGACCTGCGCGAGGTGGGCTTCCGCGCGTTGCACGCCCAAGTGCCCGACGACATGACGGTCGACGAGTACCGGCAGACCCTTGCGGACTACGGGTTCGTTCCGGCTCCCGGGTATTTCTCCGCGGACTTCACCGACGTGGGCTCGGAGCGGGAGGTCCGCGAACAGGCCCGCCGCGCCGCCCAAGAGCATACCCAGCTCGGGCTCTCGGAGATGTTCATCGCGTCGGCGATGGCGACCGAGCGGCTGACCCACCCGGCGGTTGGATACCTCCCGGATGACGAACGGCTGAGGCGTTTCACCGACGGGATGGTGGCGGCCGCCGAGGTCATGCAGGCGGAGGGGGTCACCGCCGCATTGCACTCGCACGTCGGCTCGTGGGTCGAGACCGAGGAGGAGGTCCGGGCCGTGCTGGACTGGTCCGAGGGTTCCGCCCTGGCGTTCGGTCCCGACACGGGCCATCTCTTCTGGGGCGGCGCCGACCCGGCGCGCCTGGTCCGGGAGTATGCGGCGCGAGTCGCCTGCGTTCACGTCAAGGACGTCGACGCGGCCGCCGCAGCAACCGCCCGCCAGCAGGGAGACGACTACCGGACCGCGACCTCGGTGCGGCACGTGTGGACCGAGCCCGGACGCGGCGACGTCGACCTCGACGGCGTCATCGCCGCGCTGCCGGACGGCTTCGACGGGTGGGCGGTCCTCGAGGTGGACGTGCCGAACCTGCCGACCCGGGTAGAGAGCGCCCGCGCCGGTCTGAGCTACTTCGAGGCCAACCCGGCCTTCGCCGTCTCCGTGCCATGACCGGTGCCGCCACGCTGGGCGTCGGCATTCTGGGAAGCGGACCAGTCACCCAGGCCATCCACCTCCCCGCGTTGGCACGTCTGACCGACTTGTTCGCCGTGCGGGCAGTGATGGATGTCAGCGAGGCCACCGCGGCCGAGGTCGCCGCCCGAGTCGGTGCTCGGGCAACCACCTCGGTCGACGACCTGTTGCGGGACGACACCGTGGACGTCGTCGCGGTATGCAGCCCGCACCAGTTCCACGCCGAACAGGTCATCGCCGCCTGCCGGGCAGGAAAACGAGCCGTGTTGTGCGAGAAGCCGTTCGCGACCACCACCGACGAAGCGTCGCGGATCGCGCAGGTCTCCGTGGAGACGGGTGTACCCATCGTCGTCGGGGCGATGCACACATACGACCCCGGCTGGGTGGCGTTCACCGAAGCATGGGGGCCGACCCGAGGGAGCGCCACCCACATCCGGTGCTCGGCAGTACTGCCGCCCAACCCGCGCTTCGAGGACTTCGCCACCGAGGTGACCAACCGGCAGCCACCGCAGGCACCGTCCCCCTCGGACGCCGTCGACGACCGCACGAACCGCCTGCGTGGCGGCATCCTCGGCCTGGCCATCCACGACCTGCCGTTGATCCGCGCCTTCCTGACCGCGACGGACCGCATCGTCGTGCATGCTGCACAGACCTTGACCCCGTTCGGATACCTGGTTGTGTTCTCGTGCGGCGAGCAGGTCGTCGAGCTGCACGCGCACATGTCCGCCAACTGGAGCCCCAGCTGGTTGTTCGAGGTGTTTTCCGGGGACCGGGTCGGCTCCGTGAACTTCACCCCTTCCTACGTCCAGGCCGGCTCCGCGGAGGCATGCATCAGCTCAGCCGGACAGCAGGTGCTCCTCGGACCCAGCGCCCGGAACGGGTACGTCGAGGAATGGCAACACCTGTACGACCTCGCTCACGGCCAAGCGCCTCGGTACTCTCCGGCGGATCTGATCGACGATCTGACCTTCGCCCTCGACCTCTCCGCGAGGGCGGCCACCGCGCTGGAGAGCAATCGCGAACCGGTCGGTGCACGATGACCCCCCTCCGGGTCAGCGCCGCCACCGACGCCGAAGTTGCCGGCGACATCGCCACCGTCATCGCGTCCCTGCCGATCTCCCTGGTGGGCGCGGAACCGGAGCAACGGGGCGACCTGGTCGCCGTTCACGGCGGTCCGGGCTGGCCGGAGCGAACGGCCGAATGTCTTCTGCACAGGGTCCGGGGGCTGCTGATCGTCCATCCGACGCCGGTCTCCCCGACCGACGTTCCCGAGGTCTCGTCCGTGCCGGTCGTGGTCGACTACCGGTTTGCGGGAAACCGTGCCCTGGCCGCAGCCGCGATGGCGTTCGATGGCTGGCCGGCCGGCGCGATGATCGAGGTGGCTGCCGTCGTTCCGGACGAGTCGTCCCTCGACGAGACGCTGGTCGACCAGCTGGCGACCCTGCGTCGGCTCGGTCAGCCCGCGGTCGAGCTCCACCGGTTGACCTGGAACGGCTCCGGTTACTACCTGCGCGGGTCGACGAACGCGGGATCGCCCGTGCTGGTCAGCGCCCACGTCAGCTCGGGCGCTCGGCCGTCCCTGCGGGTTCGCGGGCTTGCCGCCGACTCCGGGGTCGTGCTGACCCTGCCGGACCCCGGTACCGCGCGACCCGCGGTGCTGGTCAACACCACCTCAACCGGGGCCACCACCACCCCGACCATCTGGGAGACCTCCCATCGCGCGGCATGGCGCCGCCTCCATACCGCGGTCAGCGGCGCACGGCTGACTAACGATTTGGCCGACCTTCGTGCGGACCTGATCCTTACCGGCCAGATTCTTTCTACCGTCTGAAGCCCATCCCTCACTCACTCCCAGAACGCGATTCCCCGAGAGGACCCACCATGACCGACCTGCGCATCCCCGACATCTCCCGACGCGGCCTCCTCAAGGCCACCGGCCTGGCCGCCGGCCTCGCCCTGGTGCCCGGGCTGGCCGCCTGCGCCCAGTCAAAGACCCAGACCAGCTCCGGCGGTGGCACCGCCGGCACGCTGAAGTTCTGGGACATGCCGTGGGCCCAGGACGCCTACAACACGGCCTCTGCGGCGTTCGTGTCGGCGTACAAGCCGGCGGAGGGTCTGCCCAATGCCGCGTTGCAGCGGATCCAGTGGAACAACTTCACCACCACCTTCTCGTCGGCGCTGGCGTCCAAGACGGGCCCGGCGGTCAGCTCGGGTGGTGGGTTCCAGGCGTTCCAGTTCGCCGACCAGGGCTACATCGCCATGGCCGACAACCTGGTCTCGACGTGGGAGAAGGACGGCTTCCGTAAGGACTTCCTGCCCGGGACGCTCGAGGCGATGAAGACGTCAAAGGGGTATGTCGCCGTGCCCTGGCAGACCGACTTCCGGGTGTGGTGGTACCGCAAGTCGCTGTTCGACGACGCGGGCGCCAAGGTGCCCACGACCTGGAACGAACTGATGACGGCCGGGGAGGCGCTGAAGAAGAAGGGCTACTTCGGTTGGGGCGACGGCGCGGGCGCGGGCAACAACATCGGCGCGCACACGATGGTCTTCATGATGATCAACAATGGCGGCGGCCTGTTCACGCCGGACGGCAAGCTCGACGTGCTCAACGAGCGCAACGTCGAGGCCATCGACTTCATCCTCCAGCTGGTGAAGGCCGGCATCAGCGACCCGGCCTCGGTCAGCTACACGAACGACAACCACCTGGCCCAGTGGAAGAACAAGAAGTTCGCCTTTGGCATCTTCACGGCGGGGCTGGACCAGTCCCTCGGGGAACCGAGTGGCGGCGACATCCTGGTTGCCAGCCCGCTGACCGGCCCGCACGGCGACAAGGCCAGCCTCGCGTTCGGCAACAACATCATGATGTACACCAACACCCCGTCCCAGTCGGGGTCCGAGGCGTTCCTGGACTACTACATCAAGAACATGAAGACGTACTGGCAGCAGGGCGTGGTCACCGGACTTCCCGTCCTGCAGTCCATCGTCGACCTGCCCGAGTTCAAGAAGAGCTCCTCCAACGTCCAGGTGATCAAGGAGTACCAGCCGATCACGAAGACCTACGGCACGCGTTCCACGGAGCTGTTCGCGGCGATGGCCCAGGTGGACGGCAGCCTGCCGCTGGCCCAGTTCACCCAGAGTGTGCTGGGCGGCCAGACCGACGCGAAGTCGGCGCTGACGACCCTGCAGCAGGGCCTGTCCACCATCGTGAAGTCATGACATGACCACCGCCACCGCTCCGTCGACCCGAGGAAAACCTGCCGCGACAGGTCAGCGGCGGCGACGGTTCAAGTCCGGGACGTGGACCCTGTTCTTCCTGGTGTTGCCGTCCATCGTGCTGCTGCTGCTGATCCACGGGTTCCCGCTCGTCAGCGCGTTCATCCAGTCCCTGCACAACGGCACCCTCATCGACCAGGGCCCGTTTGTCGGGTTCCAGAACTACGTCGACAACCTGACCAGCAGCACGTTCTGGAAGGCCGCCGGGTTCACCGTGGTCTTCACCGTGGTCGGGGTGTTCGGGAGCTGGGCCGTCGGGCTCGCGCTGGCCCTGCTGCTGCGCACCAGGATCCCCGCCGGCGGCATCTTCAAGGTGCTGCTCCTGCTGCCCTGGGTCGTGCCGATCGTCGTGTCCTCGACGGCGATCAACTGGCTGGTGGCCACCAGCTCCAGCCCCATCCCCATGCTGTTCGAGAACCTCGGGCTCGCCCCACCGCTGTTCCTGGCCGACCCCACCTGGGCCAAGATCCTGGTCTGCGTGTTCAAGGTGTGGATCAGCTTCCCGTTCATGATGATGATGACCAGCGCCGCCCTGGCCAGCGTCGACGAGACCGTCTACGAGGCGGCCCGGATGGACGGCGCCACCAGCTCACAGCAGCTGCGCTGGATCACCCTGCCGATGATCGCCCGGTCCACCTACATCTCGTGGATCCTCATGACGATCTTCTGCGTCAACGACTTCCCGACCATCTTCCTGGTCACCGGCGGCGGCCCCATCGACGCCACCAACACCCTGGTCGTGATGGCCTACCGGACGGTGTTCCAGAACCAGCAGGTCGGCCCGGGAGTGTCAATCGCGTTCATGATGACCGTGGTCCTGGTGTTCATCTCCACCCTGCTCTACCGGCAGATCCGAAAGGCAGCGATCTGATGGCCATCATCCACCAAACCGCCGAGATCGGTCACGTCGCCGAAGAACACCAACAGCAGCTGACCACCCGGGAGAAGGGCACCCGCGGCCAGTGGTGGCGCTTCGTGCTCATCCTGCTCATCACGATCGTCGCCCTGGTACCGGTCGCGGTCGTGCTGTTCCTGGCGTTCACCCCGTCCGTCAACTCGACCACCAGCGGCGGGTTCACCCTGGAGAACTTCAGCAGTGTGTTCGCCAACACCGACGTGGTCCTCTGGCTGCAGAACAGCCTGCTGGTCACCCTCGGCACCGTCATCGTCTCCGTCATCGTCGCCGCCCCCGCCGGCTACGTCCTGTCCCGGGGTCGCAGCAGGGCCGTCTCCGGGTACTCGCTCCTGCTCTTCGTGTTCCAGAGCCTGCCGGTCATCACCTCGGTCATCCCGCTGTTCATCCTCTTCGCGAACCTCGGTCTCGTCGACAACCTGGGCGGCCTGATGATCGTCTACGTCGCCTCCGCGATGGCGGTCGCGACCTGGATGATGGCCGCCTACATGGACTCCATCCCGATCTCCCTCGAGGAGGCGGCCTGGATCGACGGGGCCTCGCTGTTCCGCGGCTTCGTGCAGGTGGTCCTGCGCAACTCCCTACCCGGGGTGCTGTCCACGGCCATCTTCACGTTCCTGGTGGCCTGGAACGACTACCTCGTCGCGATCGTGTTCCTGCGCTCGGCGACCGCGTTCACCCTCCCGCTCGGCGTGCAGTCCTTCTTCCAGCAGAACACCACCGACTGGGGTGGGGTCATGGCCGTCGCGGTCGTGATGATGATCCCGCCGGTCCTGATCTTCGTCCTGCTGAACAAGTACTTCAGCGTCGGCGGGATCGGAGGGTCACTCGCCGGCCAGTAGCCCGCCACTCTCCCCATGGACGGATTGGAGAACGCTCATGACGCGACCCCTCACCCTGTTCACCGGACAGTGGGCGGACCTGCCATTCGAGGAGGTATGCCGGCTCGCCTCGTCCTGGGGATACGACGGACTGGAGATCGCCTGCTCCGGAGACCACCTGGACGCGGACCGCGGCGCGGTCGACGATGCCTACATCGCCGGTCGACGCGCGATCCTCGACCGGTACGGCCTGCAGGTGTACGCCATCTCGGCGCACCTCCAGGGACAAGCGGTCTGCGACGACCCGATCGACCAACGACATCAAGGGATCCTGGCGCCGTCCGTCTGGGGCGACGGCGAACCCGAAGGGGTTCGTCGCCGAGCCGGTGAGGCGGTCAAGAACGCGGCCCGCACCGCCGCCCGACTCGGCGTCCCCACGGTCGTCGGCTTCACCGGGTCGTCGATCTGGAAGTACGTGGCGATGTTCCCTCCCGCGTCCGCGGACATGGTCGACGCGGGCTACATCGACTTCGCCGCGAGGTGGAACCCGATTCTCGACGTCTTCGACGAGGTCGGCGTCCGCTTCGCGCACGAGGTGCATCCCTCCGAGATCGCCTACGACTACTACTCCACGCAGCTCGCTCTCGAGGCGGTCGACCACCGGCCCGCGTTCGGGCTCAACTGGGACCCCTCGCACATGGTGTGGCAGGGCATCGACCCAGTGAACTTCATCTGGGACTTTCGTGACCGCATCTACCACGTCGACTGCAAGGACACCAAGATGCGCACCCCGGACGGGCGGCGCGGGATCCTCAGCTCCCATCTACCCTGGGCCGATCCGCGGCGCCGCTGGGACTTCGTGTCGACGGGGCGTGGTGATGTGGACTGGGCCGAGTGCTTCCGCATGCTCACGACCATCGGCTACGACGGGCCCATCTCCGTCGAGTGGGAGGACGCCGGCATGGACCGGCTTCAAGGCGCCGCTGAGGCCGTGACCTACCTGCGCAGCCAGCTGTTCGACGCGCCGGCGATGTCGTTCGACGCCGCCTTCTCAGCCGCCCGGGGCTGACCGTCATGAGCCCGCCTTTCACCCCAGCAGCCGTGCGGTCGGTGATCGTCGGTACCGGGTTCATGGGCGACGTTCACGCGCGGGCCGTGCGCGCCGCCGGCGGAACGGTGACGGCAGTCGTCTCACGCAGCGCCGACCAGGCGGCAGCGGCGGCGCGACAGTTCGGGGCGCAGTCCGCATACACCTCGATGGCGGAGGCACTGACCCACGGCGAAGTCGATGTCGTCCACATCTGCACTCCCAACCACACACACACGGCCCTGGCCCACGAGGTTCTCGCCGCCGGCGTGCACGTCATCTGTGAGAAGCCCCTGGCCACGAGCGTTGCGGACGCCGAGAGCCTCGAGGCGGCCGCGACCGCTGCCGGCGTGGTGCACGCGATCCCCTTCGCGTACCGCTTCTACGGCTCGGTCCGCGAAGCCCGGGCTCGCATCCTCGCCTCGCCGCGAGGCGATGTGCGGATCGTCCACGGCAGCTACCTGCAGGACTGGCTCTCCCGTCCGGACGACACGAACTGGCGGGTCGACCCGGCCCTCGGCGGCCAGTCGCGGGCGTTCGGCGACATCGGCGTCCACTGGTGTGACCTGGTCGAGTTCGTGACCGGCCATCGCATCGCCCGGGTCAGTGCCCAGCTGTTGTCGCTCCCACGACCAGGGGCCTCAGAATCCGGCACGGAGGACGCCGCAGTCATGCAGTTCGTCACCGACCACGGGGCAATCGGCTCGAGCGTGATCAGCCAGATCTCGCCCGGCCGCAAGAACCGGCTCTGGTTTTCCGTGGACACCGCCGACGCCTCGTACCAGTTCGACCAGGAGAAGCCGGACTCACTCTGGATCGGCGGCCGGGGCCACAGCGTGGAGCTGCCTCGAGCGGCCGAGGACCAGGTCATCGGCCCGCACTACGACCTGGTGCCCACCGGGCACCCCCAGGGATACCAGGACTGCTTCACCAACTTCGTCAGAGACGTCCATCAGGCGGTGCGCGGCGAGCCACCGGACGGCCTACCCACCTTCGCCGACGGGCTTCGCGCCGCGGCTCTGACCGAAGCGGTCCTGCAGTCGGCGCGCACCGGAGCCTGGGTCGAACCAACGAGACCGCCCGCGGTCGTGGACGTCGTCAACCTTCGTCGTACTGCCGACCAATGACGCCATCTCGGCCCGTCGTACTCCTCAAACCCGAGCCGCAGACCGCGTCGCGGATCTTCACCTCGGTCGCGCGCGCTCGACTCGAGTCCAGCTTCGAGGTCCTGGACCTCGAGGGGGTCGATAACGCGTCCGCGATCGACGAGGCACTGGCGGACGCGTTCGCGGTGGTGGGGCAGCCGGACCTCGACAGCGACCGCCTGGGTCGCGCGGAACACCTGCGGGCGATCATCAACGTCGAAGGCAACTTCTTCCCCAACGTCGACTACCAGACCGCGTTCCAGCGCGGCATTCGCGTCCTCGGCTGCGGCACGGCCTATGCCGACGCTGTCGCCGAGATGGCTCTCGGTCTCGCCATCGACCTCGCCCGCGGGATCACCCGCGAGGACCGATCGTTCCGGGAAGGCCGTGAACGATACGTATCGGAGGGGACACTCGACTCGATCCTGCTCCGTGGGTCGACGATCGGGCTCGTCGGCTTCGGCAACATCGGACGGCGGTTGGCGGCCCTTCTGCAACCCTTCCGGGCGCACCTCCTCGCCTACGATCCGTGGCTTCCCGCCGCGGTCCTGAGGGACCACGGCGTCGACGCAGCACGTCTGCCCTGGGTCCTGTCCCGCAGCGACATCGTCTTCGTCCTCGCCACGGTCACCTCCGACAGTGAGCACCTCCTCGGCGCCAAGGAGCTGGACCTGCTCAAGCAGGGTGCTCGTCTGATCCTGGTCAGCAGGGCATCGGTGGTGGACTACGACGCCCTGTATCGGGTGGTGGCGGACGGGCGGGTTCAGGCGGCCGTCGATGTCTGGCCCGAGGAGCCGATGTCGGGCAGCGACCCCGCCCGCAAGCTGGAGGGTCTGGTCATGTCACCGCACCGAGCAGGCGGCATACCGCAGGCATTCTTCGAGATCGGCGACATGGTCTGTGACGACCTGGAGCTGATCGCGCAAGGCTTGCCGCCGGTTCGTCTGCAGGTCGCTGCTCCAGAGCTGGTCGGTCGCTACCGGAACCGACCCGTGGGAGCAAGACCGTGACCGGCCGCCGTTTCGACTGTGCCGCAGTGCTTTTCGATGCTGACGGAGTGCTCGTCGACAGTGACGCCTCGGTCATCTCAGCCTGGTCCCGGTGGGCTGTCGCGTACCACCTCGACCCAGAACGGGTTGTCAACATGGTCCATGGGCGACGCTCCGCCGACACCGTGGCCCTGTTGGTCCCAGGCAACGAAGAGCAAGCCCTGCGCGACGTCGACGCCGCCGAGCTCGCCGACGCCGCCACGGTGCAGGCGGTCCCAGGTGCTCGCACCCTGCTCGACGACCTCAACCGGGCCGGTACGCCATGGGCTGTCGTTACCTCGGCCACTCGCGCCCTGGCCCGAGCCAGGCACGAGGCCGCCGGACTGCCGGTCCCTGCGGCGACCGTCACCGCCGATGACCTCCGCGAGGGCAAACCCGACCCCGCCGGCTACCGGATGGCGGCCAAGCTGCTCGGAGTGGCACCGAGCGCCTGCGTCGTGCTCGAGGACAGTGCGTCGGGCATCGCCGCAGCACGGGCGGCCAACGTCGGAGCCGTGATCGGCGTCAGCACCCGCGCCGCCTCACACCACCCCGACGTCACCGTTCAGGACCTCACCAGCGTTCGAGTCGGTCCTCGGGGCCTGCTCGTCGACGCACCCGAACCATCCAGGTGACCAGAACCTTCCATCCGACCCTCCGCACCTTCACGCGAACATCAGGAGCGACTGCCATGTCCGACCATGACGCCACTGCCGATCTGCCCGTCTTCCCGGAGGGGTTTCTGTTCGGGGCGGCTACGGCGAGCTACCAGATTGAGGGGGCGGTGGCCGAGGACGGGCGTACCCCGTCGATCTGGGACACCTTCTCGCACACCCCGGGCCGGGTGTTGCGCGGCGACACCGGTGACGTGGCCGCGGACCACTACCACCGGGTGGCCGAGGACGTCGCCCTGATGAAGGAGCTGGGTCTGCAGGCGTACCGCTTCTCGCTCGCCTGGCCGCGGATCCAGCCCGGCGGTACGGGCGCGTTCAACCAGCGGGGCCTGGACTTCTACTCGCGGCTGGTCGACCGGCTCCTCGCCGCCGGGGTCGCCCCGATCGCCACGCTGTACCACTGGGACCTCCCGCAGGAGCTGGAGGACGCCGGCGGCTGGACCTCGAGGGCGACGTCGGAGGCGTTCGCGGCGTACGCCGGCAAGGCCGCGCAGGTCCTCGGGGACCGGGTGCACACCTGGACCACCCTGAACGAGCCGTGGTGCTCCGCCTACCTCGGCTACTGCTCCGGCGTCCACGCCCCCGGCCGGGAGAACCAGGCCGACTCGCTGTCCGCGGTGCACCACCTCAACCTCGGCCACGGCCTGGCGGTGCAGGCACTACGCGCCGCCCGTCCCGGCGCCCGCGCGTCGGTCACCCACAACCTGCACGTGATCCGCCCGGCCGACCCGCACTCCCCGGACGACCTCGACGTCGTCCGCCGGCTCGACGCCCTCGGCAACCGGGCGTTCCTCGGCCCGGAGCTCGACGGCGGCTACCCCGAGGACCTGCTCGCCGACACCGCGTCGGTCACCGACTGGTCGTTCGTGCGTGACGGGGACCTGCAGGCCATCCACCAGCCGCTCGACGTCCTCGGCGTCAACTACTACACCACCAGCGTCGCCCGGAAGTGGGACGGGACCACCGAACGCAACCGGGAGGACGGCCACCAGGTCGCCGCCCAGCCGCCGTGGCCCGGGCCGGACGACGTCGACTTCGTCCTCGAGACCGGACACCGGACCCAGATGGGGTGGCTGGTCGACCCGGCCGGGCTCACCGAGCTGCTGGTCCGCACCAGCAAGGACTACCCCGGAATCCCGCTGATGGTCACCGAGAACGGCGCCGCCTACCCCGACGTCGTCTCCCCCGACGGCCGCATCCACGACGTGGAGCGGACCGAGTACGTGCGGCGCCACCTGGCCGCCGTCCGCGACGCCATCGACGCCGGCGCCGACGTCCGCGGCTACCTCCTATGGTCCCTCCTCGACAACTTCGAATGGGCCTGGGGCTACGAACGCCGCTTCGGGATCGTCCACGTCGACTACCCCACCCAACGCCGCACCATCAAGGACTCCGCCCACTTCTACGCCGACGTCATCAAAGCCAACGCCAGTGGGCAACCGACACCATCAACCCAGAAGGGTGATTGATCAATGACACTGGACATCGACCGTCTGCTGTCCGAGCTGACGCTCGAAGAGAAAGCGTCACTGACCAGTGGCTCGGCGTTCTGGTACACCACGGCGATCGACCGGCTCGGCATCCCGAAGATCATGGTGTCCGACGGTCCCCACGGGCTTCGCGCCCAGCCCGGTGAGGGCGACCACGTCGGCATCGGTGGATCACTGCCGGCCACCTGCTTTCCCACCGCGTCGGCGATCGCCTCGAGCTGGAACCCGGAACTGCTGCGCCGGGTCGGCGTGGCGTTGGGGCGAGAGGCGCGAGCCTGCAACCTGTCCGTCATTCTCGGCCCCGGGATCAACATGAAGCGTTCTCCGCTGTGCGGGCGGAACTTCGAGTACCTCTCCGAGGACCCCTACCTGGCCGGCGAGCTCGCCGTCGGCATCATCGACGGCATCCAGTCCCAGGGCGTCGGCACGTCGGTCAAGCACTACGCGGCGAACAACCAGGAGGACGACCGGCTCCGCGTGGACGCGCAGGTCGACGAACGAACCCTGCGGGAGATCTATTTCCCGGCCTTCGAGCGGGTGGTCAAGGCGACGCAGCCGTGGACAGTGATGTGCTCGTACAACAAGGTCAACGGCGTGTCCTCCTCGGAGAACACCTGGCTACTGACCACCGTCCTGCGCGAGGAGTGGGGCTTTCGGGGGGTGGTCGTCTCCGACTGGGGGGCCGTGTACCACCGGGTACCCGCGCTGATGGCCGGACTGGACCTGGAGATGCCGCCGGCGTTGGGGCGAAGCCCTGAGTCGGTCGTTGCCGCCGTGAAGTCCGGGCAGGTGCCCGTCGACGTCCTCGACACCCGAGTCCGGGCGATGCTGGAACTGGTCGCCAAGGGCGTACCCGTGCTGGAGCTCGACGAGTCGTTCGACCAGGACGTTCAGGACGAGCACCACGCGCTGGCCCGCGAGGCCGCCGCCGAGTCGGTGGTGCTGCTCGCCAACGACGGCACGTTGCCGCTGGCCGCGGACGCGAGGATCGCCGTCATCGGCGAGTTCGCCCGCACGCCGCGGTTCCAGGGCGCCGGGTCCTCGCAGGTCAACCCGACCCGCGTCGACACGATCCTGGACGAGCTGACCGCGGTGTATGGAGAACTCCCCTTCGCCGCGGGCTTCGGGATCGGGGACACCGCTGACGACGAGACCCTGCTCGCCGAAGCCGTCAACGCCGCCACCTCCGCCGACACCGTCGTCATGGTGATCGGACTGCCCGGTGCCGACGAGTCCGAGGGCTTCGACCGCACCCACATGAACCTGCCCGCCAACCAGCTGAGCGCCCTCAAGGCGGTGGCCGGCGCCAACCCCAACGTCGTCGTCGTGCTCGTCAACGGATCCACGGTCGTCCTCGGCGACGTCAGCCCCCATGCGGTGGCCCTGGTCGAGGCCTGGCTGGGCGGTCAGGCTGCCGGCGCGGCGATCGTCGACGTCCTCACCGGTCGGGTCAACCCGTCCGGAAGGCTGGCCGAGAGCATCCCGCACCGGCTCGAGGACAACTCCTCGTACCTGAACTTCCCCGGTGACTCCCAGGTCGTCCGGTACGGCGAGGGTCTCTTTATCGGGTACCGCGGCTACGACAAGGCCAGTACGGACGTGGCGTTCCCGTTCGGGTTCGGCCTGTCGTACACCACGTTCGAGCTGTCCGACCTCACCGTCGCAACGTCGGGTTCGGTCGTCGACGGAAATCTCTCGGCCGCGGTTTCCGTCACCGTGGCCAACACCGGCTCAGTAGCGGGTTCGGAGGTCATCCAGGTGTACGTCCGCGACGTGGAGTCGACCGTCGGACGCCCGGTCCGAGAGCTGAAGGGCTTCGCCAAGGTCCCGGTCAATCCCGGCGGGTCGGAGAAGGTCACCATCGAGCTCGACCAACGAGCGTTCTCGTACTGGTCCGTCCGCCATCACGGCTGGGTCGTCGAGCCGGGGGTCTTCACCATCGAGGTGGGAAGCAGCTCGCGTGACCTGCCGTTGACCCAGACGGTCACCGTCGACGGCCCGTCTGTCGCGCCGCCGCTGACCAGGGACTCCACCCTGCACGAGTGGATGGCCGATCCCGTCGGCCATCGGCTCCTCGCGGAGGCCGTCGCCGCGGGGCAGCCGGCCGCCGTGATGGACGCCGAGCTCTTGAGCGTGGTCGGCACCATGCCCATGAGTACCCTCGCCAACTTTGGCGGAATGAGCCTGGACCACCAGGCCTTGGACCAGGCCTCTGCTGCATGGCGGGAGCGGAGCCAGCAGGATCAGGGAGCGCCACATCAGGAGCCGAGTCATGTCTAGGTCAGGCCCGGTTGGGGTCGGCCTGATCGGCGCCGGGATGATCAGCGACACGTACCTGGAGAACCTCACCAGCTTTCCCGACATTCGGGTGCTAGTAGTCGGCGATCTCGACCAGGCACGAGCGCAGGCGCAAGCCGAGAAGTACGCGATCCCCGAGTCCGGCAACAGTGAGGACGTGCTCTCCCACCCCGAGGTCGAGCTCATCGTGAACCTCACCATCCCGGCGGTCCACGCCCTGGTGTCATCACAGGCGATCGCGGCCGGCAAGCACGTCTGGTCGGAGAAGCCGATCAGTGTCGACCGGGACAGCGGTCGCGCCCTCCTTGCGTCCGCAGACAGCGCGGGCCTGCTCGTTGGCGTCGCTCCCGACACGGTGCTCGGCCAGGGGGTCCAGACCGCTCGGCGAGCCATCGCGCGCGGCGACATCGGCGAGCCGCTGTCGGCACAGACCGTGATGCAGTACCCCGGACCCGACATCTTCCACCCGAACCCCGAGTTCCTCTTCGCCAAGGGAGCCGGTCCGCTCTTCGACATCGGCCCGTACTACCTGACCACCCTGGTGCACATCTTCGGGGCGGTGACCAAGGTCGCCGCCGTCGGATCAAGAAGTCGCCCCACGCGAACCGTTCAGGTCGGAGACCGAAAGGGAGCGGAGTTTCCTGTCGAGGTACCCACCCACGTCAGCGCCATCGCACAGTTCGCCAGCGGCGGGGTCAGCCAGAGCGTGTTCAGCTTCGAGTCACCGCTGGCGAGGATGGGCGTCGTCGAAGTCACCGGAACTGAAGGCACTCTCGTCGTCCCGGACCCCAACCAGTTCACCGGTGACGTCAAGATCACCCGGGCCCAAACATTCGAGGCCATCAGGCAGGAAGCGCAGTGGGAGACCCTTCCCGTCACCGGGGCTCTCGCCGGCCGCGGCACCGGCGTGCTCGATCTGGCCCGGTGCATACGCTCCGGGTCACCGCCCTTGGCCTCGGGAGCGCTCGGCTTCCACATTCTCGACGCCATGCTGGCCATCGAGGAAGCCGTCACGACGGGCCAGACCGTCGACATCCGCAGCACCGTCGACCCCGTCCCGCTCGTCGCCGAGGACTGGGATCCGTTCGCCGCAACCCTCTAACCCGATCCGCAGCCGTCGAAGACCTGCCCAAGCACCGAGGAGCCTGATGACGCAGACCGAGACCGACCGCACGGCGCAGCTGCAGGCGCAGGAGGACGGGATGGTGTTGGACTCCTTCGACCATGCCGATGCGTGGCGGCTAGGAACCGCGATGGTGGAGCGTGCCCTCCGAGACCGGCTGTCCGTCATCATCGACATCCGGCGTCCTGGCGTCGTGCTGTTCCGTGCCGCCCTGGCCGGGACGACGGCAGAGAACCAGGCGTGGCTGGATCGCAAAGCCGAGACGGTGTTCCGCTTCGAAGCCAGTACCGCCCTCCTCACCGAACGGTTCGCCGCTCAGGGCGTCGACGTCTGGACGGCGCCGTGGTTCGACACCAACTGCTTCACCACAGCCGGTGGCTCCGTGCCGGTACGGGTGATGGGTGTCGGGGTGGTCGCGGCGGTCACCGTTTCGGGGCTCACCTCGGAAGAGGACCATGACTTCGCCGTCGAGGCCCTCGACGCCTTCCGGCGCAACGGAGCCGTGGCCCCATGAGCCAGTACCGGACCCTCGCCCCGGGACAGCAGGCGCAGATCTGGGTCGGCGGCCCGACGATCCGGGAGCCGACTCTGCTGTTTCAGACGAACGAGATGCTCATCGAGGCACCGAACTGGTCCCTCGACGGCGGCTCCCTGTTCCTCAACGGCCACGGTTCGCTCTGGCGTCTCGACCTCTCGGCGCCTGACCGGGGGCTGACCGCCGTCGACTTCGACGGGCTGCCGGAGCTGAACAACGACCATGTGCTCGACCCTGACCGGGACCACATCTACCTGTCCGCGATGGACGGCCACATCTACCGCGGCCACCTCGACGGTGGCGACGCGGAGCGAGTCACCCCGGAGGACGGAGCCTGGCATTTTCTCCACGGCGTGTCCCCGGACGGCACCCGTCTGGCATACGTCCACATCGACGACCTCGCCCATCCCGGACGACTCGCGGTGATGGAACCCCAGGGTCAGCCGGTCCTCGTGCACACCGGGACTGGGCATCTCGACGGTCCCGAATGGTCCCCGGACGGTGCGTGGATCTACGTCAACACCGAGGCCTTCACCGACACGCCTGGCCATGCACAGATCGCACGGATCGCGGACGCCGACGGATCGATGGAACGGCTCGTGACCAGCGACACCGTCGACTGGTTCCCCCACCTGTCACCGGACGCCCGGTACGCCGTCTACATCTCATTCCCTGCCGGGACGCTGGGTCATCCACCGGACGTCGACGTCGACGTCCGGTGCGTCGCCACCATCGACTGGTCCGAGCCGCTTCAGCGTTACCCGGTGTTCGGCGGTCAAGGGACGATCAACGTCAACAGCTGGGCGCCGGACAGCAGTCAGTTCGCGTTCGTCGCCTACCCGTTCGGCTCGGACTCCGAGAAGTCTTGACCTCGTCCGCGTCAGAGCCACCGGGCTCAGCTCGTCACGGCTCCCCTGGCGGTGGCGGCTGGCTAGCATCGAGAACCGTGAGCCGCTGGTTCCTCCGAGTGATGGCTGGCGCGATCATCGTTGCCGCCTCGGCCGGATGCACCTCGTCGCATCCGTCCACGGAGTCGCCGGTGGCCATCACCTCACCTGTCGGCAGTTCCGTTACACCCACCGGCGTTAGCCCGTCGGCGGCGGCGCCGACCCGGTCCGAGGCCGCGACGGGCTACCTCGCTCTGGGAGACTCGCTGACCACCGGGTTCCAGGCCGGTCGCGGCGAGGACAAGGCCGGCGGCTACGTGGGCGCCGTACTCGATGCGTGGCGCCACCGTCACCCCAACGCGCAGCTGACGAACCTCGCCTGCTTCGGCGACGACACGACGGCGATGCTGACGGGTAACGGATCGACGTGCAGCTATCCCCAAGGAAGCCAGCTCGCCGCCGCCGTGGCCTCCCTGCGCCAGGGGGTCGGGGTGGGGCTCGTCACGATCACCATCGGCGTCAATGACCTCTACGGATGCACCGTCGTAGGGATCGACCGCACCTGCCTGGCCTACATGACTCGCACCATGGGCGCGGCTCTCACGTCGATGCTCGCCCAGATCCGTGCAGCAGCACCAGCGGCGCTGATCGTCGCCCTCACCTACTACAACCCGCTCCTGGCGACCTCCTTCGGAACACCCGAGGCACCATCGACCGTGCCACCGCAAGCCGCCGACCCGCAGGTGGCCACCGACTCGGCTCAGGCGTTCGCCGACCTCAACCGCGTCATCACCACGGCGGCCACCGCCGTCGGTGGTCGGGTCGCCGACGTCGCTGGTGCCTTCGCTGTGACCGACACGTCAGGGTCTCCCCTCCCCGTCAACATCCAACGACTGTGCGACTGGACCTCATTCTGCACAGTGGGCGACGCCCACCCCAACGACGCCGGATACGCCGCGATGGCACGTGCGGTAACCGCCGTTCTGTGAGCAGCCAGAGCTCTACGGATTCGTCACGTCGCCCGGGCGGCCGGAGGCACGGACCGGCAGGTATGGAGTCCGGTTGATGTGCACTGGAGGCGCGCGGAGTGAACCGCGGAGAAACTCGTTCAGGTCCACGACGACCCGGTTTTCGGCGGCCCTCCGCTGGCAACGTAGCGCGGAGCAGCGGTTCCGCGGCCCTGGTCGTCTGCGACAGTGTGCGCCAGGGAGCCGCCACGCCCCACCCGCGCCAACGACACGCCAGTCCCGGCGTCACGCTACGGGGGGAGCAGGTGTTGAGCCCGGGCGAGCGGATCCGAACAGCCACCTTCCCGGGCCTGTTCGAGGGGTGGGCTCCGGCCGCCGCGCCACGCCGCGACGGTCGTAAGGTGGCGGAGACCTCGGAGGAAGGACGCTGACGAAATGCACACTCGAAAGCTTGGAAACGCCCTCACGGTCTCGCCCATCGGGTTGGGCTGCATGGGGATCAGCCAGAGCTTCGGCCCCTCCCCCGAACGCCCGGCCATGGTCTCGTTCCTGCGCCAGGCCGTCGACCACGGCATCACGTTCTTCGACACGGCCGAGGTCTACGGGCCGTTCGCGAACGAGGAGATCGTCGGTGAGGCCTTGGAGCCGGTCCGCGACGAGGTCGTCATCGCGACGAAGTTCGGCTTCGCGTTCGACGAGAGCGGACATCAGAGCGGGGTCAGTAGTCGGCCCGAGAACATCCGTGCCGCGGTCGACGGATCTCTGCGGCGTCTGCGCACCGACGTCATCGACCTGCTCTACCAGCACCGCGTCGACCCGGACGTGCCCATCGAGGACGTCGCCGGGACGGTCAAAGAGCTCATCAGCGCCGGCAAGGTCCGGCACTTCGGGCTGTCCGAGGCTGGACCCACAACTATTCGCCGTGCCCACGCCGTCCAGCCCGTGACCGCGCTGCAGAGCGAATACTCGCTCTTCTGGCGCGAACCCGAGCAGTCGGTCCTCGATACCGTCGAAGAGCTGGGCATCGGATTCGTCCCCTTCAGCCCTCTGGGCCGCGGTCTCCTCACCGGTCAGGTCACCCGCGACTCCACCTTCGGCGCTGGCGACATTAGGGCCACCCTTCCCCGGTTCACCCCCGAAGCCCTGGCCAGCAACCTCGAGCTCGTCGACAAAGTCACCGCGATCGCGGCCCGCCTGCACGCCACCCCAGGACAAGTCGCCCTGGCATGGCTGCTGGCGAGAAAGCCGTGGATCGTGCCCATCCCCGGCACTCGACGCCTCGAACGACTCGACGAGAACGTCGCTGCCGCCGAGCTCGACCTGAGTCCGAACGACCTCGACGAGCTGACCAAGGCGTCCGACAGTGTCGACGTGCAGGGTGACCGCTACCCCGACGCCATGCAGGCCATGGTCGACCGATCCTGACCCACCCGGCGCGTCATAACCGCCGGTCGTAGGCGTAGTGGCGAACCAGATGGGTGGGGTCTGGTGTTCAAGACCAGTCCTTTGAAGGTGTTTGATCGCGCCGGCCGTGTCGACCGCAAGCCCCGTCTCGTGAGAGATCTCCGCATCGGACAGGACGGCGCGCCACGCCCGCAAACAGGAATCACCGCCGAGACGCGCGTCTCGCATAAGGGACTACCTCGGGGGTAAAAGTCGGGTTCGACGCGAAATCTCCGCAAACTGCGGGTCAGCGGCCTGCCGCGTGTCCGGAGGGGCACTTGCCCACTAGGGACACACGTTCCGACGATCGATCTGGCCTAGGTCTGGCATTCGCACCTGGTTGTGCACACGGACTTGGGTTGCGCACACGGACTTGGGTTCAGTGATCGGGACTCTGCTCTCCCCCGCAGCCCGCTGGACGGCCGACACACGACGAGTTTGTCCGGCGCGCACGCCTGGCCCCGAGTTGTATCTCCGGGGCGCGGGCTGGGTCCGCTCGAAACCATCCCCGCGATCCGTCCCGTGCGGCTCCGACCTACAGTCCCCGGCAGGTCACCCATCCCGGGAGCGACGACCACACCCCAGACGGACGTCGGCGCCACGGTTCGGCCGTCAGCGCCGCACGGGACTCGAGCCGCAAGCGATCGTCGGGCCGATCGCGCGGGAGGGTGCCGCCAGAATCGAGGGTCGCCGTGGCCTCTTCGAACTCGTTCAGCTGCGGGACGGCGTCAGGATGCCTGTGATGTGGGGATGTCGCCGCGGAAGTGGTGGCGGTGTTCGCCGGGGGTGGTGTTGAGCCGCCTGCGGAAGGTCCTGTTCATCGTTTCGGGTGTTCCGAAGCCGCAGGTTCTCGCGATCTGCTCGATGGTGCGGTCAGTCGTCTCCAGGAGTCGGCAGGCGGATTCGAGGCGGACGGCCTCGACGTGGTCCGCCGCGGTGATGCCCACCTGGGCCTTGAAGACTCGCGTGAACTGCCGTTCGGACAGGTTGATCTGACGGGCGAGCGCGGGCAGGGACAGATCCTCGGTGAGGTGGTCGCGCAGCCAGGACAGCAGGTCGCGCACTGGTTCGGTGTCGGCCGCCTGCCCGGCGAGGAGGGTGGAGTACTGCGTCTGACCGCCGGAGCGCTGGAGGTAGACGACCAGCTGACGCGCGACGGTGGCCGCCGCCTGGCGTCCGTGGTCGTCGGCAACCAGGGCGAGGGCCAGGTCGATGCCCGCGGTCACGCCTGCGGAGGTCCACACATTGCCGTCCTGGACGAAGATCGCGTCGGGATCCACAGTGACCCCGGCGTAGTCGGCCTCCAGCTGACCGCAGTCGGCCCAATGGGTGGTCGCCCGCCGGCCTTGGAGCAGACCGGCGGCCGCGAGCAGGAAGGCGCCGGAACAGACCGAGGTGACCCGGCGCGCGTCGGCAGCCAGACTCCTGATCCCGTCGATCAGCTCACTATCGGTCACCGCCTGGTCCATGCCGGACCCCCCGGCGACCACCAAGGTGTCCACGGGGCCGATCACGTCGCCGATCGCCGACGAGGCGAACTCCAGCCCGCAGTTGGCGCGCACGGGGCCGCCTCGGGTGGTCACGACCTGGGTGCGGTACCGGACTGCGGGCAGGAACCGCGATGCGCTGGAGAAGACCTCGAGGGGTCCGGTGACGTCGAGGATCTGCCCCGCGTCGAAGGTCACGATGACGATGTGACGTTCGACCGGCACTCCGTGAGTCGACTCGCTCAACGGAGGCTTCGTCGCGCCGGTCATCGGCTCTCCATGGCCTGACGGTACGCCACCACCGATGGCCGACATCGTCAACAACGTGTCCTTGTGGCCGTCCCGCCCCGGCCACACGCTGAAGGGGTGAAGGTCGCGTATCTGCTCTACCCCGGGTTCACCGCTCTGGATGTGGTGGGCACGTTCCAGGTCCTGGCCGCCGCGCCCGGCATGCGGAGCGTCTTCGTGGCCGCGGAGGCCGGTGAGGTCGTCGACGACACCGGCTCCTGTCCGCTCCTGGCCACCGCGAGCCTCGCCGACGTGGTGTTCGCCGACATGGTTGTGGTCCCCGGCGGCGGCTCGTGCGAACCCGACCTTGCCCTGGTCCGCTGGCTGCACGCCCTCCACCAGACGACGACGTGGACACTCAGCGTCGGAACCGGGTCCAGCTACCTGGCCGCGGCAGGTCTCCTCGATGGCGCCGCGGCCGCTACCCACTGGGCCGCGACCAAGCGCCTCACCGACGTGGGCGTCGCCTACAGCGACCGGCGGGTCGTCCGGGCCGGGAAGGTGCTGACCGCCGCCGGCTCCTCCGCCGGGCTCGACCTGGCCCTGACCGTCCTAGGCCTGACCCACGGTCCGGCCGTCGCGCAGGCCGTGCAGCTCGCCCTGGCGTACGACCCGCAACCCCCCTACGACGCCGGCTCGCCGGCGAAGGCGCCCGCCGACATCGGCGAGCTCGTGAGCTCCTACTACGCACAGAGGTGCCCCTGATGTCCCCCACCCAGAACCTTGCTCCGAAACCGCCGACACCGCTCTCATCCACTCCGCCAGATCACTCCGGACGCCCGTCCGACGATGGCCGCCGCCAGCCGACTGGTTCGGCGCGGGCCCGGCAGACGCTGTTCGTCCGCGACTCGGCCTGGTTTGCCCGTCGCTGGTGGGGAAAGCTGCTGGTCGCCGCCGTCCTCGTCGGGCTACCGGCCGCCATGGTGGTCACGTCGCTGACCGGCAGCCGGTACGGACGGTATGCCGACGACAGCTGGAAAGCACTCCTCCTGCTCGTGGTCCTGGCCGTGGCCTACCTCGCATCCCGGCGCCTCGTCATCACGGTGCTCATCGGTGCGGTGACCGTCGCGATGGTGTCCTGGGCCCTGTCCCCGAACCTGGCCGACACCCGCAACGGCGACGCCACGATGCTCGCCGACATCGCCGTGCAGGCCGACCGAGGCAGGCTGGCCGGCTCACACGACATCGCCGTCGCCGAGGTCGACCTGACGTCGGCCCAGCCGGTACGGCTGGCGGGAATCGGCGCCGACGACACGACGCCGATGGAGATCGGGTCGATGACCAAGGCGATGACCGGCCTGGTCATCGCGGACGCCGTGAGCCGCGGCGAGATCCGCATGGACGTCCCGGTGGCCACCTACCTCCCGCAGCTCGGCGGCTCACCGGCCGGTGCCGCGACGATGCACGAGCTCGTCACTCACACGTCCGGATACGCCGAGTTCGGCGCCGCCACGCTGCGCCGTGCCGCCTGGGCGGCGCCCCTGGGGAGAAGCTTCCTAACCGCCGACATCACGGAGATGATCGAGGAGGCGAGGGACCAGACCCTGGGCAGTGACGGCCGGTACGCCTACTCCTCCCTGGGCGCATCCATCGCCGGACAAGCCGTCGCAGCGGCCGCCCACCTGAGCTACCGCGAGCTGATGCGCACCCGACTGTTCGAGCCCCTCGGCATGACCCGCACCGCGATCCAGGTCGACACCGCGCTCGTCCCCGGGGGCACGTCCCAGAGTGGTCTCCCGGTCCAGCCGTGGGTCATGGACGGCTACGCACCCACCGGCGGAGCCATCTCCACCACCGGCGACCTCGCCAGGCTCGCCACCGCACTCCTCGCCGGAACGGCCCCAGGACTTGCCGCGCTGGAGCCCACGACCGAGACCGACCAGTCAAACACCCGCATCGGCATCTTCTGGCACACCTCCACGTGGCAGACCGGTCAGACCATCACCCACCACGCCGGGCAGACCGGCGGCTACGCCTCCTGGCTCGGCCTCGACCGCCAGGCCCGGAAGGCCGTCATCGTCCTCTCCGACGTCGCCAACGACGCCGGCGACCTCGGCAGCCAGCTGCTCGCCGACCGCAGGGAAGGAACGTCATGAACAGCACCACCACTCAGTCGCCCTCGGCACCCACGCAGGGTGAAGGCGGAGACCGGCCCATGAGCCGCCATCTCGGATGGATCGTGGCGGGCTCGTTGGCCACCGGACTCGTCGCCGCCCTCCTCCTCGCCGCCGCCCCGTTCATCCCGGCCGCAGAGAGCGCCCTCACCGGCGCCGTCCTGTGCGGGTTCGCGCTGGGCTGGGCGATCCTGACGGTGCTCTCGATCCGCCTCACCGACCAGCCCCAGCACTGGGCCGTGGCTCCGGCCCTGTTCATGGGACTTGGCGGTCTCCTCCTGCTGGCGTTCGGCCCCTCGGCGCACGAGGTGCTCAGCTGGGTATGGCCGCCCGCCCTCCTGGCGCTCGTCGTCCGAATGGTCATCGGCATCCGTCGGCAGCTTCGGAACCGGGCCGGCCGCTGGCTGCTCTACCCGGTCATCGCGGCCCTCGCCATCTCCGCAGTCGGCGGCGGTGTCGAGACGGTGCGGGAAGCGGTGGACGCCGACGCCTACCCGATGCCTGGTCGGCTGGTCGACGTCGGCGGATACCGCCTGCATCTGAGCTGCACCGGCTCAGGCAGCCCGACCGTCGTCCTCGAACCGGGCGCCGGCGCGATGTCCTCGAGCTTCGGCTGGATCACCCCCATCGTGGCCCGTGACACCAGAGTCTGCGTCTACGACCGGGCCGGCCGCGGCTGGAGCGACCCAGCCGACACCCCCCAGAACGGCGCGCAGATCGCCAGCGACCTGCACACCTTGCTGCACGCCGCAGACGTGCCCGGCCCCTACGTGCTCGCGGGACATTCGTTCGGCGGCTTGTACACGCTCACCTTCGCGGCCCGCTACCCCGACGAGGTGGCCGGGCTGGTCCTCGTGGACTCGACCGCGCCGGCGCCCAGACCGAGCCCCGCCACCGCGTCGCCTGAGGACCCGAGCTCCTACGACGTCATGGGCCGGGCCTCGACCCTGGCCTCGATCACCGCACGACTCGGACTGGCCCGACTGTACGGACTCCTCGCCGGCGACGACCTGCCGCCTCAGTCCCACGACGAGGTGAGCGCCCGCGGCGCCACCGCCGGCAATCTTCGCAGCACCATCGACGAGTACGTCCAAGGCGGCGCCTCCGCGGAGCACGCCGCATCACTGCGAGACTTCGGCGCCAAACCGCTGGTCGTCCTGACCGCCGGCAGCGGAAGCGCCGCCGGCTGGGCCGAGAAGCAGGACGCGCTGGCCACCCTGTCCACCAACAGCGTGCACCGCACCATCGACGGTGCGACCCACCTCGGTCTCGTCGAGGACCAGGAGAAGGCCGCCGCCACCAGCCAGGCCATCCACGACGTCGTCTCCTCGGTCCGCAGCGCAGCCCCCCTACAGAAGTAGTCCCGTGAGCGCCTCTACACCGCGAAAGTCGCGTAGTCGGTCGCGAACCGCAACGATCTGTGACGGTCGGGTGCGATCAGCCGGCCCTGGACGAACGCCGTCCGGTCGGGCTGTTTCCGCACCAGGAGATGCGCCGCCGACCGTTGGGCGATTACCCGCCCCCGCCCCACAAGCACAGGCCCCTTCCCGTCGCTCAGCGGACGCGCTGGACGGGGATGATCGCGGCGGCGGCAGCGAAGGCGCAGACGCCGGCGACCGCATACAGCACGCCGTAGCTGCCTCCGCCGAGGGCGAGGATGACGGGGGCCACCGCCGGCGCGATCGCGCTGGGTAGAGCACCGGCGATGTTGAGGACGCCGAGATCCTTTGCGGCGCTGTCCGGGTCGGGAAGGACGTCGACGACGAGCGCGAGGTCGACGGCCATGTAGAGCCCGAAGCCCAGGCCACCGATGGCCATCCCGACCAGGAAGCCGTTGAAGCTGCTGGCTGCGGCGATGGCGAACAGGGCGACGCCGTAGATGGCTGCCGCGGTGACAACGAAGACCTTCCGACGGCCAGTCCAGTCCGACAGCCGGCCGCCGAGCAGGGAAGCCGTCACCAGAACCACGGACTGGACCAGGGTGCCGAGGAAGACCTGGGCACGGGCTACTCACGTCAACCTTCGGCCTCGCTCGGATATCAGTCCAGACATTAGAGGCTGGGGCCGGGTCGTCTTCTCTATCAGCGAACCGCCGGCTGCGTTCGTCGGCGCGGGGGGCCTGTTGGGTTCGGGGTGTCGGGTTCGGGGTGTCGCACGTGGTCTCGTCAGTCGTTCGTGTCCACTAATGCTGTGACCACCCCACGGCCACCAGCACCAGGCCGATCATCATCATCACCGACGCGGTGACCTTCAGCCCGCTTCGGGACAACCTCTCACGCCAGGTCACCAGTCGCGGCTCCATGGAGTGTGGCGAAACGAGAGTGCACACAATCGGTACTGCCACCGTCGACGCGGATACGCCTACGTACAACGCGAGGGCGAGTGCGCTTCTGTCTGATGTCGGCGACTCAGCACCGAGGGCCAGTCCCGCCGCGATGCCGAGCAGCAGCGCCTTGGGACGCAATCCCATCAGGATCGCAATTCCGAAGGACGCGCCGGGCCCGTACGATCCGAGGCGCTCCAATCGCCCTCCCAATGTCGGCGCCCGGGTCTGCGACCGGCGCCAGGTCAGGATCGCACCGATGACCAGTGCGGCACCCACAAGGATCTCCACCGCGGCCGCAAACTGCGAACGCTCTCGCCGGGAGAGCGGCATCGCCAGGATGCCTGCTGCCGCGGCCAACGGGACCACGCCAAGGGTCAGCACCCAACCGGCAAGGAAGGGAGGACTGGACCTTCGCCGCTGCGGCGACAGCAGAATGACGATCGTGGCCGTGATGGGGACCGAGCTGAGGGCCATCGCGACGGCGATGGCCAGCAGACTGCCCGTAGTCAACAACTGATCCCCCACTCCGAGCGCACCGTCACCGCTGCTGCTGCGATCTGCAGGAGCAGGCCAGGATTGTCCCCGTGCGATTGTCCCCGTGCACACTGGCCCCCTAAGGCTCTCGCACCAGCCGGCGTCTCCCGGATGTTCGGCCTGGCCGGGCTCGACACTGTCGTCGTGGTCGGCCACCCCGGTTCCGGCTGTCCGCACACGAGTGGTCAGGCGGCGTGGTCGACCCCGCGCGTCAGCGAACACGACAAGCCAACCCTCCTGGCTGGTGCCTCAGGGGGTCGCGGGGAAACGTTTCCGCTAGGAGCCGGGCCACGCCTTCTCGGCGAGCAGGGTTCGCCTGACGGCTTTGCTGGGCGGTTGGCCCGGCCGCGCGGGTCGCCTTCGCCGATATCGCGGTCCAGGTATAGGACGAGGCCGCGTTCCTGGCAGCGAACGCGAAACGGCGCACCCATTTCCTCACCGGAATGGTCGACGTCACCACGGCGCGGCTGCTGGACGTCGTGCAGGGGAGCTCGGGAACCATTCTGTGTCAATAGGTCCCCGCACAACCGCAGCAGGTGGTGTTGGACCGCTTCCGCGGTGCCGCCACCGCCGTGCGGACGTTGCCGCCGTACGCCACCCGAATGCTCGACGCCGTCCACGTCACCCGCCTCGGGTTCGGCGCCGTCGACGACGTCCGGCGCCGGGTCCAGCAACAAAGCTAGAACACGCGGGGGCATCCCAAAGTATCCGGAAACGCCAGGCCGGTTCACGGTCGGGGGCCGGACCCGAGACAATCAGCTTGTAAGGATGTGTGGTCACCCGTCGCCGCGACATTGCCTGCCGGACCGCGCGACACAATGCTTCTGGCTACGCCGCCGGCGTGTGAGCCGGGGCTGGGGAGCTGCTCTCAAGGACCCACCAAGGAGGTCGGTACGCATGTCCGGACAGCCGATTGCTGCCACTGAACCGGTGGAGGGAGGCCGCGAATCCCCGCCACCTCAGCAGGCGAGCTATGCCGCGCCGAGGGTCGCCGCGCCAAGCGGACCGGCCTTCATGCGATGGCTCCCCCGGTTCGGAGTGTGGGCCTGGAGCTTCGTCGGGTTCGTGGTCGTGGCGATCATCCTCGCGTCCGCGCTGGGAGCGGTCAGCGAGATCGTGCTTCCGATGACGTTCGCGGCCGTGCTGGCGATCATCTTCAAGCCGATGCTCGGATCCCTGGGACGTCGTGGTGTCAACCCCACCCTGGCCGCCGGCATCGTGGTCCTCGGCCTGCTCCTACTGATGACCGGGGTCATTGTCGCCACAGTCCGTGGAGTGACCGATCAGATGTCGCAGATCGGTGACTCGGTCGACGCGGCAGCGGATACCGCGTCCGCCTCGTTCAGCATCGATCCGGCCGCCCTGGAGCAGGCTCGGGCCGCCGCCCGGGAGGCGGCTCCGGCCGTCGAGGGCGGCTTACTCACCCATCTGGTCTCCGGCGTCAGCAGCCTGGTTGGGCTGGCCGGCGGCCTGATCCTCGGCGCGATGATCATGTACTACCTGCTGAAGGACGGGGCCAGCCTGCGGCGCTCACTGGTCGCGCGGATCGACCCCTCCCTCCGTTCAGGAGTCGACGGCTTCATCGGCGACGCCTGCCGGATCCTCCGCGAGTACGGGTGGGGCCGAACGGTGATGTCGGCCATCGTGTCGGTGGTCATCGGCCTCGCCAGCCTGCTACTTGGCCTGCCGCTGGTCTTCACCATCATCGTGGTCAACTTCATCGGCGGCTACATCCCCTACATCGGCGCGTTCCTCGGTGGCGGCCTCGCTGTCATCGTCGCCTTCGGTGACGGCGGGCTCGGCAAGGCCGCCGTCATGCTCCTGGTGGTCCTTGCGTCCAACCTGGCCCTGGAGAACCTCGTGGAGCCCAAGGTGATGGGCCGCACCCTCGACATACACCCCCTTGTCGTTCTGGTGGTCACCGCCCTAGGCGGGCTCCTGGGCGGCATCGTCGGCCTGATGCTCGCCGTGCCGTTCTTCGTGATTGCCACCACCGGTCTAGCCCGTCTTCGATCCACCGGCCTCGTGGAGCAGGCGGCCGACCGAGCGCAGCCAACCCTGCAACAGCTGATCGACTGACCTGACGGTCCAGCCGAGCCGACCACAGCCACAAGGCAAGGACTGTCACAGCCATGGAGGCGGCGGCCCCTCCCTCGCGTGCCTTGCGCCGCAGTCAGCACTGCCGTACTTATTGTCCTCAACTTCGCGACCCGACGACCGCCCATGCCGATGAGCGCTCGTGCCGATGACCGGTCGTCGCCATTCTGAGCAAGCCGGAGGCTCGCTAACCGAGGAACCCGCCGTATGGACTTGGCGGCACGTCCGACCACACCTTGGGGTCGTACTGCTCGAACTGCAGCAGTGCCGCGAGTTCGGACCTGCTGGCGACGCCCATGCTGCTGTAGATCGCTTTGCGATGATCCTGAGCGGTGTGCTCCGAGATCCCGAGCGAGTGCGCCAGCTTCGTCATGGATCGCCCGAGCAGGATCTGACCGAGGACGTCGCGCTGCCGCGGCGTGAGCCCGTAGGCGTCGACCAGCATCGCGCTGACCTCGGCCGGGCGGGCACGCTCAACGATGACGGCGACCGCATCGTTGCCCTGGCTCACGGCTGAGGCGTGGATCGCCAGCGTCATTCCGTCCCCAAGCATGAGCCGGCTGCTCGCGCCTGCCCAGTTCGGCTGGCTCCTGATAGCGGCCGCCGCAGCCATCACGGCCGTAACCAGATCAGCCTTGCCAATGCCGAGCCAGTGGTCCGCCGGCGCGGTCAATGCAGTGAGGCGCCCGGTCGTGTCCACGGCGAAGATGCCGGGCGGCTGGGGCACAGCCTCGGGTCGTGTTGCCGCTCCGCGCAGCAGTGCGAGCCGGATTCCGTCGGCGGCGTGTCGGGCTATGGTGGTGACCGCCTCGGCATCCCGCCCGCTGAACCGGCCGTCGAAGCGCAGAAGCGTCGCGCTGCCCCAGGCTGTACCACCGGCCCATAGCACGGCACGGAGCTCGTCGGTGAAGCCGAACGGGCCGAAGATGTTGCGGTATCTGGCAGCGCGGTCGAGATCGCCTCCGGTCACTTCACTCAGGATCGCCACCGAGTCGTTTCCGCCGATCAGGGACCGGTAACTCGCCGGCTCACCGGCGGTAAACTCACAGCGGAATAGCGCTGCCTCGCCCTCGGGGTTCTTCTCGACGCCGGTCATCGTGCACGAGGTGAACAGGGCGGTGGCCGGGTCATGCGTCGACCACGACGCAATCCCGTAGGACACGTGTGGGCGGAGCAGCTCATCGAACCTGCGGAAGGTCGTGTCGAGGTCATGCCCGGCGTGGGCCATGTTCCACGCAAGACTCTCCAGAACCTTCGTTCCCATAAAGCGAGCGTAGGGCCGCCGACACCCCCCAGTACTGGGGATTTCCCGACCCCAGAGCCTTTCGTAGCGTCGACTCGCCAGGTCCGAAGACGATGGAGGCGACGGAAGATGCAACACCCGAACGCACTACTCATGCGCAAAGTCGACGACGCCCTACTTGCGGGCGATTTCCCCGGCTTCCTCGCCCTGCACGTCGAGGACGTCGTGATGCACATCCCCGGCCGCGGCCCGCTGGCCGGCGATCACGTCGGCAGGGACGGACTGGCCGCCGTGTTCCAGCGCGAACTGGCGATGCTCGACGCGCCACCCGAAATGGTCGTGCTCGACGACCTCGGCAGTGAGGATCACGCTGCGTCGGTCGTCATCCAGCGGATGCGCCGTGGCGAACGCTCCTACGAGGGACTGCAGTTCGTCCTAGCCCGAGTGCGCGACGGACAACTTTCTGAAGTCTGGTTCCGCCCCGAAAATCAGGATGCGTTCGACGCGTTCTTCGCCTAGATCGCCTGCTGCGATCTGTCCGGACATGCCGCGATGCACGCGCTCCTTGACCTGGGTCACTTCGCCGCCAGTCGGCGCGCCAGCTGGCTGACTCGGCGGCTGGGGCACGGTCGACGTGGCCAAGTTTGTCAAGGCCGTCGCCCCGAACGCTCACTTCTAACCCCCTCCTCCCCCGGAAGGGCCGACCCGAGCACCGGGGTCGGCCCTTCCGGCGCTCACACCTCGAACCAACGGGATGAGCGCCTGGTCACCTCGTCGACCATCGACATGTCAATAGGGCCGCGTCGCTGCTGCCTATAACCTCCTTGACCGTGTTCTGGTGACAGAGCGCACACCCAGTCGAAAAGCGCCCGGCAGGAGAACCCACAGGTGTAACTGCAGTCCGGATGGGCATCAGCTCGGGCCTCTACTCCCCATCGGGCCCCGGCCTCAGGCACGCACCGAGAGATTTCAAGCCGCCATGCCACCCTCCCTCCGAGCAACTACCCAGTCCGCGTGACCCCCTCACGGCTAGGCCGGGACGCGCCAAACTCAGACCAGCGACACCGCCGCCTATCGGCGCCCGGAAACTGCGTCACATCCCCGCCAGTGCATCACGGACCCTGAGTCGTCGACCCTGAGCGCTACAGCCCGATCCGACGCAGATCGACGATGTCCAGGCCCAATGCCCATAGGCGCTGGAGCAGAGTATGCAGGCCCTCTTGGTCGAAGGCTCCCGACAGCCTGGCCGTGGCGGCTACCCGGACATCAACATCGGCGAGCGCCTCTCGGCCGGCTGGCCCGACCTGGCCGAGCACTCGCACCACGACTACGTGCCCACCGGGCGGCTACGGCTGCACCTGACCCAGGGCGACCGCAAAACCGGAGACACGTTCGAGGACACCGCAACGACCCGGCTCGAGAACAAGACCGAGCCGTCCTCGAACGGATCGCCTCCGCCAGCGTCCGCGAAGTCGAACATCAAGCCGCGATCCGACAGCGAGAGCCGGACGCCGAGACCCGGCGCCGCGAGCAACAGCGCATCCGCGAGCTCCGTCAGACCTATGACATCTGGGAACAGGCGCTACAGACCGCGGCGGACGCCTGGACCCTCCACGCGCAGCTCCCGCATTCCTCAGCGCCATCGATACGGCCGAGGCGGGCGACCACGCGCGATCGTTCGCCCGATGGGCCCGGGACCACCTCGCCGCCACCGACCCGACATCGATCCTTCCCAGCGGAGAACCACCCGCTTGGACACACCAAGAGCGCGCCCGCGAAGGACGGTTCAACCCACAAGAACGCAGTCCCTGGTACTGACCCGTGGGTGCCCCTACACGAACCTCCGCCGCAAGCCACCTACCAACGCCACGAACGACCTGTGCCGGCCCACCCGCCCATCCCCGTCATTGCTGCAGGCGCAGCGGGTAATCGGATCGGCAAGGTCTCGAGTTCGAGACCAGTCCATAAGGGGGTTTGTGTCATGTCGACCGGGAAATCCGACTCGTAACAAGTCCCCATTTCGCGCCGGGCGTACCGCAGCACCAAATACGTCCAAGCGGCGAGACGCACATCCCGCATCATGGAACATCGCGTTGGGGTTCGGCCTCGAACATTTGTACAAAACCGCAGTTCAGAGGCCTGCTAAGTGTCCGGAGGGGGACTTGTCCGTTAAGTACACACGTCCTGACCATCGTCATCTAGCTCACATTTCGACGAATTGCGCTGTGTCACAGCAGTTTCGCTCAGGGTGACGTTTGGATGACCACTGCAACGGGGCGGCCAACTTTGACCCACCGACACTCTCTTGCGTCCAGATGCCGTTCAGGCAGCCACCCAGAGCCGAACCTCCCGACAGGTGCGCAACGGGCAGTTGCTGCCGAATTCGCGAGCTCATAATCCGGCGGTCGTGGGTTCAAGCCCCACCTGCCCCACCACACTTGACCTGCGGAAATGCGCCGCAGCGGTGGCGTCCATGGGCTTGCTATCCTCTTTTAGTCCGCATTTAGTCCGCACGCCGGGATCCATTCGAGTCGCCGTCGCCAGGAACCAGCCCTGTCGAGTGCGCGAACCTGCGGGTTGTCCCAGGGGCGCCGTCGCCTTCGCGACCATGCCGGGTGGACCCAGTCGAATGGGGCTGTCGCCGCGAGCATGACAGGAGGGCACCCAGAACCGGGCCCAGCGCAGAGCCGGGGTGTCGGCTCCCTGCACGTGGCCCGCCGCCGCGGCGTTCTCCCCGATGTCCACATTTCCGGCACCCCGGATAATGTCTAGACGCGATCCAAGATCGCTGTGCTTGAGGTCCGCGTCCGACTCCCCCGTCACCCGGCCGGTGGGTCGGCCCAACGATCTGGTGTTGATCGATCCATGACGGTGGTGTGCGCGGTGGGCCAGCTGGAGCCGGGATGTTGGTCCGAAGGTCTCGCATCGGCAGGTAGCTCCATCGCGGGTCGCTGTCGAAGGCCCGGAACCCAAATCGGGCAACGAACCCGGGCGCACGTTCTGGCTCCCTGGGCGCAACGACAAGCCGGGCTCTCACGGTGGGCGCGACAGCGGCGGCAAGCTCCAGCGCGTGCCACATCAGCCATGTGCCCAGACCCCGCCGCTGCCACCGCCGATCGACACCAAGACGAGACACCACGACCGCATTCACCGGCATCCGCTCCACACTCCACGATCTCAGCGAAATCACCGGCCGTGGAGCCTGCACCTGGAACGAACCCAGCCGGTAGCAACACACGACTCGACCGCCCTCAGTGGCGACATGGACGACCACGCCCACCTGCCCTACCGCCTCGACCGCGTCCAGCCGCAGCCAGCCATCCACAGCGGGATCACCACAATCGAAGACCGATCGGTCATGCCGGCCAGGATCGATCCGCTCGATCCGGACAGGACCGACAACCCGCAGTCTTCCAGCCTGCGGCGCTCCCGGATCGCGCCCTGCTTCCGGCCCGCCTAGCCTGCCAAGACCCCCGCGGAGAAGCGTCCTACCACCCAGAGAGCGACGCGGCCGGATGGTGCCCCCTGTAGCCCAGAGTGACGCACGGTTCTCGCCGAGGGACGGTGCGATCAACGCCAACAACACCGTTCGTCGACCCGACCCGGACGGTCCTGAAAGACGATAACGGCCCGTGCAGGGGTGCTTGGCCACGTCATGATGTGAAGACGTCACCGATCGTATGACCGGCCGCCACCACGTTCCTGCGATGCGTAGTTGCAGCCGAACACCCACGTGTAGATGACATTCGCGGTTGGTGCCGGCCGACTACCGTCGGCCGGCACCTCATCGCGGGTGGCTGCGCCCTCAGGTCGACTTGCAGGCCGCAAAGCCGACTGCGGACAGTGCGGAAAGGGCATAGCGCGCATAGCGCAGGTGTGACTTCAGCATGAGAATCACCTCCTTCCGGAATAGAGTTCGTCCCAGATAGTGGCCTACCTGGTTGCTAGTGGCTCGGAGCGCAAGTACTGCGTGGTGGTGCGCTCGGCGCCATGGACGTGCCGCCAGTACCAGTACTGGCCGACAAGTACCGGTCCAAGGACGGCCATGACGGGAATGGAAACTGGTACGACCCTGGTGGTGAGGAAGGCGAGGAGGGCGGCGACTACGATTAGCCCACTGCCGAGGGAGATGATTCCAGCTGTCCGACCATAGGCCTTGCGAAGTACCAAGGGTGCGACGGTGAGCAGCAAGAGATCCCCGATACCCAGACGGAGAGAGGTCTGTGTATCGGACAATCCCCAGGCGACGATGGGGACGAGTGGTAGCTGCGAGAGTCTATCCAAAACATCGGTCATGACTGTCAGATGCCATGTCGCGATGACGTCATACACCGTCAAAGCGGCAGCGAGAACGGCAACGTCCCGGGCTTTCATGCCACTCTGAGCCCATAGGTTCGCGGCGCCAATGATCATGATGGCGAGGATCACGTTGTTGATCAGAAGGAACGGCGCATTGGTCACGCCGTTGACGACTGCTAGTGCGATGTCAATGGCAAGAAGCCCTAGGCATGCGCCCCACAACAGACTCGGCTGCGGCATGACCGGTTCCAGCGTCATATGCAGCGCGGTGAGGACGACCACCGCGAGCAGCGCGGTGACGGCGCCGAGTGGCAGCGCAATGTAGAGGTAGGGCATTAGGACCAAGGCCGTGATTAGGATTGCCGCGTCGCGGAGGTTGACCACGCCAATTGGCGGCCTGTTGATACGAACGCGACGGAAGTATGCCCCAGCCGCCCATAGCGGTCGCCACGGTGAAGGCGAACACGACGGCGAGTGATGGTTGCATTATTTCCTCCCTGAGGCTCTAGCGGGCGTGGCAGTCCGAGGCATTTGGTTGAGTTTGGCGAGTGAACCTTCTTTCAGGTCGCACCGCAGGGGCAGCGGGTGTCGCAGTTCCGCACGGTCGGAGAACACGTGCAGTTCCCGTAGCGGGACTCCGCGGGCTTCCAACGCGTCGCCGATGACGGATCTGGCCCGGGTTCCGTTCGAGCGGGCCACGACCTCGACTGCGACGCCGCCGCGGAACGGTCCAGAACCCGTATCGCGCCGGAAGCGGGACTTCCTCGACCGATTCCAGGCCTTCCAGCACGTCGCGGACGAACGTCCAGCCGTCCTCATGGCGAACTGACAGGCGCGCCTTGCCGAGCAGATTCGTCGTTGCCGGCACTCGGCGCAGCGAGCAGGTCAGCGGTCCGCTGATCGGTCGAACAACGTCTTCGGTGTTATAGCGCAGCAGAACCGTCGTTTCCCGGAAGGGGGGCAGTGGGGTGGCGACGATAACGCCGGGCTCGCCAGGTTCCACCGGGTGTTGTGCCGTCTCCAAGTCCAGGACCTCTACGAGACCAACCGCGGGTTCATAGTGAAGGTGGCCCTGGTCGCATAGGCTGGCACCGAAAGGCACTAATTCGGTCATGCCGTAGTTCTGTACGAACTGGATCGGACCAAACACTTCCTGAACCCGGCGCTGCATGCCGTCGGAGACGATCTCACCGCCAAGTAGCACACGCTCCAGCCCGAAGTCCGAGGGCCGGTAGCCCAAAGCGCGTCCGCACTCGAAAAGCTCACCGAGATACGACGGATAGGTTGACATCACACTCACCCGAGATTTCTTGCCGGGCAACTTGTGTCGTTCGGTCAACAGCGCGAGCGTGTGCTCTGGGCTCACGACACCAGCCGGATGCACCACAGCGCCGATCGCGTTCGCTGAAAAGGTGACCCCATGCACTCCGAGTCGCGCCCTGGTGCTGATGGATACCTGGACGACGTCTTCCGGTTGGATGATTCGCTGCCCCAAGAAGGTGATGGTTGATAGAGCGCCGATCAAATAGTTCTCGTCGTCGGAGAACCACACCGTCGTGGGCCAACCGGTCGTTCCAGTTGTAGTACTGCGGTATGCAGGTCGGGCGCCGGTTCGTACGAACGCCTCGCCATCATCCCTAAGCGCCTCTTTCGGCGTGATGGGCACCGACGCGATGTCGGCGTACGTGAGGGTGCGAGGGTCCAGGCCGATGCGACCGAATACCGTCCGATAGTAGGATGTCTCTTGGGCAGCCCGAGCCGCCTGGCCCGAAACCGTTTTCCCTGCATCGCTTGCTGCGTAGACGCATCCAAAGTCGGGCCACCTAACAGCTCGTCCCCGCCGACCCCAATGCCACCCATCTCCTCATGAGTGGCACGCACCGCCTCCAGAATCCGTTCCAGCGAACGACGGTGAAAGGGGCGCCCTAACACCAATGATGCGCCGAATCGAAAGTTTGCAAACGCCGTTTCCAACATCAGATGCCTCCGGTATCAGTGACCCGAAGAACATTGCCGCCGGGATCGCGCTCCAACATTTCGGCATACCGCGTCGCGGCCAGCTGTAAGGCCCGCCGCACTCGAACAGACGAGCAACGACGGCTCCGGATACACATAGGGCCTCGCCAATCGCGTTCCAATCGCGCCCCCCGATGTTGTCTCATCCATGAGGTGGGCTTGGTAAGGGCCTGGCGCCGACCGGTGCCCGACTAAGCGCTGCTCGCATGCCGGCGGCAGCGCCGACACCCTGGTCATCGCCGCTGTCACCGATTCGTCCCTCGGTCCGGATCTCGGC
>CAVWQU010000029.1:0-11911 GCA_963757225.1 uncultured Actinomycetota bacterium
ACTCCCCCGCTTCGCGGGGGGACCCCCAGTCGGCCGACGAAGCGACCGAGTCCTGGGGGGTGGTGCTCTCGGCGGCCGCGTCCTGCGGAGCCGCGTCCTGCGGAGCGGCATCCTGCGGAGCCGCGTCCTGCGGCGTGGCCGCGTCCTGGGGGCTCTCGGCCTCGCGCTTGGCCCGGAGCGCCTCGATGAGGCGAGCGCTCTGGGACAGCGGTGCGGCGAAGAGGTAGACCGCCTGGGTCAGCGACGCGTTCATCGCGCCGGCGAGCTTGGCGAGCAGGACCTCACGGGACTCGAGGTCCGCGAGCTTGGTGATCTCGGCGGCGGTCATGGCCTTGCCGTCGAGAACGCCGCCCTTGATGACGAGCAGCGGGTGGGCCTTGGCGAAGTCGCGCAGGCCCTTGGCCGCCTCCACCGGGTCACCGGTGACGAAGGCGATGGCCGACGGCCCGACGAGCTGGCCGTCGAACGCGGTGACCCCGGCCTCCTTGGCCGCGAGCTCGGTGAGGGTGTTCTTCACCACGGCGTAGGTGGCGTGGCCGCGCAGCGAGCCACGCAGCTCGGAGAGCTGCTTGACGGTCAGGCCGCGGTACTCCGTGAGGACGGCCGCGCTGGAGCCGCGGAAGCTGTCCGCGAGCTCGGCGATCGCCGCCTGCTTCTCGGCGGTGGCCATGTGGCCTCCTTCAACGTTGCGGGGAAACCGCAGGCGAGGAGGTCCACACACGAGAAACGCCCCGGCGCAGAGGCACGGGGCGGAGTCGCGGTCGTCCGGAGGACGGGTAGGCGAGTCGGATCGTGTCCTGCGCAGGTCGCCGCACGTGGTGCGGACCTTCGGTCTGTCTCCCGGCGAACCAGGAGGCGGACGACCGGCGGTCAATGGTCGATTCATGAGTGTACAGACCGTGGCGGAGCCGACCAAAACGGCCGGCTCCGCCACGGGCGTCGAGGGTCAGGGAGTGCCGGGCGTGACGACCATCGCCGAGCCGCCACCGCGTCGGACCGTCTCCGCGGCCGCCTCGAACGAACCTCCACCGAGCGGATGGATGGCGGTCACGGCGCCAATCTCGTTCGGCGTACCGGCCGAGACCAGGCTGTGGCCGAGGACGGCGAGCGCCTGGCCGTCCGGACCGTTGAGGATCTGCGGCTCGGCGCCCTCCAGCCCGTTGCGCGACGACAGCCGCGGCGCCGCGATGGCGTCGACGAGGTCGAGGTCGCGGTCGAGGATAGCCGAGCAGCGTCTGCGCGACCGAGGTGATGATGGTGGCGCCACCGGGCGACCCGACCGTGAGGTAGGGCGAGCCGTCCTTGAGGACGATGGTCGGGCTCATCGAGGACCGCGGCCGTTTGCCCGGACCGGGGAGGTTCGGGTCCGGCACACCCGCGGTCAGCGGCACGAAGTTGAAGTCGGTCAGCTCGTTGTTGAGCAGGAAGCCGTAGCCGGGGACCGTGATGCCGGAGCCGCCGGTCTGCTCGATGGTCAGCGTGTAGGACGCCACGTTGCCCCACTTGTCCGCGGTGACGAGGTGCGTCGTGGACGGGCCCTCGTAGGGCTGGCCCTGGCGGGCGCCGGCCGTGGGGCAGCCGCTGTAGGACCCGTCCGGGCTGCCGAAGGGGATGGGCCGGGTCTGCGCGTGGTTCACGTCGAAGAGACACGCCCGCTCGCCGGCGAAGCCGTCGCTGATGAGCTCCGACACCGGCACCTTCGGGACGTCACCCACGTAGCGGTTGCGGTCGGCGAAGGCGGTCGCCGAGGCCTCGGAGAACCAGTGCAGGTACTGCGAGCTGCTCTGGTCGGCGAGCGTCTGACCGGTCCGGGCCTCGTACGCCTCGACGAGGTTGAGGATCTCGGCAACGGCGATCCCGCCCGAGCTCGGGACGGGCATGCCGTAGACGTCGAAACCCTTGTACTGCGAGGCGATCGGGTCCTTGATCAAGGCCCGGTAGGCCTTCAGGTCGGCCTGGTCCAGCTGACCGCCCATGACGGTGTCACCCGGCTTGGTGGTCGGGTGCTTGGCCTCGTCGACGATGGCGTCGCCGAGCTTGCCCTGGTAGAGCCAGGACGTGCCCCGCGCCGCGAGCTGGATGTAGGTCCGGGCGAGGTCGGGGTTGCGGAAGGTCGACCCGACGGCCGGCGGCTTTCCGCCCGGGAGGAAGACCTCGGCGGTGGCCGGGAACCGGGCGAAGCGCTCCGCGTTGGCCGCGGTCTGGTCGTAGAAGGTCTGGTCGACCGTGAACCCCTTGAGGGCCAGCAGCGCGGCGGGCTGCATCAGCTGGTGGAACTTCTGCGTCCCGAAGGTGTTGGCGGCCTTCTCCCACAGTGCCGGCGTGCCGGGGGTCCCGACCGAGAGGCCCGAGGTCACGGCGGTCGCGAAGAGGTACGGCAGGCCGGTGGCCGGGTCGATGAACGCCCTGTCGGTGAAGGACTTCGGCGCCGTCTCGCGGCCGTCGATTGTGCTGACCTTCTTGGTCTTGGCGTCGTAGTAGACGAAGAACCCGCCGCCGCCGATGCCGGCGCTATAGGGCTCGGTCACGCCAAGCGCCGCCGCCGTGGCCACCGCGGCGTCCGCGGCGTTGCCGCCCTTGGCCAGCACGTCGATGCCCACCTGGCTCGCGTCGCGGTCCACCGTCGAGACGGCCCCGCCGAAGCCCACCATGAGCGGGACCTTGGGCAGGTCGCGCGGCGGTTTCCCCCCGGCTCCCTGGGCGGCGATCGCCGGCGCGGCGGTCGCCAGAGCGAGGACGGTGACGGCGCTGAGGCCGAGGACGACATGACGGCGCAGGCGGCTCATCGATCGACCGTATCCCTGGGTCCTGGCTGTGCGCGCGTTGAGAACGTCCGGTTTTGACCAGTTCTCGGTATGCGGGTGGCCAGGTCAGCCGCGCAGGCGGGAGGGCCCGGAGCCGACCGGCTCCGAGCCCTCCATCAACCTGCGGTCAGGCGTTGGCGGACACCTGCGCGTCCTCCACGAGGAGGTTGCGCGTACGTCGGAAGTCCAGCGGGATGCCCGGGCCCATCGTCGTGGTCAGGGTCGCCTTCTCGATGTAGTGGCCCTTGGAGGACGACGGCTTCAGCCGAAGGATCTCCTCCAGCGCGGCCGCGTAGTTCTCCACCAGCGACGTCTCGTCGAACGAGGCCTTGCCGATGATGAAGTGGAGGTTCGAGTGCTTGTCGACGCGGAACTCGATCTTGCCGCCCTTGATGTCGGTCACGGCCTTGGCGACGTCCATCGTGACCGTCCCGGTCTTCGGGTTCGGCATGAGGCCACGGGGGCCGAGGACCTTGCCGAGCCGGCCGACCTTGCCCATCATGTCCGGCGTCGCGACGACGGCGTCGAAGTCGAGCCAGCCGCCCTGCACCTTCTCCAGCATGTCGTCGGACCCGACGAAGTCGGCGCCGGCCTCGCGGGCGGCCTCGGCCTTGTCACCGTTGGCGAAGACCAGCACGCGAGCGGTCTTGCCGGTGCCGTGCGGGAGGTTGACGGTGCCGCGGACCATCTGGTCGGCCTTGCGGGGGTCGACCCCGAGGCGCATGGCGACCTCGACGGTGGAGTCGTACTTGGTGGTGCTGGTGTCCTTCGCCAGGCGGACGGCCTCGAGCGGGCTGTAGACCCGACCGTCCTCGATCTTGTCGGTCGCGGCGCGGTATGCCTTGCTGCGCTTCATGTGCTGCTCCTTCGTTGCTTCAGGGAGTCGTGGTTCGCGGACCAGCGCTGGTCCTGCCACTACCCGCATACCGGTGTATGCGGGTGACCACCGGCCTCAGTAGCCGGGAGTCGTGATGCCCATCGACCGGGCGGTGCCGGCGATGATCTTCGCGGCGGCCTCGACGTCGTTGGCGTTGAGGTCCTCCATCTTCTGCTGGGCGATGGCGCGGACCTGGTCGGCCGACAGGGTCGCGACCTTGGTCTTGTGCGGCTCGCCGGAGCCCTTGGGGACGCCCGCGGCCTTCTTGATCAGCTCGGCGGCCGGCGGCGTCTTCGTGACGAAGGTGAACGACCGGTCCTCGTAGACCGTGATCTCCACGGGGATGACGTTGCCGCGCTGGGACTCCGTCGCGGCGTTGTAGGCCTTGACGAACTCCATGATGTTGACGCCGTGCTGGCCGAGGGCCGGGCCGACGGGCGGCGCGGGCGTCGCCGCACCGGCGTTGATCTGCAGCTTGATGAAGCCGGCGATCCGCTTCTTCTTGGGAGGCATGCTGTGGTGTCGCTTTCGGTAGTGGGCCTACGCCGTGGGCGATGACCCGGTTGCAGTTCCCGCCCGGTGTGCCGGGCGGGAGACGTCCTCGGCTCAGATCTTGGCGACCTGGGCGAAGGACAGCTCGACCGGGGTCTCCCGGCCGAAGATCGAGACCAGAACCTTGAGCTTCTGGGTGTCGGGGTTGATCTCCGAGATCGTCGCGGGGAGGGTCTCGAACGGGCCTTCCATGACGGTGACGGACTCGCCGACCTGGAAGTCAACGACCTGGACCTCCTTGGCCTTCCCGCCGCCACCGGACCCACCGGAGCCGCCCGAGGCGGCCGGGGTCTCGAGGTCGGGGGCGAGCATGGTGAAGACCTCGTCGAGGCTGAGCGGCACCGGCTGGTGGGCGTTGCCCACGAACCCGGTCACGCCCGGCGTGTGCCGGACGGCGCCCCAGCTCTCGTCGGTGAGGTCCATCCGGACCAGGACGTAGCCGGGCATCCGGACCCGCGAGACGAGCTTCTTCTGCCCGTTCTTGATCTCGGTGACCTCTTCCATGGGGACCTCGATCTCGAAGATGAAGTCCTCCATGTTGAGGGACTGGATCCGCGTCTCGAGGTTGGTCTTGACCCGCTTCTCGTAGCCGGCGTAGGAGTGCACGACGTACCAGTCGCCGTCCTTGAGCCGCAGCTGCCGCTTGTACTCCTCCACGGGATCGGCTGGCGCCTCATCCGTGGGGCTCCCCTCCACGGGATCGGCTGGCGCCTCATCCGTGCGGCTCCCCTCGACCGGGTCGGCCGGCGCCTCGTCCGCAGGGGTCTCCGCCAGGGAGTCGCCCGGGTCCAGATCCGAGGCCTCGGCGTCGCCGAACTCGTCGGCCTCCGCGTTGTAGTCCGCGATGTCCTGCGCGGCCTCGGTGTCAACGGTGTGCACCGTCTCGGCGGCGTCGAGGCTGCCGAAGTCCTGGTAGGGCTCGGACTGGGTGGGGGTGTCGAGCTGGGTGTCGTTGTCGGACACGCTGCTGCCTGCTTCCTGTCTGTGTGGGTCTGCGGTTCGCGCCGGCTCGGTGGGGCTCAGCCCGCGAGGAGGAGCAGCATCAACCGGTGGAACACGAAGTCGAGGCCCGCGACGATGGCCATGATGACCAGGACGAAGATGATGACGACGATCGTGTAGTTGAGCAGCTCGGAACCGGTCGGCCGCACCACCTTGCGCAGCTCGTCGATGATCTGGCTGATGAAGAGCCCGAGGGACTGGAACAGCCGGCTGACCGGGTTGCCCTGACGGGGTCGCCGCTGGGCGGCGCGTCCGGACCCGCGGGAACCCGCACGTGCTTCGGTCATTCGCTCCTCCTCTCCCTCGTGCTGATCTCGTGCTGATCTGCTGCTGAGCTGGTGCTGATCTCGTGCTGATGTTCGTGCCGCTGTCGCAGGGCAGGAGGGACTCGAACCCCCAACCGCCGGTTTTGGAGACCGGTGCTCTACCAATTGAGCCACTGCCCTACGTGAACCCTGGCTGGGCGGGTCCACGGGCGGCCGACCTGACCCACCCCGACGCATACCGTTTCACGGGCATGCCGGAGCAGGGCGGCAGGCCACCACCGAACGGACAGCATACGGGACCGCGCCAGGTCCTCGCGAACCCGTGGGAGGCTCCCGACCTGGGCCCGGAATGGTGGCTGGGCGGTGGAAGGATGACCAGCGTGACCATCCCGCCCGCCGTCACCCGGACCCCGCTGGCCGACCTGAGCGAGGCCGACCTCGCCGCGTTCCTGGAGGAGAGGCGGCAGGAGTACGCCGCGCTCAAGGCCCGGGGCCTCGCGCTCGACCTGACTCGCGGCAAGCCCTCGAGCGCCCAGCTCGACCTGGCCGACCGGCTGCTCCGGCTGCCGACGACGACCCGGGACCGGGCGGGGGCGGACGTGCGCAACTACGGCGGGCTCGACGGGCTGGCCGAGCTCCGGGAGATCTTCGCCGAGCTGCTGTGGGTGGAGCCCGGGCAGGTGGTCTGCGGCGGCAACTCCAGCCTGACCCTGATGTGGGACGTCCTGGCCTACCTCCAGCTCTTCGGCGCTCCCGAGTCGCCGCGGCCCTGGTCGCAGGAGGAGAAGGTGACCTTCGTCTGCCCGGTGCCGGGGTACGACCGGCACTTCTCGATGCTCGCCGACTTCGGCATCGAGATGGTCACCGTGCCGATGAACGACGACGGCCCGGACGTTCCCTCGGTCGCGGCCCTGGTCCGCGACGACCCGAGCGTCAAGGGCATGTGGGTCGTGCCCACCTACGCCAACCCCTCGGGAGCGGTCTGCTCCCAGGAGGTCGCCGCGGCGCTCGCGTCGATGCCCACGGCCGCGCCCGACTTCCGCATCTTCTGGGACAACGCGTACGCGTTCCACCACCTGACCGAGCAGGAGGCCAAGAGCGCCGACATCCTCACCCTGGCCGCCGCCTCGGGAAACCCGGACCGACCGCTGATGTTCGCGTCCACCTCGAAGATCACGTATGCGGGTGCCGGGGTCTCGGTGTTCGCGGCGTCCGCGGTGAACAGGGCGTGGTACCTCAAGCACCTCTCCATGGCGGCGATCGGGCCGGACAAGGTCAACCACCTGCGGCACGTCGAGTTCTTCGGCTCCGCCGACGGGGTGCGCGACCACATGCGCCGGCACCGCGAGATCATCGCCCCCAAGTTCGCCGCGGTGGACGCGGCCCTGACCTCGGCCCTGGACGGGCTCGGCGTCGCGGAGTGGACCCACCCCACGGGCGGGTACTTCGTCAACCTCGACGTCCTGGACGGGACCGCCTCTCGGGTGGTCCAGCTGGCCAAGGAGGCGGGCATCGCCCTCACCCCGGCGGGATCCTCGTTCCCCTACGGACAGGACCCGCGCGACCGGAACATCCGGTTGGCCCCCACGTTCCCGCCGCTGGACCAGGTGGAGACGGCCATGGCCGGCGTCGGAACCTGCGTGGCCCTGGCTGCCGCAGAGAAGCTGGCGGTCGGCGTCTGAGAGCCGACGCGGCCGGCGTCGCGGCGGGACGTTCGACAGGAACGAACCGCCGTTCCGGCCGAAATCACCAGGAAAACCAGGCTCGCTCCTGTCCATCGTCCCTTGGCCGACGCGTGCCTCCCCGCGACCGGTCTCGGCCCGGGTGGCAGAGTGGCCGGTATGAGCGACGACCAGCTCCAGCCGGACGACACCCTGGACGACAAGTACGACGAGCCGGGGCACGAGGACACGCTCGACGGTGGCTACAACCCGCCGGACCGGCCACGGGGTTCGCTGGCCTGGGGCGTCACCGCCTGGGAGGAGTCCCAGGAGGAGACCATCGAGCAGCGGATCAAGCAGGAGATCCCCGACCCGGACTCCGCCTACGGCGCTCCCGACAACGAGTCGGGGCTGGACGACGACGCCGAGATGCTCGGTGGCGACGATCCCGACGCGATCCCGGCCGACGACGACTTCGTCGGTGACGGTGGCCGTCAGGTCGGACGGCTCGTGGCGCCCGATGAAGGGTTCGGGGAGGACGACGAGAAGGACGAGGTCGCGCAGGACGTGGGCTTCGACGGTGGCGTCGCCTCGCCCGAGGAGTCGGCCATGCACATCGCCACCGACGAGCCGGGGGCCTACGAGGCCGACTTCGGGACCGACGACGACGGGGACGAGGAAGGTCTGACCGAGGCGACCGCATACCGGATCGAGAACGAGGACCCAATGAACGAGCTCGACTCGCTCGAGGGCACGTCCGACGACCGCAAGGGCTGATCCCCTCGCCACGAGATCTCGCCGCGCTGCCCAAGGCGCACCTGCACCTCCACTTCACCGGGTCGATGCGGATCGGCACGCTCGCGGACCTCGCGCAGGAGCGAGGCGTACCCCTGCCCGAGGCGTTCACCGACGAGTGGCCGCCGCAGCTGCACGCCACAGACGAGCGCGGCTGGTTCCGGTTCCAGCGGCTCTACGACCTGGCCCGAGCGTGCGTGCGCGGCGAGGACGACCTGCGCCGGATCGTGCGAGAGGCGGCCGAGGACGACGCCGCCGAGGGTTCGCGCTGGCTGGAGCTCCAGGTCGAGCCGTCGTCCTACGCCCCCTACGTCGGCGGCATCACCCCGGCGCTCGAGATCATCCTCGACGAGGCGGCCCAGGCCTCCCAGGCGACCGGGACCGGAGTCGGGGTCGTCGTCGCGGCCAGCCGGATCCGGCATCCCCTCGATGCCCGCACCCTCGCGCGGCTGGCGGTCCGGTATGCGGGTGACGCCCCGGGCACGGTCGTCGGGTTCGGCCTCTCCAACGACGAGCGCCGGGGGTCGTTGCCGGACTTCGCCCCGGCGTTCGAGATCGCCCGCCACGGCGGCCTCACGCTCGTCCCTCACGGCGGAGAGCTGCTCGGCCCGGCATCCGTGGTCGACACCCTGACCGTGTTCCGGCCGGACCGCGTCGGTCACGGGGTCCGGGCGAGCGAGGACCCGGCCGCCCTCAACCGGGTCGCCGACTCGGGCGTGACGCTCGAGGTGTGCCCCGGCAGCAACGTCGCCCTCGGGGTCTACGCCGACGCGGCCCAGGTCCCGCTGCGGACCATCGTCGACGCCGGGATCCCGGTCGCCCTGGGGGCCGACGACCCCCTGTTGTTCGGGACCCGGCTCGCCGCTCAGTATGCCCTCGCGCGGGACGAGCTCGGGTTCACCGACGTCGAGCTGGCCGCGCTCGCCCGCCAGAGCCTGGACGGCAGCCGAGCACCCGAGTCGGTGCGGAAGGGCGCGCTGGCCGACGTCGACGCATGGCTGGCGGGCTGACCGAGCCGCTCGCCACGGTGGCGATCCTGTGGAGGCCGATTTGGTGGGCACCCGAGCCGCAAGGCACGCTGACCGTCATGAAGACTGCCCTGGCCGTCGTGCCCGCAGCCGTCATCCTCCTGGCCGGCTGCGCGTCGGGCGGCGGCGCGGACACCCCGTCCCCGAGCGGGACGGCAGCGGCGATCGACGCGCAGACGGCCCCCGGGACGACCTCGACCAGCAGCACCACCACGACGGCCCCGACGTCGGCCAGCGCCACCGCGGCGGACGTCCCCACGGCCTTCCCGACCACGTTCATCGACGCGAACCAGACGATCAACGACCCGGACCTCAAGGATTCGATCACCATCAAGCGCGTGGCCCGGTCGCTGCCCTGGCCGGCGGGTTACAAGGCGTCGGCCCAGGCCTACGAGCTGATCGCCCTGGAGATGACCTGGACACCCTCCAAGGACTACACGATCCCGATCCGCAAGCAGGACTTCGCCATCAACACCGGCAGCCAGTTCCCCAACACCCCGGACCCGATCGTCAACGACGCGGTCACGGCGAACGGCTGGGCGCTGCTGCCGGACCAGGTCGACAAGGGTGACCCGGTCTCGGGGTGGCTGGTGTTCAAGGTCGACCCGCGCAGCGCGGCGAAGCTGGTCCTGGACTACACCCGACCGGCGGTCCAGGTCAGCGGCAGCCGGACCTCGTTCCCTGCCAAGACGTTCAGCGTCGGCCTCGTCGGCTGACCGACCTCCTCAGAGGTCGACCCCGACCAGGACCGGCTCGTTGGCCAGCCGGATCCCGAACTCGCTGAGCACGCCGGCCTGGATCTGCTGGGCCAGGGCGACGACGTCGGCGGCCTTCGCCGTCCCGCGGTTGGTCACGGCGAGGGTGTGCTTGTCCGACAGCGCGGCCGGGCCCGGCGCGCCGAAGCCCTTGCCGAAGCCTGCGCGCTCGATCAGCCAGGCGGCACTCGTCTTACGGCGACCGTCGGGTTCGGGCCAGACCGGCAGGTCGGTGGCGCCCAGCCGATCGTGGACGCGGTCGGCCAGCGCGTCCATGTCGCTGGCGGTGAGGATCGGGTTGGTGAAGAACGAGCCGCAGCTCCAGGTGTCGTGGTCGGCCGCGTCGAGCACCATGCCGCGCCGGCGCCGCTGCTCCAGGACGGCCGCCCGGGCGTCGGCGAGCGGTACGCGGGAGCCGAGCTCGACCCCCAGGGACCGGGCGAGGTCCGCATACCGGACCGGCTCGGACAGGTCGGCGATGCGCAGCTGGAACAGCACGTCGAGCACGACGAACCGAGTCGGGTCGCGCTTGAACCGCGAGTCGCGGTAGGTGAACCCGCAGTCGGAGCCGAACAGGGTGCGCACCTCGCCGACCCGACGGTCCCAGACGCGGACCTGGGCCACCGTCTCGGCGACCTCCTGGCCGTAAGCGCCGACGTTCTGGATCGGCGTGGCCCCCGTCGACCCCGGGATGCCGGAGAGCGCCTCGATCCCGGTCCAGCCCTGGTCGACGGCGTAGGCCACGAGGTCATCCCACGGCTCGCCCGCGGCGACCCGCACGTTGGCGCCGCCGCAGCGGTCGTCGGACTCGAGGTGTACGCCCGTCGTCTCGATCCGCACGACGGTCCCTGGGAAGCCCTCGTCGGCGACGACGAGGTTCGAGCCCCCGCCCACAACCAGGAGTGGCTCGTCAGCGTCGTCGACCTCGCGGACCGCGTCCACGAGCTCGTCGGTCGTGGTCACCCGGACCAGGCGAGCGGCCGGACCGCCGACCCGCATGGTGGTCAGCGACGCCAGGTCGACGCCGTACTCCTCCTGCATCCGCGGTGGCCGGTGAGTCAGTCGAGCTGCACGACGGCGAGCGCGCGGCCGAGCACCTTGTCGCCGCCACTGGTGGCGGTCAGCTCGACGGTGGCGCGCTTCGCCTCAGCGTCGACGGCCTTGACGACGCCCTCGACGACGACGTCGGCGCCGCCGTCGTAAGGGACGACGACCGGCTTGGTGAACCGGACCGAGTACTCGACGATCCGTCCGGCGTCGCCGACCCACTCGGAGACGGCGTTCACCGCCGACCCCATCGTGAACATCCCGTGGGCGATGACGTCGGGCAGGCCGACCTTCGTCGCGAACCGCTCGTCCCAGTGGATCGGGTTGCGGTCCAACGACGCTCCCGCGTACTGCACCAGCGTGGCCCGCTCGATGTGCACGGTCTTTCTGGGGATGCTCTGGCCCGCTTCGACGTCGGCCAGGGTCAGGATGTCGCCCATCACTCGCCTCCTCGGATGACCAGGGTGGACACCGCGGTGCAGACCGGCTCGCCCGCGACACTCAGCTCGGTGCGTGTGGTGACCATGGCGTGGCCGCCGGCGGCCCGGACGGCGTCAACGTGGAGCACCCCGACCACGTCGTCACCGGCGGTCAGCGGCCGGTGGTGGACGAACTTCTGCTCGCCGTGGACGACACGGCTGTAGTCGATGCCGGCCTCGGGGTCCCTCACGAGCTGGCCGTCGCACTGCATGGAGATGAGCACGGCGAACGTCGGCGGCGCGATGACGTCGCGGTACCCGCGCGCCTGGGCGACGGCCCGGTCCACGTGCACGGGGTCGGTCGAGCCGACCGCCTCGGCGAACTCGCGGATCTTGGCGGATCCGACGGCATACGGCGCGGTGGGCGGGTACTCGCGCCCGGCGAAGTCCTCGTTGACCGGCATACGCGAAACCCTAGTCGGGGTCCCCGCGAAGTATCGGAGCGGAGCGGAGACTTCGTGGGGTGGCTCAGTGCGCCGTCGAGGGCAGGTCGCGTGAGGTGTCGTAGCGCCAGAACGGGCGGACCAGGAGACCCGCCACGATGACGACGGCCATACAGGCGATACCACCGGCGACCCACGAGAAGGTGGGGTTGGTGACGGCCGCGGTGGCGCCGGCCCGCACGTCACCGAGTCGCGGACCGCC
>CAVWQU010000030.1:0-84669 GCA_963757225.1 uncultured Actinomycetota bacterium
GCCGGTTCCAGACGAACAGGACGATGACGGCGCCGAGGATGACCAGGGTGAGGGCAGCATCATCCACGGGACAACCCCGTGGTCAGAGATGGACGGGCGAGCCGGGGCCCCACGCGATGCCGGTGACGTACCAGAGGACGAAGAAGATCGTCCACGCCACGAGCACGACGACGGTGTACGGCATCATCATCGACACCACCGTGCCCATCCCCGCGGACTTCCGGTAGCGCTGGCACACCAGGATGATGAACGGCAGGTAGACCATCAGCGGGGTGATGACGTTGACCGGTCCGTCGCCCACCCGGTAGGCCGCGATGACGGTCTGCGGCGCGATCCCGAGGTTGTAGAACAGCGGGATGAAGATGGGCGCGATGATCGCCCACTTCGGGATGACGCCCGGCATGATGATGTCGATCACGAAGACCAGCAGGATGAACCCGATCAGCAGGGGCAGGGCCCCGATGTTGGCGTGTCCCAAGGCATCCGCGAGCCCGGTGGCCGCGAGCCGCGACATGTTCGAGTAGTTCAGGTACGTGATGAACTGGGCGATGAGCAGCATGAGGAAGATCAGCCCGCCGAGACCGTTGAAGGTCTTGACGATGGCGTTGATGATGTTCGTGCTGCCGGTCAGCGTGTTCGCTCCGCGCCCGTAGCCGATGCCCGTGACGAGGAACAGCATCGAGATGATGAACAGCAGGCTGGACATGAAGGGGCTGTTGCCGAAGATCTCGCCCGTCTCCGGGTTGCGCAGCGGGGCGCTCGGCAGGAACGTCAGCAGTGACAGGATCACCACGGCCACCAGCAGGTAGAGGCCGGCAGTCCGCAGGCCCTTGGTCTCGAGCTTGAGCTCCTCGGCGTCCGGGACGTGGTCGACGGGGGCGTCCGGCGGCCGTTCGGAGGGGTCCCACTTGCCCAGCCGCGGCTCGAGGAACCGGTCGTTGAGGAAGGTCATGACGGCAGCCATGACGATCGTCGAGACCGCGCTGAAGTAGAAGTTGTGGGTGACGGTGAGCGGCGGCGCGTTGGGTGCGACGCCTCCCATGATCTCGTTCGTGACCTCGGTGATGATCCCGTCGGCGGGGGTGATGAGGATGTTGACGAAGAACGTCGCGCTGACGCCGGCGTACGCGGCGGCGATGCCGGCCAGCGGGTTTCGACCTAGGGACGCAAAGACCGCGCCGCCCAGGGGGACGAGCACGAGGTAGCCGGCATCGGACGCGACGCTCGAGATGCCGCCGATCAAGACAATGATGAAGGTGATCGACCACGGCGGCGCCGCGGACACCAGCTTGCGGATCAGCGCGGCGATGAGGCCCGCCTCCTCGGCCACGCCGATGCCGATCATCGCGACGAGGATGACCGCCACCACGCCGAAGTCGTTGAAGTTCTGGACAACGGTGGTGAAGATGAGCCGGATCCCGTCAGCGCTGAGCAGGCTGTTGACGGTGATCGTCTCGGTGACGATCTCGTAGTCGGGGACCGGCGGCTCGGTCGCATGGTCGAGTGAGGGGTACATCGACCCGGCGTCGCTGTAGTCCGGGACGACCTCGGTGCCCTGCGGCGTCGCCACCTGCACCTGGGCCTCGATCCCGGCCCAGGACAGGATCGCGGACAGGAGAACAACGATGGCGATGAGGCCGAGGAAGATGATCGCCGGGTGCGGGATCTTGTTGCCGATCCGCTCGATCGTGCCGAGGAACCCCTTCTGGCCCTGCGGGGTCTCCTCCTCCGGAGGAGCGGTGTCGGCGCTCACGACTCGTCCGTCCCCGCCGGCGGTTGGAACGACGTCGCGAGCTCGATGAGCAGCTTCGTCCCGAACCCCGTCGCGCCCTTGTTGCGCCACGTCCGCGGCGCCGGGAGCTGCGCGGTGCCGGCGATGTCGACGTGCGCCCAGGGGTGGCCATCGACGAACTCCTCGAGGAACAGCGCCGCCGTGATCGAGCCGGCATTCGGGCCGCCCATGTTGGTCATGTCGGCGATCGTGGAGTCGAGCTGGCTGCGGTACGGCCGGTAGAGCGGAAGCTCCCAGACCGGCTCGTCGACGACCTCTCCGGCGGCCTTGACCTGCCCGAGCAGCCGGGCGTTGTTGCCCATCAGTCCGGCGATCTCGACACCGAACGTCCGCAGGCAGGCGCCGGTCAGGGTCGCGACGTCGACGACGGCGTCGACCGGCTCCTCGACGGCCATCGCGAGTCCGTCGGCCATGACCAGCCGTCCCTCGGCGTCGGTGTTGAGGACCTCGACCGTCTTCCCGTTGCGCATGGTGAGGACGTCGCCCAGCTTCATCGCGGTGCCGGAGGGCATGTTGTCGGTGCAGCAGAGGTACGCGGTGACGGCGGTGGTGCAGCCGACCGCCTGCAGAGCGGTCATGGTCGCGAGGATCGCCGCCGCGCCGGTCATGTCGTTCTTCATCTGTGCGTGGGACTCGTCGCTGGGCTTGAGGCTGATGCCGCCCGAGTCGTACATGATCCCCTTGCCGATCAACGCGAGCCGGCCGGTGGGCGCCTCGGGCGCATACCGCATCCGGATCAACCGGGGCGGCTCGGCGCTGCCCATGTTGACGCCGAGGATGCCGCCGCAGCTCATCTCGATGAGCTGCTCCTTGTCGAAGGACTCGACCTCCAGCCCGGCATCCGGGCCGAGCTGAGCCGCCACCTCGGCCATTCGGGCCGCGGTGAGGGTGGCCGCCGGGCAGTTCGCGAGGTCACGGCCGAGGTTGTAGGCGTCGGCGATGGCCTGCCCGCGCCGCGCGCCCTCGCGGGCCTCGTCCAGGTGGGCCTCGGGACAGACGAGGACCAGCCCGTCGAGGGTGCGCTCGTCCATGTCGGCTCCGACCCGGAACCGCCAGCGGGCGAGGATGACGCCCTCGGCCACCGCCTGGGCGAAGTCCGCGACGGAGATGCCCGCGTCCTCGGGAGGGATCTCCACCGCGAGCGTCGTGTGGTGCGGTACGGCGCGGGCGAACTCGGCGGTGACGTCGCGGACGAGCGTGGCCTCGACGGTCCCTGCGGACCCGAGCCCGACGGCCACGCGGACGACCCCGTCGGGATGCGGCAGCACGAGGGTCTGTCCCCGGGCGCCCGTGAACCCGGCCGACGTGAGGGCGGCAGCGTCGACGCCGAGCTCCGGCGGGGGGTCGCCACCCCCGACGACAGGGACGGCGAGGGCTCCGACCTCGCTGACCGACGGCATGTCGGGCCGGACAGTGACGGAGCACCGCCGAGACACCGAGGGAATGGGGTCGTATGCGCTGATCGTAGGGTTGCTCACAGGAGCCTCCGCTTCTTGAAGGCAGACCCGTGCCGTCCGACGCAGGACGGCACATCGGTTCAGGATCATTCGACCGGCACGCACGTCTCAAGGCGTCACCCATGAGGGGTGACCCTTAGAGCCGTCCATCCGTGAGGATGCCTCTGTGCCCATCCGCGACGAGAACGTCCGCCACACCTCGCTGGGCCGGCTGCCCCAAGCCGCCGAGGTCCAGTCCGAGGTCGACGAGGCCTGGCGGCGCTTCCGGCGCCACGACGAGGGCGAAGCCGTCGACCGTCTACCCCGCGCTCCAGCACACGGACCCCGACCTCTTCGGTATCGCGGTGGTCGGCACGTCGGGCCTGACCATCACCGCCGGCGACGCCGCGACCGCGTTCACCATCATGAGCGTGGCCAAGCCGTTCGTCCTGGCCCTGGTCTGCGACGATCTCGGGCTCGACCGAGTGCGAGACCTCGTGGGCGTGAACGCGACCGGCCTGCCGTTCAACGCGGTTCCGGCCGTCGAGGGGCCGGCACAGGGCCGGACCAACCCGATGGTGAACCCCGGTGCGATCGCCACGACCAGCCTGGTGACCGGCGGGTCCTTCGAGGAGCGGTGGGCGCGGATCCGGGACGGGTTGGGGCGCTTCGCCGGTCGTGAGCTCCACCTCGATGCCGCGACCCTCGCCTCCGCGCGGGCGACCAACCACCGCAACCGCGCTCTCGCGAACCTGCTGACCAGCGTCGGCGCGCTGGAGGGCGATCCGGCCGACGCCGTCGACCTCTACACCCGACAGAGCTGCCTCGGCGTCACCGCCGTGGACCTCGCGGTCATGGGCGCCACCTTCGCGGACGGCGGCGTGAACCCGGTGACGGGTGAGACGGTCGTCCGGCCGGAGACCGCGCAGGCGGTGCTGGCCATGATGACGATCGCCGGCATGTACGAGACGTCCGGCGACTGGCTGCTCGACGTCGGTGTCCCGGCCAAGAGCGGGATCGGCGGCGGGATCATCAGCGTCGCCGCCGGCAAGGGCTGTCTCGCGACCTTCTCGCCACCACTCGACACGGCCGGGAACAGCGTGCGTGGCCGGCTCGTGGCCCGGTACCTCGCGCGGGCCCTGGGTCTGGACATGCTCGCGTCCGCCCCCGACCCCGCGCATACCGGGCAGGCGACGTGACGCGATGCGCCCGCTGGTCCGGCCCGCGGTCGCGATCGCGTCGTCATTTCGGCTCCGTCAACAAGTCCGCACGTGATGACGTGTGGAGACCGATGTCCGGAATGTCGGTCAACAGGTCATCACGTGATGAGTTGTCGACCGGAGCATCGGATGACGGTGGACGGGCATCGCCGTTCACGGTCGGGCTGATACGTTTCCCGTCATGGGGCGCGTCGTCCGCCTTCGCCGGGGGTTCGCCATCGCGGCTGGACTGCTGCTCATCGGTGCCTGCACGACGGCGAACCCGGTCGACGCCCGGATCACCAACCCGGTGCGGCAGAACAGTGTCAACGCCTCGGTCGGCAACCTCCGGCTGCTGGCCACCCGCGTCGAGGCGCCGGACGACATCCAGCATCTGAAGAACGGCAACGTCGGACTCTTCACCACGCTCGCGAATGACGGCACGTCCGCCGACCGGCTGGTCGGGGTCAGCACGGTGTATGCGCGCCAGGTGGTCTACCGGGTGGGGGAGGGCGCCGAGGCGCCGATCGCCGTCACCGTGCCGGCCAAGGGCGTGGCGTCGATGCAGTACCCGGGCGGCCCACACCTCGAGCTGGTCGACCTCAAGGTTGACGTGAACGGGAGCCGGTTCATCCCCGTGACGTTCCGGTTCGAGAACAACGGGTCGCTGACGATGAACGTCTTCGTCGAGGGGTTCGGGTTCCCGACCGTCTCGCCGCCGACGACGTCCTGACCGCTCTCAGAGCCCCGAGATCCCGTCCCCGACCAGCTTGGCGCCGAGGACCAGGAGAAGCACCGCCATGATCGTGGTGTTGTTGTGCACCAACCACGTTCGCATTCTCTGCAGGATCGCGGACGCCCGGTCGCCCATCGCGAGGTAGATCACCAGCGGCGCCGCGACGCCGAGGCTGGCCACGACGGCGAAGACGATGGTGGCGGTCACCTTGGCCGAGGTGCTGCCCGCCGCGCCCGACGCGATGGCGGCACCCCCCGAGACGACGAGCAGCAGGTTCTTGGGGTTGACGTCGGCCAGGAGGACGGACAGACCGGCCGACTTGACCGGGGTGAACCCGTCGAGGGCGGCCATCCACTTCGGGGCCGGCGGCTCCTGGCCCTCACCGGGTCGGTCGCGCCAGTTCTTCACGCTGAGCAGGAGAAGCCCGGCGCCGAGGACGATCTTGACCACGGACACCCAGACCGGCGGCGTCTCGTCGGTGCCCGTCGCGGCCCCCGCGAGAAAGGCCACGACGCCCGTCAGCACCGCGATCGCCAGCAGCCAGGTGATGACGAACGCGAACGCGTTGGCCTTGGCGTTGTCGCTCAGCAGCATGAGGACGACGGCCACGATCGGCAGCGGGCTGACCATGACACCGATCGCGATGGGGAGGGACTGACCGATTGCCGCGCCCACACCCGCTCCCTCCGCTGGAACACCTGTCGTGGCCATCGTCGGTTGCGGCGCGGTCACCGGCATCACCTCCCCGGGGTGAGGGGCGCGGCTCGACGACCGCTCAGGCGGGTTCGAACGCCGGCTGCGGTCGAGGCACGCAGAGGGCGGTCACCAGGACGGCCAACAGGTAGCCGACGGCGCCCACGGCCATGAAGATCGTGACCCCGCTGGTCAAGCCCAGGGCGGCGACCAGGGAGCCGCTGATGGCGACGCCCGCGGCCGAGCCCGTCTGGCGAGCCGTGTTGAGCGCGGCCGAGGCGGTCCCGGTGAACCCCGACGGGGCGGCGCCCATGACCGTGGCCGTGGCCCCGGTGAGGGTGAACGACGTGCCGAACCCGCAGGCGACCATCGCCACCACCAGCAGCAGGTAGCTCGGCGTCTCGCCGGCGAGGGCCCAGACGGCCAGGCCGGCCGCGGCCGTGAGGAGCCCGACGATCATGAGCCGGCGGTGCGCATACCGGCGCGACAGACGCGCCGAGACGGTCGAGGCCACCATGGTCACCGCCATGGCCGGCAGCAGGGCCAGGCCGGTCATCGTGGCGCTGAGGTTCTCCCGTTGCTGGAAGTACACGCTCGCGGCGAAGATCATGCCGTAGAAGCCGAAGTTGAACAGCAGGCCGACGACGGTCCCGCCGCTGAGCGGTGCCGACGCGAGCATCGCTCGAGGGATCGGGGGAGCAGCGGCGAACCGCTCGCGCAGGGCGAACACCACGGCTCCGACCATCGCGACAACGATCCCGCCGACGACGAGGGGGCCGGTGAGCCCCTGACGGCCCACCTCGTTGAGCGCGGTGATCAGGGCGGCGATCGTGACGACGACGGACGCCTGCCCCAGCCAGTCGATGGTCCCGGTGCGGTTGCGCTCGGAGGGTCCGACGACGGCCAGGGTGAAGGCGATGCACGCGACGCCCACCGGGAGGTTGATGGCGAAGACCCAACGCCAGCCCAGCGTGTTGGTCAGCACGCCGCCGAGCAGCGGCCCGGACGTCGCGGCGACACCGGCGATCGCTCCCCAGAGCCCGAACGCCCGGGCCCGGGCCTGGGGGGTCACGTAGACCTGTTGCAGCAGCGCCAACGAGGCCGGCACGAGCAGCGCGGCCCCGACGCCCTCGATCACCCGCATCACCGTCAGGACGGTCTCGTCGGGCGCCAGCATGCACCCGAGCGAGGCCAGCGTGAACACGCCCACGCCGAGACAGAAGACGCGCCGGTGTCCCCATCGGTCGCCCAGCGCGCCCCCGAGCAGGAGCAGCCCGGCGAACGCCACGGTGTAGCCGTCGACGATCCACTGGAGGTCGGTGAGCGAGATCGACAGGTCGCGCCCTATCGCGGGCGCCGCGACGTTGACGATGGTCACGTCGAGGATGACCATGAAGTAGCCGGTGCAGACAGCGATCAGCGGCGCCAGACCGACGCGTCCGACGTGGGCGTCAGAGGGGGAGGGCGCCGACACGGGGGACATCATCTCCCAGATCGATGGTCGTGGCGGGCCCCCGAGCCGGACAAATCGGCCTACGATCCCGCCCGTGAACGACATCGAGAGCCCGGGCCCCGGAGCCGGTCCCGTCTACCGATCCTGGGTCGTCCGCATGCTCGAACGGTTCCGCGAGGATCCCGGCCGAGTCACCGTCCGAGACGCGTCGCGGGCGCTGACCGCGGGCGAGTTCACGTCGATGGTCGACCGGTATGCGTGGGCCCTCGCCGCGCGGAGCCTCGGTCCGGGGGACCGAGTGGCGTTGCTGGCCACCGAGTCTCCCGAGGCGCTGGCGGTGCGCTACGCCGTCGCGCTGGTCGGGGCGGCCAGCGTCTTCACCCCGGACACCGGTCGGCCGGAGCGGCTGGTGCGGTTCCTCCGGCAGGTCCATCCGCGGCTCCTCGTGGTGTTCCCCGAGACGGCACCGCACGCACAGGCGGCGGCGGCCCGGATCCTGTCCGACCAGACGGTCTCGATCGGCCCGGTCGAGGGCCTGGAGGACCTCGCCGCGGAGGCGCTGGACCAGCCCGACCGGCCGTTCCCGGGGCGGGCCCAGCCGGACGACCTCGCCGTCCTCATCGCCTCGGGGGGCACGACGGGGACGTCCAAGGCCAGCATGCGCAGCTTCGACGCCTACGCCGCCCTGCTCGGCGATCCCTCGGAGCCGGAGCGAAAACTGTTGACCTGCAGCGCTTTCGCCTACGTCTCGCAGGTGCTCATCGCCCAGACCTTGCTCGGGGGCGGATCGGTCACCCTGCGCAGCCGCTTCGACCCGGCCGAGCTCCTGCGGCTGATCGAGTCCGAGCGGATCACCCAGCTCAGCCTGGTCGAACCGCTGCTCGCGGAGTTCGCGGACCATCCGGCGCTGCCCGAGACGGACCTCTCGTCGTTGCGTCGGGTGAGTCACATCGGCGCGACCGCCCCAGCGAGCTTCCGGTGCCGGTTGCTCACGCGGTTGGGTCCGATCCTCGTCAACACCTACGGCGCCAGCGAGATCGGGATGGTGAGCGTCCTCGCGCCGCCCGAGTACAGCCTCGACCATCCGGAGCTGCTGACGACGTCCGGGCGGCCGCGGCCGGGAGTCGAGGTCCGCGTCGTGGCGGCGGACGGCGGCACTGCCGCGGAGGGGGACGCGGGTGTCATCGAGGTGCGCCTGCCCGGTATGTCGTCCGGCTACATCGGCCGGCCGGGCGACCCGGCGTTCCGTGACGGCTGGTACACGACCGGGGACCTGGGTCGGCTCGACGACGACGGCTACCTCCACGTGCTCGGCCGAGCCGCGGACGCCCGGGAGGTGGAGGGGACCAACGTGGTGCCGCTCGACCTCGAGGACGCGGCGTGCGCGCATCCGGACGTCGTCTACGCGGTGGCCCTCCCCGGCGAGGCGGCCGCGTTCGGGGTGCTCGCCCTGCGCGCCCATGGTTCGTCGGTCTCCGAGGAGGAGGTGCGCGAGCATCTACGGCGGCAGGTGGTCCCGGCGGCCGCCGTCGGCCCGGTCGTCGTCGTCGACCACCTGCCGGTCACCGAGCAGGGTAAGCCGGACCGGACGATCGTCGCCGAGCTGCTTCGCCCCTAGTGCGACTCGATCCAGTGGTCCGGCGGGGCGTGCGGCACACCGGGCACCTCGCGCTCGTCCTCCGTCCAGCCGCCCGAGCCGAAGGCGACGTCGGCGAACCTCCTCCAGAACCGCCCCGCGGCCTGGTTGTCGTGCTGGAAGGCGATCGCCCACGGGGGCTCGTGCCGACGGACGACCTCGAGGGCCAGCGCGCGGCCGACGCCGTCCGACCGGACCACCGGCGCCACCCACAGGGCCGCGATGGACCGACGCTCCCCGGTCAGGCCGTCGACGACGGCGAACCCGACCGGAGCCGGCTCGCCGGTCCGCGGGTGCGGGTGCCAGGCGAGGTAGGCGGCGACGTCCGCCGTGGGTCGCTCCGGGAGCCCGCGGGTCTGGTAGCGACCGTCGGGGTAGGGAAGCCCGCCGACGACGGTCGCGAGGTCGTGGCGGAAGCACTGCCAGAGCCAACCGAGGGTCGCCCAGCCGCCGTCGGTCACCGGCCGGATGTCGAGGTCCAGCACGGCGACATCATGGCATCCGCGGTGCTTCCGGAGCCGACGGGTCGACCTGGGACCAGTCGAGACCCTGGAGGTTCACGACGACGGCCTCCTGCGTGGTGCGGGCGATGACGACGACGGCCTCGACGGCGGCATCCGGGTTCTCCTCCCGGTGGGGCACCCACGGGGGCACGAACACGTAGTCGCCGGGCCCCGTCTCGATCCGCGTCTCCACGGGTTCCTCCCCCTCGACGTCGAGGAACACGAAGCAGGGACGTCCCGAGACGACGTAGATCGCCGTCTCGGAGTCCCCGTGGTGATGGTTCGCGGACACGGTGGCCGCGGGGACGTGGGTCTGCCCCATCCAGAGGTTTTGGGCACCGACGGTCTTGCCGCTGATCGCCTCGAGCCGACGCATACCGGCCGTCTGCGTGGTCTGCCCGACCAGCCCGGCCGGCGCGACGTGGTGCAACGCCCGGTGGAACGGGTCGATGACGGCGGGGACGAGCACGCCGCTGGGGCTGCGGACGAAGCTGTCGTCGGAGGAACCGGCCGGGACGTGCTGCGGCGACGTCGGACTCATCGGACGATCACAGCAGATCGCAGCGCGTTCGTGCGGGCGACGGTCGTCCGTTCGAACGGGTTCCGGCAAAACGGCCCCTGGCCACGGCGATCGGCTGAAGGACCTGCCCGCTACCGAGCAGGTGCGCCGCGAGATCCGCACCAGCAACTGACGGGAGACGGTCCGGGCGTTCAGACGATGGCGGTCGGCTCGGCCCGCCCCCGGAGGGCGCCCAGCTTTCCGGGGGTGGCGACGAGATGGACCGAGACCACGGTGTCGGCGTCGACCGTGAGCGCCATCGCACACACCGGCTGGGCGTCGACCCGGACCACCACGCCGCTCGAGCCGTTGAAGGTCTCGACCTCCGCAACGGCCCCCCGAGGAAGGCGACGCAGCACCGCGAGGACCGACCGGGCGGCACGGTCCCGCCCGACCACGCAGCTCGGGACTGCGGCGAGGCGGCGGTCGTCGGCGTGCAGGACGACGTCCGAGGCGAGCGCCTCGAGGAGTGGTCCGAGGGATGCCGAACGGCAGGCGGCGGCGAAGCGGCGGACGACGACCTCGTGCCGTGAACGGTCGGTGCCGGCCCGCAGGTCAGACGACCGGAGATGGCTGCGGGACCGGTGCACGAGCTGGCGGACCGCCGGCTCGTTGCGGCCGAGGGCCGCCGCCACCTGCGGGTAGGGACACCCGAGCGCCACGCGGAGCACGTAGGCGGCTCGCTCCAAGGGCGAGAGTGTCTCGAGGGCGGCCAGCAGGTCCAGCCCGATGCAGCCGTCCGCCGCCCCACCCGGACTGAGGGGAACACGCCCGTCGCCGGCCACCGGCTGCGGGAGCCAGGTCCCCGCATAACCCTGCCGTTCGCGCCGGACGCGGTCCAGCCGCCGGAGAGCCAGCCGGACGACGATCGTCAGGAGGGCCGTGCCCGGGTCCGAGACCTGGGCGACATGGCCGGCACACCACCGACGTCGAGCCTCCTCGAGCACGTGGTCCGCGTCGTCGACCGTGCCGAGCATCCGGTAGGCGACGCCCATGAGCCGCGGTCGCTGCTCGTCGAACAGCGACGCGCGGCGCTGACCCACGAACGTCTCCGGCACCTGGTCCTCCCGACGATCTTCCGCGTCCACTCACCAGGCAGATGCGCCGCGGGCCGAGGTTGTGACATCGAGGGGGTGTGAGCCGCCCCTCATCCGGCGACAGGCGGTCAGCGCGGCCGGGACGCCTCGCGCTCGGCGAACCGGAAACGGGTCGCGTCACGCGGCAGCTCGTTCCAGGCCAGGACCTTGACGGGAGCCAGCCGCCAGACGCCCGCGCGATAGGTGGACGCCGGCTGCCCGTAGCCGTACTTCGCCCTCGCCGTGGCGGCCAGCCGCTCGGCGCCCTGGTCGTCGGGCACGTGGACCGCCGCGACGCCGTGCACGATCACGGCCGCCTGCCCGTCCTCCAGGTGCAGGACAGCGGCCGGGTTGCCGCGCAGGTTCCGGGTGTGCCGGGTGCTCGGGTGCCCGCCGAACCAGGCGGCCCCGTCCAGCCACATCCCGTCGACCGGCACCACGTGCGGCGACCCGTCGGACTGGGTGGTGGCCAACCAGTAGACCGTCGCGTCGGTGAGCCGCTGCTCGACGTCCGCCCACGCCAGTAGCCGGTCCGGCGACCCGTACGCCACGGGGAGGGCGAGCTGCTCGGCGATCGGTTCCACGGCGGTCAGCCAACCGTGGCGGCGCACCGAGGTCAACCGCGCGGCGTGGCCGTGCCGACCGGTTCCGCCGTCACGATGAGGTTGTCGGGGTAGTGCGTGGCCGGGCTCCATGTGCCCGTGCACGTGATCAGGACCAGGCGGCCCGGGACGCTCTGCGAGAAGGTGTCGGTACTCGTCGCGAGGCTGGCCTTGGGGACGTCGCGACGGTCGAGCACCCGGTAGTGCTGCTGGTAGGCCGTGTCCTCGAGGACCACCTCGTCACCGGCCTGGACGTGCAGCAGACGGACGAAGAAGCCGATGCCGCCGGTCCGGGAGTCGATGTGGCCGGCCAGGACGACGGAGCCGAACGCGTCACCGGCCAAGGCACCGCTCTGCCACCAGCCGACCTGGCCCGGGTCGGCGGGAAGGCTGAGCTCGCCCGACGCACCGGTGTCGACCGGGTCGACGGTGGCGCTCGCGGTCGAGCCGTCGCGGGCGTGAAGGGTGATCGACGTGGGCGAGAAGGTATGCCGCTGGGTCGGGCCGGTCTGCCCGGGCCGGGCCGGTGGGGGGGAGGATGCCGCGGCGGACGGCTCCCCGGGCGGGCTCTCGGGGGCGACGGGGGTGGAGACCGCGAGGGGCGCCGTCGGGGGTCCGGTGGCCGGCGTCCCCGGCGCCGTCGCGGCGGAGGCGGCCACCGAGCCCGAGCCGCTCGGCATACCGGTAGCGGGGGAGGAGCAGGCAGCGACCATCGCCAGGGCGCCGACGGTGAGGAGGCCGGCGCCCAGGCGCTGCTGTCGTGAGGTCAGGAGCCGCCGCCGGACGGGATGGAGGCCGCGCGCCGACGCCGCCCGGCCACGATGCCGAGCCCCGTGAGCGCGACGAGGAGGACGACGAGGCCGGTGGAGTCGCCGATACCGCCGGAGTCGTGGGCCGCCGCGATGAGCCCGGCCGCCTGGCCTCCGTCGCCCGCGTTGACCGAGCTGGGGGTCGAGCCGGAACCGCGGACCGCCAGTGGCAGGACCTGCACGACCGCGTCCATCGACCCGTTCGCCGCCACCCCGATGGCGAACACCCGGGTCAGGGCGGTGGGGGCCACCGGGACCGGCGCCGGACCGAAGACGACCGGCCCGGACGTCGCCGTGGGCACGATGTCGACGGTGTAGGTGCCGGCCGGGACCGCGACGGTCAGCGCCTCGCCGTTGGCAATGTTGGCGAAGAGCACCTTCTGGTCGACGCGGACGTCGGCTGGGCCTACCGCTGCGGTGTGGGCCACGACGAGTCGGCCGCTGCCCGCCGCCACGGCGCTGAGGTCGTTGGGGAAGGTGGTGATGAGCGGCGGCTTGGACGGGTCCACCTGACGGTGGATGACGGTGTCGGTGTTGGAACCCGCGGCCACCGTCACGGACGCGGTGACGGACGCGGTGCCCGACGGGCTCTCGGCGGTCACCGTGTGGCTTCCGGCGCTGAGCGACAACGGGCCGACGATGGTCTTCGCCGCGGCACCGGTGGCGACCGCCTTGCCGTCGACGGTGACGGTCATCGGAGTGTCCGCCACCCCCTGGACGAGATAGACGGTGCCGGTCGCGGGGGCCGCGTCCGCGCGCACCGCCGCCAGGGGAGCGATAGCGGTGACGGTGCCCAGAACGAGCGCTGTGGCACGAAGTCGGCGACGTGGGATCGACACCATGAGTCCTCCTGTGAATGACGGCATTTCCCGTGCTGACGATCTCGTCAGGTGACGTCGTTGACGAAAGGCGTTGCGATGGTTCGCATTCCGAGAATGGGGCATGATCTCACGGAAAGCCAATCGACGTATGGTCGAGAAATGCCAGAGAGTCGGGCATAAGGGACGAAAGTCGTGGGCCTGGGGGGTGAATTCGGATGCCGCGTTCCGTCGTCGTGCAACGAGTCCTCGGCATCGTCTTCGCGCTCGTTTTCGCCGCCGGGGCCGTGTGGGCCTTGGGCCGGACCGCCCCTCCCGAACCTCAGGCCGGTGCCGCGAGCCCGTCCACCCAGCAGCCGACCAGTCCGCCGGCGACTCCCAGCACGACCGACCGCCCCCCTCCCGGTACCAGTCCGACGGGGATCGCCACGAGCGGTCCGGGACTGTCGGAACCGGGTATTCACGTGGTCGCCCAGGCGGGTGCGGACGGCAGCCTCGAGGTCCTGGAACGGGTTCGCCTGACCGCCCCGGCGACGACGCTCGCCCTCGCGTTGCCCCGCGCGTCGGGGTCCGGGGTCACGGCGGCCCGGCCGACGCTCACCGGTTTCCAGGCCATGGTGGGTGGCCAGGTGGTCAGCGACACTCTTGCCGCGCCCTTCCCCGACGCCGGCGACCGGCTCGACCTCCCGGTGCCGTCGACCGAGGTGACCATGCGGTACCGCCTGGAGGGGGGTGCCGAGCGCAGCCAGCCGGCCCCCGTGGGGCGGGCCCTTGTCGTCCTTCCCCCCGTCACCGCCGACGTGCCGTCACTGGCCGGGCTACCCGTCGTGGTCGAGGTCATCGGCGGCAACATCCGGAACCTCGTCTGCCCGGACCTGGACGCCAGCGAGCAGCTCTGCGGACGACAGCAGGGTTCGCTCTGGACGACGGCCCCGATCCCGCTCGGCCGGTCCCTGGTCGTGGCCCAGATCGACCTGCCCCCGCCCGGACAGCAATGACCGCGTCCGTCGCGCTGGCGTCGGTGGCCACCGAGGGTCAGGACATCTTCCCGGTGCTGGCCGGCGGGTTCCGACTCGTCGGCTACCTCGGGTTCGTCCTCCTCGTGGGGACGACGTTCTTCCTCGCCTGGCTCTGGCCGGAGGGCACCGTCGAGTGGGTCTTCATCCGGCTGTTCCGCGGCGGCGCAGCCCTGGTGGTGGTCTCGACCGTGATGGTCACCGTCCTCAGCGCCGGCGGGTCATTGGGCGACGCGTTCGTCGGCCGTACCGGCGCGGCCGCCCTGGCGCGGATCGCGCTGGTGGCGCTCGGAGTCGCCTTCACCTGGGAGATGCTCGGCGACGCGCGGCGATGGCGCATCCCCATCGTCGCGTGGCAGCTCCTGCTCATCGAGACGTTCGTCCTGGAGTCCGACGCGTGGCGTGAGCCGTGGCAGCTCGTGAAGATCGTGGCCACCACAGGTCACCTCGCCGCGACCGCTGCCTGGCTGGGCGGCCTGCTCGCGCTGGCCGCGATCCTCGTCCCCAGCGCTCATCTCGAGGTCCTCCACGACGTGCTGCCCCGGTTCTCCGTGGTGGCGATCGTCAGTGTCATCACCCTCGTCGTGACCGGCTCCCTGCACGCGCTGGCGATCGCCGGCTCGGTGAGCGCACTCGTGACGTCGACCTACGGCGCGGTGCTGATGGCCAAGGTCGTCGTCTTCGGGGTGATGCTGCTCCTCGGCAACGTCGGACGGCGGTATGCAGCGCGGCTCGCACACCGGAAGGTGACGGAGATCGACGAGTCGGCGTCGGACCAGAGCATCCGCGCCTTCGCCGTGGCCGTCGGTGCCGAGTTCGCCCTGGCGACAGCGGTGCTGGCGACGACGGCAGCACTCGTGCACGTCGCCCCACTCGGCTGAGCGAACCGACTAGAGGGACGACGCCGACCCGGTCATCGTCACCAGCTCGCGGAACACGTCGGCCGAGATGTCGGCGAACGAGCGCTGCTCGCCGTCGGCGATCCACTGCCCGAACGCCACCCCGAAGACCGTGATCCCGGACTCCGCCGCCAGCGTGGCCGCCGGCTCGGTCACCCCCCGGGCGCGCAGCGCGTCGCCGATGGTCTGGGCGAGCGTGCCCATCTTGTGCAGCTCGCGCTCCTGCAGCGCCGGGTTCTGGTCGATCACCGTCTGCCGGGTCCGGCTGTAGGGCCGACGCTCGTCCGGGAAGAACGCGGCCGCCGACTGCACGGCGGCCGCGACGACCTCGAGCGGGGTGAGCCCGGTCGGCGCGCCCGCGATGCCGTCGAGGAAGACCCGCACGAGCTCGAGCTGCCCGTAGAACAGCACCTCACGCTTGTCGCTGAAGTGCCGGAAGAACGTGCGCTCCGTCAACCCCACGGACCGGGCGATCTCGGCCGTCGTCGTCTGCTCGAAGCCGCGGGTGGCGAACAGCTCGAGGGCAGCGGCCTGGAGCCGTTCCCGCGCCCCGGGCTCCCACCGCGTCATGGTGTGAGCCTAGTGATGACAGTGACTGACGCCAAGGGCTATGGTGACGTCAGTGACTGATATCAGCCACTGACATCACCTCGGCTCCGACCCGAGACCGGCTCGGAGCAGCGAAAGGAGCTGACGCCATGCGCGTCTTCGTGACAGGAGCATCCGGCTGGATCGGGTCCGCGGCGGTCGACGAGCTGCTGGCCGCGGGTCATGAGGTCACCGGACTGGCCCGGTCCGACTCGTCCGCCGCAGCCCTCGCCGGAAAGGGGGTGCGGGTGCGCCGAGGAGATCTCGACGACCTCGACAGCCTGCGGGCCGGCGCCACGGAGGCGGACGCCGTTCTGCACCTGGCCAACAAGCACGACTTCTCCAACCCCGCCGTCTCGAACGCCGCCGAGCGGTCGGCGGTCCAGACCATCGGCGACACGCTCGCGGGAAGCGGCCGCCCGTTCCTCCTGGCGTCGGGCGTCGCCGGCCTGGGTGGCGGCCGCCCCGCCACCGAGGACGACCCGTCGCCGTTCCACGGACCCGACTCGCCGCGTGGCGGTGCCGAGAACCTGGCACTCGAGCTCGTCGACCGTGGCGTCCACACCGTCAGCCTGCGGTTCTCGCCCACGGTGCACGGGGCCGGTGACCACGGCTTCATCGCGGCGATTGCGGGCGTCGCCCGGGCCCAGGGCGTCTCCGGGTACCCGGGCGACGGGACGAACCGCTGGGCCGCCGTCCACGTGTCCGACGCGGCCCGACTCGTCGCGCTGGGGCTCGCCAAGGCGCCTGCGGGAGGTCGCCTGCACGCCGTCGCGGAGGACGGCATCCCGTCGCGGGAGATCGCCGAGGCGATCGGGCGCGCCCTGGACCTTCCGGTCACCTCTGTCGACCCGGACGACGTCTCGGACCACTTCGGCTGGATCGGCGGCTTCTTCGCGATGGACCTGACCGCGACCAGCACCGCGACGCGCGAGCTGCTCGGCTGGACTCCGACCGGACCCACGTTGGCCGAGGACCTGGAAGCGGGGGCATACGGAAAGGCGTGAGGGCCAGCCTGGAACCTGCGGGGTCAGCCGACCGCCTTCCGGATCAACGCGGTGACCTTCTTCTCGTCGGCAGCGCTGAGTGTGGTCAGGGCGTAGGCCACGGGCCACATGGCGCCGTCGTCGAGGGCCGCCGGGTCGTTGAAGCCGAGTGTCGAATATCGGGACTTGAACTTCGTCGCCGGCTGGAAGAAGCACAGAGTCTTCCCGCCCTTGGCGTAGGCGGGCATCCCGTACCAGAGCCGTGGCTCGAGGTCCGGGGCGGCGGCCATGACGACCCGGTGGACCTGCTCGGCCAGGGCGCGGTCGTCGCCCTCCATCTCGGCGATCTTCTCGAGGACCGCCGCCGCGCCGTCGGCACCGGCCTTGGCCGCCTTGACCTCCTTGGCCCGCTCCTTCATCGCGCTCCGCTCCTCGTCGGTGAAGGCCGGGGCGGTCTTGGTGGCGGAGCTGCGCTTGGCGGTGGTCTTGCGGGCGGTGGCCATGATGGCGATCTCCTCGATGAGTCGGTGGGGGTACGACCCCCACGCTAGGAGAGGCCGCCACCGCAGGGCTTCTCGAATCCTGATCGATCCGTGGCGCCGGTCAGTCCAGGAGCCGGGCGATCTGGGCGCGCACGAACCGGCGCACGTCGTCGCCGCGCGCCTCCCGGTCCGCCGGGCTGATCGACACGTCGTCGCCGGCCCGTCGACGTCTGACGCCGGCGAGGATCTCGGGAGGAAGTCCGAGCTCCGCCAGATGCGCGATGGCCTCCGTCTTGGTGACCAGGCGGCCGTCGCGGATGGTGAGGTCGGCCCGGGCGACCGTGGTCACGCCGTGGTCGACGTAGACGTCCTGACGCCAGATCGCCCGCTTGCGCAACGCGGTCGTCCAGTACCCGCTCAGCTCGGCCCGCGCGGCGTCGCGCAGGTCGTCGACGTCCATCGCGGGCAGCCACTCGCTCGGGTGTGGTCCGCGGACCACGACGGGGTCGGCCAGCAGCTCGGCTCGGGCGATCCCGCTGAACGGTCGTCGGAAGAGCTCGTCGAAGGCCCACGTCCAGTGCCGGTGGCCGACGTCGCCGACGTATCGCCGGACCACGTACGCGCAGTGCAGCCCCGCGGCGTTCACCCGGGCTCGGCTCAGCTCCTGGTGGGTATGCGTGAGCGCCCGGCGGGCCGCCGGGCCGAGCGGGTCTCCCACCAACGCGACCGCGTCGATGTCGCTGACCGCGGGGTGGTAGTCGCCCGACGCCACCGACCCGCCGACGTAGAGCCCGTCGACGACGTCTCCGAGGGCGCTCGCGAGGGCGGCCACAGCGGGCACCGGTGCCAGCCGGTGATCCATGACCGCGACGCTATTCCTGGTGGTCACGTGCCGTCGGCGACGACCGCGCGCCAGCTCCGCGTCGTCGGCGTAGAGTCACATCGTCGCGCATCGATCCGCCTGGACCTGCCGGCCTCGTTGGGAGGCAGCATGTCGAGTGTCCTGGCCGGTGGCTTCACGGTGGAGGCGGTCGCCGAGGCGTACCACGCCATGGAGGCCTTGGTGCAGAAGTCGGGGTTCGCCCAGGACGAGCAGGGTCTGCTCGACGCCGTGATCGAGCACCTCGAGGGGGCCGACGCGGCGAGCATCACCGAGCTGAGCCGGGGTCGCTTCCTCACCCTGGCCGCCTCCGACCAGGCGGCCCGGGACGGCGACGCTCTCCAGTTCGCGCTGGGCTCTGGACCGTGCCTCGACGCGATCATGGAGCGGACCGCGTTCGCGCCGATCGACCTGACGACCGATCCGCGGTGGCCGGCCTTCGGGTTGAAGGTCGCCACCACGCTGGGGTTCTACAGCATGCTGTCGGTCCGGCTGCTGACCGACGTCCCCGACAGCGTCTACGGGCTCAACGTCTACAGCCGTCGACCGGAGGCCTTCGACCAGCACGCCGTCCTGTTCGGACTCCTGGTCGGGACGTATGCGTCCTCGGTCGTGCACTCCTCCGACGACCGCGTCACCATCCTCAACCTGGAGAAGGCGCTGGCCTCCAACCGTCAGATCGGGATGGCGGTCGGCGTCATCATGGCGACGTACCGGCTCACCCCCGAGCGGAGCTTCGAGCTGCTCCGCCTGGCCAGCATGAACACCAACCGCAAGCTGCGGGACGTCGCGGAGTCGGTGGTACGGACGGGCAGCCTGACCCTCGACGACCACCAGGGCTCGCGCTAGGCGTCAGAGCAGGTGCACCTTGGGGCTGCGGGTGTCGATGTCGATGACGACGTCACCGAACTTGACGTTCATCCGGCCGGTGTGGAGCTGCACGACCCGTCCGATCCCGTAGCGGTCGTGGATCACCCGGCTGTCGAGCTCGAAGGTCTCGTAGGTCGGAGCCGGGTGGTCGCGGAAGGGGCTCGTGGAGGGGCGGCGTCGACCTTGACCGGGCTGACCGGATTGCTGGGGCATAGGTCCAGTGTCGCCCTCCTGGAGGCCCCGTGGGCAACTGTCCAGGTGGGGTTACCCCCCCAGGGTATGCGGTGGTCAAGCGCGTCACGGGAACCGGCTACACTTGGCGAAGCAGTGGCCCGCCCAGTTCTGCCTCGGGCCCGATGCAAGTCGATGCGAAGCTCTTGCGCCGCGCCCGTGACGGTCGCGCCGGGCGGAACGTATCCCACCATCTTTGGAGTCACTCACCTGTGTCTACTGACACGTCCTTCACCGACCTCGGTGTCCCTCGTTCACTCGTCGAGATCCTCGCGAAGCTCGACATCACCATCCCTACCCCGATCCAGGCAGCGACGCTGCCGGACTCGCTGAGCGGCCGGGACGTCCTCGGACGCGGCCGCACCGGCTCGGGCAAGACCTACGCGTTCCTGCTCCCGCTGGTCGCTCGCCTCGCCCAGAGCCGCAACCCCCGTCAGTCGCGGCGCCCCCGCGCCCTGATCCTCGCTCCGACCCGGGAGCTGGTGAACCAGATCGACGAGGCGCTCGCGCCCCTTGCCGCGGCCACCGGCCTGACCCGCGTGACCGTGTTCGGCGGCGTCGGCCAGAACCCCCAGGTGACCAGCCTGCGTCGTGGCGTCGACATCGTCATCGCCTGCCCCGGCCGCCTCGAGGACCTCATGGGTCAGCGTCACGTCGACCTCGGCTCCGTGGAGATCACCATCCTCGACGAGGCGGACCACATGGCCGACCTCGGCTTCCTGCCCGGTGTGCGCCGGATCATGGACACCACGCCCAAGCAGGGTCAGCGGATGCTGTTCTCGGCCACCCTCGACGCCGGCGTCGACGTGCTCGTCCGCCGCTTCCTGTCGAATCCCGCCACGCACCAGGCCGACTCGGCGCAGAGCCCGGTCTCGACGATGACCCACCACGTGCTGCACGTCAGCCACGACGCGCGTCTGCCCGTGCTGCTCGACCTGACGGCGGCTCCCGGCCGGAGCGTCGTCTTCACCCGCACGAAGCACGGTGCCAAGAAGCTCGCCAAGCAGCTGAACGCCTCCGGGGTATCGGCGGTCGAGCTCCACGGCAACCTCAGCCAGAGCGCCCGCACGCGGAACATGAACCTGTTCCACAGCGGCGCCGCGTCGACCCTCGTCGCCACCGACATCGCCGCTCGAGGCATCCACGTCGACGACGTGGGCATCGTCATCCACGCCGACCCGCCGGTCGAGCACAAGGCCTACCTGCACCGCTCCGGACGCACGGCCCGCGCCGGTGCCGACGGCGTCGTCGTCACGCTGATGACCGACGACCAGGTGCGCGACGTCCGTGACCTCACCCGGCTGGCCGGCGTCAGCGCCACGACGACGCGGGTCCACCCCGCTCACCCGCTCCTGGCCGAGCTCGCGCCCGGACCTCGGGTGCCGACCACGCCGGTCACCAACGTGACCGTGGCCCGCGGCCCGGCCCCCACACGGGGGTCCTCCGACCGCTCTCGTCAGCCCCGGAGCGGCGGTCGCCCCGCTGCCCGCCGCGGTACCGCGACCGCGCAGCCCGATGCGTCGCGCGGCGGCAGCCGGGACGGCCGCCCGGCCGAGGGTGGCGCGAAGAGCCGGCCCCGCCGGGACAGCCGCCCCCGTCGCGCAGGGTCCACCACGACGCATACCTCGTCCTCGTCCGGCTACCGCTCCGGCGGTGCCGCGGCGTTCTCGGCCGGAACGCGAGCCGGGTCGCGCCAGCGCTGACCAGCATTGCGCTGACGGGCGGCGGTCCCCGCCCCTAGCATCGGGGGACCATGCCCAAGACCCGGTTCCTGTGCGCGTTCGGCCTGCTCGCCGTCCTCACCACGGCGGCGTGCACCTCCGCGCCGACCCCCAGCGCGTCGACCCCCAGCGCGTCGACCACGACCAGCCCCGACATCGCCGCCGCCGTCGATGTCGGGAGCGGCCGGACCCTCTACCTGGAGTGTCACGGCACCGGTAGCCCGACGGTTGTGCTCCTGTCGGGCTTCGGCAACGCCGCCGACATCTGGCAGGTGGCCGGCAGCCACCCGCCGCCGGTCGCCGAGGGCGTCGCCGGCTTCACGCGAGTCTGCGCCTACGACCGGCCCGGGTCCTACGTGACCACCGTGGAGCAGAACGGCAAACGGGTCGACGCGACGGCGGTCGACCAGTACAAGGGGGCTCGCGGCAACGCCGTCGCCTCCGCGACACCGATTCCCGGCGCCCCCATCGTCACCGAGCTGCACCACCTCCTCGAGGTGGCCGGCGTGAAGCCCCCTTACGTCCTCGTCGGTCACTCCCTCGGTGGGTTGTTCACGCTCCTGTATGCGCGGACCTACCCGGAGCAGGTGGCCGGGATGGTGCTGGTCGACTCGTCGACTCCCAACGTCCGCGCCCTGCTCTCTCCCCAGGCGACGGTCGTGGCCTTCGCCGCCCAGAGCGAGCCCGGCCCGTCCCTGGTGCCCGGCTACGTCAACGAGCGCTACCAGGTCGACAAAATCTTCGATGAGATCGACGCGGCCGGACCGCTACCGCGCGTGCCGCTCACCTTCCTACAGGCGACGATCCCGCTCGACCTCGACCAGTTGCCCGCGGACCAGCGTCCCGTGGTCAAGGAGGTCATCACACAGACCGAGATCGCCGAGACCGCATACGTGGCAGGCATTCCGGGCGCTCGGCTGTTCCGGGTCCCGGACACGACGCACTACATCCAGACGGAGAGGCCTGACGTGGTCATCGACGCGATCCGTGCAGCGGTGGGCGGATCGACCATGACCACCACGCCGACTCCCGGATCCACTCCGTAGGCCTCACTGGTCGCGAGACCGTCGCGCGGCCTGCCAGGTCTGCGGGATGAGCGGTGCGGCCCGACGGGTGAGCCAGGCCTCGGTCCGGCGCTCGCTGTGTTCGAGGTCGAGCTGGCGCAGCACGTGGTCGACCGCGGCGAGCACCGAGCCCTGCAGCATCCAGAGGTCCGTCTGCGTGCGCGGGTCGACGTCGATGAACATCAGCTCGGTGACCACGGCCCGGGCCTCGCGGACGATCTCGACCGTCTCGTCGAGCGCCTCCGCGACCCGGTCGGGGTGGCCCGGTCCGAACTCGGCGTCGACCAGCTCGGCGAACGACCGCAGCCCGCCGGCGAGGTCACCGAGCACGACGGCGAACGCCCGCCGCAGCTCGGCGGCCGCCGGGCTGTCGGGGGAGTCGTCGGCGGTCGGCGCCTGCAGCGCGATGACCGACAGCAGGGCGCGGACCGCGCCCAGGCATCCGTCCAGCCGGCCCAGGGCGTCGGCCAGCCCCGGATGCACGGTGGCGCTCGCGAGGGCCAGCGGGTTCAGCTTCCGGCTCTGGGCGATGGCGTCCACCGAGGTCTCCGCGCGCCGCAGGTCGCCCTCGATGTGGTCCGCCCAGACCAGCCAAGCGGTCACCTCGTCCGGGTGCGGTGTCCGGCTGGCCACCGTCAGCGACACCTCGTCGAGGAGTCCGGCCTGCGACCGGGCGACCCCCCGGACCGCCTCCCGCGCTCGCGCGTTCGGGATGGTCACCGGGACCAGCAGACTGAACGCGATGCCGACCACGGTCCCGATGAGGGTGTTGACGACGCGCACCTCGGCGGCCAGCTCGGGGGAGGAGACCGCGAGGATCAGCATCGCGCTGATCGGCGCCTCCAAGGACTGCTCACCGAGGCGCAGGACCTTGGCCAGCACCAGCGACGCGGCGATGACGAGGGCGAGGCTCCACCAGGTCAGCCCGACCGAGCTGGCAACTCCCACGGCGACGAGGACCCCGGTGAGGACGGCGCCGACCCGCACCAGGCCCATCTGGAGGGTACCGACGGTCGACGCCTGCACCACGAGCAGGGCCGTGAGCGGGGCCGTCAGGTCGACGATCCCGGGCGAGACGATGTTGGCGATGACGTACGCGACGACCGCGGCCACCGTGAGTCGCGCGATCTGGGCCGAGGCCGGGCGGATCCGGGCGGGCAGCTGCGCCCACGACGTCGGGAACGACGGCCAGACCCACCAGAGCAGGTTGCGCAGCCGCGACCGGGTTCGCCCCGTCAGGCGTCCGAGGTTCAGCCGCTCCACCGCCTTCACCCTCAGCCAGGGGCTGCGATGCCCGGGCACGACGCAGACTGCGCGCCCCAACTGTAGGAGCCTGCGCTGAGCCGCGGTCAGTCCCTCGGCCCCTCAGGTCGTGCCAGGGAGGATGCGACCTTGTCAATTGGTAAGGATTCTGTTACCAATAGGTCATGGACGCGTTCGAGAGCATCTCGGACCCGCTGCGGCGTGACCTCCTGCGGCAGCTGGCTGCTGGTCCCGCCCGCGTCGTCGACCTGGCCGCCGCCTACGAGGTGAGCCGCCCGGCCGTGAGCCGGCACCTCCGCCTGCTGACCGACGCCGGACTGGCCAGCGCTGAGGACCGAGGCCGGGAGCGGCACTACCGGCTGGAGCCGGGCCCTCTCCACGAGGTGAGGCGGTTCCTCGACGACCTTGACATGGCCCCCGCGGCTCCGCCCCGGTTCTCGGAGGGGGTTCTCGACGCACTGGAGACGGAAGTGCACCGAACCCGCCGCGACCATCGCGCACGATCGACGGACACCACGAAGGAGCAGGCCGGATGAGCACACCCACCCGCCCCACGGGACGCCGCGAGACACGGGACGGCCATGACCTCGTCGTCTACACGCGGACGTTCACCGCACCCATCGACGACGTGTGGGCCGCGGTGACCGAACCGCGTCGGCTCGAACGGTGGGTCGGCACCTGGGACGGGGACCCGTCCGACGGCTGGGTCGGGTTCCGGATGACCGCCGAGGCCGAGGACGCTCCGGCCGAACGGATGGAGGTCGACGAGTGCACGCCGCCCCGACGGCTGGCCGTCCACTCGGTCACCGACTACGGCACGTGGTACCTCGCGCTGGACCTCGACGCGGCCGACGGACGGACAACCCTGACGTTCTCGCAACGGATCACCGATCCGGCGACCGCCGCGGACATCGGTCCGGGCTGGGACTACTACCTCGACCGGCTGGTGGCCGCCGAGACCGGTGGTGACGTCGGTGCCATCGACTTCACCGACTACCACGAGCCGAACAAGGAGTACTACCGCGCCCTGTTCGCGGACGTCGAGGGCCAGCCGGTGTAGCCCTCCGCGAGGAAGGCCGAGCCCCGGGTGGAGGCGACCACGCTGCCCAGCTCCGCGAGCTGCCGCTGCTCGTCGAAGTCCGACGTGCCGGGCGCCTGGTGCAGCATCGACGTCATCCAGTACGAGAAGTGCTGGGCCTTCCAGACGCGAGCCAGCGCCCGGGACGAGTAGGCGTCGAGAGCGTCGTCGTGCCGGCCGACGAGCGCTCGCTCGATCTCCTCGGCCAGCACCCGCACGTCGGCGAGCGCGAGGTTGAGGCCCTTGGCACCGGTCGGCGGGACGGTATGCCCGGCGTCGCCGGCCAGCACCAGGCGGCCGTGACGCAGCGGCGCCTGGACGAAGCTGCGGAAGCCGAGGACGCTGCGGTCGACGACCGGCCCCTCGGTCAGCCGGAAGCCGTCGTTCCCGGCCAGCCGGGACTGCAGCTGGTCCCAGATGCGGTCGTCGGACCAGGCGGTCGCGTCCTCCGTCGGGTCGCACTGGAAGTACATCCGCTGGAGGCTCTCGGTCCGCTGGCTGACCAGCGCGAACCCCTTCGGCGAGCGGGTGTAGATCAGCTCCGGCGCGCTCGGTGGCGCCTCGACCAGGACACCGAACCAGGCGAACGGGTACTCGCGCGCATACTGCCGGCTGCCCTTCGCGGCCGCCGCGACCAGGCCTCGGCACAGGCTGTGCGACCCGTCGGCACCGACGACGAGGTCGGCGGCGACCTCGGCGGCCCGACCGTCGGCGTCGACGTAGCGGACGACGGGCTCGGTCTCGACATCGAGGACCTCGGTCTCCGTCACGCCGTACCGCAGGTCGCCACCGTCCCGGGTCCGCGCACGGTGCAGGTCGACGAACACGTCGGTCTGCGGGTACAGCCAGCAGGACGCGCCGACGAGGCCCTGGAAGTCGATGCGGTGGCTGTGGCCGCCGAACCGGAGGTCGATGCCGCGGTGCTCGTGGCCGTCGGTGAGGACCCGGTCGGAGACCCCGGACTCGACGAGCAGCCGGACGCTGTCCTGCTCGAGGATCCCGGCGCGGTGGGTGTGCTCGATGGTCTCGACGGTGCGGTTGTCGAGCACGACGGTCTCGATGCCGCCGACGTGGAGCAGATGGCTCAGCATCAGGCCGGCCGGACCGCCACCGACGACTGCGACCTGCGTTCGGCTCCTCGTCATGGACCCATCCTGGCCGTCCCACGCCAAGAGGGCATTCTCGACGGACCGCGTCGCGCCGTCCTCAGCGGCTCAGCCGTGACGGCGGGCGCCCCACGTCAGGACCACCCCACCGGCGAGGAACAGCAGCGCCAGGGCGACGGCGCCACTCGCGTCGAAACCGGTTGCCGCCAGGGAGGATCCGGCGTAGGCCGCCGGGCTCGACGTCGCGACCACGGGCGTGGGAGTCGCCGTCGGCGTCGGTGTGTCGCTCCCGGTCGGCGTCGGGCCGCTCCCTCCCAGCGGGGTGACCCGCACGGTGATGGGGACGACCGCGGACTCCGGGCTGAGGTTGCCGGTGGGGTCGTACTGGTATGCGCTCAACCGGTGCGCGCCGTCCGCGAGGGGAGCGGACGGAATGCATGACCAGCTACCCGTCAGACTCACGGCGGCAGTGCAGATCGGCGTGCCGTTGTCGCGCAGGGTGACGTTGGCGCGAGGCTCACCGGTCCCCGACACGCTCGGCGTCGCGGTGGTCACGGTCGAGCCCGCCACCGGTGTCGTGATGACCGGCGCGACCGGCTGACCGGTGTCGGTCGTGAACGTCACCGGGCTCGACGGCAGGCTGGTGTTCCCACCGGGCGGGGTCTGCCGCGCGGTGACGGTGTGGAGGCCGTCCAGCAGCGGCGTCGTCGGCGTGCACGACCAGGTCGCCGCCGCGACGACCACGGTCGTGCAGACCGTGGTCGCGCCCTCGACGACGGACACGGTGGCCGTCGCGACTCCGGTTCCCGTGAACGTCGGCTGCGCCGTGGCCACGAACTGGCCGTCGCTCGGGCCGGTGATGACCGGCGAGGGTGACGGCGTGGGACTGACCGTGAAGTGGACGGGGCTCGACTCCGGGCTGGTGTTGCCGGTCATGTCGGTCTGGTCCGCCGTGACCGTGTGCGGTCCGTTCGCCAGGGCGACGGCCGGCGTGCAGGACCAGCTGCCGGTGGCATCCACGACCGCATCGCAGATGGGCGAGCCGTCGTCGCGGACCGTGACGTTCGCGTTCGGCTCGCCGGTGCCCGACACCGGGGGCCGGGCGATGACCACGACCGAACCGTCGGACGGGGACGTGACGACCGGCGGCAACGGCTGCCCCGTGACGATCGTGAAGGAGACCGGGGCGGACGCCGGACTGGTGTCGCCGGCCGAGCTCGCCTGTGCCGCGGTGACGGTGTGCAGGCCGTCGGACGACGGGGTCACGGGGGTGCAGGTCCAGGTCCCCGCCGCGACGACGACCGCCGAGCAGAGCGTGGTCGGGCCGTCGCTGACGGTGACGGTGGCGTCGGTCAGACCGGTACCGGCGAACGTCGGCTGGGCGGTCAGGACGATCGCGCCGGTCGTCGGGGACGTGATGACCGGGGCCGGGAGGACCTCGGCGGCAACGGCCGCCGTGGCCCAGCCCAGGCTGCTCGGCATGGCCACCCCGAGAAGGACCGTCAGGACCGCCGCGCGACGCGCACGAACGCGGAACCGGTGAGTTCGCACAGGACTGCCCTTCCGTCCGCCGACCGATCCCGGAGCATACCGAGGCGGCGTCGGTCGACCCCGTCCAACGGTCAGCCGCGGCGCAGCCCGGCCACGAGTGGGAGCTGGTCCATCGGGTCGCCGTCGGAGTGCCAGTAGACGTGGTCGACGCCGAGCTGCTCCGCCTGGTCGAGGTCGGTGGCCACCTGCTCGGACGAACCGAGGAGCGGTCCGCGCTCGTCCTGCGGGGTGTCGGTGATGTTGCCGTTGACCTGCAACATGACGGGCAACGAGGCGGGGTCGTGCCCGGCCGCACCGGCGGCCGACCGGAACGTGCCGACGGCCTCGCGAACCGTGTCCCAGTCGAAGATCACCAGGGCCAGCCCGGTCCCGAGTCGCCCGGCCCGTTCGACCGCGGCGGGAGAGGCGGCCCCGATGGTCAGACGCGGGCCGTCGGGCCGGACGGCCTTGGGGCCGATCTCGGCCTCGGGGATCTGGTAGTAGCGACCGTCGAAGTGGACGGGGTTCGGCCCCCAGACCGCACGCATGGCGAGCACGTGCTCCTCGAAGCCGGCGCCCCGGCGCGACATCGGCACCCCGGCGCCCGCGAACTCCTGCGCCATCCAGCCCTGGCCGACGCCCACGAGCAGCCGGCCCCCGCTCAGCCGGTCCAGCGTGGCCAGGCGGCGGGCGAGGATCACCGGACTCTGGAACAGGGCGTCGAGGACGCTGGTACCCAACGCGATCCGGGACGTGCGGGCGGCGACGTAGGCGAGGGTGTCGATCGGGTCGTAGACGGTGCCGAAATCCTCGGGCGCGTCCATCACCGGCCCGCCCGGACCGCCCATCGGGATCGGGACGGTCGGGCGCATCAGTCGCTCCCAGGCCCACACCGAGTCCAGACCGGCTCGCTCGGCCTCCTCGGCCACCTGCGCGATCGCCTCGGGCGAGGCACCGGGCCCCGCGATCGGTAGATGGATTCCCAGCTGGATCGACGTCATGAGGATCTCCTTTGGTCGTGTCCCCAGGTTCGACCAGCGCGGTCCCCGAATCTCATCGGTCCGAGGGTCGCGTGACTCTCGGCGCAGCGAGGGGGCGCGACGGGAGCTGAGCGGTCAGGGCGGGTCGTACGGGAGGGTCGTCCGAACCATCGCTGCGTCGCGGCGGCCCTGGTCCCGGCCGGCCAGCGCCACCGCGGGGACCGTGTCGATGTTCAGCGGGTTGCGACCTTGAGCCCGCCGCACCTCGCTGGACATCGTCAGCACGCATACCGGACGGTCGGGACCCAGCCCGCTTCGCTGTTCCTGGAGGCGAGCCCACCGGTGCCACCGGGTCGTCGGGGCGAGGGCGACCACCATCCCGTCGCCCGGAGCCAGGTCGAGGTTCACGGGGGACCGCATCCCGCCGTCCATGTAGCGATGACCGTCGATGGCAACCACCGGCCAGATCAGCGGTATGGCGCAGCTCGCCATCACCGCGTCCGCCAACGACACACCCTGCTCGCGGGAGAACAGGCGGTGCTCGCCGGTGTCCGCGTCCACGGCGACCACCCGAACGTCTCGCTCGCCCCAGTCCGGACGAGGGAGGCGAGCGTCGATCACCGCTCGCCGGAGCTGAGCCTCTTCCTGCCCGAAGGCGACCGCCGGCCGACCGACCCGACGACCGAAGTCCGGCGCCGAGCGCGCCAGCAGCCCCTGCACGGTCATCGTCGCGAGCATCCGCAGCGACACACCCTTGGGCACCTCGTGGCTGACGCCGGCCCGCTGACGTTCGTAGAGCGTCTCCACCGACTCGCCGCTGCCCACCTGCGCCGCGACGACCGCGCCGGCGCTGGTGCCGAGCAGCGCATCGTCGGCGTCGATCTCGACGCCCTCGTCATGCAGGCCGGCGAGCATGCCGATCTGCCACGCGATGCCGCCGACTCCGCCGCCGCCGAACACCCAGGTGGACGTGGTCATGTCAATCTCCTCATGGACGGGTCAGTCCGTGGTCGTCAGCAGGGTGGGTACGGCGCGCAGCCGCAGGGTCAGCGCCACGGCGATCCCGAAGAGCAGCACCGCGAGGGCGACGACGCCGGGCCAGCCTGCACCGTTCCAGGCCGAGCCGGCGACGCTGCCGAAGACGGAGGACCCGAGGTAGGAGGTGAACAGGTAGAGAGAGGCGGCCTGTCCGGTCGAGACGCCGCCGGCGTGGGCGCGGACCGGCACCCACCCGCTGGCCACGCCGTGAAGCGCGAAGAACCCGGCGGTCAGCAGGGCGAGCCCGAGGATCAGCACCGGCAGCGAGGGCACCAGGGTGACCAGCACCCCGACGATGGCGATGACGCCCGCTACCGGCGAGACGGCGCGGCGCCCGAAACGGTCGGCCAGTCGTCCGAAGACGATCGAGCTCACGGTCCCGATCGGGTACACGAGGTAGACGAGGCTCGCGGCCGCCAGCCCCAGGTCGAACGGGGCAGCGGTGAGCCGGAAGCCGACGATGTTGAACACCGCGACCAGGGCGCCCATCGCGCAACCGCCGATGACGTAGAGCATGACGAGCCCGCGGTCGCCGAGCGCCTCACGACCGCGATGGAGCAGTGCGTGCGCGGTGTGCGAGGCGGGGACGAAGTGCTTGGACGCCGGCAGCAGCACCTGCACGAGAGCGGCCGAGACGACGGCCACCCCGGCGATCGCCGCCAGGCCCCATCGCCATCCGCCGATGTCGGCGCCCACTCCGGTGACCAGCCGGCCGGCCATCCCGCCGAGGGCGGTCCCGCCGATGTAAAGGCCGGCCGCGCGCGCGTGGGTCGAGGGATGCAGCTCCTCGCGCAGGTAGGCCGTCGCCACCGCCGGGAGGCCGGCCAGGGCGAGGCCTTGGAGCAGCCGCAGCGCGAGCAGAGAGCCCCAGGTCGGCGCCAAGGAGCAGGCGATGGCGACGGCCGCGGACGCCCAGAGGGACAGGTGGATGGGCCGGGTCCGGCCCACGACGTCGGACAGAGGTCCGGCGACCAGCAGTGCCACGCCGAGCGCCAGCGTCGTCAACGACAGGGTCAGGGTGGCGCTCGTCGCCGAGACGTCGAACTGTACGGCCAGCTCGGGCAGGATCGCCTGTGGGCTGTACAGCACGGCGAAGGTCGCCAGCCCGGCGACGAACAGCCCCACCAGCACGCGCCGGTACTCGGCACTCCCTGGGCGGTACCCCTCGTCGGCGGAGGTCTCCGGTGTCCCGCTCACGCCCCTATCGTGCCGTCTCGCGGCTTCCCGAGGGACCTTTGGGTCAGGGCGTCAGACTCGCCACGGCGTCGTCGAACTCCTCCGGCCGCTCGAGGTTCGGGTAGTGCGCCGTGCCGGCGATGTCGATGGTCCGCCCGTGCGGGACGGACTCGGCCAGCCGATGACCCATCCCGATGTGGTCCGGTGAGTCGAGGGCCCCGCTGACGACGACGACCGGCACTCCGATCGAGGGGGCTCGTTCCCACGTGTGGGGGACCGGGGTCGGTGGCACGAAGCTCCGGACGGCGTGGTTCTGCAACGTGTCCCAGCCCATCCGGCGGACCCGGTCGACGACGGCCGGGTCGATGTCGTTGAGGCCCCGGGTCGGTCCCGGCAGGAAGCGGAGGAACGCGTCGAGCCACCGCTGCGGGTCGCGGGTCTCCTCGGCCGCCTTCCACTCGGCGAAGACGTCCACGACCCAGGGGTCGGTGAACGTCGGCTCGCTGGTCCCGGCCCCGGAGACGACCAGGCCGGCCACGAGCTCGGGGTGCTCGAGGGCCAGGTCGACGGCCACCCCTCCGCCCATGGACAGTCCAACGACGACGGAGGGCTCGAGGCCGAGCGCGCGGAACACGGCGGCGACGTCGTCGCAGTGCCGGTATGCGGACGTGGCGGTCGACGACTCCCCGTGCCCCCGGGCGTCGACGAGGACGACCTGGTGCGTCGGCGCGAAGGAGGCCACCTGGTCGTCCCACATGCGGTGGTCGAGGCCGCCGCCATGCAGGAAGACCAGAGACCGACCGCCGTCCTCGTTGGACCACGCGGCCAGGTGGCCGTCCGGGACGGCGACATCGATCCGGTGGAGGGGGGTACGCATGACACCTAAGGTGTCATTATCGATCACATCCTGTCAACCGAGGTGTCATAGTTAGCCATGACCGCCGCCACCCCCGACGAGCTCGCGCGGGTCTTCGACCTGCTCGGCCCGCTCTACCGACAGACGGTGCGCAACCTCGAGCAGGCGAGCGGCCTCTCCGTCGGGGTCCGAGCTGTGCTGGACCTGCTCCGGGTACGAGAAGCGCTGACGGTGCCGCGCATCGCGCAGGTGCTCGGCCTCAGCCGGCAGTTCGTCCAACGCTGTGTCAACGAGGCGGTCGAGGGGGAGTGGGTCGCCCTTCGGGACAACCCGGCCCACCGACGCTCGTCCCTCGTCGCGATCACGGACCTCGGTCGGGAGATGGTCAACGGGATCCGGGCGGCGGAGGGCGAGCGCCTCGTACCCGTGGCCGCCGGGATGAGCCACGAGGACGTGCAGGCGTGCGCCCGTGTGCTCACGGAGCTGCTCGACGTCGTGCGGGCCGCGCCGGGCTAGCGCAGGCCGCTGGGGGAGAAGCCCTGGACGAAGTAGCGCTGGAAGGCCAGGAACACCACGACCATCGGCACCACGTTGACCAGGGCGAACGCCATTGTGGCGCCGTAGTCGGAGCCGAACTGGCTGCCGTGACGCGAACGGTCGGGTGATGAGGGGTGATGCTTACGCCGGACCGGAAAAGGTTGCACCTGAGGACGAACCGCGTCCTACGACCCCCGCCGCGAGGTCATGACCGCCCCGCCACCCGTGACCATGCGGTCCCCGTGAGCGCGCGACGCACCGCCCCGGTGCGACCCGAGGCGCGCAGGGCGACCCGGGCGGCGTTCCAGCCGCAGGCGCCGTGCACGCCGCCGCCGGGATGGGCAGAGGCGCCCGCGAGGTAGAGGCCGCCGATCGGGGTCTCGGGCCGGCCGAGTCCGGGCGTCGGCCGGAGGAACAGCTGTTGGTGCAGGGCGGACGTCCCGGCGTTGATGGCGCCACCGACGAGGTTCGGGTCCGCCGCCTCGAGATCGTCGGGCGACTGCACGTGGCGCGCCAGCACCAGGTCCCGGAATCCCGGTGCCACGCGCTCGAGGGCGGCCTCGATCCGGGCGACGTGCTCGTCGAGCAGGCGTCCGGTCCAGTCGTGTCCGTGCGGGACGTGCGTGTACGCCCACGCCGACTCGGTCCCAGCGGGGGACCGGGTGGGGTCGGAGGTGGTCATCTGCCCGAACAGGAGGAAGGGGCGTTGCGGGATCCGGCCCACCGTCAGGTCGGCGCTCATGTCCACGAAGCCGTCGAGATCCACGCCGAGGTGCACGGTCCCCGCCCCGTGAGCACCGGTCGAGGTCCACGGGACCGGACCGGACAGGGCCCAGTTGACCTTGATGGTGGGGTTGTCCCACTGGAACCGGTCGAGGTCGGCCGCGAACCGGTGGGGGAGGTGCTCCAGCCCGACGAGGTCCCGGTAGAGCGCCGGCGCCGGGACATCCGCCAGCACCGCGCGGCGCACGCCGATCCGCGACCCGTCGGCGAGCACGACGGCGCCGGCGCGACCCTGACGCACGTCGATGTCGACGACGAGGGCGTTCGTGCGAACGCGGGCGCCGGCCGCCTCGGCCCGGCGGGTGAGGGCCTGCGCCAGCTCTCCCGCGCCACCCTGGGGGACCGGGAAGCCCACGTCCTGGCCCATCATCGCCAGCAGCCACCCGAGCAGGGCGCTCCCGGCGGAGTCTGGCGGCACGTCGCTGTGCATGGAGTTGCCGGTCAGCAGGAGCGGGCCGCCCACGCCACGGAACGTCTCGCTGCCGAGGCGACGGACGGGCAGGAGGCCGAGCCGCGCCAGGTCGACGGTCCCCGCGGTCCCCACTCGGCGAAGGATGCTGAGCACCGCGCGGACGGGCGGGATGGGCGTGAACAACGCGTCGAGCAGCGGGTCCCGAACGCGCTGCCAGCCGTCGAACAGGTGGAGCCAGGCGTCGCCGTCGCCGCTGCCGAACTCCTCCAACCCGGCTGCGGTGTCCTCGACGGTGGACTGCAGGACCGCTGCCCGTCCGTCGTCGAGCGCGTGAGCCAGAACGCTCGGCGCCCGGCACCAGGTCAGCCCGTGACGCTCCAGCTCCAGCCCGCGGATGACCGAGCTGGCCGCTGCGAGCGGGTAGAAGGCGCTGAACATGTCCGTGACGAAGCCGGGTGCGGTGACGCAGTCGCTGCGCACGGCGCCACCGGTTCGGTCCGACTGCTCGACGAGGACGACGTCCCAGCCGGCGTCAGCCAGCGCGTTGGCGGCGACGAGCCCGTTGGGGCCGGCGCCGATGACGACCGCGTCCGCCATCTCGGTCGACGCGTGGTGCCCGGCGGCGTCCACGGCTACTGCTGCGCGGTCCATTCGCGGTGGCGTCCTTCCGCGATGAGAGCGAGTCGCCGTAGGGCCTCGTTGTTGCGCACGGCGATCGCCGCCTGTCGGGCGGGACGCGGAACGACCAGACCGGGACCGGTGACGGCGTCCTCCACGATCGTCACCAGGCACGAGTCCGGGGGCCGTGCGCTGAGAGTCAGGTCGACCTCGGCTTCCCCCATCGGCCAGCCGCGAGCCTGGAGCCGCAGCCGTTCTCCGGGTTGTGCCCCGAGCGACACGGTCTCGTCGTCGATGAGCGCGGGCCAGACACCGAAGGAGTGGTGGATCCGGCGGCCTTCAGCCGGCCAACCGGCGTCAACGGCGCGCACGCGGGACGTGCCGACCACCCAGTTGGCGTAGAGCCACCCGTCGGCCAGGACCGCCCACACGGCTTCCGTGGGGGCGTGGACCCGACGCGAGACGCGCCGACGACCGGTGGTGCGCAAGGACTCCGTCATCTCGTTCCCTCCGTCAGACGATGGCGCTGTACGGTCGCGCCGGATACTCGGGACCAGGCGTCGCGGGCCCGCAGCCGACCGAGTACACCCGGCCAGGGTCCGTGAGCGGACTCGCGTTCCGGCCGGGGGTGCAGGACGTTGCCCGGCGTCGGTAGGGCCGGCTCAGCGAGCCCGCCCAGCCGCATCAACGGGGTGACGATGCGGTCGAACGCCGACGGCACGAGCCGGAACCCGGCGACGGTGACGGCGTTCGCCGGCCCGACGTTGCGGTCGCGGGCCGGCCGTTGGAGCCGCCGCTCGATGACCCGGGCCACGCGCTCCGCAGACACCACCGGCGGTGGTGGCCGGCCGTGGAGACCCGCATACGTGCCGGCCTGCTGGTAGACCGGCGTGTTGACCGCACCGGGCGAGACCAGGCTGACCTCGACGCCCGGGGTCTCGCGAGCCTCGATCTGCAGACAGCGAACCAGACCGTGCACGGCCCACTTCGCCGTGACGTAGGAGCTCATGTACGGGGTGGCGATCTTGCCGAGCAGCGACCCCACCACGACCAGGTGCCCGCCCCCCTGGTCCGCGAACTGCCGCAAGGCGGCTCGCGCGACGTTGGCGGTGCCGGACAGGGTGACCGCCATCGCGTGGTCGAACACCTCGGCCGGTACGTCCTCGAACCGCCCGTAGGCCAGCACGGCGGCGCTGTGCACGACGGCGTCGACCCGTCCGAACCGGGCGACGGTCTCGCGGAACAGGTTCTCCACCTCGGTCGCCGAGGCGACGTCGGTGGGCACGACATGGGTGGCACCTTCGCGGCACTCGAGGCGGGCGGCCTCGAGGGCGTCACGGGACCGTGAGGCGAGCACCACGCGCATGCCGCGCTGACTTAGCCGGATGCTCGTCGCCCGCCCGATCCCGCTGGAGGCGCCGGTCACGATGACGACGAGAGGGTCCGTCTCTTCGGCTCGGTCGCGATGTGCGCCGCGGCGTCGGCTCGGCCGGCTGGGAGCTCGCATGGTGGGCCTTCCTCCAGGGATGACCGCGGGCCCATGACCGCAGACCTCTCGGGGCTACCCGGCGGTCGGGCCGGGCAAACCCGTCCGCCGCCGCTCGGGCTAGAACTGCGGGCCACCCTCCCGGTTGCGGTTGGCCTCGGACTCGCTCTGGAGGTCCGTGCTGTAGCCACAGCGGCGGCAGGTGAGCAGGTCGGTCCCGTCTCGGCGCTCGCGCAGCCACTTGTGGGCGGTCACCGCACACCACCAGCGCTTGAGGTTCATGCCCTTGCATGGTCCTCTCGTTGACCGGAGGTCGAAAGAGCCCAGGCACAGCCTCACGGGACTGGCACGATCGGTGAGTGGTCGACGACCGGATCGACGTGAGCGCCGAGCTGGTGGCCGAGCTCGTGCGGGAGCAGTTTCCCGAATGGGCGAGTCAGCCCGTGGTCGCGGTGGAGCCGGGCGGCGTGGACAACCGCACCTTCCGGTTGGGGAAGCGGCTGAGCGTGCGACTGCCGTCCGCTCCCGGGTACGTGGAGCAGGTGGCCAAGGAGCAACGGTGGCTGCCGTGGCTCGCGCCGCAGCTGCCGCTGCCCATCGCCCATCCGGTCGCGATGGGTCGGCCTGGGGCGGGGTACCCGTTCCCCTGGAGCGTCTGTCGTTGGCTCGACGGCGACACGATGACCGACCGGCGACCCGCGGACCTGGTCCGCTTCGCCACCGACGTCGCCGACTTCCTCGTGGCGTTGCGAGGGGTCGACGCCGGCGACGGCCCCCTTCCGGGCTCGCACTGCTTCCTTCGAGGCGCACACCCCGAGGTGTACGCCGACGAGACCGAGGATGCTCTGGCTGCCCTGGGCGACGAGGTGGACCAGGACGGTGCCCGACGGGTGTGGGATGCGGCTCTGGCCGCCCGGATCACCGGGCCACCAGTGTGGTTCCACGGCGACGTGGCGGGCGGCAACCTGCTGGTGCGGGACGGCCGACTGGCCGCGGTCATCGACTTCGGCACCTGCGGGGTCGGCGACCCTGCCTGCGACACGGTGCTGGCGTGGACCGAGCTGGCCGGTGCCTCACGGGATGCGTGGATGCGCCGCCTCGACCTGGACGCCGGCACCTGGGCCCGCGGTCGGGGTTGGGCGCTCTGGAAGGCGCTGATCACGCTGGTGGGGGAGCTGGCCGAGGACTCCCCGTCGCGAGGTTCGGCGTCACGGACCGTCATCACGGCCGTGGTCGCCGACCATCAACGGCAGCAGCGCTTCTGAACTCGAGGAGCTCGGTTGCGGGCGTGACCGAACTTTGCTGTTCCCCGCTCGGTCGGTGCCCTAGTGTCCGACGATGAGGGGCGCTCGGCTGCCGTCCACGTGAAACCCTCACCCGATCGCCAACCGTCAGCTCCTGGGGAGCCCGATGAACGTCACGACCAGCATCCGGGCCCGAGCGCGAGCGTCGGGCTTGGCGTACGCGGGCCGCCGCCGGGGCCGCGGCGGCCGTGCTCGCCGTCGTCGCCGCCGCGTGCACCGCCGCGCCCCCGGACTCGGCCGCGACCACCGCTGCAACCGCGCCCGCAGCGGCCATCTCCTGGACCCCGTGCGACCCGGGCCTGGAGTGCGCGAAGGTGCCAGTCCCGTTGGACTGGATGAACCCGAGCGGCGAGAAGATCCAGCTCGCGGTGATCCGGCACAAGGCCAGCAAGCCGGACCAGCGGATCGGCACGATCTTCTTCAACCCGGGAGGTCCGGGCGATACCGGTGTTGGTGCCGTCAAGGGGGCAGCGGACGACCTCGACGCCTGGGGCAGTGGCCGGTTCGACATCGTCAGCTGGGACCCACGAGGCACCTACGGCAGCTCGCCGATCCGCTGCTTCACCGACGACGCGTCAGAGGCGGCGTTCTGGAAGGACGCGAAGGTGCCCTACACACAGGAGGCCTCCGTCGCCTACCAGCAGCGGATGCTGGACCTGGCCAAGCGGTGCGGCGAGGTGATGGGACCGCTGCTGTCGCACGTCTCCACGGCCGACACCGCCCGGGACATCGACGCCCTGCGGGCGGGCCTCGGCGAGGACAAGATCACCTACGTCGGCCTCTCGTACGGGACGGTCCTCGGCCAGACCTACCTCAACATGTTCCCGCAGCACGTGCGCGCCATGATGCTCGACTCCGTCGTCGACGGCGTGCCGTATACGAAGAGCGCCGAGGACCGGCAGCGGGACCGGAACTCCACCGACGAGGTCTACGACCAGTTCGCAAAGCTGTGCGACGAGGCCGGGCCGACGAAGTGCAAGCTCGCCGGCCACCCGGGGCAGACCACGGCGCAGCGCGTGGACCAGCTCCTCGAGAAGCTCTCCACCGGCACCATCCCCGCACCCCATGCGAACCCGCCCGGCGAGCTCGACTACGGCGATGCCCTCTACACCTTCGGCGCGCTGAAGGACCCGAACAGCTGGCCGGACTGGGCCGAGAAGCTCAACGCCGCCGCCGACGGCGACGGGTCGGCGCTCGAGACCGACGGACGCCTGTCGCGCACGCCGATCGCCTTCGCCGAGGCGACGAAGTCGTCGGCCATCTCGTGTCTCGATGGGCCCGCCGGGCTCCCGGTCAGCGCCTGGCCCACCTTCCTCCCGGAGCTCGTCCAGCACTCTCGCTGGCGGGGAGCGATCTCGGCCTGGTGGCTCTGGGCTCCGTGTGCGGCCAGCTGGCCGGCTCAGGGCAACGACCGCTACGCCGGGCCGTGGAACGCCAAGATCGACGTCCCGGTGCTTCTCATCAACGCGCGGTACGACCCCAACACCGGGTACCACGGCGCCGTCAACGTCTCCACACAGCTGAGCAACGCCGTGCTGCTCACCCTGGACGGCTACGGCCACGTCACATCGCACGACCCCAGCGCCTGCATCGAGAAGGCGCGGGTGGCCTACATCGTCGACCTCGTGGTGCCACCCGCGGGAACCGTCTGTGCGGCGGACCACCGACCCTTCGGACTGTCGTGACGGCGTAGCGGTCGGCCCGACCGGTGGCCTCGTTCCTGGCCGACGTCGCGTTCTGTCGATCCTCGGTTCGGACCCCGTCCGATCCCTATCATCGAGTCGTGTTGAACCTCCGGCGACACCGCCGCCGTCCGGCACCCGACCGGAACGAGTGACCCACCCCGACCACGATGCGTGATCACGGGTGATCACGCGCGACGAGGGAGACCGCACATGAACCGAACCCTTCTACGGGCCAGCCGCCGCGGAGCCGTCGGGCTCGCGGGCACGAGCCTGATCGTGGCCATGGCCGCGGTCCCGGCCTCCGCCGCACAGGACCTGTGCATCTCCGTCAGCGGCACGGTGCAAGTGCAGATGGGCACCGCGAAGTGCTCGTCGGTGGCCGGTGTCGGCAACGTCGCCGTCGCGCGCGGCCCGAACAGCAGCGCCACCGCGGGCTTCTCGCCGGGGGACACCAACAACCAGGCCCGGGCGACTGGGCCCAGCAGCATTGCCTTCACCGGGACAGGGAGTGGTAACACCGCCACCGCCACCGGTGACCGGAGCTTCGCCGCCGCCGCCCTCGGCGACGGCAACACCGCCACCTCGACGGGTACCGACAGTGGCACGACCGCCGAGGGCACCAACCAGACCGCGATCGCCACCGGCGTCAACGGAAGCGCCGTTGTCCGGTTCGGCAGCAACAGCAGGGCCACCGCCTCCGGCCATGACAGCTTCGCCAACGCCAACGGCGGCAACCACAACATCGCCACGGCGAGCGGCGACAGCAGCACGGCCATCGCCGTCGTCGGGAACGAGAACACCGCCATCGCCAGCGCCGACCACAGCTCCGCTACGGCCGACACCGGAGACCACAACACCGCCATCGCCCGCACCGCCGGCTGCACGGTGGTTGCCATTGGCGGAGGAGTGCGGAACAGCTGCTAGGTCGTCAGCCCCTGCCCGTCCGGTTGACCGGCGTTCGGCGAGCGGTCAGCATGGGCCCGTGGCGCGGACGGTGGTGGAGGCCGACTACGTGGTGGTCGGCGCGGGCGCGATGGGGATGGCCTTCACCGACGCCCTGATCGACCACGCGAACGTCAGGGTGCTCATGGTGGACCGCCGGCACGGTGTCGGCGGGCACTGGCTCAACGCATACCCGTTCGTTCGACTTCACCAGTCCTCCTCGACCTACGGTGTGGCGTCGACGCTGCTCGGCGGTAACCGGGTCCAGGAGAGCGGACCCGAGGCGGGTTGGGACGAGCGGGCTACGGCGGCGGAGATCTGCACGTACTACGCGCGGGTCCTGAGCGAGCGACTCCTCGCGTCCGGCCGGGTCTCCTTCTATCCGAACTGCGACTACCTCGGCGAGGGTCAGTTCGTCTCGCACGTGTCCGGGCAGCAGTTCCAGGTTCAGGGCCACCGACGGATCGTCAACGCTCACTACCTCTCACCGATGATCCCGGCGACGACCCCACCGCCCTTCGGGGTGGCCGACGGGGTGCGCGTGATGCCGGTCAACGACCTGGTGGACCTGGATGAGGCGCCATCGCAATACGTGGTCGCCGGTTCGGGCAAGACCGCGACCGACGCCTGCATCTGGCTGCTCGACAACGGTGTCGATCCCGACGCGATCGTGTGGGTCCGCCCGCGGGACCCATGGATGATCAACCGCGCGGCCGTCCAGCCGGATCCGGTGGTCTTCCTGACCACGGAGGCCGAGATCATGGAGGCCGCGGCGGCGGCCACTTCTCCAGACGACCTGTTCCTCCGGATGGAAGAGGCCGGCGTGATGGTCCGGATCGACCGATCCGTGAAGCCGACGATGGCCAAGATCGCCACCCTTGCTCACTGGGAGCTCGATCGGTTGCGCACCATCGAGCGGGTCGTACGCCTCGGCCACATCGTGCAGGTCAAGCCGGGCCGGTTGATGCTCGCCGACGGTGAGGTCCCGATCGCCCGGGACGCGGTCGTCGTCCACTGCGCGGCGCGAGGGTTGCGGTACCCCCCGACGGTGCCGGTCTGGGGATCCGAGGCGATCACGCTGCAGACGATCCGCAACACCTATGCCTGCTTCGGTCCCGCACTTGCCGGCTACGTGGAAGCGACGCTGGTCGATGACGCCGAGAAGAACCGCCTGTGTCCACCGGTGCCGTTCTCCAACACCACCGCCGACTGGGCTCACCAGCAGGTGCTCGGTGCCCGGGCGTCGTTCACGTCGCAACCGCACGTCGAGGACTGGGCCGACAACGTGCGTCTGAACCCGGCCCGCGTCCCGCCGGAGCTGTTCGGGTCGCCGGCCGTCATCGCTGCCGCCCAGCGGTTCCGTCAGCACGAGGGTCCAGGACTGGCCATGCTGGCCGCCCTCGCCGACATGCACCCGGCGAGAGCCTGACCCGTTCACGACCGAGGGCATGGACCCAGGTCTATGGTCGCCGCTCGCGCTGCACCGAGCTGCGGACGAGGGCCCGCCGCGGGCTGATCTTCGCGTGTGTGTATGCGGCGGGCTCGAACCGCGTCCTCTCCGCCGCGCTGGTCGTCGGGTCGGTCCTGTCGATCTCGCTGGTGTTCTCCCGGATACGCCTCGAGACGGGCAGCGTCTGGCCGATGCTCTACGCCCACGCCACCTGGAACGCCATCATCCAAGGCCCGTTCGACCGCTACGACGGGACCTGACGCAGCGCTCTGGACCGGCGAGTCCGGCATCCTGGTCGTCGTCGCCCTTGCCGGGTTCGCCGCGGTCGCCTCACGGGGGACGTGGACCTACATCCGCAGTCTGCCCGGGGTCGGCGTGCCGCTCGCGCGCGTCGTCTCGAGGACGCCTGCGCCGCCGGTCCCGTCCTGAGGTCGGCATGTCCGACGCGTCCTCTCGAACGAGAACGTCCACGCGACAGGACGCATTGCTTGGCTGAAGCCGTGCTGAGACGCTGGGTTGGCTACCGGCACCTGCGCGTCACAGTTGCAGGATCCCCAGGACGTTCTCATAGGCCAGGGCCACCCCGATGGGGTCGTCCAGGCCCGCAGGCTGCTCGGTGGCGGCATAGAACCGGGTCATGAGCGCGGTCGTCGGGTCGGCATCGGTGAGGGCCGTGCACAGCTCCGAGACGACGATCTGGGCGTCGTGGTCGTCCAGGTGGTCCAGGGCGAGTCCGTTGTGCAGCATCGTGGCCGCGTCGTCGAAGATCTCCCGCACCATCGCGGGGTCCACCTGTGGACGCGCCTCGACCACGGCGACAGCGGTGGCGGCGAACCGGTCGAAGAGCAGGTCGGCGGTGGTGCTGGACATGACGTGAGCGTCGCAGGGCGTCCTCGGCCGAGCAAACGATTTGGCGGGAGCTCGTCAGGCAGAGGCCCGAGAGTCGGGCACGCCGTCATAGGTAGGCAGCTCGGGGCCGCCGACCGCGCGCTCCACCAGTGCGGTGAGCGCCTCCATGTCCGGCTCGTCGCTGGACTCGGCCGCCGGCCCGGCGTCGTGCTCGGTCGCGGTGAGCATCTGGACGTGCATCCGGCCGAGCTCCTGGTTGTCCTCGACGTAGCCGCGCATCCGCTGCTCATAGCCGGCGAACCCGGCCTGCGGATCCCAGTCGGCGGCGGCGAGCTCCCCGGCCAGAAGGTAGGCGCCGACCAGGGCCAGCCCAGTGCCCGCTCCTGACATCGGCGAGGCACTGAACGCCGCGTCTCCGAGCAGGCCGACCCGCCCGGAGGACCAGTGGTCCATCACCACCTGGGCGACCTGGTCGAGGTAGAAGTCCGGGGCGTCGTCCAGGTGCGCGAGGATGCGCTCGGTCTCCCAGCCGAAGCCCGACATCTGCTCGCGCAGCAGCTGCTTCTGGGCCGCGATGTCGCGGTAGTCGATGGTGAACTCGGACGCGGGGAACGACAGCATGGCGATCGCCTTGGTGGCGTCCCGGACGGGACGTAGGCCCGCGGAGCGCCCCGCCTCCTGGTAGTCGATCATCCAGCCGTCCAGCCCGAACTCGTTGGGCACGGTGTAGAAGGCCAGGACGAGACCGAGGTGGCGAACGAACTCCTCGCGCGGCCCGAAGACCATCGCTCGCAACGCTGAGTGCAGTCCGTCAGCGCCGATCACCAGATCGAAGCGCCGCTCTTGGCCGCTCGCGAAGATGACATCCACCCCGTCCGCGTCCTGGGCCAGCTCGGCGATGCGGTCGCCAAAGACGTACTCGACGTCAGAGCTGGTGTCGTCGTACAACACCTGCGAGAAGTCCCCGCGCAGGACCTCGATCTCCGAGATGTACCCGTCGCCGCCGTGGTCCTCCGCGCGGAAGGTCTCCAGCACCTTTCCGGTCGCGTCGACCGTATGCGCACCGGCGGTGTTGGTGTAGACCGCCCGCAGCGCGGCGTCGAGTCCCATCCGCCTGATGACCTCCCTGGCCACCCCGCGGGCGTCCACCGCCTGCCCGCCCGGACGGAGCCCGGGCGCCCGCTCCACGACGGTCACCTGAGCACCCCGTCGGCTCAGCCAGTGGGCCAGCGCAGGACCCGCGATACTCGCCCCGGACACCAGCACCCGGATATCACTCACCATGCCCCCTACTGTGCGTGTGTCGACTCATGCTGGTCTGACCTCATGATCGACCGATTCTCATCGGTCACTCGCGAGGACGGCGCCACCTCGCGGACCATCACGCAGTTGCCCAGGCCCTTGGGCCGGTCGTAGCTGAAGCCCTCGCGCTCGTACATCGTGCGGGTGCCGTTGTAGACGAATGACGAGTTCCTCTTCCGGACCCCACCGGTGTCGTGCGGGTAGCCCTCGACCCGGCCGCCGCCGGCCTGCGCGATCAGCTCGACGGCTCCGCGCAGGGCGATCGCCGCCAGGCCCTGACCGCGGAAGCCGCGCTCGACCAGGATGCAGGTGACCCGGTAGTCCGGCAGCCGCTCGGCGGTGGCGAGGTACTGCTTGCGGTGATGGATGTTCGGCAGCTCCTCGGGTGACCCGTACTCCGCCCACGCGACGGCGCGATCACCGTCGTAGACCAGCGCCGCGTGCGCGATCCCGTCGGCGACCAGTCGTTGCTTGAGAACCCGGTTCGGCGGCCTCTCCTCCTGGTCCGCGACGTCGGGCGCGACGTCGGGATGGAACCACGTGCACCAGCAGTTGGAGAACATGCCTCCGTTCCGCTCGACGAGAGCGGCGAAGTCATCGAAGGTCTCCGGCGTGAGCGCCTTGATCACGGGCTCGGACATCTGAGCAACGTATCCGTGATGGGGGACGCGGGTGTCGGTCAGCGGCCGTAGATGGCGTCGGCGACCTGCTGCCGGAAGGCACCTTGTCCTTCGAGGGCGGTGTTGCTGAGGCTCACCACCGTGACCCCAGCCACCGGGTCGATGAACCAGCTGTTGCCCCAGACGCCGCCCCACCGAAGGGTGCCCACGTTCGACGGCCATTGAGCCCGCTCGGGGTCGACCAGGATGCCGGACAGAAAGCCGAATCCCCAGCCGGGGTCGTCCTGCTCGCGATGCGCCCCGACCTGGTTCGACGACGCCGCGTCGACCGTGGTGCGCTGCAGAATCGGGGAGCCACCGCGCCGGATCGCCTCCAGGAAGGTCATGAAGTCTCCGGCCGTGCCGACCATGCCGGCGCCGCCGGACTGGAACGAGGTCTCGTCGAACGCCCGCGCCGGGGAGAAGGTCAGATCTCGCACCAGGTGAGGCTCCGTCATCCGGACGGCCCGTGGGGAGCCGTCGGCGTACGGGGTCGCCAGCCGCTCAGGGGCGCGGACCGTGAACCCGCTGTCCCGCATGCCTAGGGGGTCGGTGATGTGTTCGGCGATCGCGTCCGCCAGTGATGCCCCCATGACGGCGCCGATGACGGCGCCGAGGACGTCGGTGGCCACTCCGTACCGCCAGCCCGATCCGGGCTCGAAGGACAGCGGTACGGAGGCGATACGGTCCAGGTTCTCCTCCAGGGTCAACCCCGGCTGGTCGAGTCCGGTCGACACCTGGGCCGCGCCGTAGTGGTCTCCCGGCAGCAACGTGGGATAGCCGAAACCGGCGGTGTGGGTCAGGAGGTGTCGCACCTGGATGTCCGGAGCAGTGCCGTCGGCCAACCGCGGCCTGAACGTCGGCAGAAACGTGGAGACCGAGTCGTCGAGACTCAACAACCCGCGATCCACCAACGCCAACGCCGTCGCCGCTGCCAACGGCTTCGTCAACGACGCCAGCCGGAACACCGTGTCGATCGACGTTGGCCGACCCGACTCGCGGTCGGCGTACCCGGCGGCGCGCTCGTACACCGGCACGCCGTCCCTCGCCACCAGCACGACCGTCCCGACGATGCGGCCAGCAGCCACCGCGTCGTCGATGACGGCGTCGACTCGCCGCGAGTCAGTGTTGGAGGTCAGCACCGGGCGTCCACGAACCAGACCCTAGGGCAACGTTCCCCACCCCCGAACGGGTTCGGCTAGCGTTCAAGGCCATCCGGGTTGAAACCGGCCGCTGAGCATCTCGGAGGTGGACGCAGTGCCCACATTCGCCGGAGTCAACCACTTCGCCTTGAGCGTTACCGACCTGGACCGCAGCACCCGGTTCTACACCGAGGTGCTCGGGCTGATCGCCGTCCTCGACTTCGGTCACGGTCGGATCTGCCTGGACCGAGCAACCGGTTTCAGCATCGGCCTCATCCGCCACCCCGGCGTCGCGCCCGGTCCGTACACCGAGCTGCAGCCCGGCCTGGACCACCTTGGGTTGACGGCAGGCAGCCGGGACGAGCTGGTCGCGTGGGAGCAACGCTTCGAGGAGATGCACGTCCCCTACAGCCCGATCCAGGACATGGAGTTCGGCTCACACCTCAACTTCCGCGACCCTGACGGAATCCCGCTGGAGTTCCAGTCGCCGACCGAGGCGTACGCCGGACTGCTGGCTCACCTCCGCCGCGGAGACGTGCCCGACTCCGACCTGCGCGACCGAGCCGAGCAGATCCTGGGGCCGGGAATGGTGATTCGACCCTGACCAGCGGGCACGCGGCATGCCAACCGTTTCCGGCTAGCGTCGCGGTATGCCGCTGACGCCCGACGAGTTCTACCGGCACGCCCTCGCGTCCGCTGACGAGGAGGGGCGCCTCCCACTGGCCCGGATGACCGGTTGGGATATCAGCCCGTTCGAGTCGGACCGCCTGCGAGTGGCGCCGCTACGCCCGCCGGTCGTTCCCGAACCGCCGCGTGACGGTGAAGACCCGAACCGTTGCCGGTCGTGCCAGCGTCGGGACGAGGGGATCTGGCTGAACGAGCACTGGCGGCTGACCCGGGTGAGCGGGGTCGGCGTGCCGCTCGTTCTCATGCTGCACCCTCGCGACCACCATGACCTGGCCGACCTCCCGGACGAGCTGGCCGCCGAGCTGGGGGTCCTCACCAGTCACATCGCGCGTCACGTCGAGGCGTTGGCGCACATCGCCCGTTGCCACGTCTACCGCATCGGTGACGGCGGCGCTCACCTGCACGTCTGGTTCTTCGCTCGCCCCGCCGGACAGCCCCAGCTGCTGGGCTCGTGGCTGGTCGTCTGGGACGACCTGCTCCCCGAGTACCCGTCCGACCTGGCCGACGCCGACGCCACCCTCGTCGCGGCCGCGCTGGAAAACTCGTACGGCAGCCGGACCGGGTAACCAGCCCGAACGATCAGGGCCGATCGCGGTGGTGTTCGAGGTCGACGGTGGACACGAGCGCACCCTGCGAGCGCAGTCGGGACTGGAGCTCGGCGACGTCGACGTCACGCGGCTGGCTGCCCCCGAGGGCGCTGAGGGCGGCGGCGGTGCCGGCCGCGTGGCCGGTCGCGGTGCAGGTGGCGCCGACGCGCACCGAGCCGAGCGCCTCTCGATCCACGGAGATGCACCGGCCCGCCGCGATCAGCCCGTCGGTGGTCATCGGCAGCAGAGCGCGGTACGGGATCCCGTACGGCTCCGGCACGAACATGACGTGGGAGCCGACGAACCCGTCAGCCGGATGGACATCGATCGGCCACGCCCCGAGGGCGATCGAGTCTGAGGGTTGCACCCCGGCGCGGATGTCGTCGCCGACGAGCGTCGCGACGCCGAGCAACCGACGAGTCTCGCGGATGCCGATCGTCGGTGCGGTCTGCTGGAGCCGCGCCGCCTCAAACCCCTCGACGTGGTCGCGGAGGTACTCGAACAGGGCGTAGGCCTCTCGACGCCCCTGGACCTCGGCCCGGGTGACATCCCGGTTGTTCGTGGCGTCACCGATGATCCGCACCGCGTTGACCCAGACCACGTCCTTCTCCAGCCCGCCGAACCACGGTCCGCCGAAGGCCGGCAGCTCACCGCCGGCTCTGGCGTCACGCATCGCCGGTCGGTCGATGACCACGTCCTGCCGCCCGGCATTGGAGTCGTCCATCCCCGCCTGGTCGAGCGGGCCGGGCTCGGGGCCGGTACGGATCCTGGCCGGCTGCGCGGCGTCGACGTCAGGTACCGTGCGGACGTTCGAGAGGTACATCGGGAGGGTCATCGGCTGCAGAGTGTCGCCCTGCACCCAGTCGGCGCCGGCGCGGGCCATGACGTCGCCGTTCCCGGTCGCGTCGACGGTGACCTTCGCGCGGATCGCCTGCCGCCCCTCGCGAGTCTCGACAAGGCAGCCACGGACCGTATGCTCGTCGACGATCGGATAGGTCGCGAGCACGTGCAGCAGGAAGTCGACGCCCGCCTCTTCGAGCATCTGGTCGGCAACGAGCTTCATCTTCTCCGGGTCGGTGCTGAGCACCCAGCCGTCGTGGTCCACGGCCCCGCCGATGCGGGTCGCGCGGCGCAGCCAGTCGCCACCGACACCGTCCACGACGCGTACCCGATGCGGTCGCAGCCAGGAGTTGTAGCCGGCGAGGGTGATGACCAACCCCTGGGTCCACATTCCGCCGAAGGCTCCCGTCTCCTCCACGAGGAACACGGAGGCGCCGGTGCGGGCCGCACCGACGGCGGCCCCGACGCCGGCCGGTCCACCGCCGACCACGAGCACGTCCACGTCCGCGATGACCGGAACCTCGCGTCCCGGCTCGGCGTAGGTCGCCGCGGCAACGGCGTTACCGGTCATCGGTCCCCTAAGACGAGCGCTGTTGGGGCGAGATCACGGCCTTGACCGAGTCGGGGACGTGCTTGGCCAGCATGAGGGCGTCGGCGGTCCCGTCGAGGGGGAACCGGTGCGTGACCAAGGATTTGACGTCCACCCGCCCGCTGGCGACGAGGTCGATCGCCGTCGGCCAGGTATGCGCGTAGCGGTTGACCAGGCCGATGGTGAGCTCGTTGACGTTGAGCCGCGAAAGAGCCAGGGAGACGTCCTGCTTCGGCATGCCCACCATGGCGGCGCGACCGTTCGTCCGTAACCGCCACAGTCCGTCCGCCAGCGCGGTCGGTGCGCCGGAGCATTCGAGCAGCACGTCGAAGTCGCGGCTCGTCCCCTCGCCGGCCACCTCGGTCTCGAAGCCGAGGCGGCGAGCCATGTCGAGGCGGAACGGGCTCAGGTCCGCAACCGTGACCGCGGAAGCACCGAAGGCCCGCGCGACCTGCGCGGCGAGCAGCCCGACGGGACCGGCGCCCGTGACCAGCACCCGGTCTCCGGGCTCGAGGTGCGCCCGGTGACAGGCCCAGATCCCGACCGACAGCGGCTCGCAGAGCGCGCCCTCCTCGTACGACATGTCGCTCGGCATCGGGAAGAGCTGCCGCTCGTCGACCGCCATGCGTTGGATGAGCGACCCGTCGTACGGCGGTGTCGCGAAGAAGATGAGCGACGGACAGAGGTGGTAGCGACCCGCCGTGCACTCGGTGCAGTCTCGGCAGGGCTTGCCAGGTTCGATCGCCACGCGGTCCCCCGGCTGCAGTCGGGTCACTTCCGCGCCGACGGCGACGACCTCGCCGGCGCACTCGTGTCCCAGGATGATCGGCCCGTCGACGACGTAGTCACCGATGTAGCCGACCGTGTAGTACGCGGTGTCGGAGCCGCAGACACCTACCGCCTCGATCCGCACGATGGCGTCACGTGGTCCCGGCGTCGGCTCGCCGACCTCCGTGATCTCGATGCGACCGACTTCCGGCATGAGTGCCGCGTAGTTGGACATGGCGACGGATCCCCTCTCAGGTTCAGCGGTTGGTCGAGGCGCGCAGGACGAGCTCCGGCTGGATGTAGTCGATGACGGGCTCGAGCTCGGTCGCACCGTCGAGCAACGCGAGAAGACGGGTCGACGCCTTGCGGGCCACTTCCACTGACGGCAGGCGCAGCGTCGAGAGCGGCGGGTCGAGGAAGCGGGAGAACGGGTAGTCGCCCCAACCGATGACGAGCACGTCCTCGGGAATCCGGATACCGCGTTCTCGAAGCGCGGTGTAGAGCCCGAGCGCGAAGTAGTCGTTGCCGACCACGAAGGCCTCAGGAACTCGGCCGCCGTCGAGCAGGTCGCGCGTCACGGTGTACGCATCCTCCCCGCGCCAGAGCGACGCGCCACGGACGGTCCTCCGAGAGGGGACCAGGACGGTGCTGCGTGAGTCGAAGGCGATGCCGTGCTGTTCGAGCGCCTGTCGGAAGCCGGCGATCCGGTGGGTGACTGTGGAGATGCGGAGGTCTTCCTCGATCAGGACGATGTCCCGGGCGCCGCGCTGCAGGACGACCTCGGTGGTCATCCGCCTGCCGGCCTCGTTGTCGTTCGAGTAGAAGTCGACCTCCAGCCCAGGCACTTCTCGAGCCGCGAGCACGAGCGGGATCCCCGCGTTGGTCACGGCCTTCCACGGGTTCCATCGCCCTTGAACCGGGACGCCGATGATTCCGTCGACCCCGGAACGCAGAGCGGTCTCCACCGCGGCGCGCTCCCGCTCCGGGTCCTCGTCGGACAGCAGGAGCAGCAGGGTGTACCCGGCGCTGATCGCCTGCTCCTCGATCTCGCTGACCAGGTCGTTGAAGAACGGGTTGGCCAGGTCGGTGACGATGACGCCGATCGTCTTGCGCGAGCCGAGCACGAGGGATCGCGCGTGCGCGTTGGGGACGTAGCCGATCCGCTCCGCCTCCGCCTTGATGCGCGCCCTCGTCGTCGCGTTGACCCCGGGCTTGTCGTTGAGCGCACGCGAGATCGTGTTCACGGAGAGCCCGACCGTGTCGGCGACGTCCTCCAGCGTGCGGCGTCGAGGTGTGCCCGTTTTCCTGGTCATCGCCGTGGCCCGACTACTCCTTGAGCTCGAGGTAGATGCGCAGCATCGGCGCGTCGGCACCCGACGCCTGCTCCGCGCGCAGCCTCAGCCAGTGTCCGAAGCGCTCGACCGCGATGGAGAGGAGTCCGACCGCCTCGGACACCAGCGGCGGGTGTCCCTCATGATCGACCCAGTTGATGCCGTCGGGTGAGATCTGGACCCGGAACTCCACCTCGCTCCCTGGAGCAGGACGGAGGAAGTGGACATACCACCGAGCCTCGCTCGCCCACGCCACTTCGAACGGCTCGGTCTCGTGGATGCCCGCGAGGTCGACGCCGCGCTCCACCACAGCACTCTGCGACTGCCGCATTCCCACCCTCACCAATCTGCCGAGATGACGACGGAGTCGAGGAACAGGAAGTTTCGGTGGGGGCCGAGCGTGCGCACCGAGAAGTAGAAGTTGAGCAGGCTCTCCAAGGACTCGTACTTCTCCGCGTAGGGAGGAACGGGAACGTCGCGAAGGTCGTAGACGTCATTGTTGAACTGCAGTTCTACGTTGGAGCGGGTCGAGGTGTCGACGAGGAACCTCAGGTAGTGCCAGTTCACCTTGGTCGGGACCTCGTTGAAACACGCCTCCTGACGCCGGTCGCTCAGGAAGCGCCAGCTCTCCGGGTCGGGCGCCGTGAAGTCGGTGTACCGGCTGTAGTCGTGCTTGCCCTCGAAGCGCTCGTGCGGCGTCGGTTCGGCGACGACGGGATACATCCATCTCTGGACCAGGTGGCCGTCCCAGTCGGTGTTCTGGAAGCGCATCACGTTGTGGTACCTGATCCCGTCGTGGCTGAGATCGGTCGCCACCGTAAACGCACCGAACTGCGCCTCGGACGGGTGAGAGTTCGCGTCCCACGAGATGTCGCCATAGCGGTTGACCTCGTCGCCGCCGACGAGGTTGGCCTCGACCTTCCATGCGAGATAGGCCTCGATCTGCAACAGCCCGCGGCCGCTCATGGTGAGGCGTCGGATGGCGGTCGCGGTGTGTCCGGGAGCTTTTCGGGTGGCGAGCTTCAGCGAGTACGTGCCGGTCATGGCACCGTGGGTGCCGACGTCGAAGAAGTTCTGGTTCGACAGCTGCGGTGGGCGGAAGTCGCGGAAGTGCTCGTCCATCGAGTCGAGATCGCCTCGACCGTTGTAGTTGCCGCCGAGCTCGACCCAACCGTGGGCGCCATGGTTGAAATCGTCGAACGTGAGGATGCGCGACAAGGGGGCGTACTTCGACAGGCGCGGATCACTGCTGCGGATCGCCTCGCGCAACGCAGCCGTGAGATCCGCCTGGTCTGTGGTGATCAACGCTGGCTCCTTGGCGTGAGTTCGATCGGCGTCGCGACAAGCCGGCGCTCGTCGCGAACATTAGCGTTACCAAAATGGCCTGTCAAAGGGGTGCGAGGACAGCAATCGAAGGTGACCGATACCCACTCCAGAGCCTTGCCGTCAGGCGGTTTGACGGGACCTTGACAGGGCGCCGCAGGGTGAGCCAAGGTACGTGAACGATAATGATCTGGGATCGACGGTGACCCCCCTGTCATCGATGGACCAGCTCACCGCGACCGGAGGTGGACGGTGGTCGGCTACACGATCCGGCGCGTGCTGCTCGCCGTCTTCGTGCTCTGGGGCGTCGTCACCGTGGTGTTCATCATCGTGCGGATGGTTCCGTCCGATCCCGCGCAGCTGATCGCCGGCATGGACGCGACGCCCCAGCAGCTCGATGAGCTGCGCCATCAGATGGGACTCGACGAACCGCTGATAGTGCAGTACCTCACCTACCTCGCGGGAGCGGTGACGGGCAACTTCGGCAACTCCTACACCCAGGGCGTGCCGGTCATGGATCTCGTCGCCCAGGTGCTGCCGAACACCGCCCTGCTGGCGTTCCTGGCCTGCGCGCTCGCGATGGTGGTCAGCTTCCCCCTGGGCCTGCTCGCAGCGCTCCGGGTGAACCGTCCGAGCGACCGCGCCGTGACCACCCTGAGCCTCCTCACCCAGGCGCTGCCCGGCTTCTGGGTGGGCGTGGTGCTCATGCTCATCTTCTCGCAGACGCTGCACTGGCTGCCGAGCGCCGGACTCAACAGCCCCCAGGCGCTGATCCTCCCGGTCATCACCGTCGCCCTTCCGTTCATCGCGATCCTCACCCGGATGACGCGCAGTGGGTTGCTGGAGGTGGTGGGCGAGGGATACATCACGACCGCACGGGCGAAGGGCCTGCCCGAGCGAGTCGTCATCTTCACCCACGCCACCCGCAACGCGACGATCCCGGTGATCACGCTGGTGGGTCTGGAGTTCGGGACGCTGCTCGGCGGCGCCGTGATCACGGAGACGGTGTTCAGCTTCCCCGGCGTCGGCCGGCTCCTCGTCAACTCGATCCTCGTGCGCGACTACAACGTCGTGCAGGCCTGCGTGGTGATCATCGCCGGGGCGTTCGTGATCGTGAACCTCGTCGTCGACCTCCTTTATGGCTACGTGGACCCGAGAGTGAGGCTCGCGAAATGACCGCCGCTCCGCAGACCGTGGCGATGCTGACGATGCGTCGCGCCCGGCGCTCGCGCCGCGGGGTGACCGTCCGCATCGTCGCCCCGCTCGTGGTGATCGGCCTCTTCGTCGTCGGGTCGATCGTCGTGCCCATGCTCTATCAGTTCGACCCCCTGCAGACCGAGCTGATCGATCGGCTGAAGCCCCCAGGATCGACGCTGTCGGACGGGTCCTACGCGGTCTTCGGTACCGACCAGGTGGGCCAGGACCTGTTCGCCCAGATGATGATGGGCGCACGCGTGTCCCTGACCGTCGGAGCGTCGACGCTGCTCCTGGCCGGAGTGCTCGGGGTCGTCGTCGGGCTGCTCGCCGGACAGTTCGGCGGCGCGATGGATGGCGTCCTCATGCGTGTCGCCGACGTGCAGCTCGCCTTCCCCGCCATCCTTCTCGCGATTCTCCTCGCCTCGGTCCTCGGCTCCAGCCTGTGGAACGTCATCCTGGTGATCTCCATCACGAACTGGGTGGTGTTCTCTCGTATCACCCGCAGCCAGGTGCTGACGCTGCGGAACCGGGAGTACGTCGAAGCGGCGCGCACCCTGGGGGCCGGCCGTAGGCACCTCATCTTCCGCACGCTGCTTCCCGGGTGCGTCGCCCCGATCCTCGTGGTCGCGACGGTGGAGTTCGGCCACGTCGTGCTGCTCGAAGCCGCCCTCTCGTTCCTCGGTGTCGGCGTCCCTCTCGGCATCCCGAGCCTCGGCAGCACGATCCACAACGGCACCGCATATCTCGCGACCGCGTGGTGGATCTCAACCCTGCCTGGCATCGCCCTCGCAATTCTCGTTCTGGCCACCGGCATCCTCGGCGACGCGCTGCGAGACCGGTTCGACCCGAGGCTGCGGAGCGCCTGATGGCCGGCGCTGACGTCACGGACACCGATCCCGGGGACCTCCTGCTGAGGGTTCAGGACCTCCAGGTGGAGTTCTCGACGTCGGCGGGAGTCGTACGCGCCCTCGATGGCGTGAGCGTCGATGTGCGGTCGGGCGAGACGGTCGCCATCCTCGGAGAGTCCGGCTCCGGCAAGTCGGTGACCGCCCAGGCGATCATGGCCCTGCTGCCCAAGCCTGCGGGTTCCATCGTCGGCGGCCGGATCCTCTATCGCGGATTGGACCTGGTCGCCGAGCCGGTCACCCGGGTGCGTGAGCTGTGCGGAACCGAGATCGCGATGGTCTTCCAGGATCCGCTCAGCTCGCTGAATCCGGTCCTCCGAGTGGGCTGGCAGATCGCCGAGGTGTTCCGCCGTCGCCGTGGCACACCGAAGCGAGCGGCCTGGGCGAACGCGCTCGAGCTGCTGAAGCGTGTCGGCATCGAGGACCCCGAACGGCGGATTCGCGACTATCCGCACCAGTTCAGCGGCGGTCAGCGCCAACGCATCATGATCGCCATGGCGATCGCGCTCGAACCCGAGCTGCTGATCGCCGACGAGCCGACAACCGCCCTGGACGTCACCGTGCAGAAGCAGGTCATGAACCTCCTCGCCGACCTTCAGGCCGAGACCGGCATGGGCATGATCCTCATCAGTCATGATCTCGGCGTGGTCGCCGATGTGGCCGACCGGGCGGGAATCATGTACGCGGGCCGGATCGTCGAGACCGGGGTTACTCGCGAGGTCTACGACCATCCCGCCCACCCGTATACGCACGGTCTGCTCAGCTCGATCCCCAGCAACACGTCGATGGGAGACCGGCTCACCCCCATCGTCGGCTCACCGCCGGACCTGCTGGCGCTGCCGAGTGGCTGCGCCTTCCATCCGCGCTGTCCCTTCGCGACCGAGCAGTGCCGGACCACCGTCCCTGAGCTGCGGCAGCCGGCCGGGTGGCCATCCGGGCACCTCGCTGCTTGTCATCGTTCGGAGGAGGTGCTGGCGCATGCGTGACGACACGACGCCGCTGCTGAGCGTCTCGCACCTCAAGGTCACCTATGCGATCCGTTCGTCGGTCCTGCTGCGGACGGTCGGGGAGAAGGTCGCCGTCTCCGACGTGAGCTTCGACATCCGCGCCGGCGAGACCGTCGGCCTGGTCGGAGAGTCGGGTTCGGGCAAGTCCACGATCGCCCGCACCATCATCGGCCTCGTCGAAGCGACCGGCGGACTGATCAGGTTCGAGGGCGAGGACATCACCAGGCTCACGTTGCGAGAGATGAAGAGCGTGCGCCGCGACATGCAGATGGTCTTCCAAGACCCCTACGCCTCGCTCAACCCGCGCCTGACGGTTCGCGACATCATCGCCGAGGGCTGGCGAGTGCATGGCGACGTGGTGCCCCGCCGCCGATGGACGGTCGAGGCCAAGGATCTGATGGAGAGAGTCGGGTTGAACCCCGACTACTCGGACCGCTACCCGCACCAGTTCTCCGGCGGCCAGCGTCAGCGCATCGGCATCGCCCGCGCCCTCGCGCTGCGGCCGAAGCTCATCATCTGTGACGAGGCGGTGAGCGCGCTCGACGTCTCGGTCCAGGCCCAGGTCCTCAACCTGCTGGAGGACCTGCAGGCCGACCTCGGGCTCTCCTATCTGTTCATCTCCCACGACCTCTCGGTGATCCAGCACATCTGCGATCGAGTGCTAGTCCTCAACAAGGGGGTTGTCGTGGAGGAGGGCACTGCGCTGGAGCTCTTCGAGCATCCCCAGGACGACTACACCCGCGCGTTGCTGTCGGCCGTGCCCGTCGTGCGTCCGTGGTTGACGGAGACGCCGTGAGCACCGCGGTGACGATGCACCTGGTGCGCCATGGCGAGTCGCTCTGGAATGTCGAGGGGCGCTACCAGGGCCACGCCGACTCCGGACTGACCGCCGAGGGCCATCGGCAGGCCGACCGCTTCGGTGCCGCCTTCTCCGTGTCGGTACCCGCGCCGGATGCGGTCGTCTCGAGCGATCTGCCGCGGGTGGTCGACACCGCGAAGAAGTATGCGGATCGTGTCGGGGCCGAGATCCGGCTCGACCCCGCGCTGCGGGAGATGAGCGTCGGCGACTGGGCCGGTCTGACGTTCGAGGAGGCGGCGGCAGCGCATCCGGAGACCGTCGCCCGGGTGGCGGCGGGGGAGGACCTCGCCCGCGGTGTGGGTGGTGAGACGTTCGCGGACACTCGGGTACGCGTCGTCGGCGCGCTGTCGAGGGCCACCGCTCAGCTCCCCGACGTCGGCGACGACCCCGTCGTGGTCGTCTTCACGAGCGGCAACCCGATCCGGCTCGCGACCGCGGACGTGCTCGGGATCCCGAGCCCTGGGCATACACACCTGGCGGCGCCGGACAACTGTTCCGTCACCAGCTTCCGGATGCGCGACGGCCACCGCGAGGTGCTGCGGTACAACCACGACATCACGTCGGCCCCGCCGGCGGACCAGCGGGAGATCTCGTGACCGCCGCGCTCAACGTCATCGCCCAGACCCACAACCTGTGGGGCGATCACCATGCGGCGGAACGCGTCGAGGCTCTCCGGGGGCTCTACGAGCGACGAGCCCCGGATCTGCTCGGAACCCAGGAGACGCGCCCCTGGTCACGCGACGTGCTCGACGCGGCGATGCCTGGTCACGACCGCGTTCACGACGACTTCCCGGGGTGGGAGCGGCAGAGCAACCTGTGGTGGGACGGTGAGCTGTTCAGCGAGGTCGAGCACGGCGCCGAGGATGTCGGGATCCATGACGCCCACGCCCGCCTGTTCTGGGTGCGTCTGCGGATCGAGGGTGGCCCGAAGACCCTGCTCTGGACGACAGCGCACCTCTCCTACTCCGGCAACGCCGTCGAGGTCGAGACCGGGGTCAACCAGCGCACCCCGCAGGCGCGGCGCGTGGTCGAGGAGCTCGATCGGCTGGGACGGCCGGACGAGCCGGTGTTCCTGGCCTCGGATACGAATGCCATCGCCACCGCGATCTGGGTGATCGGGAACGCCGGCTACCTCGACTCCTTCACCGCGCTGAACCGGCAGGCGCCCCCGACGCATCCGGTGATCCCGAACCCGTTCGCCTCGACCGTCGGCACGGCGAAGTCGCCGATCGCCAGCCCCCAGAAGACCATCGACTACATCTTCTTCCGCGGACCGGTGCGCTCCCGCAGCGCCGAGGTCGTCGAGTACTTCGACCGCGGGATCTCGCCCAGTGATCACTATCCGGTCGCATCGACGTTCGCCCTGGGCGGCACGTGATGGGCCAACCGCACCGAAGATCCATCAGTCAGAGGAGAGAGCAGTGACATCGCTACGTGCAAGGTTGGGTTCATTGGGCGCGGTGGCGTTGCTCGCCGCCGTTGCCCTCGCCGGCTGTTCCAGCGGAGGAGGTGACAGCACCGGGGGTGCCACCGCGGAGTCGCTGCCGGATAACCAGCAGAAGCTCGTCTACGTCCCGTCGTACGGATGGGCGGGATCGGACATCTCGCAGTCCCCGCTCGAGATCGGCATCAGCATGGCGATCTCGCAGACCCTCGAATCGTTGATCACGCTGGACAAGGACAGCAAGCCCCAGCCGAAGCTGGCCGACTCGTGGCAGTGGACGGACCCGACGACCCTCGTGTTCAAGCTCCACCCGGGCGTCAAGTTCAGCGACGGCCAGGCCTTCACCGCGGCCGACGTCAAGGGGTCGATCGAGCGCTACATCGGGTGGGGCGCCGCGCTGAAGACGGTGCTCGCTCCGATCACCAGCGTGACGGCGACGGATGACCTCACGGTCACCATCAAGACCTCGGCGCCGACCGGCACGCTGCTCGGCGTGCTGTCCCTGGTCCGCATCGGCCAAGGGAAGTTCTCCCACTCCGACACCAAGATCGCCGCCGACAACACCTACTGGTCTAAGCCCATCGGTACCGGCCCGTTCGTCATCAGCGACTACGTGGCCAACGACCACTTCACCTTCACCAGGAACGACACCTACTGGGGCACGAAGGCGAAGCTGAAGACCCTGACGATGAAGCAGATCACCGACGTCAACGGCAAGATCACCGCCTTGGCCAACGGTGAGGCGCAGGTCGTCGGCGACGTGCCCTACGACCAGATCGCGCAGGTCAAGGGGATGTCGAACGTGAACTTCACGCAGCAGGACAGCCTCAACTACTACTTCCTCTGGTTCGACAACAAGAACCAGTACCTGAAGGACCAGCGGGTCCGGCAGGCGATGTGGCAGGCGCTCGATCTGCCGACGATCCAGCAGCAGCTGTTCGGTGACACCGCCTCGGTGATGACCGCATACTGTCCAGTTGCTGCCTTCGGCTGCGTCGCTCCGTCGTCGGGGTTCCCGAAGTACGACCAGGCTGCGGCCAAGAAGCTGCTGGCCGACGCCGGGTATGCGAATGGCTTCACCGTCGACGTGATCTACAGCACCGCCAACGGCGCCGGGTTCGCCAACATGATGCAGGCGTTCGTCTCGGCGTGGAAGGCCGTCGGCATCACGGTGACACCGAAGGCGATGGACCCGGCGACCTGGCTGAAGACGTTCAGCACCGTCAACCCTGACGGCACCCACGGGTGGAACATGGACATGCAGCCGAACCAGACGATCACCGGGGATGCCGACTACACGATCTATCGGCTCTACAACTGCACGGCGGCCCGCCTCGGGTACTGCAACAAGGATCTCGACCAGATCACCACGCAGGCCCAGCAGCTGACCGACCAGGCTGCGCGTCTGAAGCTGTACCAGCAGGCCGCGGACATCATGGCGAAGGACACCCCGGCGGTCCCGCTGTTCGAGATCAAGGTGAACGCCGCCACGGCCTCGACGGTGAAGGGCCTGGTCATCCCGCCGAACGAGTTCATCGACTTCAGCACCGTCTACCTGACCAAGTGAGACGGCGGTAAGTCGGGTGTGGGGGCGGCGTCGGAGGGCGCCGTCCCCACACCGGATCGAGGACGACGGAAAGGCAGGCCATGGACAGAGTCCTCACCTACGATCGCGGCCTCGAGCGGTACACCCCGCTCGCCCGCGTCATGACGTACGACGACTTCGACACCGGTTTCAACGGCTGGATGGACCTCACGCCGAACTTCGTCTACGACGACTACGAGTCCTTCGAGTCGTACGTCGACCTCTCGAGCTGGGCACCGACGATGCTCAGCTCCGCGGCCATGCGGTTCGCGTCGTCCCACGGCTCGATGGAGGGCACCTACTCCCTCAAGCTGACCACGGCGCCGACCGGCGGCCCGCACACTGAACCACCGCGACCGGGCAGCATGGGGCACGCCATCAAGCGTCTGTCGCGGATCGGCGACCCGACCATGATCCAGATCGAGACCTGGTACGCCTACACGCCGGCCCAGGACCGCGTCGGTCTGGGCGAGGAGGACATCCGCGCCTTCGGGTTCTTCTTCGACGTGCAGGACGCCGAATACCGTTACATGCCAGGCGTGCGCTACGTGAACTCCCTCGGTGGCAACCTGGTGAAGAAGTGGCAGTACTACCAGGTGGCCGACGGAGTCACCCCCGAGGACTGGAACTTCGGTGTCACCGACGGGTGGTGCGTGCCCGGAGTCGACAACCAGTGGTACGGCCGCCGATTCGAGGACGGCTCGGCCGACGGGTACCAGTGGGTGCCGGGCGGGGAGCAGGACCTCCTGTACAACGAGAGCCCCGACAAGATCAACTGGATCTACCTGCGTCTCACGGTGGATGTTCGGAAGCGCGAGTACGTCGAGCTCCAGTCGATGGACCGGGTCTTCGATCTCCGCGGCATCTCGCCGACGCTCACTCCCGGCTACACGTCGATCGACAACCTCATCAACCCCGTCTTCTTCGTCGAGACGGACACCGATCGGTCCGTGCATCTCTTCCTCGACTCCGTCGTCTACTCGACGGAGTGACCGCACGGATCGAGAGAGCAGGAACGTCCATGTTCGTCACCGAACCCTCCCGAGAGACACCGGTCGTGGGCCGCTACGACGTCGTGGTCTGTGGCGGTGGGCCCTCCGGTCTCGTCGCCGCGATCGCGGCGGCACGCAACGGAGCCGGAACCCTGCTCATCGAGCGGTACGGCTTCGTCGGCGGTATGGCGACGAGCGCTCTGGTCACGCCGATCAGCGAGTTCCGACTCGGCGACCGCTATCACATAGGCGGCATCCCGCTGGAGCTGATGCGCCGCGCGGCCGAGCTGGGTGGCGCGGAGCTCGACCGCGACAGCGGCAACTACCCGGTGAACGACGAGATCCTCAAGCTCGCGGCGCAGCGCCTGCTCGTCGAAGCAGGGGTGACGCTGCTCTACCACTCGTGGTTCTCGGACTGCATCGTCGAGGACGGTCGCGTCACGCACGTGATCGTCCAGAACAAGGCGGGCCGAGTCGCATACCGGGCCAGTGTCGTCGTCGACTGCAGCGGAGATGCTGACGTCGTTCGCGCCGCTGGACTGCCCGTCGTCAAGAGCGATGTCCTGCAGCCCGCCACCTTGTGGTTCCAGCTCGGCGGCGTCGACACCGCGGCACTCCAGCCCCTCTTCGGCGATGCCGTGGACGGTGTCCTGCCGGTCTCCGCGACCATTCGGGACCGGCTGGCCGCGCTGCACGCCGACGGAGAGATTCCCCTCTTCGGCGGTCCATGGATCAACTCGTTCTTCCACGACGGCATGGTGAGCATCAACCTCCTTCGCGAGCCGACTGATGCGAGCGACCCGGAGTCGTTCAGCCGCACCGAGGTGAGCCTTCGAGAGGCGCTGCATCAGTTCATCGAGGTGCTGCGGCGGGAGTTTCCCGAGTTCCGTGACTGCTGGCTGGCGAAATCGGGCATTCAGACGGGTGTTCGCGAGACCTATCACATCGTGGGGGAGTACCACCTCGTCAAGGACGACATCGTCGAGGCGAAGCCGTTCCCGGACACCGTCGCAAAGGGTGCCCACGTCATCGACATCCACGAGCCGGACAGCATCAACCAGGGCCAGTTCCTCCACCCCAAGCGCGCCTACGCCATCCCGTTGCGTTGCTTGGTCCCCAAGGGGAGTGTGAACGTGGTCACCGCCGGCCGAAGCCTCAGCGCGGACGGTCCCGGATTCGGCTCCGCCCGGGTCATGGCGACGTGTATGGCGATGGGACAGGGCGCGGGAACGGCCGCCGCGCTCTGCGCTGGTCACGGGTGGTCGATCGGTGAGGTCGACACGACGCTGCTGCACGCGACACTGGCCGACCAGGGCGCGATCGTCGATCTCGACGACGCAGCCGTCCCGGTGACCTCTTTCCACTGACCACCTCCACCGACCAGGGACGCGCGCCATCATGCAGACGACATACACCTCCGTCCTGGCTCGTCGCGTCCGCATCGACGGTGACTTCGCGACGTTGCCCTACGAGGCCGGCTGGGCGACCGAGGCGGTGTTCTTCGTCCAGACGGAGGGGGAGCATCCGACGCTGGCGATCGCCGTCGAGGTATCACCGGACGGCCTCAGCTGGATCCGGAGAGGGAGCCCGGTCGAGATGGGCGGTGAGGACTCCATCGTGGAAATTCCGGTCACCACCTTCGGCAACTGGCTGCGGGTCACGGTTCGAGGGTCGACACCGGAGGCGGGTTCTCGCCTTCTCATCCACGTGAACCTCAAGGGCTGACGCCGCGCGACGACGCGAGCACTTCTCTGCCCATTGCTTCACCTCGACACCCGGAACAAACGTTCTGGTGTATTCCGGACCGGCCGAGCGGCTGGTCCCCTACGCTCCATCTATTCGGTGGACGGGAGGGCCGTGATGGGCCTGAGGGCTGCAGGTGCGTTTGGTCCATATCGTTTCGGCACGATGGCGGTGGCCGTTCTAGGCCTCGTCGCCGTGTCCCTGAGCGCGCCGAGTGGCGCGGCAGCGAGTCCCGGCCCGCGGATCGGAAGCGCACCGATCAACTGGACGGCGTGCGATCCGCCCGACAGCGGCCTGCAGTGCGCCCGAGTCCAGGTGCCGTTGGACTGGGACCGGCCGAACGGCAAGAAGATCGAGCTCGCGGTCATCCGACACCTGGCCAGTCGACCCGCGGAGCGGATCGGGTCGATGTTCGTGAACCCCGGCGGGCCTGGCTCCAGCGGCGTCGGCATCGTCAAGGCCCTCGCCGACGACCTCGACAGCTGGGGTGCCGGTCGGTTCGACGTGGTGAGCTGGGACCCACGCGGCACTAATGCCAGCACGCCGGTGAACTGCTTCACCAGCGACGCGGCTCGGGACCAGTTCTGGCAGGGGAGCTCGATCCCTATCACGAAGGATGAGTCCAAGGCCTACCAGCGCAAGACCACCGAACTGGCGCGACGGTGCGGCCAGGTCAGCGGCGATCTCCTGGATCACATCTCGACTGCCGACACCACCCGCGATCTGGACGCCCTGCGCGGCATGGTCGGGGACGACCTGCTGACCTACGTGGGCCTGTCCTACGGGACGGAGATCGGCCAGACCTACATCAACCTGTTCCCGAAGCGCATCCGGGCCATGGTGCTCGACGGCATCGTGGACCCGGTCCTGTACACGAAGAACGCCGAGACTCGGGTCGCCAGCCAGGGCGCGGCGTTCGATGGGGTCTTCTCCACGTTCCTGGACCTGTGCGAGAGCGCGGGAGCTGGTCACTGTGCCCTGGCCGGGCACGGCGAGACCGTCGCGCAGCGGGTGGCGCGAGTGATCGACACCGCCAAGCGGTCGTCGATCCCGGCGCCGCACTCCGACCCGCCCGGCGCCCTCGACTACGCCGACTTCATTCTCGGCGCCTACAACCCGCTCCGGACCCGAGCAGAGTGGGCCGGCTTCGCCGCAGACCTCAATGCTGCGGCGGAGGGCGACGCATCGAAACTGGAGGACGCGGCCCGCCCTCTCCGGTCCCCGGCTGGTTTCGCGGGCGCGACCACCTCGTCTGCGATCTCGTGCCTCGACGGTTCCGCCCGCAAACCCTCCCAGTCCTGGCCCAGTGTCATCCCGAAGCTCACCGAGTCGAGCACGTTCTACGGACCGCTGCTGGGCTGGTGGCTGTGGGCACCATGCGCGTCGAACTGGCCGGGGCGGAGCACCGATCGGTATGACGGCCCGTGGGGCGCCAAAACCACGACGCCGATCCTCCTCATGAACAATCGCCACGACCCGGCCACTGGTTACCAGAACGCCCTGGTCGCCGAACAACGGCTGGGCAACGCCGTGCTGCTGACCTCAGAGGGCTACGGCCACCTGACGATGAACGACCCCAGCCAGTGCGTCGACCAGGTGCGGACCCGCTACCTCGTGAGCCTCGTCCCGCCGGCCAAGGGAACCGTCTGCAAGCCCGACGTGCCTCCGTTCTGATAGCGGAAGAGGGGTATCAGCCGGCGAGGGCCCGCTCGATCTCTCCGACGGCGGCGCTCTCCCGCTGAGACGTGTCATCGGCGGCCGCAGCGACGTCCTTGGCGGACTGGAGCACGACCTGCTTGTACTCCTCGACGAGCTGTGGTGCCTTCAGGGTCAGGATGCCGACCGCCTGCTTGAGGAGCTCCAAGGTACGTGCCTTGACCTCGTCGCCGCCGCCTGAGGGCATCTCCGGAAAGCCTCCGGCGACCAGCTTCTGCACCTCGGGGGAGGCGGCCTTGACGGCCTTGCTGGCGGCGAAAGACTCCTTGAACGTGTCGAAGAAACCGGGCTCCGCCTGGGCGACGAGGGCGCCGGCGCGCAGGGCGGCGGACCGGACCGTCTTCTCCTCGTCTTCGGTGAGTGCGCTGGTGGGTGGCTGTGGCGTCTCCGTCATGTGCTGCTCCTCTTGGCTGCTGGGCACTCCGTGGAACCGGTCCCTCCTGTCTACCGCAGCCGGCGGCCCCGCGCGGCTCGACCAGGGCGGCAATCGGGCGCGGAGCGCACGCAGCAGCTGTCGCCGGTCAGCGAGTCGATGCCTTCGGCGGTGTGACTGCGGCTCGCACGTCGTCGATGTGCCGCCACGGGCGGAAGATCGCGGTCATCAGGCCGAGCCAGACCGCGCCGAGGGCAAAACCCGCCACAACGTCCGACACGAAGTGGGCGGCCAACGCCACTCGGGAGAAGCCGATCCCCACGACCATCACCACGGCTATGGCGACGGCGACCCGGCGCCAGGCGTGGCTCAACGAGGGCAGCAGGAGCAGCAGCAGGACCCCGTAGCCGACGACCGCTGCCTGCGAGTGTCCACTCGGGAAGCTGGCTCCCGGTTCGTGGACGAACGGCTGGTCTACCAGGGGCCGGTCCCGGTTCACCATCGCCTTGACCGCCGTGTTGACCAGGGAGGACCCGGCGATGGCCACCACCGTGAAGGCCGCCAGCCGCCAGTGCCGGCGGACCAGGAGTATCAAGGCGACGATCACGGTGACGATCTGCCAGGCCAGGGACGACCCCGAGTCGCTGAAGGTCCGCATCGTCGCGACGAAGAACGGCTGGCCCAGCGCGAACACGTGCAGGGAATCGCGGGCGCCCTGGTCCGCGGCGGCGAGGGGCGCCCACTTGTCGGCGACGAGAAGCAGCAGGAGCAGGAACGGGATAGCCAGCCCACCGAGGATCATGAAGAACCGCAGGCTGCGCTGCCAGTCTCGGCCCGTCGCGACGCGTGCCGCTGGGGAGGACTGGTCGATGGCCTCGCTCAAGGCGCGCCCCTCCTGTCCGTTGTAGACCCCGACGTTCGGCAGCTATGGATATCGATACCCGAAGCGGGACCGCGGCAACCCTTTTGGCAGCCGCGACCTTCGGAGAGCAGAGTCTCGAGGTATCCGGAGTGCCCGCGTCAGCGAATGGCGCGGTTTGCCGCGCGAGCTGATCACGATGGTGTGATGCTTAGAATCGGGGTCGCCAGGTCACGTCGAGAGCACGGCGTGGGCCGCCTGGCTAGCGCACGGACAGGCAGTCTGTATGAGCACGCACTCCCACGGTGGTTTCGTCGGTATGACCGGCTCTCCCGACCGCGAGGGCCAGGAGGCCCTGTGGGCGCTGTTTCCAGGAGACGACGAATCAGCGGCCCTGGCGCGGGCAACGGCGTGGACCCGGACCTCCTTGGGGGACCCGGCGGACTGGAGCCCGGAGCTGTGCTCCGCAGTGCGGACGGTGATGCCCTCGCGGGTCCCCATGCTGCTCTGGTGGGGCAGCGACCTCGTGCAGATCTACAACGAGGCATACCGTCCGCTCCTGGGGTCGAAGCATCCGGGCGCCATGGGGCAGCCGGCGGCCGGGTGCTGGGCTGAGGTTTGGCATGATCTCAGCCCGAAGGTCGCCCGGGTGCTGGAAGCCGGCGAGGCGACGTTCGACGAGGATCTGCTGCTCTTCGTGGAACGGCACGGCTATCTCGAGGAGACGTACTGGACGTTCTCCTACAGCCCGGTGCGATCCGCGGACGGAGAGGTCGTGGGCGTCTTCGTGGCCACCACCGACGTCACCGTGGCGCGCGTGGAGACCCGACGGCTGGATACCATCCGCGACTTGGCCGTCCTGTCGAGCGCGAACTTCGGGTCACCCGGCGAGGCCGTGGCGAAGGTCTGCGACATCCTCGCCACCAACCGGTGGGCCGTCCCGTTTGCGGCGATCTACCTCGCCGACCCCTCGGGGCATCTGGACGTCCGGAGCGAGTACGGAGCTCCCGTCGCGACCGAGGCGTTGCCCGCCCGGGTGGCCTTGGGGTCGTCGCATCCGATCGCGAGCGCGGTCCGCGCCTCGACGCCGACACTGATGACCTACCGGCCTGAGGAGCTGCAGGCGGACCCTGGCCCCCTGGGACCGCAACCGCCCGTGGCCGCATACCTCATGCCGCTGAGGGGAACCGACCATGACCTCGACGGCGTTCTGGTGCTCGGACTGAACCCCTATCGCCAGGTCGACCATCGCTACACCACCTTCGTCACGCTGGTCACCCGCCAGCTCACCGCGCTCCTCGCCGACGTCCGGGTGACCTCAGCCGAACGCGCCCGGGCGACGGCCCTGGCCGAGCTGGATCGGGACAAGTCCGCGTTCTTCGCCAACGTCAGCCACGAGTTCCGCACCCCGATCACCGTGGCTCTCGCTGCGACGGACGAGCTGAGCCGCTCGGCGTTGTCGGCGGAGCAGGCTGGGCATGTCGATGCGGTGAAGCGCGCCGCCGACCGGCTCAACCGGCTGGTGGAGACTCTGCTCGACTTCGCTCGGGCCGAGGCCGGCGCGCTCACGCCCGTCCTGGAATCGGTGGATGTGGCCGAGACGACGCGAGACGTCGTCAGCATGTTCCGGAGCGCGATCGAGTCCGTTGGCTTGGGCCTCACGGTCGATGTCGACGACTTCGGACCAGTAGTCACCGACCGCGAGGCGTGGATCAAGGTCGTCGCCAACCTCGTCTCCAACGCGTACAAGTTCACCGCGCACGGCTCTATCGGGATCACGCTGCGGCGGAACGGCGATACGGTCACCCTCTCGGTTGCGGACACTGGGTCAGGGATCGCCCCCGACGAGGCGGGACGGGTGTTCGAACGCTTCCACCTGGTGGCCGGCCCGTCAGCGCGGGGAATCCCGGGCACGGGCATCGGACTCGCCCTGGTCAAGGATCTCGTCGAGGCACAGGACGGTCAGGTCCGGCTGGACAGCATTCCTGGAGTGGGCACCACGGTCACCGTGTCCGTACCGGTCGCCGAGCCCATACGCCCCCCCGACCCGGTGTCGCCTACCGATGTCGCCAGGTCGATGGGCGGGTTGAGCGTGCCGGTCGGCATGTCTCCCGACGGGGGGGAGTCCTCGCCGAGCCTCGCCCGTGGCCACGCCGCGCACGTCCTGGTCGTGGAGGACAACGCGGATCTTCGCCTCTACCTGACCCGGCTGCTGATCTCCGATGGCTGGAACGTGACAGCCGCGGCTGATGTCAGCAGCGCCCTGCGCACCGAGCCGCTCCCGGACATCGTGCTCTCCGACGTGATGCTCCCGGGCCGGAGCGGTCTGGATCTCGTACGCCTGATCCGCTCCCAGGAGCAATGGGCGCCGATTCCCGTGGTCCTGCTGACCGCGCGAAACGGGGCCGGTGAGGCGGCCCAGGGCCTGTCCGCCGGAGCGGACGACTACGTGCGCAAGCCCTTCGAGTCGGTCGAGCTGTTGTCCCGCTTGCGAACCCACTATGCGCTCGCTCAGCTACACAGCCGCCGCTTGGAGCAGGCCCAACAGACGGCAACCCAGCTGCAGGCCGCCCTGACGAGCAACCGCCAGATCGGGGTCGCCGTAGGCGTGTTGATGTCCCGCGAGAAGGTCACCAGCGAGGTCGCCTTCGACCTGCTGCGCCTGCGCAGCAACAACACCAACCGCAAGCTGCGCGACGTTGCCGAGGAGGTCGCTTTGACCGGACAGCTGCCCCAGCCCCCGACCAGGCCTGCGCCCGCCTCCAGCTGACGGGTCAGCCGAAGGGACGCACCCCACCGGCAGGCTCCTTGGACGCTGGTATGCGTGCGGCGTGAGGTGCGACGGGGTGGTGACGTTCCTGCTCGTTCGACCTCTAGGCGCTGAGCTCGGCGAGTCGGGCGACGGCATCTGGTGTGGCTGCTCGCATACGGGCAACGGCGTCGGCGACGGCGGGCTCGCTGGCGCGCTCCGGTGGGACTCGTGAGGCGTTGACGGCCACCCGGTCCGACCACTCCTTGATGTCGGGCTCCGTGCTGTACGACGCGACATTGCGCATGCCGACGACGTTCATCCGGGCCCAGTCGGGCAGGGTGTTGCCGAACGACGCGGGCGGGCAGAGGCGATTCTTCTCGTCGTCGGCGCTCCGGGTCGCCTCGACGTAGCCGGCGATCGCGGCCCCGAAGCAGGGGAAGCCGGCCCGCACCGACTGCAGGGTGATCGCGTCAGCCGACCAGATCGGCACGAGCGGCGGCATCTTGAGCCCGTCGGCCGCGCAGTTGACGATGACCGCGTCGTCGGCGATCGGCACCGAGCCCTCGTCGAGATCGAGACGTCCACGTCGCGCCGAGCGGATGCGGCCGAGGCGCACGACGTTCTCGATGCTGCGCAGCAGGTCGAGCTCCCACTGGCCGAGGGTAGGGGCCTTCGCCATGGTCGGAGTGACCGACCGGTCGATGCGCAGCATGATGCCGGCGTCTTCGAGGCGGAAGAACAGCTGGTCGAGCGACTCCGCTGTGGTCGCGGCTTCCAGGAGGGTGGCCAGCATGGGGAGGTAGATGGCGGGGTCGGGAACGACCAACGCGCGGTTGAGCATCCAGGGCTCGCGCGGACGCACCCAGCAGATGGCGTCCGGATCGACACCTCGCGTCAGGAGCCACACGCAGGCGTCGGTCGCGGTCTTGCCGGAGCCCACGACGACGTACTGGCCTGGGGCCTCCTCGAGATGAACCAGGTCGTTGACGGCGAGGACTCGGGCACCCTCCTCGACCGCGAATCTCGGCGGCGTTTCCGCGGGGATATCCGGGGCAAGGTAGCGCGCGTCGACAATGCGGCACCGCTCGGGGACCTCGTACCGCTTCCCGGAGACGTGGGAGACGAACTGCCGGTCGCCGACGTATTCGCAGCCCGGGAAATGGTCGACCCGACCAGGACCGACCATCCGGTCAGCCAGCACGCCGGCGTAGTAGCCGACAATGGTGGGCTGGTCCGCGCGTTGCCACAGGCCCGCCTCGGGTCCACCGGTCTGGATCCGGTAGCCGCCGAGCACTGTCGAGGCCACGCCGTAGAAGCTGGATGCCTGATGCAGACGGACGAACGAGTAGTCCTCCAGCCAGTGACCGCCGGCTCCGTGGCGCCGGTCCACCAGGGCGACCCGCACCTGCGGCGCGTGGTCGATGAGGGTGTCGGTGAACCCCATCCCCATCGCGCCGGCGCCGACCACCAGGTAGTCGACATCCACCTGACGGGTCATTCACTCACCCCCAGCTGGGTCACGTCGGCGGTGCGTGCGGCCGCAACGTCCGAGACCTCCGACACCAAGTGTGCTCGTCGGCCGAGAGGATGTGGCTGGACTGCCGTGGTGGCTGTCATGCCGACAGTGTCGCGTCGCTGGGACCACTTCGTGCCTTCTCGGGCGCCACTGCGCGTGTCCGGTCGTTCCGATCAGCCGGGGGCGCCTACCCGGCCGGGGGGAGCAGCTGAACCAGCGCTTTGGCCATCCGGTCTCGGCCGGCGCCTTTGCTGACCGCACTCCCAAGACCGAACTGCAGATCCGAGGACAGCGTCACCTGCACGACCCCCGCCGCGACCTCACGGATCCACGCGGTGACCTTCTCGCCGGACGCCAGCACCAGCGTCCCGGCGGTGTAGACGCGAACTCCGGTCTTAGGATCCGCGGAAAGGTGCTGCATACCCGATCGCCGCGCAGCCTCCTCGAGCGCCGCGATCGCCGCCTCGGTGCTTGCTTGGAAGGTCATCGAGCGTTCGCCACCTGCACTCATACCGCCACTCCCTCAAGCCGACGCCGTCCGCGGGGTCCCCTTGTGGCTGGCTCAAGGGCGACGCTCCGGGCGCACCACGAGACTAGCCGTTGGGTGGTCAGCGGCTGGCGGTGTCGGACTTCGGCCGATCGGTACCGGCAGCGGCGTCGGAGTCGATCAGGTCCCAGCTGCCTCCGTCGATCTCCAGCGACTCGGGCAGGATGTCCCGCTCGATCGATGTGGCCAGCGGCTTCTCGACCACGAAGACCAGCAGGATCAGACCAACGATCACCAAGGGGACCATGTACAGGAAGATGGGCGTCAGCGCGTCGTTGTAGGAGCTGACGATGACGTTCTTGATTCCCGTCGGCAGATCGCGCACCACGGCCGGGGTGAGGGAGTTCTCGCCACCACCGGCGGAGGCGGCGCCGGCCGGCATCCGCTCGCTGAGCAGCTGGGTCAGCTTGGTCACGAACAGGCTGCCGACGATCGCGGAACCCAGGGAGGCTCCGATCTGCCGGAAGTAGTTGTTCGACGCGGTAGCGGTGCCGACCTCCGTCACCGGGAAGGTGTTCTGCACGATGAGAATGAGGATCTGCATGCTCATCCCGAGGCCGAGGCCCATCAGGGCCAGGTACGAGCAGATCACCCAGACCGCCATGTCCGGGGTCATGGTGGACAACAGGAACAGCGAGGCGGCGACCAGCACCATGCCGATCATGGGCAGGGCCTTGTACCGACCGGTCCTGCTGACCACCTGCCCCGAGGCGATGGACGTGATGAGCAGGGCCGCCATCAACGGGATCATCAGCAGACCCGCCTGAGTGGCGTTGGCGCCGGTCACCATCTGGAGATAGGTCGGCAGGTAGGCCAGCGCTCCGAACATCGCGACACCGATGATCAGGCCGACGATGGTGGTCAGGTTGAAGTTCCGTTCCTTGAACAGATGCAGCGGCATGACCGGCTCGACGGCTCGGCGCTGGACCATGACGAAGAGGCCACCGGCCACGAGGGCGCCGATGATGAGCCCGATGATGACGGGTGAGTTCCAGTCGTAGGTGTTGCCGCCCCACGTGGTCATCAGCACGAGGCACGTGGAGGCGACGGCCAGCAGCGTGATACCGGCGAGATCGATCGACGGATTGCGGTTGGTGTTCTTCGGCAGCCGGAGGAAGAAGACGGCGGAGGCGATGGCCAGCAGGCCCAGCGGGATGTTCATCCAGAACGCCCAACGCCAGCCGATGCCGTCGGTGAACCAGCCGCCGAGCAACGGCCCGGCCACCGAGGAGATGGCGAAGACGCCACCCATGATGCCCATGTACCTGCCTCGCTCGCGGGCGGGTACCACGTCGGCGATGATCGCCTGCGCCAGGATGAGCAGTCCGCCGCCGCCGAGCCCCTGAACGGCTCGTCCGGCGATCAGCCAGGTCATGTCGTGGGCGAGTCCGCCGATCACCGAGCCGACGATGAAGATCGAGATCGCCGCGATGAACAGGCCCTTGCGGCCGATCAGGTCACCGAGCTTGCCGTAGACCGGCAGCGTAATGGTGGAGGCGAGAATGTAGGCGGTGGTCACCCAGAGCATGTGGTTGACCCCGTCGAGCTCCCCGACAATCGTGGGCAACGCCGTACTGAAGATCATCTGGTCGAGCGACGCCAGCAGCATCGTGACCATCAGGCCGGCGAAGATCAGCAGGATGTGACGCTTCTCGGCCACCGCTGCTGCGCTCTCTCCTGCCGCCTTGTCTTGTGCTGCGTCGGTACCGGCGCCGGAGTCGGAGCGGGGTGATTCGGTCATGTCAGCTTCTCGATTGCTTCTCGAACGAGCGATACCGCCCGTTGTTCCAGTTCTTCCAGGGAAAGATCGGTGCTCGTCGTCGACCATTGTTTGGTGGCTGCCCTCACCGCTCCGGCACAGGTCATCAGCAGCGTTTCGGCGACCCCGTCGGAGACGGGCCGATCGCCGCTGACCTCCCCGTTCCGTGCGATGAGGGTGCTCGCCGCGGCGGTGAGCTGCTCGGTGACCCGGGCCATCCGCGCCAGCATCCGCTCGAGCAGCTGCGGGTGCTGCCGGATGACCTCCAGCCGCGACTCGTGCAGGGCGGGCTCGTCGATCGACGGGCCGAGAACAGCAATGATGAGCCCGATGATGGACTCCACGAGGTCCGAGCCGTCGTAGCGGGCCAGATGTCGAGTCAGGGTCTCGGGGCTGACGTCCGGCGGGCTGACGCCCAGAATGGCGTCGTCCTTGCTGTCGAAATAGTTGAAGAAGGTGCGCCGCGACACGTCGGCCCGCTCGCTGATCGCATCGATCGTCACTTTGTCCAGGCCGTCGCGCAGGGCCAGGCCGATGGCCGCCTCTTCCAGGCGTCGACGGGTCTGCGCGCGTTTGCGTTCACGCAGGCCCACATCGGAGGTCATCGCCGATATTCTTGCACTGAGTGCAAGTATGCGCAAGTGCAAGACCGACGCGATGGCGCCGAATACGGTGACACCAAGGTCACAGCGGCGCAGTCGGTGCCGCGGCAGCTCATCCCGGCGTCTTGCTGGATGACGAGTGGCCTGCTTGGCGACGCCGACTTATGCCAGCACCAGCCCCGCCGGGCTGGCGTCACCTGACTACACGGATCGGATTCGCGTGCGAGTCGGCCCGACGCCTCCTAGCGTGTGGGCATGGCGACCTCACATCCGGGCATGAGCATGAACAAGACGATCCATCGAGCGGTCCGTCGTGACCTGGGCCGGTTTCGGCAGGCCCTCGACGCGTTCATGGACGGGGACCGGGAACGAGCTGCTGCCCTGTACCGGGCGTGGGAGAACTTCGACGACCAGCTCACCGACCACCACCAGGGCGAGCACGTCATCGCGTGGCCGGCGCTGGCCGCGGTCGGAGTCCCCGGCTCCACCATCGACACTTTCGACGTCGAGCACGAGGCGATGGCCGCGGACCTGGAGACGGCTGGGGAGGCCATGGCCAGACTCAGGACTTCGGCGAGCCGCACCGACGCCGACGTTGCGGCCGCCGCCATGGAGCGCCTGCAGGTGACGACCGTGGCTCACCTGGACCATGAGGAAGGGGCAACCGAGGAGGCGCTGACGCAGAACGAAGGTGACCCGGCGTTGAAGAAGATGGGCAAGCAGTTCAGTCGCCGATCGAGTCCGGCCAAGGCCGGTAACTTCTTCGCCTGGATGCAGGACGGTGCCACCGAGGAGGAGATGTCCGCGCTGCGAGCGAACGTGCCGGGCCCCGTGGTGATGGTGCTGGGCAGCCTGTTCGGCCGTCGCTATCGCAAGGATGTCGCCACCGTCTGGAGGCCCCTACCTGACGCGGGGACGTGAGGCCGCGGGCGGGGTCACCGGTCGGCCGATGGTCGGTGGTCGGTGGTCGACGCGCGGCTGCCGGAGCAACACTCACGTCGGCGACGTCCTGGCGGAATGAAGCGCCGAACCCACCGTGCCATGGGTGGCCCTTCTCCACCGCCGGGTCTAGCCGTTCAGGGCGGCTGCCTCGCGTACTAAAGCCGTCAAGGCGGCCTCGGGCAGCTGCTCACCGTCACGAAAGTCGATGGCTCGGACTCCCTTGCTGTCCAGTCGCGCATTGAAGAGCTTCTTCGGGTCCGTCAGCTGGGCGCCTTTCGGAAATGTCAACCGCACGGCACTCTTGAGCATCTCGCCGATGCAGACGATGCCGTTCACCGACCACACCGGCACCCCCTCCGGCTTCGAGGGCTTCTTCCACTTCACCGCTTCGCCGATGGACGGGTCGGCGGCCAGAACGATGCGGCGGATTCCGGACAACATCTCTCCGCGCCAGTCGCCAGCGTTGGCGAGGATCGCATCCACCTCGAGACCGGCACGTTCGACCACGCCAACCCCCGTTCCTGTCGGGACGCAAGGGCCTCTCGGTTGATGTTCGTCGGGCGGTTCACCCCGTCCGAAACGGCTGCCGTTGCTGTTGAGCAAGTAAACCAGGCACGACGCGACTTCGGCCTCCGTCACCTGTCGGCGACAGAACCGAGCAACAGCACCTCATCGCGTTCCTTGTCGGTGGCGCCCGTCAGACGCCCTGGCAATCTGGTGGCGACGCCGTGGAGCATTCGCACAGCGGCGTCCGGGGCAGGGTGCGCTTTGGGCTGCTTCGTCCAGCCAGTTCGATTCACCCGCGTCGTTCCCAATCCCCCCAGCCCGCATTGCGTCGCGGATCGCGGTGGCCCTGACCCCGTCCCCCTTCCTGGCTGCGTCGCTGGCAGCCCCTGTCTCTGAGCGGGTCACAGTCGGGCGGTCCCTCACGGCGTGAGTATCGCGCCCTCACCGGTCTGAGCGAGCGGCGAGTGGTGGGCTGACGTGCCGCCGCATGCCAGACGTTGTCGGGAATCGAGCCATGGCCGAAAACTACGTGTGCGCCGACAATTTCGGCCCCACGCGGCCGAGTTGAGGCGGATGCCTCATGATTCGGCGGGCTCCGAGCGGCGATGGTGGTGAAACCAACCACACAGGAGGCAGAGATGACGCTCTACATGGATGTTCATGACTCGCTCCCCGAGGGCACGACCGCCGCTGACGTGGCGGGGGCGCACGCGCGGGACCTGCAGGTGCAGGGAAAGTACGGCGTGAGCTACCGCACCTATTGGGTCGACGACGTGAACGGCAAGGCCTGGTGCCTGGTCGAGGCACCTGACTCGCACGCGGCGGCCGCCGTGCACCGGGAGGCCCACGGGCTCGTGGCCGACCGAATCTTCCCCGTCGTCGAGGGCCAGTGATGGCCGTGCTGCAGACGCCGCGAGCGGTGGCCGAGCGGGCCGAGGCTGTCCCGTCGCTTCCGCCCGGCAACGACGAGCGGATCAGCGGCTATGGGGTCATGGGCCTCTCCTTCGCGTCGGGTGACTACCTGGTGCTGCGCTGCATGACGGCCGCGAGTTTCGGCTCGGGCTACCGCGCTGTATGGCACCGAGGGCCGGCCGGCGACTGGACCGTCTACTCGACAGCCGATCCGGAGCACAGCTGCGAGCGGTACATCGGGGCGGCCTGCAGCCATCCTTCGGTACGCAGCAATATTGATGTCGAGTGGCTCGACGAGCGCACGTTGCAGGTCCGCGTCGGTGACACGCTGGGCTGGACGGTGGCGCTGCACCACACGGTCGTGACCCGGATCTTCACGGTGTTGGCAAAGGTGATGCCGCACGGCATGTGGACCAACAGGTTGGTCCTGACCATGATGGGATGGATGGCTGGCCAGATGCTGGGTGTCGGGACCGTTCGCCTCAATGGGGAGATGCCCAACGGTCAGCGGTTCACGGCCGCGCCCGTGCAGATCTGGGCCCTTCATGACAGCCGGGCCGTACTGCTCGGCCGCGACCTGGGGGCCCCGACACCCTTGCGGTCGCAGGCCAGGATGGGCGATTTCTGGTTGCCGCAACACGGTGTCTTCATGCGCGGCTTCAGCCACTTCGACGTCTTCGACCCGGCACGGCACATCTCGGGGGCGGCGCGGCAACGCGAGCTGCTTGAAGGGGCCGCGTGACGCTCCGGCTGGGTGGACGATGAGGTCGTGTCTCCCTTTGCCGGTGCGGGCACGACGCGCCGCATCGATGTGCTCGCGGCCCTGTCGGTCGCGATCGACCTAGGGCTCGGTCAGCCGGCGGAGCACGTTCTGCGGTCCGCCGTCATCGCTGCCAGGCTTGCCGACCGGTTGGGGCTGAGTCGCGAGCAGCGAGACACGACTTTTCACACCACCCTCGTCATGTGGATCGGCTGCCATGCCGACTCGCACGAGTACGTTCGCTGGTTCGGCGACGATATTGCGGTCAAGCGCGAGGCATACCTCGTCGACTGGGCCGGACTGCCCTACATGCGGTTCCTCATGGGGAACATCGCGCACGGCGCCCCCCTTCCGCAGCGCGTCAAACTGATCGCCCAGCTGCTGCGCGACCCCCGCGGACAGATGGGAGCGCTGGTTCACTCGCACTGCGCGTCGGCGGCCCTGCTCGCCGCCGAGATCGGGCTGTCCGCGCGCGTCCAGGAGGTGCTTGCCGCGACCTTCGAACGCTTTGACGGTGACGGTGGACCCCTGGGGCTGTCGGGTCACGAGCTGCCGATCGAGATGCGGGTGGCGCAGCTGGCCGATCTTGTCGAGGTGCATGAGCGCACCTTCGGCCAAGGCGGCGCCGAACACCTGGTCCGGATGCGGCGCGGAGGGCAGTTCGATCCCGACGTGGTCGACGCTTTCCTCGCCGACCCGACCGCGGTATTGGCGCGCCCCGGCGACCTGAGTCCCTGGGACGTCGCGCTGGCCGAGGCGCCGGACCGGGATCGCATCCTGACGCCGGCCGAGCTGGACCGGATGTTCATCGCGCTCGGCGACTTCGTCGATCTCAAATGCCCCTTCACGCTAGGCCACTCACGAGCGGTCGCCGAGCTGGCCGCGCAGGCGGCTGTGCAACTGGGCCTGGATGCGGACGAGGTCGCAGCGGTCCGCCGGGCGGGACACGTGCACGACATCGGTCGCATCGGATGCTCCAACCGAATCTGGGAGTATGCCGGCGAGCTCTCTTCCGAGCAATGGGAACGAGTCCGGCTGCACCCGTATCTGACCGGTCGGATCCTGGAGCGGGTGAACGGCCTGGCCGACGTGTCGCGGATCGCCATGAACCACCACGAGCAGCCAGACGGCGGCGGCTACCCCCGGGGACTCCGTGTGGCGTCGCTGCCCCTTCCTGATCGGCTTCTCGCTGCGGCCGTCGCCTATGAGTCGGCGCTCGAGCCTCGCCCGTACCGGACCGCAATGACACCTCGTGATGCCGCCCACCGGCTACAGGAAAGGGCCCGGTCGGGCGCCCTGGACCTCCTCGCGGTTAACGCGGTGCTCGCCGTCGCCGGGCACGCCGCAGCAAAGCCGGCGAGGCGCGATGACCGACTGACGCCTCGCGAGGTCGAGATCCTGCTGCAGGTGGCCCAGGGCCAATCGAACCGTCAGATCGCCCAGCGGTTCACGCTGTCGGAGAAGACGGTCCGAAACCACGTGGAGCGGATCTACGGCAAGCTCGGAGTCAGTAACCGGATCGGGGCAAGTCTCTACGCTCTCGAGCACGGGATCGTGCCGGTGAGTCGCGCTCACTAGGTGACCGCGTTCTGGGCGGCCGTCTGGGCTGCCGCTAGGACACACTCGCTCATCGGCAGGAGAAGATGTTGGTGATCGCCGGTTCGACGGAGTCGAAGGGCCGAATCGACCTGCGTTCGGGGACCGGGCGATGTGTTCCCTGAACGTTCCCGCCCGCGTGGGCGATCGGTAAGCGGGTACTGCGGTGGCCGCTCTGGCTGACCGGGCCGTGACGTTGGCCAGGGGTCCAGTGGGAGTCCTGGATCGCGTCTCGACATTATTCCGGGGGGCCGAGCATGCGGACGTTGCGCGCAACATCCATGCTCCCTGAGGTTGGACGCCCACCCCGCGAGTACTCGGCCTGTGAGCTCGATCGGACCACGCGTGCTCGTGTGCCGAATCCCCCCGGACTCGGGATGGTTCCCTGACCTGAATCCGCTAAGACCGGTCGTGGCGATCGCTCTCTCGCGTTCGGCCGGCACCTTATGGCCGTGCTGGTCCTCCTGGATCCGGCGGCGGCCCAGCCCGGTTTGTCACCTCGGCCCAGAGGTCGCATGAGGGGGTCGGTGCAGGGCGCGGGTACTGCGGAGCGGACTAGATGCGGACTCAGCCCAATTCGAGCCGTCCTCATTTCCTCTCATCCGGGGGTCAAGACGCAGGTCACAGGGGTGGGGCAGGTGGGGCTTGAACCCACGACCGACGGATTATGAGTCAGTTCAGACCGGTGTCGGACGGTGCCGAGGAGTCGCCTGGAGTCCGCGTTTATGCAGGTCAGAAGCCTAGTGGTGACGCAGAGCATGTGGTGACGTCCCTGAAGCGGACAAATGGGCGAGCCTGCACGTTGGCTCAAGGGATGCCCGGTCGTGAAGCGTGGCGGCCCGGGTCCCCGGGCCATCGCCTTGCGCTCACCCTGCAGCACGTGTGGCTTTGTCCCCGAGGTCGAAGTCGGGGTGTCCCTCCCGCGCATCGCCTGAGAAGACCGAGAAGACGTCGCCAGAGACCTTGCACACGACCGCGCCGCTGGCCTCACACGAGCGGGACTCGCTGTTCCAGCGCGAGCCGGGGACGGACAGGTTCAGGACCACCTCGCCGACCTTCTCGCCTGACCGCGAGACGACGTCGTACGTGATGCTGGCGCTGTTGCCGTTCCACCGGTCGGTCACCACCTCGTAGTGGACGGAGGAGTCCGTGTGAATAACGGTGCCGTTGGCCGGCACCCGTCCACCCTCCTCGAAGCTCGTGGAGACCGTTGAGGACGTCTGCACGAGGGAGTTCGTGGCGCTGCGGTTCTCCACGAAGAACTTGGAGGTGTGGTAGCCCTGGGTGTCGATCGCCACAGAGTTGTCCTTCGCGCCAGTCGCCGACGCACTCCCGGGGGCGAGCACCCCGCCGACGAGGCCGGCGGCGAGCAGGCCGGTGCCGACGATGAGCCAGCGCCGTCCCTTGTTGGTGCGGGTCTTCGAGCCTTGGCTGATTCGGTTGGTGGCCTTCATCGGAACCTCCTGGTCGCCCCGGTCACACCGTCTGAGTGGCCGGTAGAACCACCATCGCGTCATGCCAGGTTCTTCACAGTCCGCCCGTCGGTCCCTTCCCTGGGTGACGGCCCTGTCCACCGATGGGTGGACCCTTCATGCCCGTTCCGAGCCGGGGGCCAGCCGCTCGACGTCGGCTGGTCGGGACGTCCTGACGGAGGCCGCCACTAGGTCACGCCCACTGTGGGCGGTAGGACGCACGGTTGGTCCGACGCCAGGGCTTCCGGCAACATCCGACTCTCAGCAGATCAGGACCATCAACGCTTCGGTTGGATCAGCGCGATCTGCGCGGTCGAGCAGTCCTGCTGGCGAAGACTGTCGAACGAGTCGAGGGTTCGTACCATTCGGGCGCGGCCGAGTGTTGGTTCCCGGGCGTACTCCATCGTCGTGGATGGTCGAGCGTCCGCCCCTACCCCGCAAGATCGGACGTGCGATGTCGGTCTGATGCCGGCCGTCAGGTCAGGGACTAGTGGCGGCGTCGAGGGCGGTGTACGGGGTGGGTCGTTGTGCGGCGATCAGTGCCGTCGGGGGCTCTCCGGCATAGCGCACGACCTCGCGGGTCAGGTGGCTTTGATCGGCGTATCCGTGCCGAGTTGCCACCTCGGCTAACGGCAGCCGACCGAAGTCGGCACAGGCGCTGACGAACCGCACAACTCCCACTGCCTCCTTCGGGGTGATGCCGATCTGTTCGGAGAACCGGGTCGTCACGTGGCGGTGGCTCCAGCCGCTCTGATCGACGAGGTCGCTGACGCGGACTGCCCCACCGCTGGCCTCGACCTGGCTCCACATCCAGGTCACGAAGTCGTCAGGTTCGCGTCCACGTGCGGCAAGTTGTAGAAGGGCATCGGATACCAGCTGGAACCGCTCTCGCCACGACGCGGCGGCTCCGAGCCGGTCGGCGAGACCGTCACCTAGCACCGGTACGACGTCATCGATGCTGACTACCCGGCGGGCGAGTTCGCGGCCGGGCACACCGAGGATGCGCTGCACCCCGAGCGGCGTCAGGTAGACCTGAACGCAATCCTGTCCCTCCTCGAACCGGGTAGTCACGTGGCCAGGCATAAACCCAGCCACGAACGAGCGGTAGGTCCCGGCACCCTGCCCGGCGGACACCGACACGATCTCCAGCGGACCACCCCAGGAGAGCACGAGCGGGAGCAGGGTCCCTGCCGATTGACGCCGGACGACCTCTTCCCGAGCGCTCTCGCTGATGCCGACCACTCCCGCGACCAGGCTAGCCAGCGCGGGATGTGTGGCGCCCCGGGTCAGGTGGATCCTGTGCGCTGCCACACCATCAGTATCGTCCTGTCGATTTTCTTCAAGCCGCCGCCACTTCGGATCGGTCACGATCGGACCTCGAAGGGAGACCACAATGCGCACGATAAATGCAGTCGAATTCTTGACCGTCGACGGTGTCATGCAGGGGTTGGGCTCGCCGGAGGAAGACACCGACGGTGGATTCACACATGGTGGCTGGGGGGCCCGGTTCACTGAGGGCATCGACCCCTCCGACAACCTCGGCGGGACCTCGGCGTACCTGTTCGGCCGGAAGACGTATCAAAAGATGGCCGCCTTCTGGCCCGGACAGCCGGACACCAATCCGATCGCCGCCCACATGAACGCGACTCCGAAGTTCGTCGCGACGCGCACGCTCACATCACTCGACTGGGAAGGTGCTGAGGTGCTCGAGGGTGACCTCGAGACCAGCGTTCGTAGACTCAAGGCAGACGGCGACGGCGGGATCACCATCCTCGGCAGCGGGGTCCTGGTCCACGAGCTGATGCAGCTCCACCTCGTCGATGGGCTCCGCCTGTTTGTGCACCCGCTACTCCTCGGCACGGGGAAGCGACTGTTCCGCGACCTCTCCGAGCCGCTTTCCCTGCACCTCGTCAGCGTGGACGCGACCCCTCTCGGATCGATTGCGGTCAACTACACAATCGACGCCTAGCTCCCCCGACACGACCCCCGGCAAAGCAGCTGCGTGCCGATGATGGGTCCGACGCCTTTGATGGCCAGCAGTGCGGGGTTGGCGGCGGTCGGCCCTGGCTGCGCAGGCCGGTGTCTGGATCTGCGTCGATCTCGGTCGGTGAGGTCGTGGTGGCGACGGGCGAGCGTGCGCAGCGCGAAGAGAGTGTCGGCGTCGTCGGGGTCGACGAGTTGCGCCGGGGCGGGTGTTGCGGCCAGGGTGGCAAGGAGTGTCGGCTGCGGACAGGGCGCGGTACCGGTCACGGAGCTGCGGCTGGGGCGTTGATCAGGATGCGCGCCGATCTGACGCCACGCGGCCTGCTGGGCCTTGAGGGCGGACCGGCGGGCGATGCATGAGGGCGCGCAGCGGTTCGATGGAGGCCCGCTTGGGGTCGGTGGTCTGCTTCGCCGGACACGACCGCGCGGGCGGCGCGGTAGGCGTCGAGCTGGTCGCTCTTGCCCTGCTTGCGCCGCTCCGCCGGGCCGGGTCCGGTTGACCTCGACGACGCTGGACGCCGCAGTCCGGACAGCGCAGCGGCGATACCCGCCCCATAGCTGCTGGTGCCCTCGACGCCAACCGCCGGTCAGCGCCCCCTGACCGGCCAACCAGCTGGTCGCGTCGCGGTAACCGGCGCTGGTGGTCGGGAACTCGCGATCCTCCAGCGCCACGCCCAGCTCGGTGATGACGGCGACGTGGATGGTGTCCTTGTGCGAGTCGATGCCGCCGACGAGTCGAGCCTCGGTTTGCCATGATGGTCATGCCCTTCGATCCGGTTGGGTCAGCACCGGCCGGACCGGCCAGACAGGACATACACCAGGCCCCTGCATCGGCCAGGCTCGTATTAGGTCATGTCCGACCGGCCGGTGCCGCAATGACGCTTCGGGAGCCGGACGGATCTTTGCGGAGGCAGCCCAGCAGGGCGCCAGTCAGGCGACGAGCCACGACTCCCGAAGCCGTTACCATCATGTATGTCGGGCGAGGTAGCCACCGTCACCGCGGCATGGTCGGGCGTCGCCCTCACCGCGGCATGGTCGGGACAACGGTGGATAGCCGTCCACCAGCGGAGCGTAATCGTCTGCGTTGCTGCCTACGTTCTAGTGGGGTTGTCTATTGGGTCTACAAGCTGGTGACCGGTGAGGCGTTCAACGCCATGTTCCCGCTGCTCGCAGCGACCCTGTTGGTCATCGTGGTGGTGACAGTGCCGGCCACTTCGAGGGCCGTTCAGCGCTGGGACCAGCAACACCCAGAAGCTCCATGAGCGATCCTTGGGGTTCTGCGTAAACGTGCTTCAGAGTGCCTTCGCCTCCACGGCCGCGCTAGGTACGGGCTCCGCATCTACCAAGAGAGCGATCCGATGCCGCGTGCCGGGGAGAGGGTCTGACCTCCGCGCGGCATGGTGGGGCGTCCCGCCCCGACAGCCGGCAGTGCGGATGTCCTGAGACCGGTTGACCGTTTGACCCGTGGACGGGTTCAGCGTCTTCGTGGGAGGTTGAAGACGTGTCTCCCCGGGTGAGTCACGCCGCGTGGTGTCTTGCCGGGGCACGTTCGGCCCTGGGTGACCGGCTCGAGGCGACGTGAATCGCTGACAGACGGAGGGGTTGTTGATGGGCCGGAACCGTAGCTCGCAGTGGTACGCCGGGACCGACCGCAACGCGTACATCCACCGGGCGTGGATGCGACGGGGGTTGCCGAGCCACGCCTTCGACGGCCGTCCGCACATCGCCATCGCGAACACGGCGTCGGACCTGACCCCGTGCAACCTGCACTTGAACGAGGTCGCCGACAGCGTGAAGCAGGGCATCTATGAGGCGGGCGGTATTCCGCTGAACCTTCCGGTCGTCTCGTTGGGGGAGACGCTGGTCCGGCCGACCGCGATGCTGTGGCGCAACATGGCCGCGATGGCGACCGAGGAGATGTTGCGGGCGAATCCGATCGACGGTGTTGTCTTGCTGGGCGGCTGCGACAAGACCATCCCGTCACTGCTCATGGCCGCCGCATCTGTGGACCTGCCCGCGGTCGTGATCCCGGGGGGACCGATGCTCACCGGCACCTTCCGCGGGGTACCGCTCGGCTGCGGTACCGACGTGTGGAAGCTCTCGGAGGAGGTGCGTGGCGGGGAGTTGTCGAATGAGCAGTTCCTCAGGTCGGAGTCGTCGATGATCCGCAGCAAGGGCCACTGCAACACCATGGGGACGGCGTCGACGATGGGCCTGCTCGCGGAGGCGCTCGGTACCGTGCTGCCCGGGCTGGCTGGGACCCCGGCCCCGGATAGCCGGCTCCTTGAAGGCTCGCACGAGACCGGTCGTCTGATCGTCGACCTCGTCAATGAAGACCGACGCCCGAGCACCTTCCTGACCAAGGGTTCGTTCTGCAACGCGATCGTGGCGCTGGCGGCGATCGGCGGGTCAACCAACGCTGTCGTGCACCTGCTGGCCATTGCCGGACGCTTGGGGATCCCGTTGTCATTGGCCGACTTCGACGCCACCGGATCGGGTGTCCCGCTGCTCGTCGATCTCCAGCCGGCTGGCCGGTTCCTGATGGAGGACTTCCATCGGGCTGGCGGGCTGCTCGCTGTGCTGCGGCAGGTCTCCGATCTGCTCGACCCGGATGCCCTCACCGTGACCGGCCGACCGTTGGTCTCCTACCTCGATGATGCGCCCATCTGGGATCCGGAGGTCATCCGGCCGCGCGACGCGCCGTTGCTGCCGGATGCCGGGATTGCCGTGCTCTACGGCAATCTCGCTCCGAACGGCGCCGTGATCAAGCCCGCGGCGGCCTCGCCCGAACTGCTCTCCCACCGTGGGCGGGCGGTGGTCTTCGACAGCATCGAGGACCTGCATGCCCGCATCGACGACCCCAACCTCGACGTCGACGCCCAGTCGGTGCTGATCCTGCGCGGCTGCGGCCCGAAGGGGTACCCAGGCATGCCGGAGGTGGCGAACCTGCCATTGCCGACCAAGCTGCTGCGGCAGGGGGTGCGCGACATGGTCCGGATCTGCGACGGCCGCATGAGTGGCACCGCCTACGGCACCGTCGTCCTGCACGTCGCGCCTGAGGCCGCGGCCGGCGGCCCGCTGGCTCTGGTCCGGACGGGGGACTACGTCGTCCTCGACGTGCCCAACAGGCGGCTGGACATCGACCTTCCGCCGGACGAACTCGCCATCAGAACACCCAACCCCAACACGGTGGCTGGGTTCGCCGCACCGCAACGTGGCTGGGAACAGCTCTATGTCCAGCACGTCATGCAGGCCGATACCGGTGCGGACCTGGACTTCCTGGTCGGCTCCAGCGGCGACGTCGTGTCCCGCGAGTCTCACTAGGCGGCACCCGCCGAAGCGACCCACATCGACCCGACACGCCGGACACCTCGAGGCGATACTGCCCGAGCCCGACCCGGTCAGGCGCAGCCGACGGGTCGCCATGCCGGATCATGCCTCCCAGCACTTGATCACTCCGGACGCGGTCGCGACCCATGGCGGTGAACGACTATCGCATCATGGAGTCCATGAATATCTCGTTCACCCCCGCACCCACCCTCGACGGCGCTGACCGCGATGCCGCCACGCGGATCCGGGCACGCTTCAACCCGAGGTGGACGTGAGCGACTTCACGGACCTAGTGGCGGTAGTTACCGGCGGCGCGAGCGGAATCGGAGCCGCCACAGCCAAGCTCCTCGTGCAACGGGGAGGACGCGTAGCGATACTCGACCGCGACGTTGCCGACGTCGACCCCACTGCATTCACCGCCGTGACCTGCGACATCACCTCGAGGGCGGCGGTGGACGCAGCGATCGCTGACGTCGTCTCGAGGCTCGGCCGGATCGACATCCTCGTGAACAACGCCGGCATCGGGGCTGTCGGCGACATCACGGAAAACGGTGAGGAGGAGTGGCATCGGGTGTTCGACGTCAACGTCGTGGGCATCGCCCGAACGACGAAAGCGGCGATTCCGCACCTGCGCGAGTCGCGGCACCCTGCGATCGTTAACACCTGCTCCGTTGTCGCCACCGTGGGAGTCCCCCAACGCGCCGTGTATGCAGCCAGCAAGGGCGCTGTTGCTGCCCTCACCCTGGCGATGGCCGCCGATCATGTCGCCGAAGGAATCAGAGTCAACGCGGTTACCCCAGGAACAGCGGACACCCCCTGGGTTGGACGCCTCTTGGAACAGTCCGGCGACGCATCCGCCGCCGCGGAAGCGCTGCGCGCTCGACAACCCATGGGCCGCCTCGTCACCGCAGCGGAAGTCGCTTTTGCCATCGCCTACCTGGCTAGCCCGATGTCGGCATCAACCACCGGAACCATTCTTGCAGTGGATGGAGGCATGAGTGGGCTCAGGCTTCCCCGATGACCTCTGCCACCGCGACGGCCCTCGATCTCACCATCGGTAATGCCAAGTCGTTGTCTCAACCCGCAGAGATCCGTGACCAAGCGGGCGGTCGAACAATTCACGCCGGCCTCGAGTGGGCGGTAGCCCATCGAGTACCCACCTCCTCGCCGCGGAATGACCGGGTGGGCAGAGGCAAAGATGTCGGGCGAGCGTCGCCGCCCTCACCGCGGCTTGGTGGGGCGACCCCGTCCCGACAGCGGCATAGGAACGCGTTGAAGCGTTCGGGTCTGGCGTGGGGAACGTCCTCCTGGTGCGCTTGTCGGGCTTGGTGTCCCATCGCATCGAGGAGGACGTTCGTGTCTAACGGTAGTGGCGTGTCTCGTGGTGACCGGAACCGGAACGGTCGGCTGGGCCGGCTGCGGGAGGCAGTTCCGGTGGTGAACGCGATCGTGGGGATTGACCTGGCCGATCGGAAGCAGATGGTGGTGGTGTGCGACCACGACTCGAGGGTGTTGGCGCGGCGGACGTTCCGGTGCAAGGCCTGGGACCTCGGAGCAGCGTTGGACTGGGCGAGGGACCGCGCGGTGCGGGCCGGGTATGTCGGCGTGACGGTGGCGTGTGAGCCGACGGGGCACCGGTGGCGGGTGCTGGGCCAGCTCGCAGCGGACCGGAGCATGTCGTTTGTGTGCGTGCAGCCGGCGGCGTCGGCGTACTCGCGCAGGACCGAGGACCTGACGTCGGATAAGACCGACGACAAGGATGCGGTTCTGATCGCCCGGCTGACTGCTCAGTTGCGCTGCTACCTGCCGGAGCCGGTCGACCCGGTGTGGGGGCGGCTGCGGCACCTGGGTGCGCGGCGGGAGCAGCTGCTGGAGTCGCACACCCGGTGCGTGCAGCAGATCCGCGATCTGCTCGAGTGCGTATGGCCCGCAGCGTTGGAGGCGGCCGCGCAACCGTTCAAGTCGACGACCTGGGTCGCCGCGTTGACCGTGATCGTGGCCCGCGACGACGGGAACCTGGCCCGGACCCGCCGGCTCGGGCTGGACCGGTTCACCCGGCTGGTGCGCACCGAGGTGACCCGGCGCGGGAAGGCCAAGCCGTGCCTGAGGATCGTCCGGAGGGTCTTCGCGGCCGTCACCGCTACCGCCGGCGTGGTCGAGCACCGCCAGGCGGCGCTGGAGCGGATCGGCTGGATCCTGACCGACTGGGAACGAGCCCGCACCGACCAGGACGTCGTCGAGAACCGGATGGTCGCCGTCCTGGGCCAGCTCGGCCTGACCGACCTGGTCTGCTCCATCGACGGACTGTCTCCGGTCGGGGCTGCGGCGATCCTGGCCGAGACCGGCGACCTGCGCCGGTTCACCTCCGCCCGCGCGGTGGTCAAGCTGGCCGGGTTGGCCCCGCGGGAACGGATGTCCGGTACCTTCGCCGGCAAGACCCGCCTGTCCGGTGCCGGACGCCCACGGCTGCGGGTAGCAGCGTGGCGGGCGGTGTGGGGGTGCCTACAGAACAACCGGGTCTATGCCACCCGCTACCGGTACCTGACCAGCCGGGAGGTCAACCGGCTCAAGCCCACCCAGGCTCAGACCATCGTCGCTGCCGCGATCCTGCGGCAGCTGTACGCCGTGATCACCACCGGCCAAGCCTGGGACCCGGACATCGCCGCCCACGGCGTGCGGCAGGCCGACTATATGGGGGTGGTTGCGGCGTAACCCGATTCGCGTGAGGACCTCACGCGTCACCCGCCAGGTCGGGGCGAGCCTTCCGCGGCATTGAGAACCCTCCGGGTATCTCGTCGACCATCACAGGCCGCCCCGGCCGTCGCCGGCCACAACCCGATCACACGCTGCCGGGCACAGCCCGATTACCGCTATGCAGGGAACCGGCGACGGACCAGGGCACCGACCAAACCCCTTGACGCACAACGCCTCACGCTGATGG
>CAVWQU010000031.1:0-42681 GCA_963757225.1 uncultured Actinomycetota bacterium
GACATAACTCACTTGACCCTCCCCCCGGGTCAGGGTCGACAGTGGGGCATGTGGCAGCGGGGGGTCCGGTTCTGACCGGAGATGACACGGTTGTGAGTGAGCGCTCACTCATTTATGCTGCCCTCATGAGTCCACGAGCCTCGGCCCTCCCGCCCGCTGAACGGCGGGTGTCGATCGTCCGGGCGGCGCTGCGGCTGATCGCGGCCAACGGGACCATGCCGACCACGCGAGAGATCGCCGAGGAGGCCGGGATCGCCGAGGGGACCATCTTCCGGGCCTTCGACACCAAGGAGCGCCTGGTCGAGGCGGTCGTCGGTGAGACGTTCTGCCCCGCGCCGATCTCGGTGCAGATGCAGGCGATCGACCTGGAGCAGCCGCTCCGGGACCGGCTGGTGGCCCTCGTCGCCGTCCTGCAGGGCCGCTTCACCGAGATCTTCGGCGTGATGAGCGCCCTCGGTCTCACCGCGCCGCCGTCCGACCGCGAGGAGCATCGCGGCTGCCGGCCGGACACCGGCCACGTCCCCGTGGACGAGCAGGACCAGGCGGACGAGTCGGCCTGGCGCGGCAGCCCCGGCCGACTGCTCGCCTTCGTGGAGCCGTCGGCCGACGAGCTGACGTGTACGCCCGCCGAGCTGGTCACGTACCTGCGGCTGTTCACCTTCTCCGCCAGCCACCCCGACATCGCGGAAGGCCAGATCCTTCCGCCCCAGACCATCGTCTCCGTCGTCCTCGACGGCGTGACCAGGAAGGCCTCCTGATGCTCGTCCGGCTCGTCCGTACCCATCTCGTCCCCTACCAGGGTGAGCTCGCCGGGGTCCTGGTGCTCCAGCTCATCGGTACCATCTCCGCGCTCTACCTGCCCACCCTCAACGCCGACATCATCGACAACGGCGTCGCCAAGGGCGATACCGGCTACATCATCCGGACCGGCGCGTGGATGCTCGGCGTGAGCGTCGTCCAGATCGTCGCCACCGTTGCCGCGGTCTACCTCGCCTCCCGCGCGTCGATGTCGCTGGGCCGCGACCTGCGTTCGGCGATCTTCCACCGCGTCGGTGACTTCTCCGCGCAGGAGGTGTCCAAGTTCGGGGCGCCGACGCTGATCTCTCGCAACACCAACGACGTGACCCAGGTTCAGATGGTCGTGTTCATGGCGCTGGCGATCATGGTCTCGGCACCGATCAGCATGATCGGCGGCATCTTCATGGCGTTGCGCCAGGACGTGCCGTTGTCGGTCATCATCGCCGTCGCGGTCCCCCTGCTGGCGATCGCCGTCGGCCTCGTCATCCGGAAGATGATTCCGCAGTTCCGGCTCATGCAGACCTCGATCGACAGCGTGAACCGGATCATGCGCGAACAGATCACCGGCATCCGCGTGGTCCGCGCCTTCGTGCGCGAGGACTTCGAGACCGAGCGGTTCGGGGTGGCCAACGCGACCCTGACCAGCACGGCCCTCAGCGTCGGCCGGCTGCAGGCGCTGATCTTCCCGATCGTCATGATCATCCTCAACGCGTCGACCGTCGGCGTGCTCTGGTTCGGGGCCGGCCGGGTCGAGAGCGGCGCCATGCAGGTCGGCTCGCTGACCGCCTTCATGGCCTACCTCATCCAGATCCTCATCTCGGTGATGATGGCGACCTTCATGGCGATGATGATCCCGAGGGCATCGGTGTCCGCCGACCGCATCGGGGAGGTGCTCGAGACCGAGTCCTCGGTCGCCGAGCCGACCGAGGCGGTCACCGACATCCGCCGCGGATCCGAGATCGTCTTCGACCACGTGGACTTCCACTACCCCGGCGCCGAGGCGCCGGTGCTTCAGGGCGTGACCTTCCGGGCCGAGCCGGGCAAGACCACGGCGGTCATCGGGTCCACCGGGGCGGGCAAGACCACCCTGGTCAACCTCGTGCCGCGGCTCTTCGACATCACCGGGGGGCACCTGACCATCGGCGGTGTCGACGTGCGCGACGTCGACCTCGACACGCTGTGGTCCCGGATCGGACTCGTCCCCCAGCGCCCCTACCTCTTCACCGGAACGGTGGCGAGCAACCTGCGCTACGGCAACCCGGACGCGACCGACGAGGAGCTGTGGGAGGCCTTGCGGGTCGCCCAGGCGAAGGACTTCGTCGAGCGGATGCCCGATCAGCTGGAGTCGCCGATCGCCCAGGGTGGGACCAACGTGTCGGGCGGCCAGCGACAGCGGCTGGCCATCGCCCGGGCGCTGGTGCGCAAGCCGGAGGTCTATCTCTTCGACGACGCGTTCTCGGCGCTCGACCTCTCGACCGACGCCCGCCTGCGCCAAGCGCTGAGGCCCATCACGAGAGAGGCGACGGTGATCGTCGTGGCGCAACGGGTGTCGACCATCATCGACGCCGACCACATCGTCGTCCTCGAGGACGGCCTCGTCGTCGGCCTGGGAACGCATGACGAGCTGCTCGCCTCCTGCGAGACGTACCAGGAGATCGTCGAGTCGCAGCGCAGCGCGGAGGTCGCGGCATGAGCGAAGAGGGCGTGAAGTCCGCCGAGGAGAAGGCGGCTGAGGCTCGCCGAGGTCCCAACCGGGCCGGAGGCATGGGTGGCGGCCGGGGCCCGATGGGCATGGCCATGCCTGGCGAGAAGTCGCAGAACTTCGGCCCCTCGGCCAAGCGGCTCATGCGGCGGCTGCGACCCGAGCGGATGCTCGTCGCCGTCGTCGTCCTGCTGGCCGTTGCCAGCGTCACTCTCACCGCCATCGGACCGAAGATTCTCGGCCACGCGACCAACATCATCTTCGAGGGGTTCTTCAGCAAGCAGATGCCGTCTGGAGTCACCCAGCAACAGGTCGTGGACCAGCTGAGGGCTTCGGGGCAGACCCAGCAGGCGAACCTCATCTCGGGGATGAACCTGGTGCCTGGTGAGGGGATCGACTTCACCGAGCTCGCCCGGGTGCTGCTCTTCGTCATGGCGCTCTACCTCGTCGGCGCGCTGCTCCAGTGGTGGTCCGGCTGGATCCTCGCCGGGGTCGTCACCCGCACCATCAACAAGCTCCGGGCCGATGTCGAGGCGAAGCTGAACCGACTGCCGCTGCCCTACTTCGACGGCCAGCCCCGCGGCGAGCTGCTCAGCCGGGTGACCAACGACGTCGACAACATCCAGCAGAGCCTGAGCCAGACGCTCAGCCAGCTGCTGACCTCCCTGCTCACCGTCGTCGCCGTGGTCGCCCTGATGTTCTCGATCTCGTGGTCGCTGGCGCTCATCGCGCTGGTGACCATCCCGATCTCCATGTGGATCACGGCGATGATCGCCAAGCGGTCGCAGAAGCTGTTCGTCGAGCAGTGGAAGACCACCGGTCAGCTCAACGGCATCGTCGAGGAGACCTTCACCGGGCACGGCCTGGTCAAGGTGTTCGGGCGTCAGCGCGAGACGCAGGCGGAGTTCGAGAAGAAGAACGACGACCTCTACAACGCGGCCTTCGGTGCCCAGTTCATCAGCGGCATCATCATGCCCGCGATGATGTTCATCGGGAACCTCAACTACGTGGTCATCGCCGTCCTCGGTGGGCTGCGCGTGGCGTCCGGCACGATGAGCCTCGGTGACGTCCAGGCGTTCATCCAGTACTCGCGCCAGTTCACCCAGCCGCTGACCCAGGTGGCCTCGATGGCCAACCTGCTCCAGTCCGGGGTGGCCTCGGCCGAGCGGGTGTTCGACGTGCTCGACGCGCCCGAGCAGGACCCGGACTCGACCACGCCCGCCGAGGTGGGAGCGTCCAAGGGCCGCGTCGCCTTCGAGGACGTGTCGTTCTCCTACACGCCCGACAAGCCGCTCATCGAGAACCTCGACCTGTGCGTGGAGCCGGGCCAGACCGTCGCCATCGTCGGTCCGACCGGAGCCGGCAAGACGACCCTCGTGAACCTCATCATGCGGTTCTACGAGCTGAACTCCGGCCGGATCACCCTCGACGGGGTGGACATCACCGACATGACGCGACACGACCTGCGCTCGCGGATCGGCATGGTCCTCCAGGACACCTGGCTGTTCCAGGGGACCATCCGGGACAACATCGCCTACTCGCGTCCGGACGCCACCGAGGAGGAGGTCCTCGAAGCGGCTCGGGCCACCTACGTCGACCGGTTCGTCCACTCGCTGCCCGACGGGTACGACACGAAGCTGGACTCGGAGGCCGGCAACATCTCGGCGGGCGAGAAGCAGCTGCTCACCATCGCGCGGGCGTTCCTCGCCGCGCCGGAGCTGCTGATCCTCGACGAGGCGACGTCGTCGGTCGACACGCGGACCGAGCTGCTGGTCCAGCACGCGATGGCCGCGCTGCGCAGCGACCGGACCAGCTTCGTCATCGCCCACCGCCTGTCGACGATCCGCGACGCCGACGTCATTCTCGTCATGGAGGACGGCCACATCGTCGAGCAGGGTTCGCACGCCGAGCTTCTCGTCCGCGACGGGGCCTACGCGAGGCTGTATGCGGCCCAGTTCAGCGGAGCCGCCAACGACCTCGACGAGGAGGCGGCCGCGCTCGCCGGGCCGGCCGCCGGCGGGGGCATGATGGCCGGCGCCGGCCGGATGGCGCCCAAGGAGTAGTCCGCGCCCGAGGTGAACGTGGGGTATGCGCGGTGGCGACACCGCGCATACCCCACGTTTCTGCCTGGCCCGGGTCGGTCTACGACATGATCGGACCATGAGGCCGTACTCCCGTCCCCTCGCCGCGCTCGGCCAGATCCTCGTGGGGGACAGCGCGGCGAGCCGGGCCGCCGCCCTGTACTCCACCGTCACCGCCGGAGCGTCCTTCATGCCCGGGCTGATGCCGCGCGGCCTGAAGGAACAGGTCGCCCTCACCGGAGTGGCGTCGACGCTGCAGCACACCCTGGTGATGAACGCCCAGGCCCGCCACCGGCTGGCGGCTCGGCTCATCTGCGCCTGGACCGGGCACGAGTCGCCACGCGCCGTCCGGACCGTCGAGGCGGCCGTCGCGGCCGGGACGACGCTGGCCGGGGCGGTCGGGTATGCGGCGCTGCGCCAGCGCGGGGGCGAGTCGTTCCGTCGACGCGCGGCCCGGACCGTCGCGATCCGCAGCTTCCGTATCGGGTCGGCCACGCTCATCGTCACCGCCGCCGAGTTCGTCGACGAGCGGTATGGCCGGCGGTACCCCGTCATCCGGGTGGTCATGCCGATGGCCGGGTTCCTCGTGGGGACCGGCATCGCCAGCGCCCTGGTCCGGCGCTTCCACGGCCCCGACGCGGTCGTCGCGCAGCGCTCTGAGCTGTCACAGGATCCCCTCACGGGGGAGCGGCTACGGCCGGAGCGGAAGCAGGAGGAGATCGGCGCCACCTCGCTGCCGGCCTCGATCGCGCTGGGGTTCGGTGTCTCCGTGGTGCTCAACGTCGCCGGTGACCTCGAGCTCGCGCTCTCCCGGTTCGTTGCGCGGCTGATCGACCGCTACATCCCCGGAAGCGGCCCCTACGCGACCCTGGCCGGTCGGACCCTGGTCCTCGGCGGGGTGGTCACGGCGGTCGGGGTGGGCTGGGAGTACCTCTACCGACAGGCCGAGGCCGGTGGCTCGGCCATCGACAAGAACTACACCAGCGCGCCCACGTCGCCGTTCGTGAGCGGCGGCCCGAACTCCGAGGTGGATTGGCAGACCCTCGGCCGCGAGGGCGTCCGCTTCGTCGCGATGTCGTTGTCGGAGGACCAGATCGCCGAGGTCACCCGAACTCCGTTGGCCGACGTCAAGGCGCCGATCCGCTGCTACTCCGGGCTCGAGACCGCTGAGACCGTCCACGGGCGGGTCACCCTGGTCATGGAGGAGATGGAGCGCCTCGGGGCGTTCGAGCGGTCGGTCATCTGTGTGTTCTCGCCGACGGGGACCGGGTACATCAACTACGTCGCGATCGAGGCGGTCGAGTACCTCAGCCGTGGCGACTGTGCGACGGTCGGGCTGCAGTACTCGCTGCGGCCCTCGTACCTCTCGCTCGACCGCGTACGGATCGCCCGGGAGCAGAACCTGGCGCTGCTCAACGCCCTGACCTGGCGGATCCGTGCGCTGCCGCCCGAGAAGCGGCCTCGGCTGATCGGGTTCGGCGAGTCGCTCGGGGCGCAGACTCTGCAGAGCTGCTTCCTCCACGAGGGCGTTGCCGGGTTCGAGCGGGCCGGCATCGACGCCGCCCTCTTCCTCGGCACGCCCGCCGGCAGTCAGTGGAAGCGCGAGTGGCGGATCAACCCGCAGGAGGAGGACCCGAAGGGCGAGGTCGTCCACGTCTCGAACTACGAGCAGTGGCAAGCCGTGACCGCCGGACGCACCACGCCGGCGCGGGTGGTGCTGCTCGACAACCCCGAGGACCCCATCACGAAGTTCACCCCGCGCCTGGCCGTCATGCGGCCGAGCTGGCTTCCGACGAAGGGACCGAAACCACCGGGAGTCCCCGAGTCGGCGATGTGGATGCCCTACACGACGATGCTCGTTGTCCTCATCGACATCGTCAACGCGATCGACTTCAAGCCCGGCGTCTTCGTCGCCCGGGGTCACGACTACCGGGCGAGCCTCGCGCGGATGGTGGCCGCGGCGTACAGGTTCGACGTCGACGACGAGGAGGTGGGCCGGATCGAGCACGCCCTGCGCGACCGCGAGCGCACCTCGACGGAGCGCCGGATGCTGGCCGAGCAGGTGGCCCGGGCCAGCGACGCGGTCAGCCGGCAGGTCCGCAACCTCAGCGACTTCAGCAACCCGAACCCCGAAGCGCCGCTGGACCACCTCGACTAGCGTCGCGGGGTCAGGTCGGCGTCGGCCAGACCTCGAGCCAACCCGGCCCCGAGCTCGTCGAGCACGGCCCGCAGGACCGCCACCTTGCGGAGGGCGTTCTCGGCCTCGCGACGGTCGTACGCCGAGAAGTCCAGGCTGACGTGACGGCTGCAGTCCGACAGGTGCAGGCGCGCGTCGACGTAGGGCGCGCCCACGTCGGGACGCTCGACCTCGACCTCGGCGATGACGTGGGCACCCAGGTGGTGGCGGGGACGGTTGAGGAACCGTCGGCGGTAGAGGACGGTACGGCTGGACATGGTGAGCTCCTTGCGCGGCTGCTGGTCAGCCTTGGGGTCTCTTCATGTCCCTCTCCTCCGACGGGTGGTCCACCCAGCATGATCCGTGCCGGGAGCCCGGTCCACCGGTTATCTACGCTGGCGGGATGCCGAGACTCCCTGTCGGTCGGCGTCGTGACCCCACCGCGGCGGTCGCCGGGTCGGTGACGACGCTCGAGCTGTTCTTCGACCTCGTCTTCGTCTTCACCGTCACCCAGCTCACGGCCACGCTGGGCCAGGACCACGGGTGGGGTGGGGTCGGCCGGGTCGTGCTGCTGCTCCTGCTCATGTGGTGGATGTACGGCGGGTACGCGTGGCTCACGAACGCGGCGCCGCCCGTCACCCCGGTGCGGCGGGCCTTCCTCCTGGTCGGGATGGTCGGGAACTTCACGATGGCGCTGGCCATCCCGCACGCGTACACGACCGACCGGGTCGTCTTCGCCGTCGGCTACCTCATCGTCGTTGCCGTCCATACCGCGATGTACCTCACCCAGGCGGAGCGGATCACCCCCGGCATGGTCGTCCAGCTGGGGGTCGGCAACGGGATCGCTGCCGTCCTCGTCCTGGTGGGCGCCATCGTCGGCGGGACGGCACTCGTCGCCCTGTGGGTGGCGGCACTGGTGGCCGAGACCGTGCTGCCACGGCTGGTGGCACGGGTGCCCTGGTCCCGGCGGGACTCCGGGCCGGCGTTCACGCTGCGCCCCGGTCACTTCGTGGAGCGCCACGGACTGATGCTGCTCATCGTGCTCGGTGAGTCGGTGCTGGCCATCGGCGTTGGCGTGGGTAGCGGCGAGACGGCCATCGGGGTCGCGCAGGTCGTCTTCGCCGCGGTCAGCCTCGGGCTCGCGGCGCTGCTCTACTGGGCGTACTTCGGCACCCACGAGGACGAGTCGGCCGAGCACGCGTTGGAACGCGTGGCTCCCGAGCGGCAGCAGGCCGTCGCTCTCTGGTCGTTCGGCTACTCGTTCGTTGTCATCCTGCTCGGGATCGTCCTCGCCGCGGCCGGACTCCACCACGCCCTGGAGCACCCGACGGCGCCCCTCGACCTCGGGTATGCGGCGCTGCTGGCCGCGGGCGTCGGGACGACCTGGGTGGGGTTCGGCGCGTTCCGCCGGGCGGTCGGGCGGGCCGGAGCCGGGCTTCGGGCGCTGGGCGGTGTGGTCCTCGTCGCGGCGACCTGGCTCGGTCCCGTGTCGGGGTTCGTCGAGCTGGTGGCCCTGATCATCGGGTCCGTGGCGATCCTCGTCGTCGAACGGCGGTGGGTCGCGGCGTAGGCGGCGAGCGGAGGATGGTCTGCGGGGAGCGAACTCGGTGTGACGACGCCGATTTGTCTCCCCGCTGAGCTGGCTAGGCCGACTCGGTCGCGACCTCGGGCTGGCTCAGCTCCGCGTCGTCGGCGCGGATCTTCGGCATCGCCACCGCGCTGACGATGGTCAGCAGGGTGGCGACGAGGACGGCGATGAACACCGCGGCGCCCGCGTCGATGACCGCATCGGGGTTGGTCGGGCCGCCGGACGCGTCGAGCACCGCGTTGGCGACCGCGCCGAACACCGCGACGCCGACGGCGCTACCGATCGAGCGGGCGAACATGTTGGCGCCGGTCACGACGCCGCGTTCGGCCCAGCCGACGCTGGCCTGAGCCGCGATGAGGCTCGGGGCCGCGACGAGGCCGAGACCCAGCCCGATGACGAAGCAGGCGACCGCCACGACCGCCACCTGCGGTGTCTGGGCGCGCAGGGCGAGCAGCAGCGCACCGAGCAGGACCAGGCCCATCCCGATGAGGACCGTCGGCCGGAACCCGTACCTCATGTAGAACAGCCGGCCCGAGAACGCGGCCGAGAGCGGCCAGCCGAGCGTCAGCGCGGCCAGGGCGAGCCCACCGACGAGGGGCGCCGAACCGATCCCGACCTCGAGGTAGGTGGGCACGTAGGACGTGAGGCCGATGAGGATGGCGCCGACGCCGAGCGCGGTGAGGCTGGTGGTCAGCAGCAGCCGCCGGCTGAGCACCCACATCGGCAGGATCGGCTCGGCGGCTCGTCGTTCCGCGAACACGAAGCCGACCAGCAACGCCACCCCGACGGCGAAGACGGCGATGCTCGTCGGTGAGCTCCAGGCCCAGGCCTGGCCGCCCTCGAGCACACCGAGGATGAGCAAGGTCATCGCGCTCGTGAGCAGCACGGCGCCGGCGTAGTCGACGCGATGCTGACGGCGCTCGACCTTCTCGTGGAAGTTGCGCCAGATGAGCGTGCCGGCCAGCACGCAGAGCGGGATGTTGACGAAGAAGATCCAGCGCCAGAGGTGCAGCTGGGCGAACAGCCCACCCAAGGCCGGGCCGACCACGGACGAGACGCCCCAGACGCTGGCGATGTAGCCCTGCACCCGGGCCCGCTCGGCGATGCTGTAGATGTCGCCGGCGATGGTGATCGACATCGGCTGTACCGCGCCGGCGCCCAGACCCTGCAGCGCCCGGAACGCGATGAGCACCGGCATGCTCCACGCGAGCCCGCAGAGCACCGAACCGAGCAGGAACACCCCGATGCCGAAGAGCATCAACGGCTTCCGGCCGACGGTGTCCGCGAGCTTGGCGTAGACGGGCACCGACACGGCCTGCGCGAGCAGGTAGACCGAGAACAGCCACGGGAAGGACGAGAACCCGCCCAGCTCCCGCACGATCGACGGCACCGCCGTCGCGAGAATGGTCGCGTCGATGGCGATGAGGCCGGTGGAGACCATCAGCGCCAGCAGGACCGGACCGCGTTCCGACCGCAGGCCGACTCCGGTCTCGGCGGTGGCTGCGGGGGAGGCCGTCACCTCATGGCCAAGTCGTCGGGGTCGGCAACCATTCCCTCATCGTCACAGATCAGGGTGGAATCTCGTCAGCCGAGCTGCCAGGACCGCTTCGACAGGCCGAACCAGAACCCGTCGATGACGCTGCGGCTGTCGAAGCCGCCGGTGCCGTCGGCGCCGTAGGCAGCGCCCAGTGACACGAACAGCGGGGCGAAGTGCTCCGTGCGTGGGTGCGCGACCCGGGCGGCCGGCGCCTTGTCGAGGAAGTCGAGCAGCGCGTCGACGTCCTCGTGCTGCATCGCCTCCTGGGCCCAGGCGTCGAACTCCCGCGACCATCCCGGCGGAGGGGCGTCGGCGGGCTTGGCCGGGTTGAACTCGCGCAGGTTGTGGGTGGTGAACCCAGAGCCGATGACCAGCGTGCCGGCGTCGCGCAGCGGCGCGAGCTTCTGGCCCAGCCGGAACAGCGCCCGCGGGTCGAGGGTCGGCATCGACATCTGGAGGACGGGTACGTCGGCGTCGGGGAACATCTCCACCAACGGCACGTACGCGCCGTGGTCGAGTCCGCGAGCCTCGTCCCGGTGCACGGGGGTGCCGGGCGCAGCGACGATCTTCGCGACCTCGTCCGCCAGCGCGCCGGCGGCCGGTGCGTCGTAGGTGACGTCGTAGTACTTCTGCGGGAAGCCCCAGAAGTCGTAGAACAACGGCGCGCCCGTCGTGGACGACAGCGCCAGCGGCGCCTCCTCCCAGTGCGCGGAGACGACGAGGATGTTGGCGGGCTTGTCGATGGTGCTCGACCAGCTCGCCAGCTCCTGGGTCCACACGGCGTCGTCGGCCAGCGGCGGGGCGCCGTGGCTGAGGTAGAGGACGGGCTGGGCGGGCATGGCAGCAGCGTACGCACATTAAGTTGAAGCGTCAACTAATTGGAATGGAATGGACTTTTCCGGCGGAGGGTTTACCGTGTGCATCCGGCCCACGTCGGAGCAGCGACGAATCCGCTGCACGTGGTCGGGAGATCAGGGGTGGACACCGTGGCAGCAGGGAAAGGCCGCAAGCTCGTCATCGTCGAGTCGCCGGCCAAGGCGAAGACCATCGCGGGATACCTCGGAGGGGACTTCGACGTCGAGGCGTCGGTGGGACACATCCGTGACCTCCCGAACCCGTCGGAGCTGCCGCCCGACATGAAGAAGGGGCCGTTCGGCAAGTTCGCCATCAACGTGGACAACGGCTTCGAGGCCTACTACGTCGTCGACAACGACAAGAAGAAGAAGGTCGCGGAGCTCAAGCGGCTGCTCAAGCAGGCCGACGAGCTCTACCTCGCCACGGACGAGGACCGCGAGGGCGAGGCCATCGCGTGGCACCTTCTCGAGACGCTCCAGCCGCACGTGCCGGTCAAGCGGATGGTGTTCCACGAGATCACCCGCGAGGCGATCCAGCGCGCCGTCACCGACACCCGTGAGCTCGACACCGCACTCGTGGACGCCCAGGAGACGCGGCGCATCCTCGACCGCCTCTACGGCTACGAGGTGTCGCCGGTGCTGTGGCGCAAGGTCCGCCAGGGTCTGTCCGCCGGGCGCGTGCAGTCCGTCGCGACCCGACTCGTCGTCGAGCGCGAACGCGAGCGGATGGCGTTCCGCGCGGCGTCCTACTGGGACGTCGAGGCTGACTTCACCACGCGCACCAGCTCCGGGGCCCTGGTCGACGCGGACGCCTTCACCGCGCGGCTCAGCGCCGTCGACGGCGACCGCGTCGCCACCGGTCGCGACTTCGCCGACACCGGCGAGCTGAGGCACAAGTCGGTCGTCCACCTCGACGAGGCCATGGCCCGAGGCATCGCGACGGCCGTCCAGGAGGCGCCGGTCGTCGTCACCAGCGTCCAGGAGAAGCCCTACACGCGTCGGCCGGCCGCGCCGTTCACGACGTCGACCCTCCAGCAGGAGGCGTCCCGCAAGCTGCGGCTGTCCTCGAAGAACGCCATGCGCGTCGCGCAGCGCCTCTACGAGAACGGCTACATCACCTACATGCGCACCGACTCGATCACGTTGTCGGAGAGCGCGATCACCGCCGCACGGAGCCAGGCCCGCGACCTCTACGGCGCCGACTACGTGCCCGCCGAGCCCCGCCGGTATGCGGGAAAGGTCAAGAACGCGCAGGAGGCCCACGAGGCGATCCGCCCGGCCGGCGACCGGTTCCGCACCCCGGCCCAGGTGGCCGGCGAGCTGCGCGGCGACGAGTTCGCCCTCTACGAGCTGATCTGGAAGCGGACGGTCGCGTCGCAGATGGCCGACGCCCGCGGCTCGACCGCGACGGTGAAGCTGACGGCGACGCTCGACGGCGTCGAGGTCGCGCGGTCGGCGGAGTTCACCGCCAGCGGCACCGTCATCACGTTCCGCGGGTTCCTCGCCGCATACGAGGAAGGGCGTGACGAGACCGTTGCCAAGAAGCGCAAGGAGATCGCCGAGGAGGAGCGCCGGCTGCCGAAGCTCGGCGAGGGCACGCCGCTCGCGGTGATCCGGGCCGAGGCCGACGGTCACGAGACCCAGCCGCCGCCGCGCTACACCGAGGCCACCCTCGTGAAAGCCATGGAGGAGAAGGGGATCGGGCGCCCGTCGACGTACGCGTCGATCATGGGCACGATCCAGGACCGGGGCTACGTGGGGACGCGGGGCAACGCGCTCGTCCCGACCTGGCTGGCGTTCGCCGTGACGCGGCTGCTCGAGGAGCACTTCCCGCGGCTGGTCGACTACGACTTCACCGCTTCCATGGAGGAGGACCTCGACCGGATCGCCAACGGCGACGAGCAGCGGGTCGCCTGGCTCGAACGGTTCTACTTCGGCGACGAGGCGGCGTCGGCGGAGGGCCTCAAGCAGCTGGTCGACGACCTCGGCGAGATCGACGCTCGCGAGATCTCGACGATCCAGCTGGGCGACGGGATGGTCGTCCGCGTCGGTCGCTACGGGCCCTACGTCGAGGAGGTCACTCCCGCCGGCGTCGACGCGCGATCCGGCGAGGTGCTCCTCGACGAGGCGCCGGCGGTGCCCGAGACACCTCGTCGCGCCACGATCAACGACGACATCGCCCCCGACGAGATGACGCCGGCCAAGGCGCGCGAGCTGCTCGACGCGGCCGCCGACGACGGACGAGTGCTCGGCCTGGACCCGTTGTCCGGCAACGAGATCATTGCCAAGGCCGGTCGCTACGGGCCCTACGTCACCGAGGTGCTGCCCGAGACCGAGGACGAGGCGCCCAAGCGCGGCAAGGCCGCGGCGAAGGCCAAGCCGCGTACCGCGTCGCTGTTCAAGGACATGGACCTCGCGACGATCGACCTCGACGCCGCGCTGCAGCTGCTCTCGTTGCCCCGCGTCGTCGGGTCGGTCACCGAGGAGGACGGCACGTCGGTCGACATCACCGCGCAGAACGGCCGCTACGGCCCGTACCTCAAGAAGGGGACCGACTCACGGTCGCTGGTGACCGAGCAGCAGCTGTTCGAGATCTCCCTCGACGAGGCGCTGGCGATCTACGCCCAGCCGAAGCAGCGCGGCCGCGCCGCTGCTGCCCCGCTCAAGGAGCTCGGCACCGACCCGGTCTCGGGCAAGGCGGTGACGGTCAAGGACGGCCGGTTCGGGGCCTACGTCACCGACGGCGAGACCAACGCCACGCTGCGACGCGACGACGACCCCGAGTCGATCACGGCCGAGCGCGGGTACGAGCTCCTCGCCGAGAAGCGCGCCAAGGGTCCGACGACGCGCAAGCGGGCCGCGAAGAAGACCACCAAGTCGACGGCCAAGAAGACCACGGCCAAGAAGACCGCCGCGCCCCGGACCACGGGTCGGGCGGCAACGCGCAAGGCCTGATGGTGGTGGCGACGCTCGAGCCGTCGACGACGCGCGTGCTCTCGACCCGGCTCGCCGTCGAGCAGCGCAGGGTCCGGCTGCCGTCGGTGGCCGCGGGGATCGTCCGCGGCGGCGAGCTGGTGTGGTCGGACGCGTGCGGCACGCTCGACGGCCGCGCCGACGGGGTGGCTGCCGACGCCGACACGCAGTACCGGATCGGTTCGATCACCAAGACGTTCGTCGCCGTCTGCGTCATGCGGCTGCGCGATGCCGGACGGCTGGACCTCGACGACCGCTTCGACGACCACGTGCCCGGCAGTGCGTTCGGCCGTGCGACGATCGCCCAGCTGCTGACGCATACCTCGGGGTTGCAGTCGGAGACCGACGGGCCCTGGTGGGAGCGCACGCCCGGCGGTGACTGGGCCGCGCTGATGGCGCCGTCGCCCGTGCAGCGGATGCGCGCCGCGAGCCGCTACCACTACACGAACGTCGGGTACGCCGCGCTGGGCGAGCTCGTCGCGCGGGCCCGGGGGTTCGCGTGGATGGACGTCGTCCAGCGCGACCTGCTGGACCCGCTGGGCATGACGCGAACGACGACGCGCCCTGCGGGCAAGGCCGCCGTCGGCCTGGCGGTGCATCCGTTCGCCGACCTGCTGCTGACCGAGCCGGAGCACGACGCCGGCGCGATGGCGCCCGCCGGGCAGCTGTGGTCGACGGTGAACGACCTCGCCCGCTGGGCCGCGTTCCTCGGCGGCGACACCGGGGACATCCTCGCGAAGGACACGCTCGAGGAGATGTGCGTCGTCCAGGCGGTCAACGACCTGCCGGGTCAGCCGTGGACGGCCGGGCACGGCCTCGGGTGGCAGGTGTGGAACGTCGACGGACGGCGGTACGCGGGCCACGGCGGGTCGATGCCCGGGTTCCTCGCGGGCCTCCAGGTGGATGTCGAGACGGGCGACGGCGTGGTGGTCTTCAGCAACACGACGAGCGGGCCGGTCTCGTTCGCCCGCGACCTGCTCACCCTGGTCCGGGAGCGCGAGCCCGTCGCCCCCGAGACCTGGTACGCCGGTGGCTCCGACTCCGACGCGGTCGAGATCGGCGGGCTGTGGCACTGGGGTCCGGCCGTGACGATGCTCACCGCGACCGGCGATGGTGGGATCGAGCTCGGGGTTCCGGGGGAGGGCCGCGGGGCGCGCTTCCGCAAGGCGGCCGACGGTTCGTGGGTCGGGCTCGAGGGCTACTACGCGGGGGAGCCGCTGGTCGTGGTCCGGGACGCTGACGGCGCGGTGAGCCACCTCGACCTCGCGTCGTTCCGGTTCACCCGGCTGCCCTACGACCCCGAGCGCGACATCCCCGGCGGCGTCGACCCCGCCGGCTGGCACTGACGCTTCCCGCTTCCAGACCACCGTTGCTGCTGGTTTCGGCGCTTCTCGCCGCCCCAAACCGGCAACAACGGGCGTCTGGAAGCGGGTCAGCGGTGGGTGAGCGACTCGATGCCGTCGAGGATCAGGTCGAGGCCGAACCGCATCTCGTCGCGGAAGAAGTCCTCGTCGTCCTGCTCGTCGGTGATGGCTGGTGACGCCGCGAGCAACGCGGGGAACCGCTCCGGGTCGAGCAGCCGCGGCAGGATCGTCACGTAGGGGTCCGGCGGCGGCGCGTCGGTCGCGGTGAAACCCATGGTGACCGACATCGCCACGTGGCTGCGCACGTAGCCGTCCACGACCAGCAGCGACGACATCTTCTGCTGGTTGGTGAGCGCCATGCCCTCGAACGCCCGGGCGCCCGCCTCGGTCCAGCCGATGATGTTCGGCGACAGCGGCGGCGAGGTCATCGGCGTGGCCGAGATCCACGGGTGCCGGACCAGCGCGTCGGCGAGCGCCCACGCCCAGCGGGTCAGCCGTTCGCGCCACGGCCCGGTGGACACGATCGCGAGGTCCGCCGGACCGTAGGCGGCGTCGAGCATGACCTCGAGCAGCTGCTCCTTGGAGTCGACGTAGCGGTACAGCGACATCGGCGTCATCCCGAGCTCGGCCGCCACCGACTTCATCGACACCCCGTCGAGCCCGTCACGGTCGGCCACGACCACCCCGGCAGCGCCGAGCTCCTGGATAGTCCGCCCCGGCTTCGGGCCGCGCCGGCCGGTGGCCTCGCGGTCCCAGAGCAGCTGGAGGTAGCGCGGGAGCGGAGGCTCGACGGTGCTCACGGAAACAGCATACGGAAACTGCTTGCGCGGTACACAACTTGTGTCGTAAGTTCTGCGTACATCGACAACAGTTAACTCTGTACGCAGTTAAGGAGATCGCCATGACCTCACGAGCCGGGCGCCGCGAGTGGATCGGGCTGGCCGTGCTGATCCTGCCCATCCTCATCGCGTCGATGGACGTGTCCGTCCTCTTCTTCGCGGTGCCGTTCATCGCCCAGGACCTTCAGCCGACCGCCACCCAGCAGCTGTGGATCTTCGACATCTACGGCTTCGTCCTCGCCGGCCTGCTCCTCACCATGGGCTCGCTCGGCGATCGGATCGGCCGCCGTCGGCTGCTGCTCATCGGGGCCGTGGGGTTCAGCGCGGCGTCGCTCCTCGCGGCGTATGCGCAGTCGGCCGAGATGCTCATCGCGGCTCGCGCGGTGCTCGGGGTCGCCGGCGCGACCCTCATGCCCTCGACCCTCGCCCTCATCCGCAACCTGTTCCACGAGGAGGCCGACCGCACCAAGGCGGTCGCGATCTGGTCGGCCGCGCTGACCGGCGGAGTCACCATCGGCCCGATCATCAGCGGGATCCTCCTTGAGCACTTCTGGTGGGGCTCGGTGTTCCTCATCAACATCCCCGTGATGATCCTGCTGCTCGCGACAGCGCCGTTCCTCCTGCCGGAGTCGAAGGGCACCCGCGCGGCCCGGTTCGACTGGCTCAGCTCGCTGCTCGCGCTCGGCACCGTCATCCCGGTCATCGCCGGCATCAAGTCGGTCGCGTCCGACGGGTGGTCGACGCACGCGGTCCTGTATGCCGTTGCCGGGGTGCTCATCGGCGTCGGCTTCGTGCGGCGCCAGCTCACCGCCGAGGTCCCGATGCTCGACGTCCGCGCCCTGACCGAGCGGCGGTTCGGCGGGTCGGTCATCGTCAACGTGCTGGCGATGTTCGCGATCATGGGCAACGCGGTGATCCTCACGCAGTACCTCCAGTCGGTCCTCGGCCTCAGCCCGCTCGCGGCCGCGCTCTACAGCCTGGTGCCGTCGGTCGTCGTCGGCGCGGCCGCACCCTTGGCCGCGGTGCTGGCACCGAAGGTCGGGCGGCCGGCCGTCATGGCGGCGGGCTTCGTGATCTCGGTGGCCGGGTTCGTGCTCATCAGCCGGGTCGAGCCGACCACCGGGTTGTGGTTCGTCCTGGGCGCGGCGGGCCTGGTGTCCGGCGGGCTGGTGGCCGTCCTCTCCCTGATCACCGACTACGTCGTCGGCGTCGCGCCGGCTGAGCGGGCCGGGTCGGTCGCGGGCCTCGTCGAGACCTCGAGTGAGCTCGGTGGCGCCCTGGGCATGGCCCTGCTCGGCAGCGTCATGGCGGCGGTGTACCGCACCCAGGCCGACCTGCTGATGCCCGAGGGGCTGCCGGCCGCGGTCGCGGAGGAGGCGGGCCAGACGCTGGGCGGTGCCGTCGCGGTCGCCGCGCAGCTGCCGGCCGCACTCGGCCAGGCCGTCCTGGACGCGGGACGCGCGGCATACACCTCGGCGATGCACGCCGCCAGCCTCACCGCCGCGGGCGTGCTCGTCCTCGCGGCGGTCGTCACCCTGGTGATGCTGCGGGGGGACGACCGCCAGCCGGTCGCCGCCGACGCCGAGTCGGTCGACGCCTGAGCTCGCCCGAGCTCGCCCGATCGTGGGAAGAAGTCGACCCCTCAGTGTCGACTTCTTCCCACGATCTGCACGCCGCGCATACTCGACTTGACCCTCACCCGACGTGAGGCGTGAGCCTTGGGGCATGACCGGAGGAATGCTGGTGGACGCCGTGTGGACGGTGGGGCAGGTGGCCGAGGAGCTCGGCGTGACGGTGCGAACGCTGCACCACTACGACGAGATCGGGCTGCTGCACCCCAGTGAACGCACGCCGGCGGGCTACCGGCTCTACACCGCGCAGGACCTCGAGCGGCTCCAGAACATCGTCGTGTACCGGCGGCTGGGGTTCCCGCTCGAGGAGATCGGCGAGCTGCTCGACGCGAGTGGCGCCGACCTCGAGTCCCACCTGCGCCGCCAGCGCGCGGCGGTCATGTCCCGGCTGGACGAGCTCGGCGAGCTCGTCACGGCCATCGACCGAGCATTGGAGAGGGAGATGTCTGGACTGAAGCTCACGCCAGAGGAGCAGAGAGAGCTGTTCGGCGACGGGTACTCCGAGGAGTACGCGGCGGAGGCCGAGGAGCGGTGGGGTGACAGCGACGCGTGGAAGCAGTCGCAGCGCCGCACGTCGCAGTACACCAAGGCCGACTGGGTCGAGATCAAGGCCGAGATGGACTCCATCGGGACCGATCTGGTCGACGCCAAGCGATCTGGCGCCCCGGCGACCAGCGAGCGGGCGATGGACGCCGCCGAGCGGCACCGCCGGCACATCAACGACCGGTTCTACGAGATCACGCCGGACTTCCACCGGAACCTCGGCGACATGTACGTCGCGGACCCCCGGTTCACGAAGACGTACGAGGACCAGGAGCCGGGTCTCGCGCAGTACGTACGGGATGCGATCCACGCGAACGCCGACCGCGCGGCCGCGTCCTCCTAGGAGGACGCCCGGGCGGCGATCTTGTCGCTGAGCTTCGTCAGCGCATGGACGTTGCGGCTGGTCGAGCTGAGGGGGCCGAGAATCTGCTCCCAGTGCCGCTTGGCGATCTGGCTCTCGATCGACCGGCCGTGCATCAGCCAGTGCACGTCGGCGCCCTGGACCACGAGCGTGTCGAAGTCGGTGGAGAGTCCCTCGATGGCCCTGGCCGCGCTCGCGGACGGCGCCTTCTTGAGAAACGTGACGAAGTGCGTGTCCCCGCTGCCGACCTCGAACGGCGTTGCGGCCAGGGTCTTCTCGAGCTCGGCGGCGGTCCGGACGAAGGTGGTGCACTCGAAGCCGAACTCGTCCTCGAGGGCCTTCTCGAGGTTCTTCTCGACGGTGGTGCGGGCGCCTTTCGCGTCGAAGACGACGTTGCCACTGTTGATGTAGGTCCAGACGTCGTCGTAGCCCAGGCCCTCGGCGACTGCCTTGAGGCGCGTCATCTCGACCTTCCGCTTGCCGAGGTTCACCGCGCGAAGGAAGCCGACCCGGACCGTCATGGCCGCACCCTAGTGGCGCGGCCCTGGCGGCGCTTCGTGGGCGAATCACACCCGTCGGAAGCAGTGGTCAGTGCGCGGGGCGTTGCCGCTGGATCTCGGCTTGATCCAGGCGGACCCACTCACCGTGGCCGGCCTGCATGAGCATCGGGTCGTCCCAGCGCAGTCGGATCCGGTCGGGCTTGACCTCCAGGAGCCACGCCTCCCGCCAGTCGGCCTCGCCCACCCGGACCCACCACCGCTCGGCCAGCGACGCGAGGCCGCGTTCACGCACCAGCGACTCCGCCAGGTGCTCGTCGGTCGCCGGGCCGAGCGCGGCGCCGAACACCGTCGCGGGCACCCACCGATCGCCCGCTGCCGGCAGCAGCAGGCCGACGAGCTCTCCGGGCTCGTCGGGGGCCCAGTCGTTGACGCGTCGCACCTCGCGGACCGGCGCCGGCTGCGTGGTCATGGTCGACGACGGTACGGACCGACCCCACGTCAAGGTCAACCGGGTTTGTGGACGGCGCCCGAGGGACTGACGCCGCGCTGCCCTACCATCGCGGGCATGGCGACGCCGCGGAACGGGCTGTTCGTCGCGTTCGAGGGGGGCGACGGAGCAGGCAAGTCGACGCAGGTGCGACTGCTCGCCGACACCCTGCGCCGCGCCGGGCTCGATGTGCTCGAGACTCGCCAGCCCGGAGGCACGGACCTCGGTGTCGCGCTGCGCAACCTCGTCCTGCACGGCGACCACGTCTCGCCCCGGGCTGAGGCCCTTCTGTATGCGACGGACAAGGCCCACCACGTCGACACCGTGGTCGCGCCGGCGCTGACGGCCGGCCGAGTGGTCCTCACCGACCGCTACATCGACTCGGCGATCGCCTACCAGGGCGCAGGGCGCCACCTGGGGTCGCAGGAGGTCGCCGACATCCAGCTGTGGGCCGTCGCGGGACTCGTCCCGAACCTCACGGTCGTCCTCGACATCCCGTCGGGAACCGGCCGCAGCCGGCGCGGCGACGTGCACGACCGCCTGGAGGCCGAGGGCGACGCCTTCCACGACGCGGTCCGGGCGCACTTCCTCGAGCTCGCCGAGGCCGAGCCCGACCGCTACCTCGTCGTCGACGCCACCCTGCCGGCCGAGGAGATCCACGCCGCGGGTCGTCGCCCGGCTGCGCGAATCCGGGCTGGCCCTGGAGGAGGGCGCATGAGCGTCTGGGACGACGTCATCGGCCAGCCCGACGCGGTCGCGACCCTGACCCGGGCCGTGGCCGACCCGGCGGCGATGACCCACGCCTGGCTGTTCACCGGTCCGCCGGGGTCGGGCCGGTCCGTGGCCGCGCGGGCCTTCGCCGCCGCGCTGGAGTGCCCCGACGACGGCTGCGGGACCTGTCGCGAGTGCCGCACGGCGATGGACGGCACCCACGCCGACGTCACGGTCAAGGCCACCGAGGGCCTGTCGATCCGCGTCGAGGACACCCGCGCGCTGGTGCAGGAGGCCGGCCTTCGGCCGTCCGTCGGCCGCTGGCGGGTCCTCATCGTCGAGGACGCCGACCGCCTCACCGAGCGGGCCGCCGACGCCCTGCTCAAGGCGCTCGAGGAACCCACCCCCCGCACCGTCTGGATGCTCTGCGCCCCCTCGGTCGAGGACGTCATCATCACCCTCCGCTCCCGGTCGCGGCACGTGCGCCTACGCACGCCGCCGGTCGAGGACGTCGCCGACCTGCTGGTCCGGCGCGACGGGATCGACCCCGGCATGGCCCGGTATGCGGCCCGCGCCGCCCAGTCCCACGTCGGGCTCGCGCGGCGGCTGGCTCGTGACGAAGGGGCGCGGATCCGGCGGCGCGACGTCATCGCGATGCCCGGCCGCATACGGACCATCGGCGACGCGATCGCCGCCGCGGCCGACCTCGCCTCGATCGCCGACGAGGAGTCCTCGTCGTCCGGAGCCGAGCGGGACGCCGCCGAACGCGCCCGGCTGCTGGAGACGCTGGGCGCCGACCCCGCGGCCCGGACCCAGCCCCCGCACATCCGGTCTCAGCTGAGCGCGCTGGAGAAGGAGCAGAAGACGCGGGCCACTCGGTTCGCCCGCGACACCGTCGACCGCGCCCTCGTCGACCTGCTGTCCATCCACCGCGACGCCCTGGTGCTGCGGATCGGAGCGCACGTCGACCTGGTCAACCAGGACAGCGTCGACGTCGTGCGAGCGCTGGCCGCGATGCGTTCTCCCGAGCAGCTGCTGCAGGCGATGGAGGCGGTGGGGGAGGCCCGGGACCGGATCAACCTCAACGTCGCACCGCTGCTCGCCTTGGAGGCCATGACGATCACCGTGATGACCGGGCGCCCGGCCGACTGAGACGGAGGCGGAGTTCGCCGAAACCTCGGACCTGAGCAGCCCTCTCCCGACACACTATTGGCAGGCCGGCCGGGGGACATCGGGCAGGGGCGCTCGTTTCTCCGCAGGGAGTCGGTCACCGACACGAGGAGTACACATGGTGATCAGGAAACGTCTCGTCCTCGCCTGCGCAGCGACGGCCGCGCTGGGTCTCGTGGCCGTCCCGGCGGCGTCGGCGAAGAGCTCAGCCGCCCAGAAGGCTTCTGACGACTGGAGCCGCACGCTCAGCTCGGACGTCATCGCTCCCTTCAATATCGCGGTCCAGGGCAACGCGGTCTACGTCGCGGACGGGGCGACCAACGAGATCAGCCGGATCGAGAAGGGCGTCAAGACCCACGTCGCCTACGGCCTGTCCAACCCGAACTCGGAGGTCGCCGGCGTCGACACCAACGGTGCCGCCGTCGCCTACACGACGAGCTCGACCGACGACAGCGGCTTCGTTCACACGGCCTCGGCGCTGGTGATCACGCGCGGCAGCCGCACGGTGACCGCCGACCTGCTGGGGTACGAGAACGCCCACAACCCGGACGGCAACGTCCATTACGGACTTCAGCCCGGCACCGACTGTGCGGCCGGCCGCGCGTGGCTCGACATCATGACCCACGGCAGCGGGTCCTACACCGGGATCCCGGACTCCCACGCGTACTCCGTGACCAGCCTGCCCGGCAACGCGTGGGCGGTGGCCGACGCCGGCGCCAACGCGATCATCAAGGTGACCTCCACCGGACAGATCTCCACCCTGGCGGTCCTCCCGCCGCAGCGGGCGACCATCACCGAGGGACTTCTGGAGAGCGTCTCCGCCGACGAGGAGGGCAACCCCCTGCCCGTCCCGGACGACGTCCTGTGCCTCATCGGCAAGACCTACGACTTCGAGGCCGTGCCCACGGATGTCGAGGTCGGGCCGGCCGGCATGCTCTCGGTCTCGTTGCTGCCCGGCGGCCCTGAGGACCCGAGCCTCGGCGCTCGCGGTAGCGTCTACCGGGTGAACCCGGCCACCGGTGCCTCGACCCGCTTGGCCACCGGCTTCGCCGGTGCCACCAACCTCGCCGTCCACGGCGACGGGACGACCTACGTCACCGAGCTGTTCGGCGGCAAGATCAGCAAGGTCTCGCCGACGGGTGTCGTGAGCACGTTCAAGCAGCTCGACGCTCCGCTCTCCGTCGAGGTCAAGGGGACGTTCGTGTATGCGGCGACGGCCGGCTTCTTCGGGCCCAGCGGGTTGGGCTCGATCATCCAGTACCGGCGCTGAGGCGCATACCTCCCGGTCAATGACGACGGCAGGCCCGCGGGACATTCGCGGGCCTGCCATCGTTAGCACGTCGTGAACCGACTGTGGCCCCGGGCGGATACCTCTCGGGTTACCGTGCTCCGGTGCTGCTGACCCCCCCGCGCCGTGGTCCCCGGGCCCGGCGGGCACTCCTCGCGGCGGTGGGGGCGGTCGTCGCGTCGCTCAGCCTGTCCTCCTGCCTCGTGCTGCCGTTCCTGCCGACCGACGACTCCGGCGGGTCGTCGGGCGAGCCCACCTTCGTCCCGCAGACGCCCCCCACCGGCGCGACCGGGCTGGAGACGTTCTACAGCCAGCGGTTGCAGTGGTCGAGCTGCACCGGCGGCGAGTGCGCCAAGCTGCGGGTCCCGATCGACTACGCCAACCCCACCGGCGAGACCATGCAGCTGGCCGTGATCCGGTCCAAGGCCCGTTCCTCGAACCAGCGGATCGGAGCGCTCGTCTACAACCCCGGCGGTCCCGGCGCCTCGCCCGTCGAGTATGTCGGCCAGTCGGCCAGCGCCCTGGTCAGCAGCGACGTGCGGCGACGGTACGACCTGATCGGGTTCGACCCGCGGGGAGTCGGCCGGTCCTCGCCGATCGACTGCGTGGGCGATCGCGAGCTGGACACGTTCATCGGCGGCGTCGACGCGACCCCGGACACGCCGGCCGAGGAGCAGGGCCTCATCGCCGAGGCGACCGCGTTCGCCGCCGGGTGCGCCGCGAAGAACCCCAAGATCATCGCGCACGTCTCGACGGTCGAGGCGGCCCGCGACATGGACGTCCTCCGCGCGGCGCTCGGGGAGCCCAAGCTGAACTACCTCGGCGCCTCCTACGGGACCTTCCTCGGCGCGACCTACGCCGGGCTGTTCCCCGGGCAGATGGGGCGGTTCGTCCTCGACGGGCCGGTCCCGCCGGACCTCACCGCCCAGGACCTGATGGCCGGGCAGGCCCGGGGGTTCGAGACGGCCACCCATGCCTACGTCGACGACTGCGTCAACCAGCCCGACTGCCCGGTGGGACAGTCCCGCGCCGAGGGGATGGCGTGGATCCAGAACTTCCTCAAAGGGCTGGACGCCCAGCCGCTCCCGGTCACCAACGACCAGACGGTGACGCAGCTGACCGAGGGCTGGGCATCGACCGGGATCCTCCAGGCCATGTACGACCGGTCGCTCTGGTCCCAGCTCTCGGACGCCTTGAGAGATGCGAAGTCCGGTGACGGCAACGGCCTGATGCGGCTCGCCGACGCCTACGCCCGCCGCACGCCGGGCGGCCAGTACCAGAGCAACATCATGGAGGCGATCTACGCGGTCAACTGCCTCGACAAGGCCGACACCGCGGACCCGGCGCAGATCGAGGCCTTCGCGCAGAAGCTGAGCCAGGAGGCACCGACCTGGGGGCGCTACCTCGCCTGGAGCGACGTGCCGTGCGGAGTGTGGAAGGTCCCGGCGACGGGCAAGAGCGACCCGATCGCCGCACCGGGGTCCCCGCCGATCGTCATCGTCGGGACCACGCGCGACCCGGCCACCCCGTACGAGTGGGCCACCCGCCTGCGTCAGCAGCTCGCGCACGGCGTCCTCGTCACGCGGGACGGTGACGGCCACACCGGCTACCCCCGCTCCAGCCCCTGCGTCGACAAGGCCGTGGACGGCTGGCTGATCGACGGGACACCCCCTCAGGACGGGGTGAAGTGCTAGCCGGCATGCCGGTCGCGCGCCCTCCCCGGGGCTCGTCGTCGGTTCGGTGAACGCCTGACCAATCCGTATAGTGGTGCCCCGCGCCCGCGAGGGTGCACGCCGCCTTAGCTCAGTCGGCCAGAGCGATTCACTCGTAATGAATAGGTCGTCGGTTCGATTCCGACAGGCGGCTCCACGGAACCAGCGTTGACCAGCGCGGACCATCGCGGACACCCACGGCGCCAGGTGCGCTACCCCCTTTGACGGGGATCGCGGACGACGTCAGGTTTTTCGGTCCCCTCGCGGGGGGCCACGAGAGAAGCATCCACGGATGCGGCGGCAGCGTCGCTCGCGAAGAGTCGCCACGGGGCGTCTGGTGATGTGCGAGACGGACCACTCCGTTTCGGCACCGGCGCGGACCCTCCGGATGCTGGCGCCCACGTTGTTCCGGTCCTGCCAGGTGTTCCGGGTGGAGGGGAACAGGATCATGTCCCGAGGCCGACGCATGCGGTGGACGGAGGAGCTGCCCGTCCACTCGGGTAACGCCAGCCGGCGGTCAGGGGCCTCGGTCTTGGTGCACTTGCGGATCAGGCCAGTACCCGTGAAGCGCGGCTCATACGGTCGCCAGGCCTTCCCTCGATTGTTCAGTCGAGAAGGAAGCGCGACGCTCCGTCTGCCACGAGCATCTCGACGAAGTGGGCGTGCTCCCATGGGCGGCACTGGCGTCCCAACGGAATCGTCATCGTGTGCGACCAAAGTCGGGCGACCAATCAACGTATATCGGAAACTCCAGCACCAGACCTCAACATATCGGCGTGACTCATTGTTGCTTGAGTGGGATTCGGCGAACCAGGCAAGAGCAGTCCCTCTATCTCCTATGGTGGCGCTCTCGGGCCACAAAAGTGAAAGGAAGCCGATGCGCATCAGCACCATCTTGATCGGCACTGCGGCCGCGGGGGCGGCCCTGATTCTTGCTGCCGGTCCCGCCTCTGCGGGCGAGATCACCGGCAACGGTAAGCCCACCCAGGGGCCCGCCCACGCCAACTCCATATGCGCGTTCTCCGGGCTCGAGGACGGCGACGGTGCCGGCTTCCCCGGTCCCGGCGGCGCCCCGCCGCAGAACTGGGGTCACAGCAAGGAGTTCTTCGGCGCTACTCCTGCTGAGCGCAAGGCGTCCGGCTTCCAGCCCGGTGACTCCTGCAACGGCCACTCCGGCTTCCTCGCCGGTGGCGGCGGTGAGCCCGCGCCGTAACGCGCCAAAGGAAAGGCCCGGTCTGCCGACCGGGCCTTTCCGTACGCGACCGGCATCATCTACAAGAGTCGTGGTGCAAGCCCGTTAAACCCTGTCGATCAGAGCTTCGCCGACGATCACCTCACCTGGCCATATGACGCAGCTGGCGACCTGACCCGGGTTCACCTTTTCGACGTGGCGGGAGGACGCACACGTAGTCAGTCCCCTTCGATCTGGGTCTTACGTCCATACGCGGCTGCGACAACTACGTCGATGTATCCGCGGTTCCAGGTGTGACTTCAGAACCGCCATGGTGCCGGGTGCCCGTGTTTAAGTCCAACACGCAGCGCAACATCATCCTGAACGCCGGCCGAATCGTGACCCCCAAACGGCGCTATCAACTTCCGAGCAGGGCCACATCGTTTCCGCCGCCTCTTCGTCGATGGCGACCTGACAGTTCTCGACCGATCTGCGCGGCTCTGTCGTGGATCGGCGGGTCCGCACACCGGAAGCTGCTGTGCCGTCCTGGTCCACAGCGGCCACCGAACGGAACAGAATGCAGCCGGACCGCGCCAGCGCTGGCGGACGGCTTGCCGCCCGGCGCGGCCACGGCGACCCCGGTTCCAAATCCCGGTCAGCAGCGCGGGGACAAGCACCGCAGCGCCCACCGCGGCTGATCGACACGACGTCTCGGTGCAGCGATCACGACGAGCTCCTACGGATGAGTTTCCGTCAGCCAGCACTGTCGCAGAGCCGTGAGGGCGACCGCCACCAAAGTCCGGCGAAGTCGGTCCGCTGCGCCCCCATCCGTCCGCGCCACCGAGACGAACCTCACGGTGCAAGGGCAACTCCGTGAAAGGACACCTGCATGAACCAGACCAGCCGGCGAGGGTTCCTCGCCGCCAGCGGAACCGGTGTCGCGGCCATCGCCGTCGCGCCCGTCGTGATGGGTGCCACCTCGGCATCCGCCTCCACCCCACCCGAGGGCGCCGTCGTCGCCTATATCAAGGACGCCTCCACCGGATCGGTGGCCGTCATGGCCGGTGAGCGCGAAGTCGTGGTCACCGACAAGGCCCTCGTGGCCACGCTCACCAAGCACCTGCGCGGCTGACCGCGCCCGCACCGGCCGCAGCGCGGCGTCCGGTGCGTACCAACAGGCCCTCCGCCCTGTGCGTCCAGCGACGTGGGGACTCGCGCTGCCGTCAACTCAGCATCAGCCCAGCACGAGAGGTACAGCCCATGTCATCGCACCGCGAGGCACCGGAGATCTCCAAGGATCCGGTCGCCGACAACTCGGACGTGTACGCGTTCGTCAGCCCGGAACGCCCGTCCACCGTCACCCTCATCGCCAACTTCATCCCGATGCAGAACCCGATGGGTGGTCCCAACTTCTTCGAGTTCGGCGACGACGTCCTCTACGAGATCCACGTGAGCAACAGTGGCGACGCGAAGCCGGACGTGACCTACCAGTTCCGCTTCACGACGAAGGTCCGCAACCCCAACACCTTCCTCTACAACACCGGTCCGATCTCGAACATCAGCGACACGACGTTCAACCGGCCGCAGACCTACTCGGTCACGCGGGTGACTCGTAAGGGCGCTCCGAAGGTCCTGGCCTCCGGTCTCGCGGTGCCCCCGGTCAACGTCGGCATCCGCAGCACGCCCAACTACGAGCACTTCACCGCGCAGGCGACGCACGCACTCCCCGGCGGCCGGATGGTCTTCGCGGGCCAGCGCGCCGACGGCTTCTTCGTCGACCTGGGGTCGATCTTCGACCTGGGTGCCCTTCGCCCGTTCCAGAACCTGCACCTCATCCCGTCGGCCGCCGCGGCCGGGGTCAACGGCCTGCAGGGTCTCAACGTGCACACCATCGCGATCCAGGTCCCCAAGACCGACCTGGCCCGGGGCGGCAAGAACCCCACGGACGTCATGGACGCCGGTTCGGTCATCGGCGTGTATGCGTCGGCCAGCCGCCAGAAGACGACGGTCCTCGACGCGAAGACCGGCAAGCCGTCGGGGCACGGTCCCTGGCAACAGGTCTCACGGCTCGGCAACCCGCTGTTCAACGAGGTCATCGTCCCGATGGCCAGCAAGGACCGGTGGAACGCTCTCGACCCATGGGCGGACAGCGCCTTCGCCAAGTACGTGTCGACACCCGAGCTCGCCGGCCTCCTGCCGGTCCTCTACCCGGGCGTCTTCCCGAACCTCAAGGCCTACACGAAGCCGAGGGCGGACCTGCTCGCGATCCTGCTCACCGGCATACCGGCCGGCGTGGTCCCCGGGTTCCAGAACTTCACCGGGACCACACAGGCGGACCTGCTCCGTCTCAACATGGCCGTGCCTCCGACGGCCAACCCCAACCCGCTCGGGCTGGTGGCCGGCGACGCCGCAGGCTTCCCGAACGGCCGGCGCGTCCTCGACGACGTCGTCACGGTGGAGCTGCGTGCCGTGGCCGGACTGACCATCCCGCTCGTCGACCCGGGCTACACCCCGGACGGGGCCGCCAGCGCCATCAAGGACGGCACCTCGAACACCAACTCGCCGTACCGCGGCGCGTTCCCGTACCTCGGGACACCGGCGGGCGGCTACCAGAGCAAGCCCGGTACGCCGGCGGCCTGAGCCCCCAAGGACGGCGGCGGACCGGACCAGTCCGCCGCCGTCCACACCCCTGCGCGAGGACAACCCCATGACGCATACGCCGCACGCCACCACCCTCACGCCTGAGCGCGCCGCCAACCTCGCCGAGAACCCGCATGCGGGTCAGGGCTCCGTGCTGCTCGACATCGGCGGCGACATCGGCGCGGTAGTCCTCTACCTGCCCGCCGGCTTGGAGGGCGCCGAGGTCGAGTACCAGCGGGCCGACGGCCGGACGGTCGCCCACGAGTACCCGCACGACCACCCGCACGACCACCCGCACGACCACCCGCACGACCACCCCGGTGGTCACCGTCCGCACGTCGCCGTCGTCGGCCGTCCGGTCGGCGAGCGGATCGCCTACTCCGCGGTCTTCCCGGAGCTGGTCGCCGGGCGCTACCGGTTCTCGCTGCCGGACGGTTCCGCGCTCGAGGTGGACGTCGAGGGCGGCGTGGTGACCGAGCTCGACCGGGTGGGGGACGGACCAGTCACGTAGCCCGATCGGGCCATCTTCGGTAACGCGCCGGTCAAGTCTGGGGACGTAGCCCGCTTGACAGGTGGCTGACTCCCTAGGGTTTGAGCCATGGGAGGCGACTGGGGTGACCTCACCGATGAGGCCCTTCGCGAGGAGATCGAGCTGGTCGGTGAGCTGGTCGTTGCCGCCACCGCATCGCCGGGCCGGATGGCCCAGGACGACGTCGACTCGGTCCTCGGTCTCTGCTCCCGACCCCAGCTGACGGACTGACCGGACCCGTTCGCGGGTCCTCAGCCGGCGATGACCGGCAGCGGGTCGAACCCGTTGAAGCCGACGGTCGAGTAGCACGACGTGTAGGCGCCGGCCGACTCGAGGCGCACGATGTCGCCCTCCGCGAGGGCGAGGGGCAGGCGTACCGGGGTGACCTGGTAGAGCACGTCCGCGCTGTCGCAGGTCGGGCCGGCGAGGACGCAGGGCCCGGTCGGGCCGCCGTCCGCGCTGGTCTCGATGCGGTAGCGGATCGCCTCGTCGAGCGTCTCGACCAGCCCGGTGAACACGCCGGCGTCGAGGTACACCCAGCGGGTGTCGCCCCGCTGGACCACGCCGACCACCGTGGTGACCAGGGCACCGGCGTCACCGACCACGGCCCGACCGGGTTCCACGATGGTCCGCGGACGGTGGTCGCCGAAGGACCGACGCAGCTGGTCCTCGATGACGGCGCCGTACGCGGTGAGCGGCGGGATGTCGCCCTCGTGCCGGGCGGGGAACCCGCCACCGAGGTCCAGCAGCCAGGGGGTGAGCCCGTCGGCGCTCAGGGCCGAGAACACGCTGGCAGCGGCGGCGATCGGGCCTCTCCACGCGTTCGGGTCGCGCTGTTGGGAGCCGACGTGGAAGCTGACGCCGGCCGGGTCCAGCCCGAGCTCGGCAGCGAGCCGGAGGATGTCGACCGCCTGGCCGACGGAGCAGCCGTACTTGCGGGACAGGGGCCAGTCGGAGCCGTCGCCCGAGGTGACGAGGCGGCACAGGACCGCCGTGCCCGGAGCGGCCTCGGCGACCTTGCGGACCTCCGGCTGCGAGTCGACGACGAACATGCGGACACCGAGCGCCGCGGCCTCGGCGATGTGGTCCCGCCGCTTGACCGGGTTGGAGTAGACGAGGTCGTCCGCCGCCGCACCGGCGGCGAGGCAGGCCCGCACCTCGACCGGGCTGGCGACGTCGAAGTTGCCGCCGCCCGCGACGACCGCGGCCAGCACCTCGGGATGCGGGTTGGCCTTGACCGCGTAGTGGATCGCGATGCCGGGCAGTGCTGCGGCCAGCTCGTCGAGGCGCCGGGACACCACGGCGGTCTCGACCTCCAGGAACGGCGTGGTGGGCAGCGCCACGGACGCGGGCTGCACGACGTCGTCCGGGCTCGTCGTGACGACGGCGGCGGGCTCGGTGATGGTCATGGTCTTCTCCAGGCTGGTGCGGGCCCGAGGGCAGGGTGTTGCCCTGAGAAGATCCGCGAAACCGCCTGGAGATACGTGGTTCCGCATCGAGCGGGCTGCCGGTCCGTCAGCCGGGCGGGAGCGCAGGGGCGCGCTCTGTGGGCGGCGGTCGCGCCCGGGCCGGAGGCGATTCGGCCAACCCGAGGGTATGCGTCGGGTTCGCTCGGGCGAGTCGGTGGAAGGATGCGGCCATGCAGACGCAGCGGGGCGATTCGGTGGCGACAGGCGTGCAGGGCGACGACGAGGCGCCGACTCCGGCTCAGGAGCAGCAGGCCCGGACGCAGACCATCCGGCGGGCCCAGGCGACGACCGGGTCGTATTCGATCACCGTCCGCATCCACTCGGGCACCGACCCGGCGGTGGTGGGCCAGCTCGCGACCGCGGTGAGCGACGCCGGCGGGATCACCACAGCGCTCGACATCGTCGAGTCGCGGCACGACCGGCTGGTCATCGACCTCACCTGCTCGGCCGCCAACGGCGACCACGCCAACGAGGTCGTCGACGCGATCCGCGCGGTACCCGGCGTCAGCGTCCACAAGGTCTCCGACCGCGTCTTCCTCATCCACCTCGGCGGCAAGATCGGCGTGCAGCCCACCGTTCCGCTGCGGAACCGCGACGACCTCTCGATGGCCTACACCCCCGGCGTGGGTCGCGTCAGCATGGCCATCGCCGAGAACCCGCAGGACGTCTCGCGCCTCACCGTCAAGGGCAACTCGGTCGCAGTCGTCACCGACGGCAGCGCCGTCCTCGGGCTCGGCAACATCGGTCCCCGGGCGGCGATGCCGGTCATGGAGGGCAAGGCCGCGCTGTTCAAGCGGTTCGCCAACATCGACGCATGGCCGATCTGTCTGGACACCCAGGACGTCGATGAGATCGTCCGCACCGTTCAGCTCATCGCGCCCGGGTTCGGGGGCATCAACCTCGAGGACATCGCGGCCCCCCGGTGCTTCGAGGTGGAGGCGCGGCTGCGACAGCTGCTCGACATCCCGGTCTTCCATGACGACCAGCACGGCACTGCCATCGTCGTCCTCGCCGCACTGCGCAACGCGCTGCGCTGCGTCGGCAAGCAGATCGAGGACGTGCACATCGCCGTCAGCGGTGGTGGCGCGGCCGGGTCCGCGATCGTCTCGCTGCTGCTGGCCGCCGGTGCCCACGACATCGTCGTGTGGGACCGCGAAGGGATCCTCAACCAGGAGGACCCTGCCCTCTCCCCGGCCAAGCACTCGCTCGCTGAGCGGACGAACCCGCGGGGACTGACCGGAACGCTGCATGACGCCGTCGTCGGCGCCGACGTCTTCATCGGGGTGAGCGCCCCGAACGTCCTCGCGCCGGAGTGGATCGACGAGATGGCCGCCCGTCCCATCGTCTTCGCCCTCGCCAACCCCGACCCCGAGGTCGACATCGCCGAGGCGACGAAGCGCGCGGCGGTGGTGGCGTCCGGGCGGTCGGACTACCCGAACCAGATCAACAACGTCCTGGCTTTCCCCGGAGTGTTCCGCGGCCTGCTCGACGCCCGAGCCACCCAGGTCACCACCGAGATGTTGATCCGCGCTGCGGACGCTCTCGCCTCGGTCGTCACCGACGCCGAGCTGAACGCCAACTACATCGTCCCGAGCGTGTTCGCCCCGGACATCGTCAAGACCGTCGCGGCGGCCATTTCCGGCCGCGACTGACGGTCATCCGACTGTCACCTCCTCGACATCGTTATCGTTTCGTGATGCTGTTCGGACAGATGAGCGAATCGGTGGAGTGACCTGCGGAAAAACAGCGGTGTAAGTCCTCGTATCACACGGGTGTAAGACGCGAGTTCGCCCGGTTCGCAACGGGATCCGTGTGAGGGGTGTTCCCAGTGTGACCAATGGGTCCTAGTGTCGGCAACGCCCAGTTCGTCCGGCATTTGCTCGCCAGAGACGCGGTTCGTCAAGGCGACACGCCGTTGGCTTTGAGAGGACCCCCGTGCCCGACGCTTACCGGCCCGCGCGTCGCGCCGCGCGTGCGGGCATCACCGTTCTCGCGGGACTCGGGCTCGTCGCGGGCATCGCCGCGCCGCTCTCCTCGGCTCACGCGGATCCCGTGTACCCGTCGGCCGACCAGGTCGCCGGTGCCCAGGCCGCGGCGTCCTCCGCCGCCGACCAGGTCGCCTCCCTGGACCAGCAGCTCGCCGCCTCCCGCGACCGCCTCGACGCCCTCCAGCAGGACGCCGGTAACGCGGCCGAGGCCGCCAACGGCGCGCAGCTCCAGCTGGAGAAGGCCGCCGCCGAGAGCGCCGACGCTCAGGCCAAGGCGGCGACGGCGCAGGCGACCGCGGACGACGCGACCCTGACCCTTTCCCGCTACGCGGCCGAGGTCTACCAGGGCGGCGGGGACACCGGTCAGCTCGACATCTTCTTCGGCGGCGGCGGGCCGCAGGAGGTACTCGACAAGGCATCGGGGATCCAGGCCGTGGGCGCCGAGCGCGCGCGCATGGTCCAGGACGCGGAGTCGGCCCGGTTGCTCGCGGCGAACCTCAAGCAGGTCGCTGCCGAGGCGGAAGGGCGTCGGGCGGTCGCGGCGGCTGCGGCGAAGGCCGCAGCGGACAAGGCCCGCCAGGCGGCGCAGGACGCCGTGACCCAGACCGCGCAGATCGAGCAGCAGCAACAGCAGATGATGACCCAGCTGGCGGCGCTGCAGAACACGTCGGTGCAGCTGGAGCAGCAGCGACAGGCGGGCATCGCGGCCGAGCAGGAGCGCCAGCGTGAGGAGGCCCGCCGGGCAGCCGCCGAGGCCGCAGCCAAGGCGGCCGCCGAGGCGGCCGCACGTGAGGCGGCGGCCCGGGCCAAGGCGGCCGCGGAGGCCGAGGCGGCGGCCCGGACGGCGCGGGAGCAGAAGCAGGCGCAGGCGGCAGCCGCCAAGGCCGCCGCGGACAAGGCGGCAGCGGAGGCGGCCAGGGCCGCAGCCACCCCGCCCCCTGTCGCGTCGAGGCCCACGACGACGAAGCCGGCCACGAAGCCACCGACCACCACCAAGCCCGTTCCCACCCCCCCGCCGCCGTCCGGAGGCGTCGCCGCCGTCATCGCGTTCGCGCGTGCCCAGCTCGGCGAGCCCTACGTGTGGGGCGGCGCCGGGCCGAACGTCTGGGACTGCTCGGGCCTGACGATGATGGCCTGGCGCCAGGCCGGCGTGTCCATGTCGCACTACACCGGCTACCAGTGGGCCGAGACCGACCGAGTGCCGATCTCCCAGCTCCAGCCCGGTGACCTCGTCTTCTACGGCACCAGCGGACCGAACAGCCACCACGTCGGCCTCTACATCGGCGGCGGCCAGATGATCCACGCGCCGAACCCGAGCACCGTCGTCAAGATCGCGTCGATCTACTCGATGAGCGACCTGCTTCCCTACGGCGGTCGCCCATAGCGCCGAGTCCAGGGAAACCGGGCACGACGCATACGGGCACACACGTCCCGGGCCGCGAGAGGGGGGCGGCCTGGGTCAGTGCTGCCCGGGCTCGGCTCCGGGACTGACCGCTGACCCGCGCATCGGCCCACGCGTTCCTGGACGACGGCCGGGCGAGGGGCGAGGATCGGGGGATGGCCCACGATGGCGGGTCCCCGGAACGGCCGGACGTCGACCTGCACTGGCGCGACGAGATCGACCGTCCCGCGCCTCGAGGCCGCGCCCGAGTCTGGTCCGGGTGGCTGACGCTGGCGGGCGCGGTTGCCGCGCTCGTCGTCGTCCCGTTGCTGGTCCAGCGTGGCACGGGGCCGGTGCCGGACGCACCCGAGCGGCCCGTCGGACCCTCCGCGTCCGCCGTGACCACCGTCGTGCCCGATCTGGGTCCGGCAATACTCGGGGTGACCGACCGGTGGGAGCTGCTCGCGCTCGGCGACAACAGCGTCACGCAGATCCAGTTCGCCGCCGGCCGGATCACCACCACCTACTTCACCCCGCTCCAGAGCACCGGGCCCGTCTTCCTCCTCGTCGGCGCGGACCGGGCGGTCGTCAAGCCGCTCGACGCCGTACCGGGGTACGTCGTTCCGGATACCGGGCCGGTGCGGGAGCTGTCCGGCCTGCTGAGCCGTGCCGGTCCGGCCCTCGCCGCGTCGGACCCGGACCAGGTCTGGGTCGGTCCGGAGGACAACGGTCCACCGGTCATGACGCTCACCGATCTCACCGGGAGCCGGGTGCTCGCCACCGCGTCCCTCCCTGCCGGTGCCGAGATCGTCGCTGCGGCCGACGACGGCGCGGGCTATCCGTTGGTGCGAGGCGTCAGTGGCTCCTACGTGGTGCGGCCGGGCGGACCCCAACGCGTCACGACGGGCCAGGTGGTGGCGATGGGGCCCTCCGGGTGGCTCGCCGACGAGTGCGACGAGCAGGGTCGCTGCTCGACCGTCCACATCGACCGGGCGACCGGTGCGCGACGGACCCTGCCCCTCCGCCTCGACGGCAACGGGCCTCCCGGTGCGCTGTCCCCGGAGGGGACGTTCGCCGCGTTCGTCACGAGTACCCCGGACGGTGCGTGGACGCTGCACGTCGCGGACCTCGTCACGGGCTCCGACCACAGGGTCGACGTGCACCCGGCCCGGGGAGCCGGCCGGACACTGGTCTGGTCACCGGACGGTCGGTGGCTGCTCGTGGTGGACGACACCGGTCATCTGCACGCCGTCGACCCCCGGACCCGCGAGGTGACCGCCCTGCCCGGCCCGGTCCCGCTGCTTCGTCAGCTCGCCATCCGCACCGTTCCGTGAGACGCCCTCCCGGCGCGGCGGTCAGTGTTGGGTGTTCGGCAGCCGCCAGCGGGCGGTGGTCAGGCCGGCGTCCGCGGCCCGGGCGAGGGCCTCGTTGACACAGAGCTCGGCGCCCTCACGCCCCTCCCAGCTCGCCCCCTCGACCGACTTGCCGGGCTCGAGGTCCTTGTAGGTCTCGAAGAAGTGCTGGATCTCGAGCCGGTCGAACTCGTTGACGTGCTCGAGCTCCGTCACGTGCGCCTGGCGGGGGTCGTTGGCCGGCACGCAGAGGAGCTTGTCGTCGCCGCCGGCCTCGTCGGTCATGTGGAAGACGCCGATGGGCCGCGCCAGCACCTGACAGCCGGGGAAGGTGGGCTCGTCGAGGAGGACCAGGGCGTCGAGCGGGTCGCCGTCCTCGCCGAGGCTGTCCTCGACGTAGCCGTAGTCGGCGGGATAGCTCATCGAGGTGAACAGCAGGCGGTCCAACCGGATTCGTCCCGTCTCGTGGTCCACCTCGTACTTGTTGCGGGCCCCCTTGGGGATCTCGACGGTGACGTAGAACTCCACGTGAACCCCCTTGGCCGAGCGGCATCCCCGATCGACCGGCGTCGTCAGGGAGAATCGTGCTTCGCATCTTGTCAGAACGGGCCGGACAGCAGGGGAGGGCAGCGGATCGTGCGTCGTGTCGTCAGGCGTCGGATCGTCGCCGCCTCGGGTCTCGCCGTCCTGCTGGTTGCCGGCTACGCGACGCTCGACGTCTATGACGTCGTCCCCGGTGTGCTGACGCTGGCGAACCCGCCTGACGTCGCGTCGGGCACCCTCACCCCGACGTCGAGCTCGACCACGACGGCGGCCCAGCCGCGCGACAGCGACGCCGGTATGCCCCTGGCCGCCTCCGGCCAGCAGCAGCCGGTGCCGACCGCGGCCGGGCTGCAGGCGGCGACGGCCGCCGCGCTCGCCGACCCGGCCCTGGCCGGCAACCTCGGCCTGACCGTGCGCGACGCCGCCACCGGCGAGCATCTGCTCGATCTGCGGTCCAACGACTCCCTTCTGCCCGCCTCGAGCCTGAAGCTGCTGTCGGCGGCAGCGGTCGACGCGACGTTCCCGGCGGGAGCGGTGCTCACGACCAAGGTCGTCCAGGGCTCCGCACCCGACCGGGTCGTCCTCGTCGCCGGCGGCGACACGCTGCTCAACCCGGGCGCCGGAGACCCCAAGGCGGTGGCCGGTCGCGCCGGCCTTGCCGACCTGGTCACCGGCACGGTGAACGCCTTGCGCGGCAAGGGAGTCAAGCAGGCCTCCGTCTCCCTCGACCTCTCGTACGCCCCGGGCCCGCTGCTCGCGCCGACCTGGTCCGCGGGGTTCCGGCAGTCGGGAATCACCGGAGCCGTGGCGGCGATCGGGTTGTCGTCGCAGCGGGCGGTCCCGGGAAAGCCGGGTCCGGCCGACCCGGCCGCCTCGGTCGGAGCCGCATTCATCGCCGGTCTCAAGGCGAAGGGCGTGGCGGCAACGCTGACCGAGCCCGGTTCGGCGCCCGAGGGGGCGGTGACGCTCGCGACGGTGACCTCCGCCCCGGTCCTCGACCAGCTGGCCCTCGCCCTGGACGAGTCCGACAACGCCCTGACCGAGTCGCTGACCCGACAGGCCGCGTACCTCAAGGGCACTCAACCCGGGTTCGAGCAGGCGGCGGCGTTCGTGCGGCAGACGGTGGGCGGGTTCGGGGTGGACCTCACCGGGGTCACCACGGTCGACGCGAGCGGTCTCTCCCGCCAGAACCAGGTGCCGGCCCGAGTGCTCGGCGACGTCATGGCGTTGGGGACCAGCGAGAAGGTGCCCGGGATGGCCGACACGCTGCGCGACCTGCCCATCGCCGGGCTGACCGGCACCCTGGCCACCCGCTTCGACGACCACGACACGCATACCGCGGCCGGCGTGGCCAAGGCCAAGACCGGCACCCTGACCGGCGTCAACGCCCTGGCGGGTACCGTCGTGACGGCGGACGGCCGGCTGCTGACCTTCGCGGCCATCGCCAACGGCACCGGGCCGCAGGCGGGAACGACCGCCGCGCGGGCCGCGTTGGACCGGTTCGTAGCGGTACTCGCGTCGTGCGGGTGCCGCTGAGGGGCAACGACAGGGACGACACTGATGAGCGAGCTGGCAAGGGTTCCCGACGAGCGGCCCGGAGATCGGCCGCAGTACGTCGACTGGGAGTTCGCCAAGTCGACCGGACGCCGGCTGGTCAGCGCTGGGCCGAAGGTGACGCCGTCGGAGGCCGCGGCGATCGTCGGCGAGCTCCGTGAGGCGGCCGCGGCCGCCCAGGAGCCGATCGCCTCGACCTCGCGCCTGACGAGCCCCGCAGACGCTCCGCCGGTGCTCGTTGTCGACCGCCCGGGCTGGATGGACCTCAACATCGAGTCGATGGCGTCCCTCATCGCGCCGGTGATCGAGAAGGTGACGGCCGGAGTCTCCCGCACCCAGCCCAACGCCGTGACGGCGATCGGCGGCAAGGTGACCGGCGCGGAGACCGGCGCCGTCATGTCCTTCCTCGCGAGCAAGGTCCTGGGTCAGTACGACCTGGCGCCGCAGGGTGTGCCACGGCTGATGCTCGTCGCGCCCAACATCGTCCAGACCGAGCGCGAGCTCAAGGTCGACACCCATGACTTCCGGTGGTGGGTGGCGATGCACGAGGAGACGCACCGGCTGCAGTTCACCGCCAACCCGTGGCTGCGTGACCACATGGTCGCCCGTACCCGTGAGCTGACCGTCGACATCGCCCCGACACCGACCGAGCTGGCCGGCCGGCTCCAGGAGATCGCCCGTCGGCTGCCGGAGGCCTTCCAGCCCGGGTCGCAGGGGCTGGCCGAGGTCCTGCTGACGCCGGACCAGCGGACCAAGGTCGAGCAGATCACCGCGGTGATGTCGCTGCTCGAGGGCCACGCCGACGTGATGATGGACGAGGTCGGGCCGCAGGTCATCCCGAGCGTGGCGCAGATCCGCGAGCGCTTCACCCAGCGGCGCCAGGGAGTCTCCGGGGTGGACCTCATCCTCCGGCGGGTCCTCGGCCTCGAGGCCAAGATGCGCCAGTACTCCGACGGCGCCGGGTTCGTCCGGGGCGTCATCGAGACGGTCGGCCTCGACGACTTCAACGCCATCTGGTCCTCGCCCGAGACGCTCCCGACGCCCGCCGAGATCGGCGACCCGCAGGCCTGGGTTCGGCGCGTCCACGGGCGATAGGGGCCGGTCGTGACCGGTCCCGCCTCCGCGGTCGCCTCCACCCGCCTCGCAGTGCGGACGGAGCTGTCCCTGCTGCGCGAGGGCTCGGTGGTGCTCGTCGGCTGCAGCGGCGGCCCGGACTCGCTGGCGCTCGCCGGCGCGGTCGGGTTCGAGGCGCCGAAGCTCGGGATCAAGGCGGCCGGGCTGGTCGTCGACCACCGGCTCCAGGCGGGCTCGCGGCAGGTCGCCGAGTCGGCGGCGCAGCAGTGCCGCGACCTGGGTCTGGACCCCGTCGACGTCCAGACGGTGCGGGTCGCGCGCGACGGTTCCGGTCCGGAGGGCGCCGCTCGGTCGGCGCGATACCGGGCCCTGGAGGAGACGGCCGAGCGGATGGGCGCCGCGGCCGTCCTCATCGGGCATACCCGGGACGACCAGGCCGAACAGGTGCTGCTGGGGCTCGCGCGCGGCTCCGGTTCGCGGTCGCTGTCCGGTATGCCGCGCCGGCGCGGCCTGTTCGTGAGGCCGTTCATCGCGCTGGGAAGGTCCGAGACCGAGGCGGCCTGCGCCGCATACGAGATCGACCCGTGGCGCGACCCGCACAACGAGGACCCGACGTTCGCGCGGGTCCGGGCGCGGGGGTTCCTGCGCGCGCTGGAGGACGAGCTCGGCCCCGGCATCGCCGCGGCGCTCGCCCGCAGTGCCGAGATGCTGCGCGAGGACGCGGACTACCTCGAGGACCAGGCGCGGGCCGTCCGGCCCACGCTGGGCGAGGCACCGTGGTCGGCGACCGCGCTGCTGGAGCTGCCCCGTGCGCTGCGCACCCGGGTCTGGCGCCTGCTCGCCGTCGACGCGGGTTCCGGGGCGGGCCAGCTGACGGCGGCCCACGTCGAGTCGCTGGACGCGCTGCTGACGTCCTGGCACGGCCAGGGGCCGCTCAACCTGCCGGGTCACGTCCAGGCCAGCCGCCGAGGGGACCTGGTGACCGTCGCCGGGGCACCGCCGGTCGGATAGCCTGCCCGCGTGGACGCCGCGGACATGGGGAACGACCTCCAGAAGGTTCTGCTCACCGAGGAGGAGATCCTCGCCCGGGTCCAGGAGATGGCGGCGGACATCTGGCGCGACTACGCGGGCAAGGACCTGCTGCTCGTCGGCGTCCTCAAGGGCGCGATCCTCGTCATGGCCGACCTGATGCGGGCGCTGCCCGGGACGGTGCCGATGGACTGGATGGCGATCTCGTCCTACGGGTCGGGCACCAAGTCGTCGGGCGTCGTGCGGATCATCAAGGACCTCGACACCGACATCACCGGCCGGCACGTGCTCATCGTCGAGGACATCATCGACTCGGGCCTGACCCTGTCGTGGATCCGCTCCAACCTCCAGTCGCGTTCGCCGGCCTCGGTCGAGATCTGCACGCTGCTGCGCAAGCCGGAGGTCGCGAAGGTGGAGATCGACGTCCGCTACGTCGGCTTCGACATCCCGAACGAGTTCGTCGTCGGCTACGGCCTGGACTACGCGGAGCAGTACCGCAACCTGCGCGTCGTCGGCACCCTGAACCCGTCCGTCTACACGTAGCGCGCGGCGTTCCGCAGGGATTGCGCGCAGGTTCCCTACGCTGCGCGCAGGGTGCAATGTGCGCGCGACGTCACGAACCTACGCGCGACTCTTTTCTCGCGGACCGTGGCGCTTGTCGACCCCCTGGGGGCCGAAAGTCCCCACGTTGAGAGGTGGGCCGGGCAGTGACCTGGGTCACGCATACCGGGCCTTCCGAGGGGTGCCTGGAACAGGAGTCTCCGGTTGCTCGTTCACCTGCGAGAATGAACGGGAGACGGGTCCCCGACTGACCCGTCGCGTCAGCACCCAAGCAGGAGGGTCGGGGCCTGCCCCGCACGCACATGGACTTCAAGCGCATTCTTCGGACGCCGATGTTGTGGATCGTCGTGCTCATCGGCGCGGCGATCCTCGTCCTGTCGCTGTCCGACAACGGCGGCTTCACCCGCATCGACACCTCCAAGGCCCTCGACCTCGTCAACACCGGCAAGGTCGACTCCGCCAAGCTCATCAACAACGAGCGGATGGAGCTCACCCTCAAGCAGGGCGAGTCCTTCTCGGACGGCGACAAGGTCAAGAACGCCACCAAGGTGTACGCGTACTACGTCACGGCCCGCGGCACGAACGTCGTCGCCGCGCTCGACGCCCACGTACCGCCGAACGGCTACACCGACCAGATCGACGAGACCAACTGGTTCGGCTCGATGCTGGTCAGCCTCATCCCGATCATCATCGTGCTCGGCCTCTTCTGGTTCCTCATGGGCCAGATGCAGGGCGGCGGGTCCCGGGTCATGCAGTTCGGCAAGTCCCGGGCGAAGCTCGCGTCCAAGGACACCCCGAAGGTCACCTTCGCCGACGTCGCCGGGTGCGACGAGGCCGTCGAGGAGCTCCACGAGATCAAGGAGTTCCTCCAGGAACCGGCCAAGTTCCTCGCGGTCGGCGCCAAGATCCCCAAGGGCGTGCTGCTCTACGGCCAGCCCGGCACGGGCAAGACCCTGCTGGCGCGCGCCGTCGCCGGTGAGGCGGGCGTGCCGTTCTACTCGATCTCCGGTTCCGACTTCGTCGAGATGTTCGTCGGTGTGGGTGCTTCCCGCGTGCGCGACCTCTTCGAGCAGGCCAAGGCCAACGCGCCGGCCATCGTCTTCGTCGACGAGATCGACGCGGTCGGCCGGCACCGTGGTGCGGGACTCGGCGGCGGCCACGACGAGCGTGAGCAGACGCTGAACCAGCTCCTCGTCGAGATGGACGGGTTCGACGTCAAGACCAACGTCATCCTCATCGCCGCGACCAACCGTCCCGACATCCTCGACCCGGCCCTGCTGCGGCCCGGCCGCTTCGACCGCCAGATCGCCGTCGACACCCCGGACATGCTCGGCCGCAACCGGATCCTCCAGGTCCACTCGCAGGGCAAGCCGATGGCGTCTGACGTGGACCTGCTGGCCGTCGCTCGCCGGACTCCCGGGTTCACCGGCGCCGACCTGGCCAACGTCCTCAACGAGGCCGCGCTGCTCACAGCGCGCACCAACAAGAAGCTCATCGACGACCACACCCTCGACGAGGCCATCGACCGCGTCGTCGCCGGCCCCCAGAAGCGCACTCGGATCATGTCCGCCGCCGAGCGGAAGATGACCGCCTACCACGAGGGCGGGCACGCCCTGGTCGCCGCGTCGCTGAACCACACCGACCCGGTCACCAAGGTGACGATCCTGCCGCGCGGTCGCGCCCTCGGCTACACGATGGTGATGCCGCAGGACGACAAGTACTCGACCACCCGCAACGAGATCCTCGACCAGCTCGCGTATGCGCTGGGCGGCCGGGTCGCGGAGGAGATGGTCTTCCACGACCCGACCACCGGCGCCGCGAACGACATCGAGAAGGCCACGGCGATGGCCCGCAAGATGGTCACCGAGTACGGCATGTCCGAGCGGGTCGGCGCGATCAAGCTCGGCCAGAGCAACGGCGAGGTCTTCCTCGGTCGCGACATGGGCCACCAGCGCGACTACAGCGAGGAGATCGCGGGCGTCGTCGACGAGGAGGTGCGCAAGCTCATCGAGAACGCGCACGACGAGGCGTGGCACGTCATCAACGACAACCGCGACGTCCTCGACCGGCTCGTCCTCGATCTGCTCGAGAAGGAGACCCTCGGCTCCGCCGAGCTGGCGGCGATCTTCGGCGACGTGCGCAAGCGGCCGATACGCCCCCTCTGGCTCTCCAGCGAGTCCCGCCTCCTGAGCGACCTCCCGCCGGTGCTGACGCCCGCCGAGCGCGACGCCATGAGCAACGGAACCAACGGTCAGAGCGCCTACAACCGCAATGGCTACGGCCAGAACGGCTCCCACGGTCAGAACGGCTCCAACGGCTCCAACGGGTCCAACGGCTCCAACGGCCACACGCCGCAGGACGCCAGCGGTGACGAGGAGATGGAGCACAAGATCGACCAGGCCGCTCAGGCGGGCGCCAGCCCCCTGGCCGACGAGGAGCCCCGGACCCAGGTGATCGAGGTTCCGGACGGCGGCCGGGTCGACCCCTCCGAGGACTACTGACCCGATGGCGGTCGACCACGACCGTGCCGCAGCCGCGGTACGAGAGCTGCTCATCGCCGTCGGTGAGGACCCCGACCGGGAGGGTCTGCGGGATACGCCGGACCGGGTGGCCCGGGCCTACGCGGAGACGTTCGCGGGCCTGGACCAGACGCCCGATGACGTGCTGCGCACCACCTTCGCGATCGACCACGACGAGATGATCATCGTGCGCGACATCGAGGTCTACAGCACCTGCGAGCACCACCTCGTCCCGTTCCACGGCGTGGCCCACGTCGGCTACATCCCGGCCAAGGACGGTCGCGTCACCGGCCTGTCCAAGATCGCCCGACTCGTCGACCTGTTCGCCCGGCGACCGCAGGTCCAGGAGCGCCTGACCACCCAGGTGGCCGATGCGCTCGAGCGGCAGCTGCACGTCCAGGGCGTCATCGTCGTCGTCGAGTGCGAGCACCTGTGCATGTCGATGCGTGGCGTCCGCAAGCCCGGCTCCCGGACGATCACCTCGGCCGTCCGCGGCCAGCTGCGCAACCCCGCCACCCGAGCCGAGGCGATGTCGCTGCTGCTCGGTGGCGGACGA
>CAVWQU010000032.1:0-19304 GCA_963757225.1 uncultured Actinomycetota bacterium
AACTCGTGGGGTGCGTGCGACGCCGCCGAGGCGTGGGGCGGCCCCTGGACGATCTTCAGCCCCTACACCCCGGCGATCTCGTCGGCCGGCACGCCGCCCTTCGGTCCTGGGCTGCTGCCCATGCGTGGTCCGCTCGGCCGGCTGCGCGACGCGGCGGTTCGCCCTCTCGTCATCGGCGCGGTCGAGAAGAGCATGAAGCCGAGGATGAACGCCCTGCGCGCCCACTACGGCCTGGCCCCGGTCGGCTCGGCGGACGAGTACTTCCGTCGGGCGCCGCTCATGCTGGTCACGACGTCCGAGCCGTTCGAGTACCCCCACCCCGACTGGGGTGACGGGATCCGGATGGTTGGTGCGCTGCCGTGGGAGCCGCCGACCGCCCGGCCGGGGTGGCTGGACGACATCGACGGCCCCGTCGTCCTCGTGACGACCTCCTCCGAGTACCAGGCCGACGAGGCGTTGGTCCGCGCCGCACTCGAGGGTCTGGAGGACGAGCCCTACACCGTCATCGCGACGATGCCCGCCGGCGTGAACCACCTCGACGAGGTGCCGAGGAACGCCCGCGTCGTCGAGTTCGTCCCGCACGGCCACGTCCTGGACCAGACCACCGTCGCGGTGACGCACGGGGGCATGGGAGCGACCCAGAAGGCCCTGGCCCGAGGCATACCCGTGTGCGTCGTCCCGTTCGGTCGGGACCAGCTGGAGGTCGCCGCGCGGGTCGTCCACGCCGACGCCGGCTCACGTCTGGCCGTCAAGAAGCTCTCCGCGGCGGCGCTGCGGGACGCCGTCCGGACCGCCGCGACCAAGCAGGCCGGCGCCGCTCGCGTCGCCGCCGGCTTCGCCCGCGCCGGTGGTGCCGCCGCCGCAGCCGACGCGATGGAGGCCCTGCTCACCCCCGCGCGGCGCTGAGCTCGGCCAGCCGGCCCGCGAGGTAGGCCCGCTCGGCCGGGTTGGCGCTCAGCTCCACGGCGGTCCGGTATGCCTCGGCCGCCTCGGCCACCCGGCCCGCCCGCCGCAGCAGGTCGGCCCGCGCCGCCTGGTAGGCGTGGTACCGGTCGAGCCCCTGGACCGCCTCCAGCGCGGCGAGGCCGACGGACGGGCCGTCCCGCTCGGCCAGGGCCACCGCCCGGTTGAGCGCCACGACGGGAGTCGGCGTCACGGCGTACAGCTGGTCGTAGAGCGCGACGATCTGTCGCCAGTCGGTGTCCGCGGCGCGGGCGGCGTCGGTGTGGACCGCGTTGATGGCCGCCTGGATCTGGTACGGGCCCGGGCGCCCTCGGCGCAGGCAGGCGCGAACCAGGTCGTGCCCCTCGGCGACCAGGTCGGCGTCCCACCGCGCGCGGTCCTGTTCCGGCAGCGTCACCAGGACACCGTCGGCGAAGCGGGCGGGCCGACGCGCCTCGGTGAGCAGCATGAGGGCGAGCAGCCCCAGCACCTCCGGCTCGTCCGGCATGAGGGTCGCGAGGACCCGGGCCTGCCGGATCGCCTCGGCGGAGAGGTCGGGGCGGACCTCGACGTCGGGCGACGACGGCAGGTACCCCTCGTTGAACACGAGGTAGAGCGTCGCGAGGACGCCGGCCAGCCGGGACGGCAGCTCGTGGTCGGGCGGTACGCGATAGGGGATGTGGGCCGCCTTGATCTTCTGCTTGGACCGGGTGAGCCGCTTGCTCATGGCCGCCTCGTCGACGAAGAAGGCGCGAGCGATCTCGGCCATCGTGAGGCCGCCGAGCAGCCGGAGGGTGAGCGCCACTTGAGCGTCACGGGCCAGCGCCGGGTGACAGCAGGTGAAGATGAGCCGGAGCCGGTCGTCGGGGACGGTGCTCACGGTGTCGGGGTCGACGGGTTCGTCGTCGAAGGGTCCGAGCATGGCGGTGGCCTGCGCGTGTCGCGCGTCGCGGGTGGACTCCCGGCGCAGCCGGTCGATGGCACGGTTCTTCGCGGTCGTCGTCAGCCACGCCCCCGGGTTGGGAGGCAGACCGGACCGGGGCCACCGGGACACCGCCTCGACGAACGCCTCCTGGGCGACGTCCTCGGCCAGCTCGATGTCCCCGAACCGCCGCACCAGCCCCGCGACGACCCGGCCGTACTCCTCCCGGAAGACCCGCTCGACCATAGCGTCGGTCGAGGGGGTCCCGAGAGGTGTCGGGTCGTCGCGGGGGTCGGGAGTCGGCACGCGACGCGTCAGACGTCGTCCTGGAAGGGACGGACCTCGACCTTGCCGCCGCAGGCGGCCGAGCCGCGCCGGGCGAGCTCGATGGCCGCGTCCAGGTCGGGCGCCTCGAGGACCCAGAAGCCGCCCATCTGCTCCTTGGCCTCGGCGTAGGGGCCGTCCGTGGTCACCACGTCGCCGCCGCGCCCGTCCACGACCGTGGCCGTGCTGGCGGGGTGCAAGCCGCCGGCGAACACCCAGCTGCCCTCGGCCATGACCTCCTCGTTGAACCGGCCCACATCGGCGAACATCCTCTGCATCTCGTCCTCGGACGGCGTGGGGTCGTCCTCGCGGCTCCACACGGACAGCAGGTACTTCGGCATCGTTCTCTTCCTTTCGTGGTGATGGACAGCCTGTCAAACCCGTCACGTCATCAGACGATGACGTCCTTGCCGTACTGCACGGCGGCCTCGGCGACCCGGACCTCTCCGGTCGGGCGCAACACGGCATACAGGCAGCCGGCGCCCGTCCGCTCGGAGGTGACGAGCTCGAAGCCGCTCGGTGCGGCACCGTCAGCGAACAGCTTCTTGCCCGAGCCGACGACCACCGGAGCCACGACCAGCCGGTACTCGTCGACCAGGCCGGCGTCGTGGAGCGTGTGGACCAGGCCGCAGCTCCCGTGCACCTGCAGCTCGCGGCCCGGTTGGTCCTTGAGGGCCGTCACGGCGGCCACGACGTCGCCGCCGATCACCGTCGTGTTGTGCCAGGTCGGGTCGGTCAGGGTCGTGGAGACCACGTGCTTAGGCAGCGTGTTGAGCGCCGCCGCCACCACGTCGTCGGGGTCGGTGACGTCCGGCCAGAAGCCGGCGAACAGCCCGTAGGTGGTTCGTCCGAGCAGCAGCGCGTCGGCGTTCTCGAACCAGCCGCTGACGATCCGGCCGAAGTCCTCGTCGGCGACCGGCATCATCCAGCCACCGAGGTCGAACCCGCCGGTGCGGTCCTCCTCCCCTCCGCCCGGACCCTGCATGACCCCGTCCAGGGTGACGAAGGTGTTGACGGTCAGCTTCATGGAGAGCTCCTCTGGGGTGCGGTGTGGTCAGCCTTCACCACCACCACGAACGGCTGGACCCGGTGCGGACACCCCGCCGCCGACTTTTGTGGAGGATGAGCCCATGCGCCCGATGCTCGCGATGCCGGCCTCGCGGGTCCCGTCCGGCGCCGCCTGGGTGCACGAGGTCAAGTGGGACGGTATGCGCGTGCTCGCCGACGTCGCGGGCGGCCGGGTGACTCTCACCAGCCGCACCGAGCGGGACGTCACGGTGGCGTTCCCGGAGCTGGTCGGCCTCGCGGACCAGTTCGAGGACATGCTGCTCGACGGCGAGATCGTCGCGATGCGGGCCGGCGTCCCGTCCTTCGCCGCTCTCGCCGAGCGGTTCAACGTCACCAGCCACCGGAGGGCAGTAACGCTCGCCGCCCAGACGCCCGCCACCCTGATGGCGTTCGACCTGCTGCGCCTCTACGGCGTGGACCTCACCCAGCGGTCGTTGGCCGACCGCCGCGCCACCCTCGAGCGGCTCGAGCTGGCCGGCGCCGCACTGGCAGGTGCCGCCGACGTTCACCGACGGTGAGCTGCTGCGCGAAGCGACCCGCGACCAGGGTCTCGAGGGCATCGTCAGCAAGCGCCTGACGTCGCGGTACCACCCGGGCCTGCGGAGCGAGGAGTGGCTGAAGTTCCCCAACCGGCCCTCGATGTCGGTGCTCATCGGCGGCTGGCGGCCGGAGACCGACAGCACCGACCGGCTCGGCGCCGTGCTCGTCGGTGCTCCGGCACCGGAGGGTCTGCGCTACCTCGGGCGGGTGGGCAGCGGCATCGCCGGCAAGGCCGGGGCCGCCCTGGCCACGGAGCTGGCCGGCCTCCGGCTCCCCGACTCGCCGTTCGCCGGGGTCGTCCCGCGGGAGGACGCGCTCGGCGCGACCTTCGTCGACCCGATCCTCGTCTGTGAGGTGCAGGCGCTGGGGCTCACCCACCAGGGTCGGCTCCGGCAACCCGCATACCGTGGGCGTCGACCCGACCTGACCCCCGACGACGTCAGCCTGGAGGACGTGCCCGGTGCCTGAGAAGAAGCGGGAGGAACGCGTCACCGTCGAGGTGGCCGGACGGCGGATGACCGTGGTCAACCTCGACAAGGTCATGTACCCCGCGACGGAGACCACCAAGGGCGAGGTGCTCAGCTACTACGCCCAGGTGGCGCCGGTGATGATCCCGCTCATCGGCCGGCGCGCGGTGACCCGGATCCGCTGGCCGCACGGCGTCGAGGGTCCGATGTTCTTCGAGAAGAACCTGCCGTCGGGCGCGCCGTCGTGGCTCCCCCGCGTCACCGTCTCGTCGCACGGCCGGGACGCGGACGCCCACCCGGAGCGGGACCGTCTCACGTACCCGTTGGTGCTCGACCTGGCGGACCTCACCTACCTGGTCAACCTGGCCTCGCTGGAGCTGCACGTGCACCAGTGGCAGGTCGACACCAAGGACCACCCCCTCGACCCCGACCGGCTGGTCATCGACCTCGACCCCGGGTCGGGGGCCGGGCTCAAGGAATGCGCGCAGGTCGCCATGTGGGTGAAGCCCCGTCTCGAGGAGATGGGCCTCGGGACCACCGTCCCGGTCACCAGCGGCAGCAAGGGCATGCAGCTGTATGCGGCGCTGCCGGGTAAGCACTCAGCGGACGACATCCGCGCGCTGGCCCAGGACCTGGCCCAGGAGATGACGAAGAAGCATCCGGACCTCGTCGTGTGGAAGATGACCAAGTCGCTGCGCCCGGGGAAGATCTTTTTCGACTGGAGCCAGAACACCGCCGCCAAGACGACGATCTGCCCGTACTCGTTGCGCGGGAAGGTCGCTCCCTACGTCGCCGCGCCACGAACGTGGGAGGAGGTCGAGGAGGGCGCGGCCGGCGGCCGCCTCGCCCAGCTGCAGTTCACCGAGGTCCTCGAGCGGCTCGAGGTTCTCGGCGATCTCGCATCGGGTCTTGCAGGAAATCGCAAGAAATGACCGCATCTTGCAGGTGACCCACACGAAAAGGACACCCCGGTAATCCGAGGTGTCCCTTTCGTGCCCGATATCCGACCGGTGTCCCCCCGGAGCCGGTCGAACGGCGGTTCAGTGCGCCTTGTCGTACGCCTCCTGGACGGCGGCGGAGACGCGTCCCCGGTCGCTGACCTGGTGGCCGTTGGACCGCGCCCAGGCCCGGACGGCCGAGAGGTCGCGGCGGCTCGACGAGCTCGCGGTGCCGTTCGACACCCGACGACCGGTCGTGCGACGGCCGCCGGAACGGCGCGCATGCCCGATCCACGTGGCGAACTCGTCGCGGAGCTTTCCGGCGTTCTTGTCACTGAGGTCGATCTCGTAGCTCACGCCATCGAGACCGAAGGTCACCGTCTCGGCGGCCACCCCTCCGTCGAGGTCGTCCTCGAGGACGATCTGGACACGTTGTGCCATGGGGTTAGTTTCCTTTCGGTTACATCAGCAGGGATTGATGTAGTTGACCGTCCCGCGGTGAATACCCGGAACCGGTCCAGCCTAATTCATTCGCACCGGCTTTGTGAATTAGGCCGAGTTTTCCGGGGTGTCCCGGGCCTGCTCCTTCTCGTGTTCCTTCTCCCATTTCGACTGGGCCAGCCGCTCGCGACGGTCACCCTCGAGAATGGTCTTGATGAGGAAATAGAAGAGGATGCCGACGGCGACCGTCGGTAGTAGCGCGGCCAGGTAGGGAAACACGGCGTCCCACATGACCGGCCTCAGGCCTCGGGCTTGAGCAGCGGGAAGAGGATGGTCTCGCGGATGTTCGCGCCGGTGAACAGCATGACCATCCGGTCGATACCCAGACCCAGCCCGCCCATCGGCGGTGCGCCGTACTCGAGCGCGCGCAGGAAGTCCTCGTCCAGCTGCATGGCCTCCTCGTCGCCGCCGGCCGCGAGCCGGGACTGAGCGGTCAGGACCTCGCGCTGGACGACCGGGTCGACCAGCTCGGAGAACCCGGTGCCGCGCTCGACCCCGCCGATGATGAGGTCCCACGCCTCGATGAGCCCGGGGGCGCTGCGGTGCGGCCGGGCCAGCGGCTGCGCCGACGCGGGGTAGTCGCAGAGGAACGTCGGCTGCAGCAGAAGTGCGGCTCGACCAGCTCGCCCAGCAGCTCGGTGACCACCTTCTCCGCGTGCCACGCCGGGTCGACCGCGACGTCGTGCTTCGCCGCATACTCCTGCAGGGTGGCGAGCGGGGTCTCGATGGTGACGACCTCGCCGACGGCCTCGCTGACCGCGTCGTAGACCGGCAGCCAGCGCCACGGTCCGTCGAGGTCGACGACGCCGGCGGGCGTCTCGATCCGGCGGGAGCCGAGCGCGTCGGCGACGGCGAGGTAGAGGTCGCGGATCAGGCCGGCGATGGTCGTCTGGTCTCCGTAGGCCTGGTAGGCCTCGAGCATCGTGAACTCGGGGCTGTGCGTCGCGTCGACGCCCTCGTTGCGGAAGATCCGGCCCAGCTCGTAGACCCGGTCGACGCCGCCCACGACGGCCTTCTTGAGGTTCAGCTCCAGGGCGATCCGCAGGGTCATGTCCTGCTGGAAGGCGTTGAGATGCGTATGGAAGGGCCGCGCCGCGGCCCCGCCGTGGATGAGCTGGAGGACTGGAGTCTCGATCTCCACGTAGTCCTGCCGGGCGAGCTCGTCGCGGACCGCCTGGTTCACCCGGGCCCGCGTCCGCACCATGTCGCGCGCCTCCTGGCGGACGACGAGGTCGGCGTAGCGCTGCCGGACCCGCGTCTCCTCCGAGAGGTCCTTGTGCAGGGTGGGCAGGGGGCGCAGCGCCTTGCTGGCCATCAGCCAGGACGTGGCGAGCACCGACAGCTCGCCGCGACGGCTGGAGATCACGCGGCCCTCGACGACGACGTGGTCGCCGATGTCGACGAGCGCCTTCCAGTCGGCCAGCGACTCCTCGCCCACCTCGGCCAGGCTGACCATCACCTGGAGGCGCGTGCCGATCCCCTCCTGGAGGGTCGCGAAGCAGAGCTTGCCGGTGTTGCGGACGAAGACCACCCGGCCGGCGACCCGGACGACCTCGTCGGTCTCCTCGCCGGTCTCGAGGTGGCCCCACTGCTCGCGGACCTGCTGGAGGGTATGCGTACGGCCCACCTCGACGGGGTAGGCGTCGCGGCCGCTGTCGAGCAGCCGCTGCCGCTTGTCGCGACGGATCCGCATCTGCTCGGGGACGTCGTCGCTCGACGGTTCGAGAGGCTGGCCGGTCACCCGGCAAGTATGGCCGAGCCGCCGTGCCCGCCTTCCAACCCGGGGTAGTGCCAAGTTGTCCGGCGTGGATCGGCCGAAAACTTGGCACAAGTCCGGGTTGGAAGCGGGCAGACGGGGTCAGTCGGCGAGGTCGAGAGCCAGGTCGAGGATCGGCGACGAGTGGGTGAGGCCGCCGACGCTGAGGTAGTCAACACCGGTGAGCGCGTAGTCCCGGGCGACGTCGAGGGTGAGCCCGCCGGTCGCCTCGATCTCGACGTCCTCGGGCTGGTCGCGCAACGCGCGGACCGTGTCGGTGAGCAGCTCGACCGACATGTTGTCGCACATGACGAACCGCGCTCCCGCCGCATACGCCTCGAGCGCCTCGTCGACGGTCGTGACCTCGACCTGGACGTCGACCTCGGGGTAGGCGGCGCGCACCGCCGCATACGCGGCCGCCACGGAACCGGCGGCGAGCTTGTGGTTGTCCTTGATCATCGCGACGTCGTAGAGGCCCATCCGCTTGTTGGTGCCCCCGCCGGCGCGGACCGCGTACTTCTCCAGGAGGCGCATCCCGGGCGTCGTCTTGCGGGTGTCGAGGACCATGGCTCCGGTCCCCTCCAGCGCGTCGGCCCAGCGACGGGTATGCGTCGCGATGCCGGACAACCGGCAGACGACGTTGAGCAGGGTCCGCTCGGCGACGAGGACGGTGCGTAGCGGTCCCCGCACGCGCGCGACGACGTCGCCGCGGTCGACCTCGACGCCATCAGCCACGAGCAGCTCCGTCTCCACCGGGCCGGTGCCGACGAGGGCCGAGACCTCGTCGAAGACCAGGGGTACGACCGGGAGCCCGGCGACGATCCCGGCGACCCGGGCCACGATCTCGGCGCTGCGGACCTGGTCGGCCGGGATGGTCGCGAGCGTCGTCACGTCGAGATGGCGCGGGCCGAGGTCCTCGTCAAGAGCCGTCCGGACCAGTCGCCGGGCGTCCTCGAACGGAAAGTCGAGCTCGGGCCGGGTCACGCCTGCGCGCTCTCGTCGACCGGTAGCGGGTGGTACGACGTCTCGACCGTGCCGTCCGGCCGGCGGACGGCGAGGAGGTGGCCGAGCCAGTGCTCGTCGTCGCGCTCGGGAAAGTCCGACCGCAGGTGGCCCCCTCGGGTCTCCTCGCGCAGGGCGGCCACCGCGGTGAGGACCTGGCCCAGGTGGAGCAGGTTGGTCGCCTCCCAGGCGGCGGGCTCCGGGTCGGCTCGGCCGGACTCGGCGTTCTTGGCCAGGGTGGCCAGCTCGTACTCGGCTCCGGCCAGGGACTCGGCCGAGCGGACGACGCCGCTGCCGGCCGTCATCGCGCGCTGCACGTCGCGCCGGTGCTCGGCGCCGAGGAGCGCCGTCTCACCGGTCGGGGCCGCCGCGGCCGTCGGCGGCAGCTCGCCCGCAGCGAACCGCGCGGTGATGTCGTCGGCGATGCGGTGGGCGAAGACCAGGCCCTCCAGCAACGAGTTGCTGGCCAGCCGGTTGGCCCCGTGGACCCCGGTGCACGACGCCTCCCCGCACGCGTACAGGCCGTCGAGGGACGACCGGCCGTGGAGGTCGACCTTGACGCCACCGCTCGCGTAGTGCTGGGCGGGCGCGACGGGCACGAGGTCGGTGGCGAGGTCGAACCCGTGCTCGTGGAGGCTGGCGACGATCGACGGGAAGCGACGTTCGACGAACTCGCGGCCGAGGTGGCGGGCGTCGAGGTAGACGTGGTCGGTGCCGGTCTCGCGCATCCGGGCCACGATCGCGCGGGCCACGACGTCGCGGGGCGCGAGGTCGGCCATCTCGTGGACGCCCTGCATGAACCGGACCCCGTCGCCGTCGACGAGGAACGCGCCCTCGCCCCGGACCGCCTCGCTGATGAGCGGCTGCTGCCCGTTGGCGGCCTCGCCGAGCCAGAGGACGGTCGGGTGGAACTGAACGAACTCGACGTCGGCCATGACCGCGCCCGCCCGGAGCGCGATGGCCATCCCGTCGCCGGTTGAGACGGCCGGGTTGGTGGTCGCGGAGTAGAGCTGGCCGAGGCCGCCGGTCGCGAGGATCACCGCGCGGGCGTGAGCGGCGCCGACCCCGTCGACCTGGCCCTCGCCGATGACGTGGACCGTCACGCCGCATACCCGGCCGTCGTCGGCCTGGAGGAGGTCGACGACGAGCGCGTGCTCGACGACCTGGATGCCCGGGTCGGACTGGACGCGGTGCAGCGCCTCGATGAGTGCGCGGCTGATCTCGCGGCCCGTGGCATCGCCGCCGGCGTGGGCGATCCGGTCGCGGTGGTGGCCGCCCTCGCGAGTGAGCAGGATCTCGCCGGCCGCGTCGCGGTCGAACTCCGCGCCGAGCGCGACCAGCTCGCGGACCCGCTGCGGCCCCTCGGTGACGAGGGCGGTTACGGCCTCGACGTCGCAGAGGCCGACGCCGGCGACGAGGGTGTCGTGCAGGTGCTCCTCCGGCGAGTCCGCCGGGTCCATCGCCGCGGCGATGCCGCCCTGGGCCCAGGCGGTCGAGCCCTCGTTGAGGACCGTCTTGGTGACGAGCAGGACGGTGTCGACCTGCTCGCGGAGGCGCAGCGCGGCGGTCAGCCCGGCGATGCCGGAGCCGACGACGATGACGTCGACGTCGGTGGACCAACCCGGCGGTGGGGCGTCCAGATGACGCGGTAGGCGCACGGTGTCGGTCACGCGATGTCCTCCCCCGGACGCCTCGGCTGTTCCCGGCCGTCGGCGTCGTCGGTCTCCTGCAGGACGGCGAGGACGGACTCCGCGTCGGCCGCACGCAGGCGGCCCCGCTGCCGCGCCAGGTCGACGGTGGCGCGGGCGAGCGCGCGGTAGGTCGACCTGATCTGGGGCTCGGTCGCGAGCTCCGCCAGGTGCTCGGCCACCGTACCGGCATCGCCTGCCGCCTCAGGGCCGCTGAGGACGCCGCCCCGCAGCGCGTTGTCGAGCGACGCGCCGAGCAGCGGTCCCAGTAAGCGACCCGGCTCGTCGACGCCGGCGTCCTCGAGCAGCCGGGTGGCCTGCGCGACGAGGGTGGTCAGGTGGTTCGCGCCGAGGGCGAGGGCCGCGTGGTAGAGCGGGCGGTCCTCCTCCTCGACGAGGATCGGCTCACCGCCCATCTCGAGCACGAGCGCTTCGCCGAGGGGTTCGAGCTCCTTGAGGGTCGTGACGGCGAAGCAGGCGTCGTTCAGCCGGTCGAGGTCGATCGCGGTCCCGGTGAACGCCATGGCGGGGTGGATGGCCAACGGCAGGACGCCGACGAACTGGGCGGGTTCGAGCACGCCGACGCCGTAGCGGCCGCAGGTGTGGACGACGACCTGACCCGGCCGGAAGGCACCGACCTTCGCGAGTCCACTCACCAGGCTGGGCAGCGTCTCCTCGGGCACGGCGAGCAGCACGAGGTCGACGTCGGTGACGACCTCGGGCACGTCGCGGACGGGCACACCCGGCAGCAGCTCGGCGGCGCGGGCTCGCGACTCCTCGCTGACCGCCGCCACGGCGGCCACCTCGTGGCCCGCGCGGTGGAGCGCGGCACCGAGGACGGCACCGACCCGCCCCGCGCCGATGACACCGACGGAGAACCGCGGTGGTCGGTCCTCGCGCGACGAGGCGTCGTGTGCGCTCACGACGGACGAACCTACCCCGGCAGGATGGGCGGGTGAGCGAGCCGGTGCCGTGGCGGATGGCCTGGCAGCGTGCCCTCTACGGGCCCCACGGGTTCTACCGGCACACCGAGGGACCGGCGGGACACTTCACCACCGCAACGCACGGCGGTACCGGTCGGGCCTTGGCCCAGGCGCTCTGGGCGTGGGCGGACCGGTACGGGCTCGACGGGATCGTCGACGTCGGCGCGGGCCGGGGCGAGCTCTTGACGCACCTGTATGCGGAGCAGCCCGGACGCCCGCTCACGGGGCTGGACATCGTGCCGAGACCGGCGGACCTACCGGAGGGCGTGGGGTGGGTGGAGTCGCCGGGCGGGGCTGGGTTGCCGGCGGGGTGGCGCCCGGACCGCGCGCTCGTCGTGGCCCACGAATGGCTGGACGTGGTCCCGTGCACCCTCGCGGAGGTCGCCTCGGACGGCACCCTTCGCGAGCTCCTCGCCACCCCCTCCTCCGATTCGTGGTCTGAGCCGCACCGAAATCCGGCTCCGAACACCACGAACGAGTCGCTGGGATCACACCTTTCCGGGCCGGATCTCGAGTGGTGCCAACGGTTCTGGCCGACGGCGTTGACGTCTGAGGCTCGGCCTGGCGACCGCGTCGAGGTCGGGCGCCAGCGCGACGAGGCGTGGTCGGCACTGCTGGACCGGCTGGCCCCGGGCTCGGTCGCCGTGGCCGTGGACTACGGGCATACCGTCGCGGACCGACCCCGGGAGGGGACGCTCGTCGCCTACCGGGAGGGGCGCCTCGTCGAGCCCGTCCCGGATGGATCGTGCGACCTCACCGCCCACGTCGCCGTCGACTCGCTGCGCCAGACCCGGCGGCTGCTCCAGCGCGAGGCGGTCGAGGGGGTGGCGATCCCGAGCCACGCCTCCGCGTCGCTCGACCCGGCGGGCTACCTCCGGGCCCTGGCCGACCACAGTTCGGTGGCGGAGCTGCGCCGACCCGGCGGTTTCGGCGACTTCTGGTGGGTCATCGCGCAGGTCTGACCGCCAGGCGCTCGTACCCGCGCAGAACGAAGGTCGGCCGGCGGACGGCGTCGACGACCTCCAGCGTCCCGAACCGCTCGAGCAACGCGGCCACGCTGGTCTGCATCTCCAGCCGGGCGAGCGGCGCCCCGATGCAGAAGTGGATCCCGGCCCCGAAGGCGAGGTGCGGGTTCGGGTCACGGTGGGCGCGGAACGCGTCGGGCGCGTCGAACACCGCCGGGTCGCGGTTGGCGGCGCCGAGGAGGGCGGCGATCTTCTGGCCCTCGGCCACGGTGACGTCGCCGATCGGCACGTCGCGGGTCGCGGTCCGTTCGAAGAGCTGCAGCGGCGAGTCGTGGCGGAGCATCTCCTCGACGAGGGGTTCCGGGGCGCCGGGCTCGGCTCCCGACGCGAGCAGCGAGGCCAGCCCGTTGCCGAAGCCGTTGACGCTCGCCTCGTGCCCGGCGTTGAGCAGCAGCACCGCGGTCGCCACCAGCTCGTGAGTCGACAGCCGGTCGCTCCCGTCGCGGACCGCGACCAGGTCGGAGAGGAGGTCGTCGCCGGGGCCCGAAACGCGTTCCGCGGCAAGGGTTTCGACGTATGCGGCGAACTCCGCACTCGCGGCGACTGCCTCCGCCTCCTGCTCCGGCGTCCGGTTGAGCTCGTACATCTTGACGATGGCCTGTGACCACGGCCGCAGCAGGTGCCGGTCCGCCTCCGGCCAGCCGAGCAGCTCGGCGATGACGAGCACCGGCAGCGGTTCGGCGAGGTCGGCGATGACGTCGAACGACCGGTCGGCGGCCAGGTGCGTGGCGCAGTCGTCGAGCAGTCCGGCGGTCAGCTCCTCGATCCGGGGGCCGAGGCGGGAGACGTGGCCGCGGCTGAAGGCGCTTTGCACGAGACGCCGCAGCCGGGTGTGCTTCGGCGGCTCACTGTCGAGGATCGAGTCGGCGTGCAGCCAGTTGAACGTCGCCCACTCGTGGTCGGGTTCGCGCGGTCGGAAGATCCGGCCGAGCGCCCGCTCCCGGAGGACCTGGCTGCAGGCGTCGTGGCTGGTCGCGACCCAGATCCCGAGGCCGCTGTGCCAGGCGACCGGCGCCTCGGCCCGGAGGGCGGCGAAGGCGGGGTACGGGTCGGCGACGACCTCCGGGTCCGACAGGTCCAGCAGCTCGGCGGCGTCCTCGGCGATCACCACGCCAGCGTAGGCAGCCGCCGGAGCAGTGCCCTCGGATGCGCGCCCCTGAAGCCGCGTCCCCCCGCGTCAACTTCTCCGCACGTGGTGGCATCTTTTCCGACATGTCGGACATCGACCGTGAACAACTCCCCACGTGCGGAGAAGTTGGCGCGCAGGGAGGGTGGCGCGGGAGAGAGGGCCGAGAAGTGGGCGCGCGGACGGAGGGCGGCGAGGGGCATACGGCAGACTGGCCGCCATGACCTCGACGACCGACCGGCCCGCCGCCGCGGGCGGCCGCGAGGTGACCATGGGCATCGGGGCGGCCGGCCTGGCCACCGCCGACATGACCCTCAACATCGGGCCCCAGCACCCGGCGACCCACGGCGTGCTGCGGCTGCGGATCGTCCTCGACGGCGAGCGCATCCTGCGGGCCGAGCCGATCATCGGCTACATGCACCGCGGGGCCGAGAAGCTCTTCGAGGTCCGCGACTACCGCCAGATCCTTGTCCTGGCCAACCGGCACGACTGGCTCTCCGCGTTCTCCAACGAGCTCGGCGTGGTGCTCGGGGTCGAGCGGATGCTCGGGATGGAGGTACCCGAGCGCGCGGTGTGGGCGCGAACGCTGCTCGCCGAGCTGAACCGGGTCCTCAACCACCTGATGTTCCTCGGCTCGTACCCGCTCGAGCTCGGCGCCATCACGCCGATCTTCTACTCGTTCCGCGAGCGGGAGGAGCTCCAGGCGGTCATGGAGGAGGCCTCCGGCGGTCGGATGCACTACATGTTCAACCGGGTCGGAGGGCTGAAGGCCGACCTGCCCGCGGGCTGGCTGGGCCGCGTCGAGCACGCCGTCGCCGAGGTTCGCCGCCGGATGAGTGACCTGCGAAACATGCTGGTGGGCAACGAGATACTGCTCGCCCGCACCCGCGGAGTGGGCATCCTCAGCCCGGAGACGGTCCACGCATACGGGGTCTCCGGCCCGATCGCCCGGGCCAGTGGCGTCGACGTGGACCTGCGCCGAGACCAGCCCTACCTCGCGTATGCGGAGCTGTTCGCTGAGGGGGGCCCCGGCCGCGTCGTCACCCGCAGCGAGGGCGACTGTCAGGCCCGGCTCCAGGTGCTCCTGGAGCAGACCGAGGTCAGCCTGGACCTCGCCGATGCCTGCCTCGAACGGCTGGGCCGCCTTCCGCAGGGTCCGATCAACGTGCGGCTGCCCAAGGTGCTGCGCGTCCCGGAGGGCCACCTCTACACCGCCACCGAGAACCCCCTGGGCTTCAACGGCTACTACCTCGTCTCCCGGGGAGACAAGACGCCGTGGCGGCTCAAGCTGCGGTCGGCGTCGTTCAACAACGTCGCCGTGCTCTCGGACATGCTGCCAGGCCAGGTCGTCGGCGACATGGTGGCGATCCTCGGGTCGATGTTCTTCGTCGTGGGGGACATCGACAAGTGAGGTCGGTGGGTAGGCGAGCGGTGGGGGTCGCCGCGTGGGGGCTTCTCTGTGCCGCAGGCCTGTCGGCGTGTGCGGACCGCGACCCTCAGCCCGCCGAGACGACGCCGCCCACGTCGACGGCCGCTCCCCGCCCGACGACGACCACCACCACCACCACCACCAAGGGGAAGCCGAGCACGTCCACGACCACGGCCCTGCCCGGTATGCCGGTGCCGTTGTCGACCGGCCCCTCCCCCGTGGACAGCGCCCAGCTCCGCTCGGTCGACGACCTGCCCAAGGTCTTCCAGTGCCCCACCGCGGTCACGCCGATCCGGATCCCCGCGGCGACGCCCGCACCCGGCGCCACCGCCCCGCCCGCACCCGAGGCCGTCGTCTGCGCCAGCGCGCTCGCCGACAAGGAGGCGGTCTACCTGTGGTTCACGCCGACTCCCGAGGCCAAGCTCGGCGCGCTCACCGAGGCACTGGCCAGGACCAAGTACGTCCACGGGGGCCCGAACTGGGTGGTCGGCGGCGTGCTCAACCCGACCATGGGCACCGTCGGCGGCGAGGTCTACCGGTAGGCGGGAGCCACCTCTCGGCCACCCGACACCGGGGCGTGGAGCGCCATGATCCGGTCGGCCGCCAACCCGGGGCCGTCCACCTCCGCGTAGCGCGCCGCCCAGCGACCGGCGGCTGCACGGAACGAGGGGTCCGCGAGCACGCGGGCGACGTCGGGACCGACCCCACCGACGATGGACTGGACCGGTCGGACCACCGCCGCACCGAGCTGGGCGGCGAGGTGGACGTTGAGGTCCTGCTCGGCGTGCAGCGGGATCCCGACGAACGGGGTCCCGGACGACAGCGCTGCCTGGACGCTGCCCTGACCGCCGGTCACCACCGCGGCGCCCACACGAGGCAGGACGAGGTGGCTGGGGAGCACACCCTCGACGACGACCCGACCGGGCGCGAGGGCCTCGAGGTCGGCGACGTCGTGGACCGTACCGGCGACGAGGACCTGCCAGTCCGCGGTCGAGACCAGGTCGGCCACGACCGCGCGCACGAGGTCCGGTGGAGTCGACGTCATGGCGACGTAGACCGTGGTGCCGGGCGCCGTCAGCAGCGCCTCGGCCCGCGTCGGCATCGGCACGTCGAGGTGGGCGTGGATCGGGCCGGCGTAGGCCAACCGGGTCGACGGCCGGTACGGCGAACCGGGAGCCGGACGCCACGCCTCCATCGCCTCGGCGCTCACGCCGACGACCTCGGGCAGGTCGGTGACAAGGGTGAGGTCGCCGAGCAGCATCGCCGGAAGGCTCGGCACCGCCTCGACGCCGAGCCGGGCGGCCACCCGGTTGAACCCGGCGGTGTAGAGGTCACGGGACCCGAACCCCTCGTTGTACGCCCGGCGGCCCACGTCCGGGGGCAGCGCTCGCAGCGGAGGTGGCAGCGACGGTCCGGTCGGCAGCGGAAGCAGCCCGCGCTCGGCGAGCGGGGGGACGAAGGAGCCGGCGTGCTCGGTGACAAGCCGGATGCCGGCGAGCCGCGCCGACAGCAGGGTCGTCAGGGTGAAGCCGGTGACGACCACCGACACGTCGTGGTCGCGGAAGTAGCTCGCCTCCGCCTCGGCGTGCGCCAGCAGCTCGTCGTCGGTCCACATGCTCTGGTCGGGCGGCCCGAGACCGGGGCCGCTCTGGACCAGCTCGGCGCACCGCGCCGGGGTCAGCTGGGGCTCGATGAGGTCGTAGTCGACGCCTTTGCGCCCGAGCAGGTCTGCGTGGGTGCCGCCGTGCGTGGCCATCCGTACCGGGGCACCGCGGTCTCGCAGGGCCCGGTGGATCTCCAGCATCCGCGACGTCTCCGACAGGTACCCACAGTGCGGCACGACACTGATCACGGCGTCACCTCCTCGCTTCCAGGACGAGAATAAGGCAATATATTGCGTATGTCACGCGCCTCTTCTCGGCCCGTTGCCCCGGCGCCACGTCCGGTCACCCTCTTCGACCTCGGTCCGGAGTCAGGACTGCCCGACGCCGTCCGCGCCTTCCGCCTGGTCCTGGCGGCCGGGCAGCTGCTACGGACCCGGATGGACGCGCGGCTTCGCCCGGACGACCTCACCACCCAGCAGGCGGTGGTCCTCACCGCCGTCTCGGCGCTGCCCGACCCGTCGGTCACCGATGTCGCCGCCGCGATCGGCAGCACCCGGCAGAACGTCACCCAGCTGGTGACCGCCCTGGAACGCAAGGGCCTGCTCCGCGTCGACGACGACCCGTCCGACAGCCGGCGCCGGGTGCTCTCGACGACCCGGCTCGAGTGACGACTACTGGGACCGGCGTAACGCCGGCGACTACGACGCCCTCGCGGAGTGGTTCGGGATGCTCGACGACGCCGAGCTCCGACGGCTGTGCGTCGTCCTCGAGCGGGTCGTGGACGGGCGTCAGTCCGCGTCGCGCTGATCCCGAGGGTCAGCGAAGGGGTCCTTCGGGGGCTCGTCCAACCGACACCACTTCTGGACCAGCAACCCGATGGCCGCCAGGCCCGCGGCGGCCAGGGCCAGGATCCCGAGGACGAGCATCTGCAGCTGCACGGACGGTACGTCGGCGTCCGGCAGGAGCAGGATGACCTGCGCGACGTACCACCCGACGATCGCCGCACCGGCCAGCGCCGCCGCCTGGGCCATCGCGAGGACCCGCGCCGCATACAGCGGGTTCAGCGGGCGCGTCGCCCGGCCGGCGACCAGGCGTTTCACCGGGCGTCCCGCGACCAGGAGCCCGAGACCCAGCGCGACGAAGATGAACACCGCCAGCCAGCTCGTCGAGGGCAGGTCACGGCCTCCGCCGGCGACCAGCTTGAGGACGACCCACGACGCGCCACCGACGACGAGCGCGACGGCGACGAGAACGCGGGTGCGGATCCCGTCGGCCCCGCTCACCACGTCGTGCTCCAGTCCGGACCAGGTCGCACACCGCTGGTGTCGACCTCGGCGACGAGGTCCATGACCGTCCTGACTCCCCCGTCGGTGGTGATGGTCGCGACCGGGTCGGCCAGCGACCAGGGGACCAGGACGAACCCACGTTCGTCCGCCCTGGGGTGCGGCAGAGTGAGCTCGGGGTCCTCTCGGCGAACCTCGGAACCGGTCCCGGGCCTACCGACCTGGATGAGGTCGAGGTCGAGTGTCCTTGCGTCCCAACGGATCTCGCGCGTGCGTCCGTGGTCGGCCTCGATCTTGTGCAGCCGGCGCAGCAGGTCGGCAGGATCGAGGGTCGTGTCGCCGACCAGGACGGCGTTGAGGTATGCGGGCTGGTCCGGACCGCCGACCGGGTCCGTCTCGACGAGCGGCGAGACGGCGCGCACCCGCATACCGGGAAGGCCGGCGACGGCCCCGACCGCGCTCTCGAGGGTGGCCCGGGCGTCACCCAGGTTGGCGCCCAGGGCGACGACGACCGGGATCCCCCGGGCGCGGTGCACCTCGACGGCCACGTCGGAGAACGGGTGCCCGACCGGCGCCTGCGGCTTATGGACCGTGACCGTCACCGCGTCGACCAGCCGGTGGCTCAGCGCGTCGTCCGCGACCACCTCGGCCAGTCGCTCGATGAGGTCGAACGACGGGCCGGTGATCCGGGCCACGACCTCCCCGGCGACCTCGGCGTAGGAGACCGTGTCGTCGAGCCCGTCGCTGACGCCGGCCGTGGCCAGGTCGAGCTCCATGACGACGTCGACGACGAAGGGCTGGCCGTCGCGCTTCTCGTCGGGGAGGACACCGTGGTAGCCGAAGGCCTCGACCCCGCGCAGATGGATGCGGTCGGTCATCGGTGGGCCGCCACCTCCCGCAGCACCGCGAAGGCGTCCCTCGTGCCCGCCACGTCATGGACCCGCACGCCCCAGACACCGGCGTCGGCACAGACGACGCTGGTCACCGCGGTGGCGACGTCACGGTCGGCGGGAGGGCGAGGGTCCGCTCCGTCGGGAACGCCGATCCGGCCGAGGAAGGCCTTGCGGGACGCACCGACGAGGACCGGCTGGCCGAGCGCGAGCAGTGCGTCGAGGTGGGCCAGGAGGGCCCAGTTGTGCGGGGCGTGCTTGGCGAACCCGAGCCCGGGGTCGAGGACGAGCCGCTCCTGCGCGACCCCCGCGGCGAGGATGGCGTCGCGGCGGTCGGCGAGCTCGCCGCATACCTCGAGCACGACGTCGTCGTAGACCGCGAGGCTCTGCATCTGGGTGCTGTGGCCGCGCCAGTGCATGGCGATGTAGGGGCATCCGCGCACCGCGACCAGCGGGACCATGTCGGGATCGGCCAAGCCGCCGCTGACGTCGTTGACGATCATCGCGCCGGCGTCGAGGGCCTGGGCGGCGACCTCCGCGCGCATCGTGTCGACGGACACCATGACGTCCTCGTCGCCGAGCGCCTCGACGACCGGCAGCACCCGACGCAGCTCCTCCTGGACGCTGGGTCGCTCGGCGCCGGGGCGAGTCGACTCGCCGCCGACGTCGATGAGGTCGGCCCCCTCGGCGGCCAGCGCGCGCCCGTGGGCGATGGCGGCCGCCGGTTGGAACCAGGACCCACCGTCGCTGAACGAGTCGGGCGTGACGTTGACGACCCCCATGAGCACCGGGCGGCCGAGCGCGCTGGGGAGGCCG
>CAVWQU010000033.1:0-91023 GCA_963757225.1 uncultured Actinomycetota bacterium
GTGGTCCGACGCCGGGAGGCGGCGGCGGCGACGCTGGGGCGGGCCGCGCGCATACCGGCTCGGCCCTTCTCGAGGATCGGCGCGAGGAACTGGCCGGTGAACGAGTGGTCCATCGCCGCGACGTCCTCGGGCGTGCCCTCGCCGATGACCAGACCGCCGCGCTTGCCGCCCTCGGGGCCGAGGTCGACGATCCAGTCGGCGCTCTTGATCACGTCGAGGTTGTGCTCGATGACGATGACCGTGTTGCCCTTGTCGACCAGCCCCTGGAGGACCTCGAGCAGCTTGCGGATGTCCTCGAAGTGGAGACCGGTCGTCGGCTCGTCCAGGACGTAGATCGTCCGCCCGGTCGACCGCTTCTGCAGCTCGGTGGACAGCTTGACCCGCTGCGCCTCCCCACCCGAGAGCGTCGGCGCCGGCTGTCCGAGCCGGACGTAACCGAGGCCCACCTCGTTGAGCGTGGTCAGGTGCCGCGAGATCGCGGGGACCGCCGCGAAGAACTCGGCCGCCTCCTCGATGGGCATGTCGAGAACGTCGGCGATGGTCTTGCCCTTGAAGTGGACCTCGAGGGTCTCCCGGTTGTACCGCGCGCCGTGGCACACCTCGCACGGGACGTAGACGTCCGGGAGGAAGTTCATCTCGATCTTGATGGTGCCGTCGCCGGAGCAGTTGTCGCAGCGGCCGCCCTTGACGTTGAACGAGAACCGGCCCGGCTGGTAGCCCCGGATCTTGGCCTCGGTGGTGTCGGCGTAGAGCTTGCGCATGTTGTCGAAGACGCCGGTGTAGGTGGCCGGGTTGGACCGCGGCGTGCGCCCGATCGGGCCCTGGTCGACGTGGACCACCTTGTCGAGGTGCTCCAGCCCGGTCACCGTCTTGTGACGGCCGGGGACGTGGCGGGCGCCGTTGAGCTTGTTGGCCAGCACGTTGTAGAGGATGTCGTTGACCAGGGTCGACTTGCCGGACCCGGACACCCCGGTGATCGCGACCAGCGTCCCCAGTGGGAACGAGACGGAGATGTCCTGGAGGTTGTTCTCCCGCGCGCCGACGACGGAGACCTTCTTGCCGTTGCCCGGCCGGCGGACCGGCGGCACCGCGATCTCGCGGCGGCCGGAGAGGTACTCCCCCGTGATCGAGTCCGGGTGCGCCAACAGCCCGGCCACCGAGCCGGAGTGGACCACCTGACCGCCGTGCTCCCCGGCACCCGGGCCGATGTCGACGACCCAGTCGGCCGTGGCGATGGTGTCCTCGTCGTGCTCGACGACGATGAGCGTGTTGCCGAGGTCGCGCAGGCGGGTCAGCGTCTCGATGAGCCGGTGGTTGTCGCGCTGGTGCAGCCCGATCGACGGCTCGTCGAGGACGTAGAGCACCCCGACCAGCCCGGACCCGATCTGGGTGGCCAGCCGGATCCGCTGGGCCTCGCCGCCGGAGAGGGTGCCCGCGGGCCGGTCCAACGACAGGTAGTCGAGGCCGACGTCGAGAAGGAAACCCAGCCGGGCCTCGATCTCCTTGATGACCCGCTCGGCGATCTGCCGCTCGCGCATCGAGAAGTCGACGTCGGCGAGGAAGGCCGCCGCCTCGTTGATGGCCAGGCCGCAGATCTCGGAGATGTTCTTGCCGCCGACCAGCACGGCGAGGATCTCCGGCTTGAGCCGCGCGCCCTTGCACTGGGGGCAGGGCACCTCCCGCATGTAGCCCTCGTAGCGCTCGCGGCTCCAGTCGGAGTCGGTCTCGGCGTGCCGCCGCTTGACGAACGGGACGACGCCCTCGAACCCGGTCGTGTAGGACCGGTCGCGCCCGTAGCGGTTGCGGTACTTGACGTGGACCTTGTAGTTCTCGCCGTAGAGCAGGGCCTCCTTGGCCCGCTCCGGAAGCGCCTTCCACGGGGTGTCCATGGAGAACTGCAGGTCCTCGCCGAGCGCGGCGATGACCCGCAGGAAGTAGTCGGCCGAGCCGGAGCCCTGCGACCACGGCGCGATGGCGCCCTCGCCGAGCGACAGGTCGTCGTCGGGCACGACCAGCTCGGGGTCGACCTCGAGCTCGGTGCCGATCCCCGTGCAGCGGGGACAGGCGCCGTAGGGCGCGTTGAACGAGAACGACCGCGGCTCGATCTCGTCGATGGCGATCGGGTGGTCGTTGGGGCAGGCCATCCTCTCCGAGAACCGTCGCTCCCGGATCGCGTCCGGGTCGTCCGGGTCGACGTCGACGAACTCGATGAGCAGCACCCCGCCGGCCAGGTTGAGCGCGGTCTCGACCGAGTCGGTCAGCCGCCGCTTCGCCCCGGCGTCGTTGCCCTTGGCCACGAGCCGGTCGACGACCACCTCGATGGTGTGCTTGAGCTTCTTCTCCAGCAGCGGCGGCTCGGTCAGTGACACCACCTCACCGTCGACGCGGGCCCGCGAGAACCCCTTCGTCTGGAGCTCGGCGAAGAGGTCGACGTACTCCCCCTTGCGGCCCTTGACCACGGGGGCCAGGACCTGGAACCGGGTGCGGTCGGGCAGCTCCAGCAGGCGGTCGACGATCTGCTGCGGGCTCTGGCGGGTGATCGCCTCGCCGCAGATCGGGCAGTGCGGTCGCCCGGCGCGGGCGAACAGCAGCCGGAGGTAGTCGTAGACCTCGGTGATCGTGCCCACGGTTGACCGCGGGTTGCGGTTGGTCGACTTCTGGTCGATCGAGACCGCCGGCGACAGCCCCTCGATGAAGTCGACGTCGGGCTTGTCCATCTGCCCGAGGAACTGACGCGCATACGAGCTGAGCGACTCGACGTAGCGCCGCTGCCCCTCGGCGAAGATGGTGTCGAACGCCAACGAGGACTTGCCGCTGCCGGACAGCCCGGTGAAGCAGATCAGGGCATCGCGCGGGAGCTCGACCGAGATGTCCTTGAGGTTGTGCTCGCGGGCGCCGCGCACGATGAGGTGGTCGTGTCCCAGGGGGCGGAACGGAGAGTCCTCCGGCGGGGCAGCGAGAGGTGACGCGTCGGGCACTGGACAACCCTAAGCGTCGTCACCGACAGCCACTAACCGACGGTCGAGGGACGGGCGTCAGGAGCGGACGACGACGTTGAGCGGGGGCGCCCCCGCCAGCATCCGGTCCACCTGGGTGCGCACCAGGCGGGCCATCCGCGGGGTCGCGTCGGGGGTCGCGCCGGCCACGTGCGGGGTGACGAGCACGCCCGGGATGCGCCAGAGCGGGTGGTCGGACGGCAGCGGCTCGGGGTCGGTGACGTCGAGAGCGGCGCGCAGCCGACCGGTGGAGGCCTCGGCCACCAGCGCGTCGGTGTCGACCACGGCCCCGCGGGCGACGTTGACCAGCAGGGCCCCATCACGCATACCGGCGAGGAACTCCGCGTCGACCAGCCGGACCGTGCTGTCGTCGAGCCGGACGGCGACGACGACCACGTCGGCGTCCGGGAGCAGCGCGGGGAGCTCGTCCACACCGTGGACCCCGTCGCGAGCGGTGTGCGCGACGCGGACCACGTGCGCCCCGAACGGGACCAGCCGGTCCTCGACGGCCCGGCCGACGCCGCCGACGCCGAGGAGCAGGACCGTCCGCCCGTTCAGCCCCGGGCTGACGTAGGCGGACCATCGGCCCTGGTCAGCGGCGCGGACGTGCGCGGGCAGGTCGCGCTGTGCGGCGAGGACCAGGGCCACCGCGTGCTCGGCGGTGGAGTCGTCGTGCACCCCTGAGGCGTTGGCGAAGGCGTGGCCCGGCGGCAGCACGTCGACGACGCCGTCGTAGCCGATACCCGTGCCCTGGACCAGCCGGGTGGTCACCGTCGACAGCCGTTCGAGCGGGGCGACACCACGGCCACCCGGAGGCACGACGAGGTCGAGGTGCGCCCGCGGAGCGGGGCCGTCGAGGTCCCACTCCACCAGCTCGACACCCTCGGGCAGCGGTCCGAGGGCGTCCCGCAGCGCACCGGGCGGCATGCTCACACTGAGCCGGTACGCGGGTGGCTCGGCGGTCACGCGCCCCAGCCGGCCTGGGTGCCGCCGACCCGGCTCGCCTCGATGTGCTCCTGGTAGCCGGACTGTGCGTAGGCCCGCATCGGGTTGGCCGGCAGTCCCCGCGACTCCCGCCACGCCGCGAGCGCCGGCCGCACGTCGGTGTAGAACGCGTCCATGACGACCTCGTTGGCGGCGAGCACGTCACCGGCCACCTGAGCGGCGGCCAAGGCCTCCCGGTCGACCAGCAGGGCCCGGGCGGTCATCTCCTGGACGTTGAGCACCGACCGGATCTGGCCGGGGATCTTCTTCTCGATGTTGTGGCACTGGTCCAGCATGAAGGCCACCCCGGACGCCCGCCCGTAACCGCCGCCGCGGACCACCTCGAAGAGGATCCGGAACAGCTGGAACGGGTCGGCCGCCCCGACGATGAGGTCGTCGTCGGCGTAGAACCGGCTGTTGAAGTCGAACGACCCCAGCTTCCCGAGCCGCAACAGCTGGGCGACGATGAACTCGATGTTGGTGCCCGGCGCGTGGTGGCCGGTGTCGAGGCAGACGAACGCCTTGGGTCCCAGCTCGCTGACGTGGGCGAACGCAGTGCCCCAGTCGGGGACGTCGGTGTGGTAGAACGCCGGCTCGAAGAACTTGTACTCGAGCACCAGCCGCTGGTCGTCGCCCAGGTGGGCGTAGATCTCGTGCAACGACTCGAGCAGCCACTCCTGGCGCGCTCGGATGTCGCCCTGGCCCGGGTAGTTCGTCCCGTCGGCCAGCCAGATCTTGAGGTCCCGCGAGCCGATCCGGTCCATGACGTCGATGCACTCGACATGGTGCTCGATGGCCCGCCGCCGGACGCCCTTCTCCGCGTGGGTCAGGGACCCGAGCTGGTACTCGTCGTCCTGGAAGGTGTTCGAGTTGACCGTCCCGAGGTGGACGCCCAGCGACTCGGCGTGGGCGGCCAGAGCGCCGTAGTCGTCGACCTTGTCCCAGGGGATGTGGAGGGCGACGCGCGGGGCGAGGCCGGTCAGCTCGTGGACCTTGGCCGCGTCGGCGACCTTCTCGAACGGGTCCCGCGGCACGCCGGGCTGCCCGAACACCTTGAACCGGGTCCCCGAGTTGCCGAACGCCCACGACGGCAGCTCGATCTGCTGCTCCTCGAGCCGGGCGAGGACCTCTGCTCCCACCGCGTCCATCGTCAGCTGCCTCCTTCGCGGCGACGCTAGCACCGCGTTTTGAATCGTGTCAATCATGGTCGGCGGACGTTCGGTGCGTTACGGAAGGCGCGCTTCCCGAGCCGTGCCGGGACCAGGCGCATACCCTCCTGGTATGCCGCGCCACCCGACGTCGGGCGCCAAGGGCGACCGCTCCTCCCAGCACGCCCGTTCCGCGCCGCACGGCAGCACGCTTATCCGCGACTACGCGGTGATCGGTGACATGAAGACGTGCGCGCTGGTCAGCCGCGGCGGGTCGGTCGACTGGCTCTGCCTGCCCCGGTTCGACTCGCCGTCCTCGTTCACCGCTCTGCTCGGTACGCCGCAGCACGGTCGCTGGCTCATCGGCCCGGTGGGCGACGCGACGTCGACGCGGCAGTACGTCGGCGACACCTTCGTCCTGGAGACCACCCACACGACCGAGTCCGGCGTCGTGCGGGTCACCGACGTCATGCCCACCGCCGACGACCGCGCCGACATCGTGCGGACCGTGGAGGGCGTCACGGGTACCGTGCGGATGCGGCACGAGTGGGTGGTCCGGTTCTCCTACGGGAAGATCACCCCGTGGGTCAGCCGCCACCACGGTCCGGGCGGCCCGGACGACAAGGTCATCACCGCCGTCGCCGGTCCCGACATGCTCGTCCTGCGCGGTACCCGCCTCCCCCACGCCCACGACGGCAAGCACGTCGACGAGTTCGACGTGGCGGAAGGTGACCGGCTGGTGTTCTCGACGACGTGGGCGCCGTCGCACCTGCCGATCCGCGAGCAGCTGGACAGCGAGGCCATCGTCGAGACGACCCGCGAGGAGTGGCAGGAGTGGGCGGACCGGTTCGAGTACACGGGGGCGTACCGCGACGTCCTCGTCCGGTCGCTGCTCGTGCTGCGGCTGCTCACCCACTCCGACACCGGTGGCATCGTGGCGGCCCCGACCACCAGCCTCCCGGAGGACGTCGGCGGTACCCGGAACTGGGACTACCGCTTCTGCTGGCTGCGGGACGCGTCCCTCACCCTCGAGGCGCTGATGGGGTCCGGCTTCGTCGACGAGACCAAGCTCTGGCGGCGCTGGCTCATCCGCGCGGTCGCCGGCGACCCCCAGGACATGCAGATCATGTATGCGGTGGACGGCTCCCGGGACCTGCCGGAGCGCGAGCTCCGGCACCTACCCGGCTACGCGAACTCCCGGCCCGTTCGCATCGGCAACGCCGCCGTGACGCAGCGGCAGACCGACGTGCTGGGCGAGGTGATGATGGCCCTCTCCGACGGGCGCGACCACGGCCTCGAGGAGTCCGACCGGTCCTGGCGGATCCAGCGGTCGCTGGTCGAGGGGCTGGCCCGCCGGTGGGAGGAGCCGGACAACGGGCTCTGGGAGATCCGCGGCCCCCTGCGCTACTTCACCCACTCGCGGGTCATGGTGTGGGCTGCGTTCGACCGCGCGATCCAGGGGGTCGAGAAGCACGGCCTCACCGGGCCGGTCGAGAAGTGGCGCGACCTGCGCGACCAGGTCCGGGACGAGATCCTGGCCAAGGGGTTCAATGCCGAGCGCAACACCTTCACCCAGCACTACGAGACCGACGAGGTCGACGCGTCGCTGCTGCTCATCCCGATCTGCGGGTTCCTGCCGCCGGACGACCCCAAGGTGCTCGGCACCATCGACGCCATCGTGCAGGACCTCATGCACGAGGGCCTGCTGCTCCGGTACCGCACGGACACCGGGGTGGACGGGCTTCCCGGGTCCGAGCATCCGTTCCTCGCGTGCTCCTTCTGGCTGGTCCAGGCCCTCGCCCTGGCCGGCCGGCAGGACGAGGCGAGGGAGCTGATGGACCGGCTCGTCGCCCTCGTCAACGACGTCGGGCTGCTCTCCGAGGAGTACGACCCGAAGGACCACCGGATGGTCGGCAACTACCCCCAGGCGTTCTCCCACCTGACCCTCATCGGCGCGGCGCACGCGCTCGCGGGGGTCGCTACGGTGAAGGCATGACCGACCCGACGACGACGCCGAACATGGACTTCCGGACCCACCTCGTCGCGGTGGACCGGCATACCCAGCGGCTCCTCGCCACCGCGCGCTCGCTCGACCCCGGCAGCATCGGCGACCCCAGCCTCTGCCCCGGCTGGACCCGCGGACACGTCCTCACCCATATCGCTCGCAACGCCGACGCGCTGCTGGGCCTCGTCACCAACGCGACGACCGGGTCGTCCACACCGATGTACGCCAGCCCCGACGCCCGCGACGCCGACATCGAAGCCGGGGCCGGGCGGCCCCTGGCCGAGCAGGTGGCCGACCTGGAGACGAGCGCCGCCCGGTTCGCCGCGGGGGCGGCCGGGCTTACCGAGGAGCTCTCGGGCGTGCCGCTCCTCGCCCGCAACAACACCAAGGTCAAGGCGGGCTACCTGCCGTTCATGCGGATGCGCGAGGTGGTTCTGCACCACGTCGACCTCGACGCAGGGTTCTCGTTCCCGGAGGTCGACGACGAGGTCCTCCTGGCCCTCCTGCAGGACACGATCCGGCGGCTGCGCCACGACCGCGACGACCCCGTCGATGTCCATCCGCACCAACGAGGGCGACGTGTGGTCGATCGGCGACGGGCGGCCGATCGTCTCCGGGACCCGGGCCGACGTCCTCGCGTGGCTCACCCGCGGTGAGACCTCCGGCGTGGTGGGCACGCTCCCGACGATCCCCTCGCTGGGCTGAGCAGGCTGCTGGGATGGCGAACGACGGGTATGCGGGTGCCGTGACCCCTGGCGGTTCGTCCGACGTGCGGGAGCTGCCGCGGCTGACCATCCGCAAGTGCAGCGTCTCCTCGTTCGACAACAACGCCTACCTGCTGACCTGCCGGTCCACGGGGGCGCAGCTGCTCGTCGACGCGGCGGCCGACCCGGACCGCCTTCGGGCGCTGCTCGAGGAGGGCACCGAGCGGCTCGACGTCATCGTGACGACCCACCAGCACCAGGACCACGTCGGGGCGCTGCGGGAGATGGCGCGGACGACCGGAGCCCGCACGGCGGCCGGTGCGGAGGACGCCGACGGGCTTCCGGTCGCCGTCGACGACCGGCTCTCCCACGGCGACACGGTCACGTTCGGGGAGGTGACGCTCGACGTGGTGGCCCTGCGCGGGCATACCCCGGGGTCGGTCGCGCTCGCCTACCGCGACCCGTCCGACCCGGAAGGGTTCACGTCACCTCTTCACGGGCGACTCACTCTTTCCGGGCGGGGTCGGCAACACCAAGAACCCGGGCCAGAGCTTCGAGTCGCTGTTCCGCGACGTCACCGAGCGAGTGTTCGACGTCTACGACGACGACACCTGGGTCTACCCGGGGCACGGGAACGACACGACCCTCGGGGTGGAGCGGCCGCACCTCGACGAGTGGCGCGCCCGCGGCTGGTGACCGCCCGGTCGGTCAGGGCGGTCAGGGCGCCGGGGGCTTCCAGAGCACCATGACGCGGCGGTTGAGGGCCTGGCTGGCGGCGGTGGAGTTGTCGGTGACCGGGTCCTCCTCGCCGTAGCCGGCAGTGACGAGCCGGACCGGGTAGCCGTGCAGGCGGTCCTGGAGCACCTGGGCGACCGCTTCGGCCCGCTGGGCGGACAGCACCAGCCCGTGCTCGCGCGACCCGAGGTTGTCGGTGTAGCCGTGGATGTAGATGGTGCCGCTCAGCGAGCGGGTGACGATCGCGTCGGCGAGCGCCTGGATGTCGCGCATCGAGGCGGCGGTGATCGACGCGGAGTCGTACTCGAACTGGACGTTCGGCCCCACGAGGGCGAGGCCGGCGTTGGTGCTGCTCGACAGGATGGTGACCGGCCCGAGCGGGTTCCCTCCGGTGCCGAGCTTCGCGACGCCCTGCTGGGTCGACTCCTTGATGATCGGGGGGATGGTGGCGATCGTCGTCGGCTTGGCCGTCGGCGTCACCACGGACACGGCGATGGCGCCGGCAACGGCGTCGGCGCCCGGCAGGAACCTCAGGGTGACCTGGACCACACCGACGAGCAGGGCGACGAGGGCGAACGCGGAGATGCCCCACAGCACGACCTGGCGGTGGGGCCGGTTGCCGACGGCCAGCGCCGGGACGATCGGCCGGTGCGGCGGAGGGGCATCGGCCAGGTCACGAGGGGGCGGTGGCGGCACCGGGAAGGCGGCGATCTCCTCCGGCGTGTACTCGCGAACCCCGGTGGACAGCCGCTCGCGGGCGGTGGCCACGAGGGTGTCGGCGACGCCGGCGGCTCCGACCAGCACCCCGAGCTGGCCGAGGACGGCTTCGCGGCTCCCCCAGACCGACAGCGTCTCCAGCCGGCCGTCCGGGGCCAGCGAGGAGGACATCCTCAGGTTCGCGACGACCCGCTCGCCGGTCGGGTCGGACCCGAGGAACGGGCCGATGTGGGTCGCGGCGAGCACGCCCTCCTCGACCGCGGCACCGCCGACGATCCGGCGTAGCGACGGGGTCCACGAGATCTCCATGAACGAGAGCAACAGGCCGTCGACAACCGTCGCGGGCGCATACGAGGCGTAGTCGTGGTGGGACCCGGACACGACGACAGTGGCACCGGGCGCGAAGCACTCCAGTGCAGCCTCCCGGTCGCCTCGGGACAGCGCGCCGACCAGCCGATCGAGCACGCCGTACGGGTCCGACATGCCACCTCCCGGGCATAGGTTTTCACCCCGATTGCCCCGATCGGAGCGATTCCGCGAAACGTGGACGTTCAGCCGACCCGCCCGAGACGTTCGGCCGCGAGCTCGCCGATCCGGGCGAAGATCGGGAGCACGTCCGTGCCCCGGTCACGGGCTTCGGGCGCCCCGCCGCCGGCCCGGTCGTCGGCCAGCTCGTCGGCCACGACCGCGACCACCACCCAGCGCTCGCCGCGTTCGACCAGGGCCACGTCGGCCCGCAGGCCGGGGAGGTCGCCGGTCTTGGAGGCGCTGACTACATCGGCCGGCAGGAACGCCGGAAGGCCCGCCACGAACTGCTGCTCGCGGAGGATACCGATGGCCAGCCCGGTCAGCTCCGGGCCGAGCAGCCGGCCCTGCCGGAGCGCGACGACCACGTCCGCGAGGTCCTGCGCACAGGTCTCGTTCTCGAGACCGGCCGCCGCCGAGACCGGATCCATCATCGGACGCTGCAACCGGGTCCACCTGGTCGGCACCCCGGCCAGCAGCCGCCCCACGTCCCCGTTCCGCAGCAGCCCGGCGTGGGCGAGGACCGCATTCGTCGCGTCGTTGTCGCTCAGCGCGATCATCAGCCGCAACGCCTCCACCAGCGGTAGCGACGTCACCGAGGGCAGCAGGCTCAACGGCCCGCAGCCGCCGACGCGGGCCGCGAAGGGGGCGATCGGTATGCGCTCGTCCAGGTCCAGCCGACCCTCCGCCGCCAGCCCGAGCACCGCCAGGAGGATCGGCACCTTGATGGTGCTGGCCGAGCGGGACACCCGCTCCGCGTCGACGGACCAGGACCAGCCGCGGTCGTCCCGCACCGCCACGCCCAGCCGTCCGGGCGACGACCGGGCCACCGCGGTCAGCCGCGACTCCAGCGATCCGAGAGCGTCCACGACGTGCAGTATGCCGACCCGTCGTCCCGGTGCCGGAGCGTGCCAGGATGACCGGGTGCAGATGCGGGTACGGGTCCCCGTGGCCACCCTCTGGGTCGCGCCGGACCGGCCGCGCGACATCGACGCGCCGGCGACGGCCGACCGGCCCGACGTCGTCGCCTGGCTGGCCGCGCTCGACGCGTACCCGGACGACGGGGAGGACGGCCACGGCCGCCTCGGCCTGCACGGGCGCATCCACAGCCAGGTCCTCGCCGGCGAGCCGATCACCGTGGTCGGCGACGACCCCGCATACCCCGGGTGGGTGGAGGTGGTCTGCCCCTGGCAGCCGAGCTCGCTCGACGCCCGCGGCTACCCCGGCTGGCTGCGGGAGGCCCACCTGATCAGCGACGACACCGGTGGCCACGACGAGGGGCCGGAGGACGAGTCGTGGGCGGTCCGTCCCGGCGCCGACGGTCGGTCCGACCTCGCCCTGGCCCGGGAGCACCTGGGCCTGCCCTACCTGTGGGGCGGCACCTCCTCGCTCGGTCTCGACTGCTCTGGCCTGGTCCACCTGGTGCATCGCGAGCTCGGCCGGATCCTGCCCCGGGACGCCCACGACCAGCAGGCGGCGGCCGAGCCGGTGGATCCGACCGACGCGCTCCCCGGCGACCTCTACTTCTTCGCCCGGCCCGGCGAGACCGCACATCACGTCGGGATCGTCACCGGCGCCCACCGGATGCTGCACGCCTCGGAGGGTCGCGCGGTCGTCGAGGAGCCGCTCGACGCCAGTCGGCTGGCGACCCTCAGCGGCGCGGGGCGCGTCGGATGACCCTCGATGACCTGCTGACCTACTGCCTGGCCAAGCCCGGAGCCTGGCGCGACCAGCCCTGGGAGGGCGACTACGTCGTCAAGGTGGCCGACAAGATCTTCGCCTTCACCGGGTCGGCGTCGGTCGGCGTCAAGGCCGGCGCGAACCGCGACGAGGCCGACGAGTGGCTCCGGCAGTACCCCGACGACGCGAGCGTGATGGCCTACATCGGGCGCTCCGGCTGGAACACGCTGCGGCTGGACGGCGCGATCCCCGACGAGGAGCTGCGGGACGCCGTCGACGCCTCCTACGACATGGTCGTCGCGAAGCTGCCCAAGAAGCGCCGCCCCTGACTGCTCGCGGTGTGGGCGCCGATTGGGTGCCGTTACCGCGGTGTGACACGATGACCGCGACGGAGGGGAGTATCCCCACTCGCGGTTGCCTCGTCATCACGGCGTCCTCCTTGTGCTCGTCGGCAGGGTCGGCTCCCGGGGCGCCGGTCCGCCCGGACCTCGTTCCGGCGGGCGGGAGAGACCTCCGGTCGCCTGCTCATGCATCGTGACCGGAAGGCTGAACCCCGTGGACGTCTCCGCAACCACCTGGTGGATCACCATCGGTGCGCTGGTCCTGTTCCTCGTCGTCGACGTCGGGATCATCGCCCGCCGGCCGCACGTGCCGTCGATGAGGGAGTGCGCGATCGCGCTCTCGTTCTACGTCGGTGCGGCCGTGGTCTTCGGGCTCTGGATCTGGTCGCACTCGGGCTCCCAGTACGCCGGCGAGTTCTTCGCCGGCTGGCTCACCGAGTACTCGCTCTCGGTCGACAACCTCTTCGTCTTCCTGCTGATCATGCGCAAGTTCCTCGTGCCCGAGAAGCTCCAGCAGGAGGCCCTGGTCATCGGGATCGTCATCGCGATCATCCTGCGTGGCATCTTCATCGCACTCGGGGCTGCGGTGATCAACGAGTTCGCCTCGGTCTTCTACATCTTCGGTCTCTTCCTCATCTACACCGCGGTCAAGCTGGCTCGCGAGGGCGGGATCGAGGACGACGAGTTCAAGGAGAACCGGTTCCTCAAGTGGGTCGAGAAGCGGTTCCCGGTGACGCCCGAGTTCCACGGGCCGAAGATCGCGACCCGGATCGACGGCAAGAAGATGCTCACCCCGATGTTCATCGTCATCGTCGCGCTGGGTACGACCGACCTGCTGTTCGCGCTGGACTCGATCCCGGCGATCTACGGGCTCACCAAGGAGCCCTACCTGGTGCTCACCGCCAACATCTTCGCGCTGATGGGTCTGCGGCAGCTCTACTTCCTCATCGGCGGGCTGCTCCAGCGGCTGGTCTACCTGAGCATCGGGCTGTCCGTGCTGCTGGCGTTCATCGGTGTGAAGCTGATCCTGCACGCCCTGCACGAGAACAACCTCCCGTTCATCAACGGCGGCGAGCCGATCCCGGTCCCCGAGGTCCCGATCGGGGTGTCGCTGGGCGCCATCGTGCTCATCCTCGGCGTGACCACGGTCGCCAGCCTCATGAAGAGCGCGCACGACCGCACCAAGAAGGCGTCGACCGGCTCCTGATTCCCCTCGCCGAGAGGCCAGCTTCGGCCGCTCTGGGCCGCTCCAGAGCGGCCGAAGCTGGCCTCTCGGCGGGCGGGTTCCGGTGGGTCAGCCGGGCGGCCCGGCGGGGTTGTCGCCCGGGTCGGAGCCGCGGCGGGTGGTACCCATGACCAGCGCACTGGCGCCGACGACGAGAGCGATGCCCAGCAGCTGGAGCCCGGTCAGCCGCTGGTGCAGCACGAGGAACCCCGCCAGCGCGGCCAGGGCCGGTTCGAGGCTGAGCAGGATCCCGAACACCCGCGAGCTCATCCGCCGCAGGGCGAACAGCTCGAACGAGTACGGCAGCACCGACGACAGCACGGCGATGCCGAGCGCCTTGAGGAGGATCTCCGGGGTCCAGAGCGGCGCCGACCCGAGCCCGAACGGCGCCACCGCCACGCAGGCGACGACCATGGCGATGGCCAGGCCGTCCAGCTGCGAGAACGCGGCGCCGGTGCGCTTCGACAGGATGATGTATGCCGCCCAGCAGGCTCCGGCCAGGGCGGCCAGTCCCAGCCCGATGAGGTCGAGCTCGGCGAACGGGACGCTGAGCGCCTCCGAGATGAGGACCACACCGGCCGCGGCCCCCACCACCGCGACGAAGTCCAGCGCGCGGCGCGAGAGCGCCACGGTGAGGACCAGCGGCCCGAGGAACTCGATGGTCACCGCCACCCCGATGGGGAGCCGCCCGAGCGAGGCGTAGAACGACCAGTTCATGGCCCCGAGAGCCAGGCCGAACAGCACCACCGTCAGCCAGGCCTGGCGGGAGTGACCGCTCAGCCGCGGGCGCGCGACCGCCAGCAGGATCACCGTGCTGATGAGCAGCCGCAGCGTCACCGAGCCGGCCGCGCCGATGGTCGGCACCAGCGTCGCCGCCAGCGCCCCGCCGAACTGCACCGAGACGACGCCGAGGATGACGAGTACGGGAGCCGGGACCCGGCCGAGGAGGCCCGGTCCCGGCGTCGATCGCATACCGCCATCCAACGCCATCGCCACCCGGCGGGACGTAGCGCCCGCCGCCTCCACTCAGGAGGTGGCGCGGGTCATCTGCCGGAGCTCCTTCTTCAGGTCGCCCAGCTCGTCGCGGAGCCGCGCGGCGAGCTCGAAGTGCAGGTCGGCCGCGGCCGCATGCATCTGCGTGGTCAGCTCCTGGATCAGCGACGCCAGGTCGGCGGCCGCCATCGACCCGAGACGGCCGCCACCGGACACGTTGACGTCCACCGCCAGCGCCCCCCGGCCGCCGCCGGTCTTGGTCGCGCGGCCCCGGGACTGCGAACGCCCGCTGCCGAGCAGCTGCTCGGTGTCGGCGTCCTCGCGGGCCAGCAGGTCGGTGATGTCGGCGATCTTCTTCCGCAGCGGCTGCGGGTCGACCCCGCGCTCCTTGTTGAAGGCGATCTGCTTCTCGCGCCGCCGGGAGGTCTCGTCGAGGGCCTCGCGCATCGAGGGGGTGACGTTGTCGGCATACATGTGGACCTGGCCGCTGACGTTACGGGCGGCGCGCCCGATCGTCTGGATGAGCGACCGGGCCGAGCGGAGGAACCCCTCCTTGTCGGCGTCCAGGATGCACACCAGGGACACCTCGGGCAGGTCGAGGCCCTCGCGGAGCAGGTTGATGCCGACGAGCACGTCGAACTCACCGGTCCGCAGCTCCCGCAGCAGCTCCACGCGGCGCAGGGTGTCGATGTCGGAGTGGAGGTAGCGGACCCGGATCCCCTTGTCGAGCAGGTAGTCGGTGAGGTCCTCGGCCATCTTCTTGGTGAGCGTCGTGACGAGGATCCGCTCGTTGCGCCCGGTGCGCAGCGTGATCTCGTGGATGAGGTCGTCGATCTGGCCCTTGGTGGGCTTGAGCACGATCTCCGGGTCGACGAGCCCGGTCGGCCGGATGATCTGCTCGACCGGCGGGCCCGACGTCGCGGACTTGGCCAGCTCGTAGGGGCCGGGCGTCGCCGAGAGGTAGAGGGTCTGGCCGATCCGGTCGAGGAACTCCTCCCACATCAGGGGACGGTTGTCCATCGCGCTCGGCAGCCGGAACCCGTGGTCGACGAGCATCCGCTTGCGGCTCATGTCGCCCTCGTACATCGCACCGATCTGCGGCACCGTCTGGTGCGACTCGTCGATGACGAGGAGGAAGTCGTCCGGGAAGTAGTCGATGAGGCAGTTCGGCGCGGACCCCGCCGACCGTCCGTCGATGTGGCGCGAGTAGTTCTCGATGCCGCTGCACGAGCCGACCTGGCGCATCATCTCGATGTCGTACGTCGTCCGCATCCGGAGCCGCTGAGCCTCGAGCAACTTGCCCTGGCGCTCCAGCTCGGCCAGCCGGTCGGCCAGCTCGATCTCGATGCCCCTGATCGCCCGCTCCATGCGCTCGGGCCCGGCGACGTAGTGGGTGGCCGGGAAGACGTACATCTCGGTCTCCTCGCGGACCACCTCACCGGTGACCGGGTGGAGCGTGTAGATCCGCTCGACCTCGTCGCCGAACAGCTCGATCCGGATCGCGAGCTCCTCGTAGACCGGGATGATCTCGACGGTGTCGCCGCGCACCCGGAACGTGCCCCGGGTGAAGGCCAGGTCGTTGCGGGTGTACTGCATCTGCACGAACTTGAGCAGCAGCTGGTCACGGTCCATCTGCTCGCCGACCCGCAGCCGGACCATCCGGTCGACGTACTCCTGCGGCGTCCCGAGCCCGTAGATGCATGACACCGACGCCACGACGACGACGTCACGCCGGGTCAGCAGCGAGCTGGTCGCGCTGTGTCGGAGCCGCTCGACCTCGTCGTTGATCGACGAGTCCTTCTCGATGTAGGTGTCCGTCTGCGGGATGTAGGCCTCGGGCTGGTAGTAGTCGTAGTAGGAGACGAAGTACTCGACCGCGTTGTTGGGCAGCAGCTCGCGGAACTCGTTGGCCAGCTGGGCGGCCAGGGTCTTGTTCGGGGCCATGACGAGGGTCGGCCGCTGGACCTGCTCGATGACCCAGGCGGTCGTCGCGGACTTGCCGGTGCCGGTCGCGCCGAGCAGGACGACGTCGTCCTCGCCGGCCTTGATCCGCCGGGAGATCTCGTCGATGGCCGACGGCTGGTCGCCGCTCGGGGAGAACTCGGAGATCACCTCGAACGGCGCCACCGTCCGCTTGATGTCGGTCGTCGGACGCATACACCAACGGTACGTCCCGGGTCCGACACGGTTCGACGGCGCCCGGCCTGGGGCGGGCGCCAGGCGACGCGACTCATCGGCAGTCCACGGCCACCGCTAGCGCCGCGCATACCTCGCGCATCCGCTGGTCGCTCAATCGGCCGAGCCGGTCCACGAGAAGGGCGACGGGGACGGACTCGGTGGCATCGAGCCCGACGACGCACTGACGGGGGACTGGATCCTCGGTCGGAAGCAGCTCGACCTCGCTGGGCAGTCCACGGACGGTCGTCGTGCACGGCGCGACCAGGGCCCGACCCAGGCCCCGGATCGCGCGGGTACGGGTGAGCACGACGACCGGCCGACGCCCGTGATGCGGGGCCTCGCTCCACCAGACCTCGCCGTGCTCCGGGAGTGGCCCCATCGACGGAGTCACGAAGCGCCGGCGTGGTCACGCCAGGCTGCGAGATCTCCCCACTCGTCCGCGGTGCTCAGCGGCACCCGCTGATAGGCATCCGCGTAGGCCGCGTCGATCTCGGCGGCTCGATGGGCCGAGAGGAGCGCGGTCAACGCCGCCTCCATCACGCTGGCATCCGTCTGGCCGCGGTGCAGCGCACGAGCCCGCTCGAGCAGGGCTCGGTCCACGGTGGTGCTGATCCGAACCTTCGCCATCGCATCATCATGCCACGTTCATGCCACTGAGGGCGGGCCGGTCAGGCCTGCGAGCGGCCCAGCCGCCAGTAGCCCATCAGCGCGACCTGGGCACGGCCCAGGCCGACCTCGCCGAGGAGGTGTCGGCGGATGCCCCGCACCACGCCCTGCTCGGCCGCGACCCAGACGTACGCGCCGCGCAGCGGAGTCCCGGCGGACGTCTCGTCGACCTCGGGAACCTCCCAGAGCGGCTCGTCCTCGTCGAGCCCGCCCTCCGAGGGCTCAGCAACCGCGTCGGGACCCGCGGCCACCATGGTCCAGGACCGGACGGCCCGGTCCAGGGCGAACCCGTGGGGCCGGCCGGCCCGCACCAGCCAGACCACCTGAGCGCCGTCCGGGGCGACCAGGTCGAGGCAGTCGCCCGCGGTCGGGACCTCGACCAGGGCGGTCACCCGAAGCCCCACCTGGTCGGCCGCGGCCAGGTCCTCGAGGATCCGCGCGACCGCGGGCAGCGCCGTCTCGTCCGCGACCAGGAGCACCTCGCCCGCCTCGGCCGGCAGCGCGAAGGTGCGCCCGCCGGGGTCGCCGTTGAACCGCCGGTCGGGCCCGACGAGCACCGCCTCGTCGCCGACCTCCGCCCGCGCCGCCCAGTCGCCGGCCGGTCCGGCGTCGTCGTGGACCACCATGTCGACGTCGACGGAGGAACCGGCAGCCGTATGCGTGACCCGCCGGGTCGTGTAGGTCCTCATCGCAGGGCGCACCTCGTCCGGCAGGCCCAGCCACGCGGCATACCAGTCGTCGGTGGAGTCGAGGGCGACCGGGAAGTCCCCGATGAGCAGCTTGATCCGCTGGTCGAGGCCGGGGTCCGCGAAATGCTCGACCTCCGGCCCGACGAACCGGATCCGGCGCAGGCTCGGCGAGAGGTTCTCGACGGCGCCGACGACGGCACGGAACAGCCGCCAGGGGACGACGGCGGTGGACGGTGTGGTCATGAGGGTCATGCCGTGACCTTTCGTGATCTCCAGAGCAGCCAGACGAAGTACGGAGCGCCGATGATGGCCGTGACCAGGCCCGCCGGGATCTGGGCGGGCGCGATGACCGTGCGGCCGAGGGTGTCGGCCACGCTGACCAGCAGCGCACCCAGGCCGGCGGCCACCGGGAGGACCAGCGCGTGCCGGCCGCCGACGAGGGCCCGGGCGACGTGCGGCGCCACGAGGCCGACGAACACGACCACGCCCACCGCGGTCACCGAGGTGGCGACGAGGACCGCGGTCATGCCGAGGAGCATCAGCCGGGTCCGTTCGAGCGGGACGCCGAGCAGCCGTGGGGTGTCGTCGTCGATGACGACGAGGTCCATGCGGCGGTGGAGCAGCCACATGGTCGGCCCGATGACCAGCAGCGCGACGGCCACCGGCCAGACGTGGTCGAGCGTCCGGCCCCACGTCGACCCCGAGAGCCAGGTGAGCACCTTGCCGGTGTTCCAAGGGTCGGTGAGGACGATGACCAGGGTGGTGAGCGCGGACATCGCCGCCGCCACGCCGATGCCCATGAGGACGACCCGGTCGGAGTCCAGCCCGCGCTGCCAGCTCAGCCCGAGGACCACTGCGAAGGCGGCGACCGCCCCGACCGCCGCGGCCACCGTCATGAGCCCGGCCCCGGCCAGCGGGACCCACGTGACGACGCAGACCGCGGCGAACCCGGCGCCTGCGGTCGCGCCGACGAGTCCCGGCTCGGCCAGGGGGTTCCGGCAGACGGCCTGGACCGCGACTCCCGCGACGGCGAGGGCGGCTCCCCCGACGAGCGCCGCCAGCACCCGCGGGAGCCGCGTGTCCAGGACGAAGGTGAGGGCCGGCCCGGTCCGACCGGCCACCCAGTTCGTGATGTCGCCGAGCAGCACCTTGGTGTCGCCGAGGAGCATCCCGGCGACCAGCGCGCTGACGAGGAGGGCGACCAGCACGACGGCGGTGACGACGACCCGGCGCGGCGTCGCGACCCTGGTGACCGGCCACTGGGCCCGCGAGCCGTTCCCGGCCCGGTACCCCCGGGCGAGGGCTACGAGCAGCGCGGCGCCGAGGATCGAGGTCGGCACGCCGGTGGGGACGGTCACGCCGGCCATCGGGCCGAACACGGTCCGCAGCAGCACGTCCGAGCCCACGACGACGACCACCCCGGTGACCATCGACGCGGGCAGCAGCCAGCGGTGCCGCAGCAACACCGGCACCCGGCGCCCGACCAACCGGACGATCACCGGCGCGGACAGGCCGACGAACCCGATCGGCCCGGCGAGCGTCACGGCCGCCGCGCTGAGCAGCACCGCCACCAGCATCGTGGTCATCCGCGTACGCCGGACGTTGAGGCCGAGCACCGACGCGGCGTCGTCACCGAGCGCCAGCAGGTCGAGCCGACCGGCGAGCAGCATCAGCGTCGCGACCGACACGACGACCACCGGCGCGATCCGGCCGGCCGCCTCGAGACCGGCCTGACCGAGCGTGCCGCTCCCCCAGGCGTACAGGCCGGCGGTCTCCTGCTGGAAGAGGATCATCAGCATCGTCGTGCCGGCCATCACCGCCAGCGCCACGGCCGAACCGGCGAGCACGAGGCGCATCGGCGCGCCCCCGCCCATCCCGATCACGACGGCGGCCGCGGCGAGCCCACCGGCGAAGGCGACGCCGCCGAAGCCCAGCACCCCGAGGGCCAGGCCGAAGACCGAGCACAGCGTCACGGCGAACCACGCCCCGGCGTTGACGGCCAGGGTGTCGGGTGAGGCGAGCGGGTTGCGACTGGTGGCCTGCATCGCCGCGCCGGCGGCGCCCAGCGCGACGCCGACGACGACCCCGCTGACCAGTCGGGGCAGCCGGCCGCCGAGCAGCACGTCGAGGGCCGCCGGGTCGGCGCCGACCAGGGCGCGGACGATGTCCCACGGCCCCACGGCCGACGTTCCCTGCGTCAGGTGCACGAGAGACAGGACGACGGCTGCGGCCACCGCGACGAGCACCACGCCGGCGGCGGTCGCCCGCCGTCCGGGGGGCCCGGCTCCGGTCGCCGCCCGCGCCGCCGCGGCCGAGGAGTCGGTCGCGGTGGCGCCGGGACGCTGGACGTCGAGGCTCATCGGTCCCCTCAGGCCCCGGTCATCCGGTCGACGAGGACGCCGACGAACTGCTCGGCCGACGCCGGACCGCCGTAGGCCCAGACCGCGTCCGGGAGCTTGGCGACGTTGCCGGCCTTGACGAACGGCAGCTGGGTCCAGATCGGGTTGCCGGCCAGGGTGCTCGTGAACAGGTCGGTACCGTCCGAGGCGAAGTAGAGGAACTGGGTGTTGGGGTCGGTGAGGACCTTGAGCCCCTCCACGTCGGTCACGCCGAGGCCCCACCCCTTGTCGACCTCGCCGGTCCAGGCGGTGGTCAGGCCGATGCCCTCGCCGAGGTCCTGCACCAGCGACCCCTTGCCGCTGACCCGGATCGCCGGAGCGCCGCCCTGCTCGTACGCGAAGGTGACGACCAGGGGCGTCCCCGCCTTGCCCTTCGCCGCGATGGCGGCCTTGGCGTCGGCGATGGTCTTGTCCATCTCGGCGAGGGCGGCGGTAGCCCTGGCCGTCGTACCGGTCGCCGTCGCGATCATGGTGAAGTCGTCCCGCAGCCGGGCCATGTTGCGCGTCGCGTCCGAGCCGGTCGTGACGATGGCCGGGACGTACTTCTCCAGCTGGGGCAGCAGCGACTCCGCGGCGGTGCCCTTCTCGACGACGACGAGGTCCGGCTTGAGGGCCACGATGGCGTCAACGCTGGGCTCGGTCCGGGTGCCGACGTCGGTGACCGTCGCGGGCAGCTTCTCCGCGGAGGCCCACGTCGCATACCCCTTCGGGTCGGCGACGCCGACCGGGCTCACCCCGAGGGTGACCAGCTGCTCGGCCTCGGCCCACTCGGTGGCGACGACGCGCGTGGCCGGCGCGGGCAGCGTCACGGCCTTGCCGCGGGCGTCCGTGACGGTCACCGGACCGGCCGCGGCCGCCGTCGTCGGCTGGCTCGCCGCCGGGGCCTCGGTGGTGCCGCAGGCGCCGAGGGCTACCAGGCCGATGACGGCGGGCAGCGCCAGGACGGCGCGACGGGCGGGGAATGTGGGCATGACGGGATGGACCCTTCTGGTCGGTTCGTGGTTCGAGGGGTATGCGGGTGCCGGCGGCGCTGCCGGCTGGGTGCCCGCTAGGAGGCGGTGGCGAGCCTCCGACGGCGGACCGGCCGGGTGTGGACCATGCCGTCGGCGTCGGTCCAGACCTGGACGGGCAGCCCGTAGGCGGCGCTGAGCCGCTCCTCCGTGAGCACCTCGACGGCCGGTCCGGCCGCGACGACGCGGCCCCCGTCGAGGAGGACGACATGGTCGGCGACCGCCGCCGCCTGGTTGAGGTCGTGCAGCACGACGCCGACGGCGACACCGTGGTCGTGGGCGAGGTCCTCGACGAGGTCCAGGAGCTCGGCCTGGTAGCGCAGGTCGAGGTGGTTCGTCGGTTCGTCGAGGAGGAGCACGCCGGTGTCCTGCGCGAGGCAGGACGCCAGCCAGACCCGTTGCCGCTCACCGCCGGAGAGCTCGTCGACCGGGCGGTCCGCCATCGCGGTCACCCCGGTCAGCTCCATGGCGCGGGCGACCGCCCGAGGGCCGTCGGCGTCGCGTTCGCCGCCCAGGGTCCAGCCGACGCTGCGGTACGGGTGCCGTCCGTAGCCCACGACATCGGCCACGGCCACGCCGAGCGGGATCGGGCGGTCCTGGGTCAGCAGCGTCACCTCGCGCGCGAGCTCCTTCGCCGGGATCGCCCAGACCGAACGGCCGTCAGCGAAACGCACCTCGCCCAGGTCCGGAGCGTGCAGCCGGGCGAGGGCGCGGAGCAGGGTGGACTTCCCGCTGCCGTTGGGTCCGACCAGGGCGGTCACGGCGCCACGGCGCAGCTCGACCGTCGCCTCGTGGACGACCGAGTGGCCGTGGTACCCCAGCCCGACCGCGTCGGCGACCAGCGCGACCGGGGCCGGCGATGGCATCGGGTGGTCCGGTGTCATGTGAGTAAGGTAAGGCTTACCTAATCAGTGGTCAACCCGTCGTGAGACGACACAGGGCCCGCCACCCGGAAGGGGTGACGGGCCCCGTTCAGGGCGCCTGGGGGTGCTACGACGCCCTGGTCATGAGCCATGCGTACAGGTACGCGCGGCTGTTGCCGTCGTCGACCCACTTCGCGTCCAGGCTCGATGCTTCCTTCAGCGCAGCGGCCGCGTCCTGCTGTCCGGCCAGGCCGGCGTACATGAGGAGGTAGTCGCCGAACTGCTGCCCGTACCCGGCCCCTGCGGTCGCCTCGGCGACCTGGGCGCGGATCCGCTCGGGATCGCCGGCGAGGTAGGCGGCCGAGCTCGGGCTCGCGGGGAGCACGAGGATGGCCAGCATCGCCGCGGGCGACGGGGAGAACCACGTGGCGTAGTCGCGCTTGCCACCCCAGGTCAACGAGAAGATCTGGTGCCCGAAGCCCTGGTAGACCGGGTCGCTCTTGTCGATGCGCAGCCCGTAGAGCAACGCGGTCGCCTGCTCCCCGGCCAGCATCCAGGTGGCCTCCGCCTTGAGCGGCTGGTTCTTCGTGGTGTCGGCCCAGATGCTCAGCCCGGTCCAGGCGGTGACCGCCTCGGAGGTGCTCTCCTGGTTGTTGCCGTCGGCGAACGGCGAGGTGCCGCTGGCCCACGAGTGCGCGTTGTAGGCGTCGAAGGCCCGGCGGTCGGGGAACAGTCCCTTGGTCCCGGTGCCGGCGATGTCGGCGGCGACGAGGTCCATGACCGGCTGCCACTTGGCCACCAGGGCCGGGTCGTTCGCGGCGAGCAGGCCCGCCGTGTAGAGGAAGTACCCGTAGTGGAAGTGGTGGTCGTTGTACTCGTCCGAACCGAACGAGGGGGTGAGCCCGATCATGCCCTTGCCCTGCGCGTCGTAGACGAAGCAGAAGGCGGGGCGCTTCGCGCAGCCCTGCGGGTCGGTCCACTGGTCGAGCTGGGTGACGAGCTTCGCCTTGAGCGGCGTCGCGACGTCCTCGAGCCCGAGCTGGGTGGCCAGCTGGTAGAGCTGGGCCGACCGGTAGAGGGCCTTGCCGCCGAAGTACGTGTCGGCGGGGAAGTCCTTGGTCTCGGCCACGTCCTTGCGGACCTGATCGGCCAGGGTTGCCTTGTCGGCGTTGCCGAGCTTGCCGAGGTCCAGCTGGGTGGTGACGGCCCGGGTGGGCTCGCTCCACTTCAGCGTGTCGCCACGGCAGACCGAGAGGGTGCCGTAGGCGCTCGGGAAGGTCCCGAGGTCGCAGGTCGTCCCGTCGGCGAGGCCGGTCTTCTGGTGCGGCATCGCCACCACGGCGCCGTCGCCGCCGCCCTGGTGGGCGTACGTGAGGGTGGTGGTCGCGGAGTCGCCGGCGACCGCATACCCGGTGGTGCCGGAGGTCACCGGCGCGACGGCCGAGGCCATCGCCGCGGCGGTTCCACCGTCGGGGACGGCGAACCAGGTCACGCGTCCGCCGGCCTCGACCGAGACGCCGGTACCGCTGGCGGTGGCCTGGTCGAGCAGGAGGCCGTAGGTGCGCCCCGCGACCGTGACGGTCGGCGGCTCGCCAGCGGCGAAGGACACGTTCTGACCGAGGGTGACCGCGTCGGTGGCCGTGAAGGTGACCGACGGCGACCCCTGGGCCAGCACCGTGTGGCCGAGGGCCTTGCCTCCGCTCCCCCGCTGCTCGAGGGTGACGGTGAGGTCGTCGTAGGCGGAGACGACGGTCGACTCGACCCCCGGCACGGTGACGGTGACGTCGGAGACGGCCCCGCCGATGATCGCCTTGTCCGACGTGACGACCTTCGGGACACCGAACCCGAACCCGGTCTTCTGCTCGGTGAAGCTGAGCGGCACCGCGAACACGGGGAGCGCCTCTGGCCCGAGGGCCAGGCTGGAGAACCACTTGTTCGTCGGCGGGACCAGGCCCTGCGCCAGGCGGTCGGCCTGGAGCGGCTTCGGGGTCTGCTGGACGACCTTCGCGGCGTTGGTCTGGAGGGTGGCGGGGTCGATCACCGCGGTAGCGGCGTCACCGCCGCCCTCGACCTTCGAGCCCGCGCCGGCGGCGCCGCCGCGTGCCGGAACTGGTGGTGCAGGCGGTCACGGTGGCGAGCGCCGCGACGGTGAGGACGGCGAGGCCCGCGCGCAGCGGCCCGGCCCGGCCCCTGGTCAGGGTGTGGAGGGTTCGCATCACTTGAGTCCGATCTTGATGAGGAACGAGCGCAGCCCGTCGGTCGGGCCGGCCAGCGGGCCGTCGTCGCGCAGCGAGAGGGTCGCGGCGACCGGCGTACCCGGGTGGGTCAGCTCGGCGATCTGCGGGTCCTTGAGCGAGTCGCTCGCGACGGTGACCCGCGTCTTGGCCTGCCCGTTCTCGGTGGTGACCGAGACGGACTGGACGGTGCCCTCGACGTTGCGGTCGTCGGGCAGCCGCAGGCTGACCGGCGCCCCCTTGACGATCCGCTCGTAGTCGCGGGGCGAGAGGACGAAGTCGGCCAACGCATACTGCGAGCCGTCCGACGTGATCGTGGCGAGGTTCGCCCCGTTCTGGATGAACCCGCCGGTCTGCGCCTTCACGTCGGAGAGCCGGCCGTCGGCGAGCGCCTTGTACGTCACGGTCGACGCGGTGGTGTCGACGTCGAACGCATCGGTCGAGGTGACCTTGAGGCCCTGCTTGAGGTCCCGCTGCAGGTCCGGGCTGTTGACGGTGAAGAGGGTCTGGCCCTTCTTCACCTCTTCGCCGTCGCCGGCGTCGGTCTTGGTGACGACACCGCCGTAGGCGGCGCCGACCGAGGCCTGGGCCGAGACGACCTGACCGGTGGTGCTGAGGGCCTGGGCCTGGCGCTGGTTGAAGACCAGCGTCAGGACGGCGGTGAGAGCGAGCACGGCGACGATGCCGCCGAAGAGTCGAAGACGTTGGGTCCAGGTCATGACGAGACCTCCTGGGTCGCAGTGGAACCGGCCAGCACGAGGTTGTCGCGCGTGAGCACCGCGACAGGACTGTCGGCGGGGCGCGCGATGACCGTGCGCAGGGCCGGCTCGGGAAGCGGTTCGGTGACAAGCTCCGCGGTGGGGCGACGTCGCCGGGCCAGCTCGCGGAACGCAGCGCCGATGAAGGCGCCGAGGATGATCGTGTTGGTGATGTTCCAGATGGTCGCCAGTGTCAGCTGGCTGTGGTTGATGTCGCGCCAGATCGCCACGAACGAGGTCGGTAGCAGGAACGTGAACAGCAGGACCTGCGGGACCATGAAGGCGAACGGTGAGGCCACGCGGTGCTTTCCACCCGTGACGTGCCACTTGGTGTCCTTGCCGGTGATGACGTTGAACAGCGCCCGTGTGTAGATCGGGAACGACACCGTGGACAGGAGCAGGCACTCCCAGCGGAACGACCCGAGCGTGAAGAACGCCAGGACGATCTGCATGACGTAGAAGCCGGCGTAGTAAAGCAGCCAGGTGCCCAGGCCGAGGTCCATGGTCACGGGCCGGAGGTCGAAGTAGATCTCCAGCGGCGGGACGAGCAGGAGCAGCAGCGGTGCGATGCCGGCGAGGTAGTGCGTCGCCGTGACCAGGTACATGATCCGCTGGTCCGGCGTGAGCCGGCGGCGCGGGCTGAGCGGGTTGTGGGTCATGAGGATCTCGAACCCGCCGGTCGCCCAGCGCTGCTGCTGCTTGGTGAAGCCCTCGATGGTGTCCGGGGCGTCGCCCACGGCCAGCTCGTCGGGAATGTAGACGCTGCGCCAGCCCCGCTCGTGGAGCAGCAGCGAGGTCCACACGTCCTCGGACTTGCTGGCGGTGTACATCCCGCCGATGTCGTCGACGGCCTGGCGGCGGAAGACCACGTTGGTGCCGACGCAGAACGCGGCGTTGAAGTGGTTCCGGCCCGGCTGGATGAACCGGTAGAAGACGGTCTGCATGTAGCCGGCGCCGCGGGCGATGACGGTGTGGAGGTTGCCGTACACCTGCGGCGTCTGGACGAACGCGACGTCCTCGCTGACGAAGAACGGCAGCGTCTCGACGAGGAAGTCCTCCTTCGGGACGAAGTCGGCGTCGAGGATCGCGAAGTACTCGCCCTTGGCGATGGACAGCGCGTGGTTGATGTTGCCGGCCTTGGCGCCGTTGTTGGACAGCCGGCGCACGTAGTGGCAGCCCAGCTCGGCCGCGAGGTCTCGGACCTCGTCGGACTTGCCATCGTCGAGGATCCAGGTCCGGTGCTTGCCGTTCATGGCCCGAGCGGCGGTGGCGGTCCGGCGGATGGTCTCGACGGGCTCGCCGTAGACGGTGATGAAGACGTCGACCAGCGTGTCGTTCCCGTTGAGGCGGAACGGCCACTGGGTGGCGTCCTTGCCGTTGCGGGCGATCCACTTCGGGTCGAACAGGGCGTCGCGCGCGGCGTAGTAGGCGTAGTCGCGTGGGCTGGACGCGCCCGAGAGGATCGTCCACATCGCCAGGAGCGCCTGGATGATGAGGAGGCTCTCGGCGACGATGACCATCGAGTACGGCAGCCAGTCGCCGCGGTTCGCGGGGTTGAGCAGGAAGCTCGAGTAGAGGAGAACGCCGAGCGCAGCGATGACCGTCAGGAGGATCATGACCGGGCTGTAGTCCGTCGAGACACGCGCTCGACGATCGGTCAGGACCTGGGCATCGCCGCCGGCGAGGTCGTGGGAAGGGTCGAAGGACACTAGGCACCCCCGTGCCGTGAAACAGAGTGGGGTCCACCGAGTCCCGTTGGCGGGGCTGCGGCGAAATGACAGCGGCCCCATTGCCTGCGGGAGAGGGTTGAGGACCTCGACCCCGCGTGTTTCGAGAGTAGGGGGATGCGCCATGGATGCATGACAACGTTGACATCGCCGTGCTCAGGCCGTGGTTCAGATCACACCCCAGAGATCTGGCATTCCACGTTGTGGACGGTTACCGAGCGGTACGCGCGGCCGTGCCCTCGCGGTCCGTCCACCCCGTGCGCCGGGCCCAGTCCACGACCCTCGGGTAGGCGTCGTCGAACCACGGCTCCTTGGCCTCCGCGTACTCCTCCGTGTCGGGGACGCCGGCCGCGAGCGCGCGCTTGAGCGACGCATACCGGTCGCGCTCGTCCGCGTCTGCACGCAACCAGTCGCGGAATTGAAGGGCGAACACCCAGCCGGGAGAGCCGATCTCGCGGACGTGCACGTTGGCGACACGACTGGGGTCCATCGAGGCGTGGAAGCGCTTGGCCCACCGGCGGACATCGCCGTCGCGCGGATGCGGGTTGTCGTGCCAGAGCTCGGGCACCCGGACGAACCCGCGTTCCGTCAGGTCGTCGACGAAGAGGGGGTCATCGGCGTCGGCGAGCGTGGCGACGCCCACCTGCAGGTCGATGACGTCCTTGGCGGCCAGTCCCGGGACGCTGGTGGACCCGATGTGCTCGATGCGGGGCGCCCGCCGGCCGAGGGCGTCGGCGATGCGGGCCACGAGCCGGTCGGCCTGGGCGGGCCAGGTGGGGTCGGGCTGGACGATGCTGGGCCGATCGGCGCGCGCCGCACGGGTGCCGGTCAGCAGGTGCGCGTTGAAGGGGACGAGCCGGTCGAACCAGAGGGCACGGACCTGATCGCGGGTGGCCTCGACGGTGCCGTCGTTGTCGACCCACACGTCCGCGGCGGCGCGCCGCTCCTCGTCGGTGGCCTGCCGGGCGATCCGGTGGCGCGCGTCCGCCTCGTCCAGCCCGCGCTGGTCGACCAGCCGCCGCACGCGGGTCTCGGTGTCGGCGCCGACGACGACGCTGAGGTGCTCGTGGGGCCAGAGCCGGCGTTCGACGAGGAGGGGCATGTCATAGACCGAGACCGCCTGGACGTCCGCGGCGGCCCGCAGCTCGCGCACCCGTGCGGTGATGGCCGGTCCGGTGATCCGGTCGAGGTCGGCCAGGGCGGCGGGGTCCGGGAAGACGATGGCGGCCAGCGCGGCCCGGTCGAGGGACCCGTCCGGACGGACGAGGTGCGCCCCGAACCGCTCCGCGATCGCGGCCAGAGTCGGCCGGCCGGGTTCGACGACCTCGCGGGCCACGACGTCGGCGTCGATGACGTGCGCGCCGAGCCCACGCAGGGCGGCGGCAACCGTGGACTTCCCCGATCCGATCCCCCCGGTGAGACCGACGTCGAGCACCTCGACAGACTAGAGCCGTACCCGAGGGAGGTCACCATGGCGAGTCGTGTCGTCATCACCGGAGGCGGGACCGGGATCGGTCGCGCCACCGCCCGGCGGTTCGTCCGCGACGGCGCGTCCGTCGTGCTGGTCGGCCGCCGCGTCGAAGCGCTGGAGACCACGGCCGCCGAGCTGCGCGACGCCGGTGGTGAGGTGACGACGCACTCAGCGGACCTGCGGTCGCCGGCCGAGGTCGCCGGTCTCGCCGAGGCGATCGTCGCCGGCGGACCGGTCGACGTCCTCGTCCTCAACGCCGGCGGCAGCTACGGCGCGGTCGACGACAGCGAGGACGCCGTCGAGCAGCTGACCCGGCTGGCCGACGCCTACCGCGCGGACTTCGAGGGCAACGTCATCACCACCGTCCTGCTCGGTGAGTCGCTGCTGCCCCATCTGCGTCGCCCCGGCGGTCGTGTCGTCGCGATGAGCTCGATCGCCGGGCTGCGCGGGTCCGGTTCCTACGGGGCGGCCAAGGCGGCGGTGAACGCGTGGGTGTGGGACGCCTCGACGCGTCTGGCACCGGAGGGGGTCACCGTCAACGCGGTCGCTCCGGGTTTCGTGCCGGACACCGAGTTCTGGGAGCAGCGGCTCAAGGACAACCCGGGACTGGAGGCCAGTCGGCTGCGGTTGGTACCCATGAACCGCCCTGGCACCCCCGACGAGGTGGCCGAGGCCGTCGCCTACCTCGCCTCCGACGGCGGCGGCTGGACGACCGGACAGATCCTGCAGGTCAACGGGGGCGGGCTGCTCGGGCACGGCTGAGCGCCCGGTCCGGCGATACCGTGACGTGATGACGGTACGCATCGCCTCGGTGACGTTTGACTGCTCAGACGCTCTCGTCGTCGGCACCTTCTGGTCGGCGGCCCTGGACCGGCCGCTCGACCCCCAGGCGTCGAGCCAGTATGCGGCGATCGGGTTCGCCGGGCGCCGGGACACCGTGGGCTGGGCACCAGCCGACGACCACACCTGGCTGTTCGTCCAGGTCCCGGAGGCGAAGAGCGCGAAGAACCGGGTGCACCTCGACGTCACGGCGCCCGACGTCGACGCCGAGGTGACCCGCCTCGTCGAGCTCGGCGCGACCCGCGTCGCCGACATGGAGGAGTACGGCTACACATGGACCGTGATGACCGACCCGGAGGGCAACGAGTTCTGTGTCGCCAAGGCGACGTGACCGCACACCGCTCAGCGCATCGTTCGTCGCTCAGCGCACGGTATTCCGTGCGCTGAGCGACGCGAGGTGTGCTGAGCCACGGCCTTTCGCCAAGGGCGTGGCCGGTCAACGTCAGGCCGACGTGAGCCGCTCCCCCGTCTCGGCCGAGAAGACGTGGGCCTCGCTGGGGTCCGGGACGACCCGGACGACCTCGCCGACCTCCGGCCGGGCCCGCTTGTCGGAGTGGACGGTGACCCGCTGCGGCGGGAGCCCGTCCGCCTCCTCGGCCCCGACCGGGACGCCGTAGATGAACGACTCCGAACCCAGCGCCTCGACGAGGTCGACCCTGAGGTCGACGCCGTTGTCCGCACCGGCGTCGGCGAGGTGCCAGGACTCGGGACGTAGCCCGACCACCACCCGGTCCCCCGCCTTGGCCGCCACGGCCCGGTCGAGCGGGATCCGCGACCCGTGGACCTCGGCCACGCCCTCACGGACCTGGCCCTCCACCAGGGTGATGGCCGGCGACCCGATGAACGACGCGACAAAGGTGTTGACCGGCTGGTCGTAGAGGTCCTCCGGCGTGCCGACCTGCTGCAGCCGTCCGTCCCGGAGCACGGCGACCCGATGACCCATGGTCATCGCCTCGACCTGGTCGTGCGTGACGTAGACCGTCGTGATACCGAGCCGGCGCTGTAGCCCGGCGATCTGCGACCGGGTGCTCACCCGGAGCTTGGCGTCGAGGTTGGACAGCGGCTCGTCCATGCAGAACACCTTGGGGTTGCGCACGATGGCGCGACCCATGGCGACCCGCTGCCGCTGACCGCCGGACAACGCCCCCGGCTTGCGGTCGAGAAACTGCTCCAGCTCGAGGATCGTCGCCGCCTCGGCGACCCGCTGCTTCACCTCCGACGAGGGGACCTTGGCGTTGGTCAGGGCGAACGCCATGTTCTCCGCGGCGGTCATGTTCGGGTAGAGCGCATAGCTCTGGAACACCATCGCCACGTCGCGGTCCCGGGGCCGGACGCCCTTCTGGTCGTGTCCGTCGATGAGGACGCGTCCGGCGTCGATCGGCTCGAGCCCGGCCAGCATCCGCAGCGTCGTCGACTTCCCGCAGCCGGACGGCCCGACCAGCACGAGGAACTCGCCGTCCGCGATGTCGAGCGTCACGTGGTCCACGGCCGGCGCATGGCCGCCCGAGAAGATCCGTGTCGCCTCGTCGAAGTAGACCGTCGCCATGGGCTAGAGCTTGGCCTTGATCTGGCTGTCGATTGTCTGCTGCGTCTCGGTGTTGAGGCCGGCGAACGTCTGGGCGACGTCGGCACCCTGCGCGACCTGGTCGAGGGCCTTGCCGATGCGGGCGCCGCCGCCGGGCACGAACACGCGCGCGTAGTCCTGCGAACGGGTCTTCGGCAGCTGGTCCACCGCCGTCTTGGCGTTGGGGTTCTTGGCCAGGAAGTCCTTCTCCGACTGGTTGTCCAGCGCCGACTTCCGCACCGGCATGTAGCCGGTCGCCTGGGTGAAGATCACCGTGTTCTCGGCGTTGGTGAGGTACTCCATGAACTTCAGCGCGTTCTTCTTGCGCTCGTCCGAGATCCCCGCCGGGATCGCCACGCCGGCGCCGCCGGTCGGGCAGTTGCCGTCACCGGGCAGGAAGGCCGTGCCGACGGAGAACTTCGCCGCCTTGGTGATGCCACCGAGCGACCCGGTCGACTGGACGATGCAGGCCGCCAGGCCGGCTCCGAAGTCGGCCTCCGGCGTCTTGTTGAACTTGACGTAGCCGGCCTTCGCGAAGTCCTGGAGGAACTGGCCCGCCGCGACGGTCTTCGGGTCGGTGAACGTCGGCGTCCACTCCTTGGAGTAGTTGCCGCCGAAGTCCCACACCATGTTCTGGAAGTACCAGTCGAGGTAGTTCGAGCCGTCGGGCATCTCGAAGACCGACTTGTCCGCACCGGCGGCCGCCTTGAGCTTCGGCGCCCACTCCTGCAGCTCCTGCCAGGTCTTGGGCCCGCGGTCCTCGAGGCCGGCGGCCTTCCAGAGGTCCTTGTTGTAGTAGAACAGCGGCGTCGAGCGCGCGTACGGGAGCGCGTAGTGCTGGTCCTTGAACTTGTAGTCGTTGTAGAGCGAGTCGACGTAGTCGTCGGTCTTCACGCCGGCCGCCGAGAGCAGGTCGTCCAGCGGCGCGAACTGCTTGTTCAGCGCGAAGTTGAACCAGGTGACGTCCGAGGCGACGACGATGTCGGGCAGGGTCCCGCCGGCCAGGGCCGCGTTGAACTTCTGCGCGACCTCCTCGTAGTTCTTGCCCGCGTCGGTGAGCTTGACGGTGATCCCCGGGTTCGCCGACTGGAAGGCGGTGATGATCTTCTGCTCGACCTCCTTGGACGTCCCCGGGTGGTTGCTCCAGAAGTCGATGGTGTTGGCGCTGCCGCCACCTCCGCTCTCCTGGGGAGTCCCCGGGCTGCCGGTGCCGGCACACGCGCTCAGCCCGACCAGTGCGGCGACGCCACCGGCGGCTCCGAGGAGTCCTCGTCGGGAGATCTGCCGTGGGATGTCGTTCATGGGTTCGTGCCTTCCGTATGCGTGGTGGGTCGGGTGGAACGGGTCAGCTCTTCACGGCCCCGGCCGTGAGGCCCTTGATCATCTGGCGTTGGAGGAAGAGGAAGAGGACGAGGATCGGCAGCATCGCGAGGATGGTGCCGGCCATGACCGGGCCCCAGTTGGTGAGGCCCTCGTTGTTCTGGAGCAGGGTGAGCCCGACCGGGAGCGGAGCGACCCGCTCGTCGTCGGCCATGAGGAAGGGCCAGAGGTACTCGTTCCACTCGTTGACGACGGTGATGAGCGAGAACGCCACGAGGGTCGGCCAGGACATCGGCATGACGATCCGCCAGAGCAGCTTCATCGGCCCGGTCCCGTCCAGGCGGGCCGCCTCGATGATCTCGCCGGGCAGCGACAGGAACTGGTTGCGCATGAGGAACGTCCCAAAGGCCACGCCGGCCAGCGGGATGATGATGCCCTGGTAGGTGTTCTTCCAGCCCAGCTGGGAGACCAGCGCGTAGTTCGAGATGACGGTGATCTGGTTCGGGACCATCAGGGCGGCGATGACGACGAGGAAGACGATGCTGCGCCCCGGGAACCGCAGTAGCGACAACGCGTACGCGCTGAGCACGCCGAGGACGATCTTGGCCGTCGCCGTCGCGATGGTGATGATCAACGAGTTGCGCAGATAGCTCCAGAACGCGATCCGCGTCGTGACGTCGACGTAGTTCTCCTTGGTCGCCGGGTCCGGCCACCACTGCGCCGGCCGGACGTAGATGTCCTGGCGCTCCTTGAACGAGGTGATGAGGATCCAGAACAGCGGGACCGCGATGACGAGGGTCACGACGGCCATGGCCACATACCCGGCGGTGCTCCATCCCCGGCCGCGGTTCACGACGTGTTCCGATCCATGAAGCGGACCTGGACGACGGTGACGACGAGCAGGACGAGGAACATGATCGTCGCGACGGTCGCGCCGTAGCCGGCCCGGAGGTTGACGAAGGTCTCCTGGTACACCTGGTAGACGAGGGTGGTCGTGCCGTTGCCGACCGGTCCGCCCCGGGTCATCACGTTGATGATGTCGAAGACCTGCACCGAGCTGAGCAGCACGGTGATCGACAGGAAGAACGTCGTCGGTCGCAGCTGCGGCAGCAGGACGCGGGTGAACTTCCGCCAGGCCGAGGCGCCGTCGATCTCCGCGGCCTCGTCGAGGTCGGTCCGGCGACCCTGGAGGGCGGCGAGGTAGATGACGAAGGAGTACCCGAGGTTCTTCCAGATGTAGGTGACCGTCACCATGAACAACGCCCAGTGCTGGTTCTGGTAGAAGTCCGGCGACGCGACGCCGATCCGGGCGAGCAGGTCACGGACCAGCCCGAAGCTGGGGTCGAAGACGAACTGGAAGGCGACGCCGACCGCGGCCCCGGAGATCACGAAGGGCGCGAACACCGCGGAACGGACGAGGTTGCGGCCGCGCAGCCGCTGGTCCAGCAGCATGGCGAGGGCCAGCCCGACGCCCATCGAGATGACGACGGTCGCGACCGTGAAGATCACCGTGTTGAGGACGATGGTCCGGGTGTCGTCGCGGGTGAACCACTCGATGTAGTTCGCGAACCCGATGTAGTTGGCGATCGGGGCCGAGATGTTCCAGTCGGTGAACGACAGTCGGATGTTGTCGAGGAGCGGCCGATAGGTGAACAGGATGAGCAGGGCGAGGTTCGGCAGCAGCAGCACCGCCGCCAGGAGCCACTCGCGCCAGCCGACGCCGGACCGCTTCGGGGGTGGTCCGACCGGCTCGGGCGGGCCGACCCGGACCGCGCTGTCGCGCGTCGCCGTCGTCATCGGCGTCGCCACCACATCACGTCCGGAGACGTCTCCGTCGCCCGGTGAACGGTGCGCAGCCCCAGCATGAACCCTCCACGAGACGGCGTTGTCGGTCGCGGCGGCCACGTCTGTCGATCCGTGACCTCACGTCACTATGTCACGACAATTACTACCGCGGCGCACACCATAGCCGCCGACGCGCCGGGGTGCATCCGGGGACGGCCGGCACGCGGAAAGCCGGGCGCCGATGCGCCGCTCTCGGTGGCGGTGTCCTCCGGAGTGACCCGCGGGCCGGAGCCGCGTGAGGCACCAGCACGACGAACGGCCCGGGACCACCAGGGTTCCGGGCCGTTCGTCGTCGGTGCGTCAGTTACCGGTGAGCTTCTCCCGCAGCGCGGCGAGCGCCTCGTCGGAAGCCAGCGTGCCCTCGGCCGCCGACGGACGCGGCGCGGCCACGTCGTCGGACTCGTCCGAGCCGTTGCTGGAGCCGGTCGAGGAGGAGTACGACGTCGGCATCTCGCCGCCGCCGGACGCCGCCTCGGCATCGGCCTTGGAGGCCGCCTCGACCTGCGCCTTGTGCGCCTCCCACCGGGCGTGCGCCTCGGCGTACTGCTTCTCCCACTTCTCGCGCTGCGACTCGAAGCCGGGCAGCCACTCGTTGGTCTCCGGGTCGAAGCCCTCGGGGTACTTGTAGTTGCCCTGCTCGTCGTACTCCGCGGCCATGCCGTAGAGCGTCGGGTCGAACTCGGCGACCGGGGCGCTCTCGTCGTTGGCCTGCTTCAGCGACAGCGAGATGCGACGACGCTCGAGGTCGATGTCGATGACCTTGACGAAGATGTCGTCGCCGACGGTGACGACCTGCTCCGGCAGCTCCACGTGGCGCTCGGCCAGCTCGGAGATGTGGACCAGGCCCTCGATGCCGTCGTCCACCCGGACGAACGCACCGAACGGGACCAGCTTGGTGACCTTGCCCGGCACGACCTGACCGATCGCGTGGGTCCGGGCGAAGTGCTGCCAGGGGTCCTCCTGCGTCGCCTTGAGCGAGAGCGAGACCCGCTCGCGGTCCATGTCGACGTCGAGGACCTCGACGGTGACCTCCTGGCCCACCTCGACGACCTCGGACGGGTGGTCGATGTGCTTCCAGGACAGCTCGGACACGTGGACCAGACCGTCGACGCCCCCGAGGTCGACGAACGCGCCGAAGTTGACGATCGAGCTGACGACGCCGGTGCGGACCTGACCCTTCTGCAGCTCCTTGAGGAACGTCGTGCGCACCTCGGACTGGGTCTGCTCGAGCCACGCCCGGCGGGACAGGACCACGTTGTTGCGGTTCTTGTCCAGCTCGATGATCTTGGCCTCGATCTCCTTGCCCACGTAGGGCTGGAGGTCGCGGACGCGACGCATCTCGACGAGCGAGGCGGGCAGGAAGCCACGGAGGCCGATGTCGAGGATGAGGCCACCCTTGACGACCTCGATGACGGTGCCGGTGACGACGCCGTCCTCTTCCTTGATCTTCTCGATCGTGCCCCAGGCGCGCTCGTACTGGGCGCGCTTCTTCGACAGGATCAGCCGGCCTTCCTTGTCCTCCTTCTGGAGAACGAGGGCCTCGACCTCGTCGCCGACCTTGACCACGTCGGCCGGGTCGACGTCGTGCTTGATGGACAGCTCACGCGAGGGGATGACGCCCTCGGTCTTGTAGCCGATGTCGAGCAGGACCTCGTCCCGGTCGACCTTGACGATGCGACCTTCGACGATGTCGCCGTCGTTGAAATCCTTGATCGTCGCGTCGATCGCGGCGAGCAGGTCTTCCTCAGATCCGATGTCGTTGATCGCGACCTGAGGGGCGGCCTTGGTGGCCGTGCTGGCAGTCATGTAGAAGGAACTCCGATGGTGGACAGTGAGTTGATGGTGGAAGATGCCGTGAGTGGTACCGGCGCCGACCGGGTGCCCGCCCAACGGCGGGCATGCGTGGTCGACGCACACACGTGTGCTCGGCCATCTTACCGGCGCTGTCTCCAGCCGGTCAAAGCGCGTCCGCCCGCCAGACTGGGCCCATGACCAGCGACGATGCGCCCGGCACGGACGGCGCCAGTGGTGAGCAGGAGTACGCCTGGACGGCCTACCCCGTCACCCGCCGGGACGCCGGTCAGCCGGAGACCGTCCGCGCCAACCGCGCCTGGTGGGACGGCGAGGCCGCCGACTACTACGCCGAGCACGGGGAGTTCCTCGGCGACGCCGAGCTCACGTGGGGGCCGGAGGGTGCTGCGGGAGTCCGAGGCGCGCCTGCTCGGCGACCTGGCCGGTATGCGGGTCCTCGAGATCGGCTGCGGCGGCGCCCAGGGCTCGCGCTGGGTGGCCCGCCAGGGCGTCGACGCGGTGGTCGGGTCCGACGTCTCCGCGGGGATGCTCGACCGGGCTCGACGGATCGACGCGGCCGTGGCCGACCCGACCCTGCGCATACCTCTGGTCCAGTGCGACGGGGCGGCCCTGCCGTTCCCGGACCAGGCCTTCGACGTCGTCTTCACCGCCTACGGGGTGGTCCCGTTCGTGGCCGACTCCGCCGGAGTGATGGCCGAGGCCGCCCGGGTGCTGCGGCCGGGCGGCCGGTTCGTCTTCTCCACGACGCACCCGCTCCGCTGGGCGATGCCCGACGACCCGGGCGAGGAGGGCCTGCGAGTCACCCAGTCCTACTTCGACCGGACGGCCTACGTCGAGCAGGACGCGGCCGGGCGGGCCACCTATGTGGAGCACCACCGCACCCTCGGCGACCGGGTCCGCGAGATCGTCGCCGCCGGCCTGCGCGTCGTCGACCTCGTCGAGCCGGAATGGCCCGAGTCGAACCTCGACACGTGGGCCGGTTGGTCCCAGCTGCGCGGCCGGTTGGTCCCGGGCACCGCGATCTTCGTGTGCCGGCGCGACTGAGCGCTCAGACGAGGGTGTAGCCGCCGTCGATGACGACGGACTCCCCGACGACGTAGCGGGACGCGTCCGAGGCGAGGAACACGACCAGGCCTCGAAGGTCCGACGGCTCGCCCAGCCGACCGGCGGGGACCCGCTGCCGCCAGCCCTCGCCGGTCTCCGGGTTCGCATCGATGAACTGTCGGGTCATGTCGGACAGGAAGTAGCCGGGCGAGATGGCGTTCACCCGGATGCCCCGCTCCACCCACTCGACGGCGAGCGAGCGGGTCAGCTGGTCGACCCCGGCCTTGGACGTGTTGTAGGCGGCCTGGCGCTGCGGCACGTTGACGACGAACGCCGACATCGAGCTGACGTTGACGATGCGGCCCGAGCCGCCGGCCGCGAAGACCGCCCGCGCGAAGGCCTGGCAGGACAGGAACGTCCCGGTCAGGTTGATGTCGAGCACGCGGCGCCACTCGGCGGCCGGCATGTCCTCCGCCTCCGACCAGGCGGCGACACCGGCGGCGTTGACGAGGACCGCCGGGGTGCCCAGCTCGTCGACGACCCGTCGATAGACGGTAGCCAGCGCCGCGTCGTCGGTGACGTCGACGCGGAGCCCGATCGTCGGGACGCCGCGCCGCTCGCCGAGCCGCGCCGCAGCCGGCTCGACCCCGTCCCCGATGTCGAGGAGGACCACGGCGCAACCCGTCTCGGCCAGGGCGTCGGCCATCTCCAGGCCCAGCCCACGGGCGCCGCCGGTCACCACGGCCACCTGGCCGGCGAGATCCTCGAACACGGCGCCAGCCTGTCACGTGGCCGGAGGCTTGGACGGGGCGGGACGGTTGACCCGGGCCACGGACGGAGGATCCTGGGCGCATGCCCCTGGACCATGACAGCGCCGTAGGCCACTCCTTCGGCCTCGAGTTCGACGGCGTGAACGTCGCCCTCATCGATGTCGTCGGCCTCGTGCTCTCCGTGTTCGGTCTGGGCCGACCCAGCGACCCACCTCAGCCGGCTACCGTCACCCTGGTCCGCGGGCTGACGTCGGACCGGCGTTTCGTCCAGTGGGTCCAGGAGGCGCACGGGCGCGGTCCGGGCCACACCGCTCGGCGGGCCACCATCGTCGTCTTCGCGCACGACGGTGCCCCGGTCGCCCGCTACCACCTGGAGAACGCGTGGCCGTCGAAGCTCGAGATCGGCACCCTCAAGGCCAGCGACACCAGCGTGGTCGCCGAGCGGCTGACCCTCACCTTCGACCGCGTCGCGGTCGAGTGACCTGACGCTCAGACCGGCCGCGTGGCCGACTGGGACCAGTCGGGTCGGCTCAGCCGGTACAGGACGTGCCGCCGCACCGGGCTGTCCGCGTCGAGCTTCGGGTGGTCGAAGTCCTCGGCCGGGTCGTGGGTCATCCCGAGGCGCTCCATCACGGCCCGGCTGCGCGCGTTGGCGACCGTCGTGAACGAGACGACCTCGTCCAGACCCAGCGGACCGAACGCCACGGCGAGCGCCGCGCGGGCCGCCTCCGTCGCATACCCGTGGCCCCAGGCCGACCGCGCGAGCCGCCAGCCGACCTCCGTGCAGGGCGTGAAGCGGGCTTCCCACTGCGGTTGGTTGAGACCCACCATGCCGACGAGCTCGGCGGAGGCCAGCTCCTCGACCGCCCAGAGCCCGTACCCGTAGACCTCCAGCAGGGCCGCGTTGCGGTAGGCGAACGCGTTGGACTCCCGCGGGTCGAGCGTCGACGGGAAGTACCGCATCACCTCGGGGTCGGCGTTGAGCGCGGCGAAGGGGGCCCAGTCGTCGTCACGCCACTGGCGCAGCCACAGACGTTCGGTGCGCGGCTCGACGAGGGGTATGCCACCGCCCTCGCCCGCGGGAGCGGCCACCTCAGTGCGCGGCGTCGTGCCAGGACCGGCCCACGCCGACGCTGACGTCCAGCGGCACGTCCATCACGGCGGCGTGGCCCATCTCGTGGCGCACCAGCTTCTCGACGTCGTCCCGCTCGCCCGCGGCGATCTCGAGCACCAGCTCGTCGTGGACCTGCAGCAGCATCCGCGACTGCGCGCCGGCGTCGGTGAGCGCGCGGTCGACGCCGAGCATGGCGACCTTCATGATGTCGGCGGCCGAGCCCTGGATCGGCGCGTTGAGGGCCATCCGCTCGGCCATCTCCCGCCGCTGGCGGTTGTCGCTGAGCAGGTCGGGAAGGTAGCGGCGGCGGCCCAGCATCGTCGCGGTGTAGCCGTTGCCCCGAGCCTCGGCGACGAGCTCGCGCAGGTAGTCGCGCACCCCGCCGAACCGGTCGAAGTACATGTCCATCAAGCCGGCCGCCTCGCTCGTCGAGATGGTCAGCTGCTTGGACAGGCCGAACGCGCTGAGCCCGTAGGCCAGGCCGTAGGACATCGCCTTGATCTTGCTGCGCTGGGCGGCCGAGACCTCGTCGACGCCGACGTTGAAGACCTTCGACCCGACGAAGCTGTGCAGGTCCTCACCCGACCGGAACGCCTCGATGAGCGCCTCGTCGCCGGACAGGTGGGCCATGACCCGCATCTCGATCTGGCTGTAGTCCACCGACATCAGCGACTCGAAGCCGTCGCCGACGATGAACATCTCGCGGATCCGGCGGCCCTCCTCGGTGCGGATCGGGACGTTCTGCAGGTTCGGGTCGGTGGAGCTGAGCCGGCCGGTGGCGGCGATGGTCTGGATGTAGGTGGTGTGGACCCGCTGGTCCTCGGCGACCGACTTGAGCAGCCCCTCGACCGTCACCCGCAGCCGCGCGGCGTCGCGGAACGCGAGCACCGAGGCGAGGAACGGGTTGTCGACCTTGCGGCCCAGCTCGTTGAGGGCGTCGGCGTCGGTCGTGTAGCCGGTCTTGGTGCGCTTGGTCTTCGGGAGGTTGAGCCGGCCGAAGAGCACCTCCTGCAGCTGCTTCGGGCTGCCGAGGTTGATGCTGCGGTCGTCGATGGCCTCCCAGGCGTCTTCCTGGGCCTCCCGCACCTGGGCGTCGAAGTCGCTCTCCAGTGACTCCAGTGCCGGCACGTCGACGGCGATGCCGGACCGCTCCATGCCGGCGAGCACGCCGACGAGCGGGAGCTCGACGTCGCGCAGCAGGCCGGTGCCGCCGGTGCGGTCGAGCTCGACGTCGAGCGCGTCGGCCAGCTCGAGGACCGCGCTGGCGACGACCATCGCCTCGCCCGCCTCGGCGTCCTGGTCGCCGTCGAAGTCCAGCATGCCCTGACCACCGGGGGCGGTGTCGTTCTTCAGCTCGCGGTGCAGCATCCGCAACGACAGGTCGGCCAGGTCGAAGACGCGCTGGTCGGGCTTGACGAGGTAGGCGGCGAGCGCCGTGTCGCTGGTCAGCCCGGCGAGGTCCCAGCCGCGCGCGGCGAGGGCGTGCGACGGCCCCTTGGCGTCGTGCAGCGCCTTGGGCCGGCCGGGGTCGGCGAGCCAGTCGGCCACGGCCTGCTCAGCCCGCTCGTCGAGCGGTCGTGACGTCGAGGTATGCGGCGCGCCCGCTGGCCGTCGCGACGGCCAGCGCTCGGACGTCACCGGTGCCGCGGGCCCACTGGCCGACGACGTTGACCCCGGTGCGCTCCCCGGCCTTGACGTGCTCCTCGAGCCAGGCCGGCACCTCGGCCGACGACAGGACGTCGCCGTCGACGTCGAAGCCCGACTCGGCCTCGGCGGTCACCGCGTCGAGGGTCTGGAACAGCCGCTCCCGCAGCACCCGGAACTCCAGGCTGTCGAAGACCTCGTGCACCTGCTCGCGGTCCCAGGTCTGGCGTTCGAGCTCGTCGACCGTCACGTCGAGCTGCACGTCGCGGACCAGCTGGTTGAGCCGGCGGTTGCGCAGCACCCCGTCGAGGTGCTCGCGCAGTGCGTCGCCGACCTTGCCGCCGATCTGGTCGATGTTGGCGACGATCCCCGCCAGGTCGCCGTAGGTGGTGATCCACTTGGCCGCGGTTTTGGGGCCCACCCCCGGCACGCCGGGGAGGTTGTCGGACGTCTCGCCGACGAGGGCGGCCAGGTCGCTGTAGCGCTCGGGTGGGACGAGGTAGCGCTCCTTGACGGCGGCCGGGTCCATCCGCCACACGTCCGAGACTCCTCGGACGGGATAGACCATCGTCACGTCGTCGGAGACCAGCTGGAACACGTCACGGTCGCCCGAGACGATGACGACCTCCATGCCCTCCGCGGTCGCCTGCGTCGTGAGGGTCGCGATGATGTCGTCGGCCTCGTAGCCGGGCGCCTCGATGTAGCGGATCTTCAGGGCGTCGAGCACCTCGTGGAGCAGTGGGATCTGGCCGGAGAACTCGGTCGGGGTGGCGCTGCGCCCCGCCTTGTACTCCGCATACTCCTCGAGCCGGAAGGTCTGCCGGGAGAGGTCGAAGGCCACCCCGATATGGGTCGGCTCCTCGTCGCGGAGCATGTTGATGAGCATCGACGTGAAGCCGTAGACGGCGTTGGTGTTCTGGCCGGTCTTGGTCGAGAAGTTCTCCGCCGGCAAGGCGTAGAACGCGCGGTATGCCAGCGAGTGGCCGTCGAGGAGCAGGAGCCGGTTCGCAGGTGCCACGACGTTCACCCTAGGCCCCGCCACCGACACCGGACGCCGCCCCCGGCGGGGCCGCCGGTCGTCGTCCGGAGGTCTTTCGCCGAGGCGTTCTAGAGGTCCGCGGCGCGGGTCGAGGTGCCCTGGCGGACCGCCCGGAACCGCGCGGACCGACGGCGCTGGATGACCTCTTCGAGCCCGACGCGCCGCAGCACCGGCGTCTCGGTCGAGGCGGCCAGCTTGCGGTGCAGCGCCGCCGGTGTGGTCACCCGTCGGACCACGGTCGGCGAGAAGCCGAGCCGGGCGAAGAACCGGTTGGCGTCGCGTACCTGCGACGGCACGTGGCTGACGATCGCCTCGGCGCCGACGCGGTCGGCGTGCGCGGCCGCCGCGGCGAGCAGCTGCCGCGCGACGCCGTGCCGGCGCCACGCCGAGGAGACGAACAGCTGGTCGATCGACGTGCACGGCGAGTCGGTGAGTGGTCCGGCCAGGCTGTCCTTGAGGACCACGTAGCCCACCGCCGAGTCCTCGACGAACGCGAGGAACGCGCTCACCTCGGGGCGTTGCAGCGCGGTCGTCAGGGATTGGAGCGAGGCGACCCGCAGCGCCGCCTCGGTCCCGCCCCCGCTCTCGACCCGGTTCTCCAGCCACAGGTCCACCAGGACACCCTGGTGCGCCTCGTCGACCAACCGGACGCTGACCTGGGGACGCGACACACAAGCCTCCTGAGAGCAGCAAACATCGAGGGCAACGTGCAGGTCGTCGGTTTTCCCGCCAGGCGACCAGATGTCGGGAGACCGACTGGTCGACTCTAGGGGTGAGTGTGCCCCCGTGGAAGGGGACGTCGAGAATTTGACCGCCGCCGGTCGTGGCGCGGTCCGGCCACGCCGCCATGGCGCTCAGATGAGCACGTGTTGAGCGGGGATCAGACCAGGATCCGGGCGCCTTCGCCGGCCCGGGCCGGCTTCGCCCGTAGGGTGGCGCGGGTGCGCGCCGGACTCCCTGGACTCGGGACGCTCATCAACGTCGTGGCCGTCGTCATCGGGGCCCTCGTCGGCATGGCCATCGGGCACCGCCTCCCGGAGCGGACCCGCTCCGTGGTCACGGACTGTCTCGGCCTGGTCACCATCCTCGTCGCCGGCCTGTCCTGCGTCAGCGTCACCGACGGGTCCCTCGCGGCGGCCGTCGGACCGGGTGCGCCGGTGCTCATCGTTCTGGGGTCGCTGCTCATCGGCAGCGTCGTGGGCTCCCTGCTCCGGATCGAGGAGCGCCTCTCCGGACTGGCCGGCGCGATCCAGACCAGGGTGGCCCGCCGCTTCCGGCCGGCCGAGGGTGAGTCGCCCGCCGAGGCGAACGCCGCCCGGGAGCGGTTCATCGAGGGATGGCTCACGGCGTCGCTGCTGTTCTGCGTCGGCCCGCTCACCATCCTCGGCAGCATCTCCGACGGACTCGGCCGGGGCATCGAGCAGCTCGCCCTCAAGTCGGTCCTCGACGGCTTCGCCGCGCTGGCCTTCGCCTCGACGTTCGGGGTCGGCGTCCTGATGTCCGCACTGTCGGTCGCGGTCGTCCAGGGGGTGCTCACCGTGGTCGGGGTACTCCTCGGCTCGGTCCTCCCCGACGCCCACATCGCGGCCCTGACCGCTACCGGCGGCCTGATGCTCGCGGGGATCGGGTCTGCGCCTCCTGCGGATCCGCGACGTCCCCGTCGGCAACATGCTGCCGGCGCTGATCGTGGCGCCTCTGCTCACCCAGCTGATAGCCGTCCTCCGCAGCTGATCCGGTACGGGCCGACGCCCTCCGGATGGAGCGAAAGTGACGTGATGACGGCAACTTCGCTCCATCCGAACGAACTGGGTGGAGGGTGGAAAGGAGGAGCGGGGGTATGCCTCGCGCAGCATGGCGGGCCTGGCGGGAGGCCGAGAGCTTGCAGGCCGGATGGTCTGCTGCGCGAGGCATACCCCCGCTCCGACGGACGAAAGCGGAAGCGGAACCTACTTCGTAGCCGGCATCTGCGAGATGACCGCCTCGGCCACCTCACGCATACCCAGCCGGCGGTCCATCGCCGTCTTCTGGATCCAGCGGAACGCGTCGGCCTCGGTGAGCTTGAGTCGGGTCATGAGGATGCCCTTGGCCCGGTCGACCGCCTTGCGGGTCTCCAGCCGCTCGCCCAGGTCGGCGATCTCGGACTCGAGGGCCTTGAGCTCGGTCCAGCGCGACGTGGCGATGTCGACGGCGGGCGCGAGGTCGGCCTGGGTGAACGGCTTGACGATGTAAGCCATCACTCCCGCGTCGCGGGCGCGCTCGACCAGCTCTTTCTGGCTGAACGCGGTCAGCATGATGACCGGCGCGATGCGGTCCTTGCCGATCTGCTCGGCCGCGCTGAGCCCGTCGAGCACCGGCATCTTGACGTCCATGATGACGACGTCCGGGCGGTGCTCCAGCACGAGGGCGACGGCCTGCTCACCGTCACTGGCCTGCCCCACGACGTCGTAGCCCAGCTCCACCAGCATCTCCGCGAGGTCGAGGCGGATCAGGGCCTCGTCCTCGGCCACGACGATGCGCAGCCCACCGGTGCCGGCACCGCCCGTCGGCTCCTCGACCACCGGTCCGGGCGCGGTCTGAACCGGCTCCGGCTCGCTGGGCGTCGGTGTGGCCGCGGCCTTGGTGGTCGCGGCCTTCTTCGGCGCTGCCGGAGTGGGCTTATCGCTCATACCGGAAGCCTATCGGTGTGCGACCATCCTTCTCATGCGCAGGGAACCGGGGCAGCCCGCGCCCCGCGAACCCGTGGACCCCGTCGCGCAGCCGGGGCCGCCGGCCGCGCCCAACCCGCGCCAGTGGGGGCCGATCCGCGACGCGGAGGGGGCCGGACACGTCGAGCTGTTCCTCATCGCGACGGTCCTGACCATCACGCTCACCCGGCTCTACCTCCAGGCGACCGGCTTCCCGCAGATCGGCGGCGCGGGTGGGCTGCACGTCGCCCATGTCCTGTTCGGCGGCGTCTTCATGCTCGCCGCCATGGTGATGTTCATGCTGTTCCTGGGGCGCTCGTCGCGGTGGTTCGCCTCACTCTTCGCGGGCATCGGGTTCGGGCTGTTCATCGACGAGGTGGGCAAGTTCCTCACCCAGGACAACAACTACTTCTTCAAGCCCGCCGCCGCGGTGATGTACCTGTTCATCGTCCTGGTCTACGTCGTCAGCGCGTTCCTCGTCCGCCGGCGTGCGCTCTCGGACCGTGAGCTCGTCGTCAACTCCCTCAAGATGATGCAGGAGATGGCCGCCGACAACCTCGACGCCTACGAGGCGGCCGAGATGCGGCGGATGCTCGCGGCCGCCTCCGCCACCGAGCCGCTTCGTGACCCGCTGGTCCGCCTCCTCGACGCCGTGAACCGCGAACCGATCGCGGTCGGCCGGGTCAACCGCATGTACGTGTGGACCCGACGACGTGCGATCGGTCTCGCCCGGCTGTCCCTGCTTCAGCGGACCGGCGTCGTGCTGTTCCAGATCGTCATCCTGCTGTCCGTCGTCAAGCCGACCCAGGAGCTGGTCGACAGCCCCTCGACGTTCGCCGGCGTCTGGGCCGGGGCGGCCTGGCTGGTCTTCGCGATGGGCGTGGTCGCGACCGTCCTCTACTACCGGGGCCAGCGCGAGCGGTCGCTCCAGCTCTTCGCGCTGGCCCTCACCCTGGAGCTGCTCGTCGTGCAGTTCTTCGAGCTGCTGGACGAGCCGTGGCTCGGCGTCGGCCGGGTCCTCGTCAACGTCGTGCTGTTGGGCGTATGCCACTCGATGCTCTACCGCGAGCAGCACCTGCAGTCCGGCCCGGTCACCCCGTCGCCCTAGCGGCAGTCGGACGTATGCCCGCGAGTGCCGGGAGCGGGACTCGAACCCGCACAGCCTTGCGGCCAGAGCATTTTGAGTGCCCCGTGTCTGCCATTCCACCACCCCGGCCGGGACGCCCCCGCGCAGGAAGCACAGGAAGCGCGGGCAGCAGCATACCGAGGCCGAGACCGGTCAGTAGACCGCGAAGTCCTCGTAGGCGGGGGCCACCTTGTTCTTGGCGTCCCCGATCCGGTGCACGCGCAACGCGTTGGTGGAGCCGGGGATCCCGGGCGGCGAGCCCGCGACGATGATGACGCGGTCGCCCTCCTCGCAGCGGCCGGAGTCGAGAAGCTCCTTGTCGACCTCGAGGGCCATCTGGTCGGTATGCCGGGCCATCGGCACGATGAACGTCTCGATGCCCCAGACCAGCGCGAGCTGTGAGCGCGTGGCCGGGATCGGGGTGAACGCCAGCATCGGCAGCCGGGAGCGCAGCCGGGACAGGCGCTTGGCCGAGTCGCCGGACTGGGTGAACGTCACGAGGTACTTGACGCCCAGCAGCTCACCGATCTCGACCGCCGCCCAGGTGACCGCGCCCCCGGTGGTGTGCGGGCGCGTCCCGAGCGGGTGGATGCGTTCGAGGCCGTGGTCCTCGGTGGCCTCGATGATGCGGGCCATCGTCCGCACCGCCTGGACCGGCCAGGCGCCGACGCTGGTCTCGCCGGACAGCATGATCGCGTCGGCCCCGTCGAGGACCGCGTTGGCGCAGTCGCTGGTCTCCGCACGGGTCGGCCGCGAGTTCTCGATCATCGACTCGAGCACCTGGGTGGCGACGATGACCGGCTTGGCCATCTGACGCGCGATCTCGACGGCGTTCTTCTGCACCAGCGGCACGTCCTCGAGCGGCAGCTCGACCCCGAGGTCGCCGCGCGCGACCATCACGCCGTCGAAGGCGTCGATGATCTCGCGCAGGTTGTCGACCGCCTGGGGCTTCTCGATCTTCGCGATGACCGGCAGCCGCTTGCCCTCCTCGTCCATGATCCGGTGCACGTCGAGGAGGTCGGCCGCGGATCGGACGAAGGACAGGGCGATGAGGTCGACGCCGAGCCGCAGGGCCCACCGCAGGTCCTCGATGTCCTTCTCGGACATGGCCGGCACGCTCACCGCCACGCCGGGCAGGTTGATGCCCTTGTTGTTGGAGATGACGCCGCCCTCGACGGCCTCGGTGACGATGTCCGTGGCCGTCACCTCGACGGCGCGCAGGCTGACCTTGCCGTCGTCGATCAGCAGGACGTCGCCGGCCTTGACGTCTCCCGGCATGCCCTTGTAGGTCGTGCTCACCCGCTGCTGGTCGCCGGGCACGTCGTCGACGGTGATGGTGAACCGGTCGCCGGGCGCGAGGCTGATCGGACCATTGGCGAACCGGCCGGTGCGGATCTTCGGACCCTGCAGGTCGACGAGGATCCCGACTGCCCGTCCGGTGGCCTCGCCGGCCGCCCGCACGGCGCGGTAGACGTCCTCGTGAACGGGGTACTCGCCGTGCGACAGGTTGAGCCGGGCGATGTCCATGCCCGCCTCGACGAGCGCGTGAACCTGCTCCGGGGACGACGTCGCAGGGCCCAGGGTGCAGACGATCTTGGCGCGGCGCATACGCGAAACCCTATGACCTACGCCTGAGTACGCGTCGAGCCGCCATCGCTCGTCCCACCACCTGAGCAGCGCGACCGCGACCGGCCCGGCCGATGCTCAGACGAGCAGCGGACGGTCCGTCGGGTTGATCGGTCGAGGCAGCTGGCTCGACCCGGTGAGCCACTGGTCGACGCCGTTGGCGGCGGCCCGCCCCTCGGCGATCGCCCAGACGATGAGCGACTGTCCGCGACCGGCGTCGCCGGCGACGAACACGCCCGGCACCGACGACATGAACTGCTTGTCGCGCTTGACGTTGGACCGCTCGTCGAGGTCGACGCCGAGCTGCTCGACGAGTCCCGGCTTCTCCGGTCCGAGGAAGCCCATGGCCAGCAGCACCAGCTGCGCGGGGATCTCGGTCTCGCTCCCCTCGACCGGCTCGAACCGGCCGTTCCGCATCTCGACCTCGACCAGCTTGAGCGCGCGCACGTGGCCGCCGTCGTCACCGAGAAAGCGCTCGGTGTTGACCGCGTAGACCCGGTCGCCGCCCTCCTCGTGGGCGCTGGAGACGCGGTAGGTCATCGGGTAGGTGGGCCACGGCTGGCTGGTCGGCCGTTCCTCGGTGGGCCGCGGCATGATCTCCAGCTGGGTCACCGAGCGGGCGCCCTGCCGGTGGGCGGTTCCCAGGCAGTCGGCCCCGGTGTCGCCGCCGCCGATGATGACGACGTCGAGACCGGTCGCGAGGATCTGGTCGGGCACGGACTGGCCGAGCGCCGCCCGGTTGCCCTGCGGGAGGTACTCCATCGCCTGGTAGACACCGGTCAGCTCGCGGCCCGGCACCGGCAGGTCGCGCGCGACGGTAGCGCCGATGGCCAGCACCACCGCGTCATAACGGTCGACCAGCTGCTGCCCGCTGATCTCGTCACCGACGCTCACCCCACTACGGAAGCGCGTGCCCTCGGCCTCCATCTGGGCGAGCCGGCGGTCGAGCACCGACTTCTCCATCTTGAACTCGGGGATGCCGTAGCGCAGTAGTCCCCCGGGCTTCTCTCCGCGCTCGTAGACCGCGACGGTATGCCCGGCGCGGGTGAGCTGCTGGGCGGCGGCGAGGCCGGCGGGCCCGGACCCGATGACCGCGACGGTCTTGCCGGACAGCCGCTCCGGCGGCAGCGGGGTGACCAGGCCGCCTTCGAAGGCCTGCTCGACGGTGGTGACCTCGACCTGCTTGATGGTCACCGCGGGCTGGTTGATACCCAGCACGCAGGCGGTCTCGCACGGGGCCGGACAGAGCCGGCCGGTGAACTCCGGGAAGTTGTTCGTCGCGTGGAGGCGCTCGATGGCCTCGGTCCAGTCGCCGCGCCACGCGAGGTCGTTCCACTCGGGAATGAGGTTGCCGAGCGGACACCCGTTGTGGCAGAACGGAATTCCGCAGTCCATGCAGCGGCCCGCCTGGCGCTGGAGCTGCGCGAGCTCCTGCTCCTGGTAGACCTCGTGCCAGTCCTTGATACGGACCGGGACGGGACGCCGTGTCGGCAGCTCCCGCTCGCGGACCTTGAGAAAGCCTTGCGGGTCAGCCACGGGACGCCTCCATGATCCGTTCCCAGACCTCGGCGCCGTCGAGGTCGAGACCCTCGGCCTCGGCGGCGGTGCGGACGTCGAGAACACGCTGGTAGTCGCGGGGCAGCACGACCGTGAACCGGTTCCTGCTCTCCGCCCAGGACTCGAGCAGGCGTTCGGCCACCGGCGACTCCGTCCAGTCGCGGTGCGACTCGAGAAGCCGGCGCAGGACCTTCTCGTCGTTGTCCCGCAACGGGATCAGGTCGACGAGGTCGCCGTTCACCAGCTCCGGCCGCAGGTCGAGCACGTAGCCGACACCGCCCGACATCCCGGCCGCGAAGTTGCGACCGGTCGGGCCGAGCACCACGACGGTGCCACCGGTCATGTACTCGCAGCCGTGGTCACCCACGCCCTCGACGACCGCAGCGGCGCCGGAGTTGCGCACGCAGAACCGCTCGCCGGCCTGGCCCCGGAGGAAGATCTCGCCGGTCGTCGCACCGTAGGCGACGACGTTGCCGGCGATGACGTTGTGCTCGGCGGTAAGCGGGGCGGACCGGTCCGGCCGGACGACCAGGCGGCCGCCGGAGAGACCTTTGCCCAGGTAGTCGTTGGCGTCGCCGTGGAGGACCAGCGTCACCCCGGCAGGGACGAATGCGCCGAACGACTGACCGCTCGACCCGGTGAGAGTCAGCTCGATGGTCCCGTCGGGCAGGCCGTAGGGATGCCGTTTGGTCACCTGGTGGCCGAGCATGGTGCCGACCGAGCGGTTCACGTTGCGGACCGCGACCTCGGCGCGGACCTGCTCCCCCTCGTGGATGGCGCCCTGTGCCAACGCGATGAGCTGGTGGTCCAGCGCCTTCTCGAGGCCGTGGTCCTGGCCGACCGTCTGGTATGCGGTGCCCCCGGTCGGGTCCTCGACCTGGGTCAGCACCGGGGTGAGGTCCAGACCCGCGGCCTTCCAGTGCTCGACCGCCCGGTCGGTGTGCAGCGAGTCGACGTGACCGATGGCCTCGGCGAGGGTGCGGAACCCGAGCGCCGCCAGGTGCTCCCGGACCTCCTCGGCGATGTACTCGAAGAACGTCTCCACGAACTCGGGCTTGCCCGAGAACCGGGCGCGCAGCTCGGGGTTCTGGGTCGCGACGCCCACGGGGCAGGTGTCGAGGTGGCAGACGCGCATCATGATGCAGCCCGAGACGACGAGCGGAGCCGTGGCGAAGCCGAACTCCTCCGCTCCGAGCAGCGCGGCGATGACGACGTCACGACCGGTCTTCAGCTGGCCGTCGGTCTGCACGACGATGCGGTCGCGAAGGCCGTTCAGGCGCAGCGTCTGCTGGGTCTCGGCCAGGCCGAGCTCCCACGGTGCGCCGGCGTGCTTCAGCGACGTCAGGGGTGAGGCGCCGGTGCCGCCGTCATGTCCCGAGATCAGGACGACGTCGGCGTGGGCCTTGGAGACGCCGGCCGCAACGGTGCCCACGCCGATCTCGGAGACCAGCTTGACGTGGATCCGGGCGGCCGGGTTGGCGTTCTTCAGGTCGTGGATGAGCTGGGCGAGGTCCTCGATCGAGTAGATGTCGTGGTGCGGCGGCGGCGAGATGAGGCCGACGCCGGGCGTCGAGTGCCGGGTCTTGGCAATCCACGGGTAGACCTTGGGCCCGGGCAGCTGACCGCCCTCCCCCGGCTTGGCGCCCTGCGCCATCTTGATCTGGATGTCGTCGGACTCGGTGAGGTAGAGGCTGGTGACCCCGAACCGCCCCGAGGCGACCTGCTTGATCGCCGAGCGGCGGGCCGGGTCGAGCAGCCGGTCCTCGTCCTCGCCACCCTCGCCGGTGTTGGACTTGCCGCCCAACCGGTTCATGGCGATGGCCAGGGTCTGGTGCGCCTCCAGGCTGATCGAGCCGTAGCTCATCGCCCCGGTGCTGAACCGCTTGACGATCGCGCTGACCGGTTCGACCTCGTCGACGGAGATCGCCGGGCGTCCGGTCTCGTCACCGGGCGCGAACTCGAACAGCCCGCGCAGCGTCATCAGTCGTTCCGACTGCTCGTCGACCCGGGACGTGTACTGCTTGAAGATGTCGTAGCGGCGGGCCCGGGTCGCGTGCTGCAGCCGGAACACCGTCTCGGGGTCGAACAGGTGCGGCTCGCCCTCGCGGCGCCACTGGTACTCGCCGCCGACCCACAGCTTGCGGTGCGCCGGGTGGATGCCCTCACGCGGGTAGGCGACGGCGTGACGGGCGGCGACCTCCTCGGCGACGACGTCGAGGTCGACACCGCCGAGCTGGGTCGTGGTGCCGGTGAAGTAGCGGTCGACGAGCTGCTGCGAGAGGCCGATGGCCTCGAACACCTGAGCGCCGTGGTAGGACGCCACCGTCGAGATGCCCATCTTCGACATCACCTTGAGGACGCCCTTGCCGAGCGCCTTGATGAGGTTGGCGACGGCCTTCTCGGGGGCGACGCCGGTGATGGTGCCGGAGCGGATGAGGTCCTCGACCGACTCCATGGCGAGGTAGGGGTTGATCGCGGCGGCGCCGTAGCCGACGAGCAGGGCGACGTGGTGGACCTCGCGGACGTCACCGGCCTCGACGAGCAGGCCGACCTGGGTGCGGGTCTTCTCCCGGATGAGGTGGTGGTGCACGGCGGAGGTCAGCAGCAGCGACGGGATCGGTGCCAGGTCGCGGCCGGAGTCACGGTCGGACAGCACGACGAAGCGGGCGCCGCGACGGATCGCCTCGGAGACCTCGAGGAAGATCTCCTCGAGCCGGGCGTGCATCGCCTCCGCGCCGCCGTTGACCTCGTAGAGACCGCGGACGACGCACGTCGCATACCCCGGCATGTCGCCGTCGGCGTTGATGTGGACGATCTTCGCGAGCTGGTCGTTGTCGATGACCGGGAACGGCAGCACCAGCTGGCGGGCGTGGGCGGGCGAGACCGAGAGCGCGTTGCCCTCGGGGCCGATGGTGCTGCCCAGCGACGTGACCAGCTCCTCGCGGATCGCGTCGAGCGGCGGGTTGGTCACCTGGGCGAACAGCTGGGTGAAGTAGTCGAACAGCAGCCGAGGCCGGCTGGAGAGCACGGCGATCGGGCTGTCCGTGCCCATCGACCCGAGCGCCTCACCGCCGCTCTTGGCCATCGGGGTGAGCAGGATCCGCAGCTCCTCCTGGGTGTAGCCGAAGGTCTGCTGGCGGCGGGCCACCGACGAGGCCGTATGCAGGACGTGCTCGCGCTCGGGCAGGTGCTCCAGCTCGAGCAGCCCCGCGTGCAGCCACTCGTCGTAGGGGTGCTGTGACGCGAGGGACGACTTGATCTCCTCGTCGCCGATGATGCGGCCGTGCTCGGTGTCGACAAGGAACATCCGGCCCGGCTGCAGCCGCCCGCGCTTGACGACCTTGGCGGGGTCGAGGTCGAGGACCCCCGACTCGGAGGCGAGGACGACGAGGCCGTCGTCGGTCACCGCATATCGGCCCGGCCGCAGGCCGTTGCGGTCGAGGACCGCGCCGATGAGGGTGCCGTCGGTGAACGCCACGCAGGCCGGACCGTCCCACGGCTCCATGAACGTCGAGTGGAACTCGTAGAAGGCGCGCCGCCCTGCGTCCATCTCGGCGTGGTTCTCCCACGCCTCGGGGATCATCATGAGGACCGCATGCGGCAGCGACCGACCGCCGAGGTGGAGCAGCTCGAGGACCTCGTCGAAGGACGCCGAGTCGGACGCCTCGGGCGTGCAGATCGGGAAGAGCCGCTCGAGGTCGCCAGGGATGATGTCGGAGGTCAGCTGGCTCTCACGGGCGCTCATCCAGTTGCGGTTGCCCTTGACGGTGTTGATCTCGCCGTTGTGGGCGATGAACCGGTAGGGGTGCGAGCGCGGCCACGACGGGAACGTGTTGGTCGAGAAGCGCGAGTGGACCAGGGCGAGCTGGGACTCGAAGGACCGGTGCGACAGGTCCGGGAAGAACGGCTCCAGCTGGGCGGTGGTCAGCATGCCCTTGTAGACCAGGGTGCGCGACGAGAGGGACGCGAAGTACACGTCGGTCTCGAGCTCGGCGCGCTTGCGGAGGCAGAACGCGAACCGGTCGAGGCCGATGTAGTTCTGCCGCCCCACGGCCGAAGAGACGAACAGCTGGGCGAAGTGCGGCATACAGTCGCGGGCGACCGCGCCGATGATGTCGGCGGCGATGGGGACGTCGCGCCAGCCGAGGACGGTGAGGGACTCTTCGGCGGCGATCCGCTCGATGGCCTCGACGGTGGCGGCGCGCTCGGCCTCGTCGACGGGCAGGAAGGCGAGGCCGACGGCGTAGGCGCCCGCGCCGGGCAGCGGGAAGTCGACGACCTCGCGCAGGAACGCGTCGGGGACCTGGCTGAGGATGCCCGCGCCGTCGCCGACCAGCGGGTCGGCGCCGGTGGCGCCACGGTGGTCGAGGTTGCGCAGCGCGGTGAGCGCGTGCTCGATGATGTCGTGGCCGGCGCTGCCGCGCATCGTGGCGACCATGGCCACGCCGCAGGCGTCGTGCTCGTTCTCACCGCGGTAGAGGCCGATGTCGTCCGGCTGGGCCGAGAAGAGGCGGCGGGGTCGTGCGATGGCGGTCATGTCACCGTCCTGACGTTCCTGTCGGTCTCACGACCAACCAGTGACTCGGGCAGTTGACGCGTCTCGCCGCTGCGGGTCAGCGGCCGGTCGGCGTCAGTGGCGGCTGGGCGGCGTCGGCCAGTGCGCGGACAGGATATCGGTCGCGTCAAGCGTCCTATATTCCGGGACGTCTCATTCCGAATGTTGAGATTCTGCCGAGACTGCCGGCTCTTCCGGGTCCGAATCGGGCTCCGGCTCGTCGTCGTCGACGGGCCGGCGCCCGAACCAGACGTAGAGGAACACCCCGAACAGGAACACCAGGATCGACACCCAGGAGTTCACCCGCAACCCCAGGATGTGGTTCGCGTCGTCGGTGCGCATGAACTCGATGACCCCGCGCCCGACCGGGTAGCCGGCGACGTAGAGCGCGAAGATCTGGCCGCGGCGGAAGTCGTGCCGGCGGTCGAGGGCGACGAGCAGCCACGCAAGCAGCACGCAGAAGATCGCCTCGTAGAGGAAGGTCGGGTGGAAGACGCCCAGCACGACCGGGTTGCCGTCGGGACCGAGCACGGCGTGACCGGCGGCCTGGTCCCACTCGTAGACCTTGAGGCCCCACGGCAGGTCCGTGGGAGCGCCGTGGATCTCGTTGTTGAAGTAGTTGCCGAACCGGCCCATGGCCTGGGCGACGAGGATGCCGGGGGCGGCCGAGTCGACGAAGTCGAGGAACCGGACGCCCTGCCGGCGGCAGCCGATGTAGGCGCCGAGCGCCCCAAGGGCGATGGCCCCCCAGATGCCGAGGCCGCCCTCCCACACCTTGACCGCGTTCCACGGGTTGCCGCCCTCGCCGAAGTAGGCCTGCGGCGAGGTGATGAGGTGGTAGATCCGGCCGCCGACGATGCCGAACGGCACCGCCCAGGCCGAGATGTCGAGGACCTGACCCGGCTTGCCACCGCGGTCGGCGAGCCGTTTCTGGGTGATCCAGATCGCGACGACGATCCCCGCGAGGATGCACATGGCGTAGGCGCGGATCGGCAGTGGTCCGAGGTACCAGACTCCGGTGGCCGGGCTGGGGATCTCGACGGGTAGCGCGGTGAGCATCATGAGGTGGCCACCCTCTCGCGGCTACGACGGACCCCCGCGGCGAGGTCGGCCACGAGGTCCCGGAGGCGGGCGACTCCGGCTTCGGGGGTGCTGGCCTCGACGAGCGTGCGGACGAGGGCGGAGCCGACGATGACCCCGTCGGCGAACCGGCCCACCTCGGCGGCCTGGTCGCCGTTGGAGACCCCGATGCCGACGCATACCGGCACGTCGGTGACCTCGCGGGTGCGGGCGACCAGGGACTCGGCGGCCGAGCCGACCGAGTCGCGCGTGCCGGTCACGCCCATGAGGGAGGCGGCGTAGACGAACCCGCGGCTGGCGGCGGTCGCGTTGACGAGGCGCTCGCGGGTCGAGCTCGGGGCGACGAGGAAGACACGGTCGAGCCCGTAGGCGTCGGACGCGGCGATCCAGTCGGCCGCCTCGTCGGGGATCAGGTCAGGGGTGATCAGGCCGGCGGCCCCGCTGGCGGCGAGGTCGCGGGCGAAGGCGTCGACGCCCCGGCGCAGGACGGGGTTCCAGTAGGTCATCACCAGGGCGGGTGCGCCGGTGTCGGCGACGGCGCGACAGGCGGTGAAGACGTCGTCCACCCGGCTTCCGGCGGCCAGCGCTCCCTCCGCGGCGCGCTGGATGACCGGCCCGTCCATGAGCGGGTCGCTGTAGGGCAGGCCGATCTCGACGATGTCGACACCGGCCTCGACCATCGCGGTCATGGCCGCGATCGACCCGGGGACGTCGGGGTAGCCGACGGGGAGGTACCCCACGAGGGCGGGGCGGCCATCGGCCCGGCACGCCTCGATGGTGTCGCGGACGCTCACGCCTGCACCCCCATGCCCTTCGCGTGCGGCTCCACGGGCGGCGCCTCGCCGTCCAACAGCCCGAACCAGGCCGCCGCGGTATGGACGTCCTTGTCGCCGCGGCCCGAGAGGCTGACCAGCAGGACCGCGTCGCGGCCGAGCTCCTGACCGACCTCCATCGCGCCGGCCAGCGCGTGGCTGGACTCGATGGCGGGAATGATGCCCTCGGTCCGGCAGAGCAGCCGGAACGCCTCCATGGCCTGCTCGTCGGTGATCGAGCGGTACTCCGCGCGCCCACTCTCCAGCAGGTATGCATGCTCCGGCCCGACGCTCGGGTAGTCCAGGCCGGCGGAGACGGAGTGGGACTCGACCGTCTGCCCGTCGTCGTCCTGCATGACGTAGGTGAAGGCCCCGTGCAGGACGCCGGGGATGCCGGAGGCGAAGCGGGAGGCGTGCCGACCGGAGGCCAGGCCCTCTCCCCCGGCCTCGAGCCCGACCAGGCGCACGCCGCTGTCGTCGATGAACCGGTGGAAGATGCCCATCGCGTTGGAGCCACCGCCGACACAGGCCAGGACGACGTCCGGGAGGCGGCCGACGAGGTCGAGGACCTGGGCGCGGGCCTCGATCCCGATGACGCGGTGGAAGTCGCGGACCATCTCCGGGAACGGGTGCGGCCCGGTCACGGTGCCGAGCACGTAGTGCGTGTCGTCGACCGAGGCGACCCAGTCGCGCAGCGCCTCGTTGACCGCGTCCTTGAGCGTCTGGCTGCCCGTGGTCACCGGGACGACCTCGGCCCCGAGGAGTCGCATCCGGGCGACGTTGAGGGCCTGCCGCTCGGTGTCGACCTTGCCCATGTAGACGGTGCAGTCGAGCCCGAGCAGGGCCGCGGCGGTCGCCGTGGCGACGCCGTGCTGGCCGGCTCCGGTCTCGGCGATGACGCGGGACTTGCCCATCCGCTTGGTCAGCAGGGCCTGGCCCAGCACGTTGTTGATCTTGTGCGATCCGGTGTGGTTGAGGTCCTCGCGCTTGAGGATGACCCGGGCGCCGCCCGCGTGCTCGGCAAAGCGCGGCACCTCGGTGATGATGCTCGGCCGTCCGGTGTAGGTGCGGTGCAGCCGCTCGAGCTCGCCGACGAACTCGGGGTCGACCATGGCTTTGAGCCGGACCTCGTCGAGCTGCTCCAGCGCCGGGATGAGCGCTTCGGGGACGTAGCGTCCGCCGAACTTGCCGAACCGGCCCGTGCTCACGAGCGCACCCTGCTGGTCGACCGGGTCCCGGGCGTCGCGCGGACCCCGACCGAGGCGAAGTCCCGGACCGCTCCGGCCGGGTCGCCGCCGGTGACCAGGGCCTCGCCGACCAGGACCCCGTGGGCGCCGGCCGCCGCGTACTCGCGGACGTCGTCGACACCGCGGACCCCCGACTCGGCGATGGTGACGATGTCGTCGGGGATGTGTCGGCGGAGCCGCCCGAACACCGAGCGGTCGACCTCGAGGGTGCGCAGGTTGCGGGCGTTGACCCCGATGACGGCCGCCCCGGCGTCGACGGCACGACGGGTCTCCTCCTCGTCGTGGACCTCGACGAGGGCCGTCATCCCGAGCGACTCGGCGTGCTCGCGCAGGTCGACGAGGTCGCGCTGGCCGAGCGACGCGACGATGAGCAGGACCAGGTCGGCGCCCCAGGCACGGGCCTCGGTGACCTGGTAGCGGGTGACGAGGAAGTCCTTGCGCAGCACGGGGATCGAGACCCGGCGGCGCACGGCGGCGAGGTCGTCCAGGGTGCCGGAGAACCGACGGGGCTCGGTGAGCACGCTGACGGCGGTCGCCCCGCCGAGCGCGTAGGCCGCGGCGAGCTCGGCCGGGTCGGCGATCTCGGCGAGGGCGCCCTTGCTGGGGCTGGACCGCTTGACCTCGGCGATGACCGCCATACCCGGTTGCGAGCGCAGCGCAGCCTCGGCGTCGAGTGCGGGCGGGGCGGTTGCGGCGCGACGCTCCACCTCCGCCTCGGGGACGGTCGCCATCCGCGGCGCGAGGTCCTCTCGGACGCCGGCGACGATGTCGTCCAGCACGCTGCGGGTGGCGGTCGCACGGGCGGTGGAAGGAACGTCGGGCACGACCCAAGGCTACGTGGCGCCGGGCCGGTTCGGCGGACGGCGTCCGGAGGTCGCCCACTCCGGGGCACCCCTTCTGGCTTGACGCGGAGTCAAGCGACTCGACGCAGTGTGTAGGGGCCGTCGAGTCACGTGACTCAGCGTCGAGCCGAGCGGTGGGGCGGGCGGGGCCCTCAGGGGGCGGGGCACTCAGGGGGCGAGGAAGCCGGCGAGCGGGAGGGCGGGCAGGTTGCGCCACGCGGCGAAGAGCAGGAGCACGCCGCCGAGGACCAGCCACGCGTGGTTGTCGACCCTGGGCCACGGATGTCGACGGCCCGCCCAGGCCGCTCGCACGCCGAGTACCCACCAGAGTCCGAGCAGTGGGAGGAGCGCGAGGACCACCACGTTGAACGACGCGGCTGCCCCGACGTCGCCGTGGCTCAAGGCTGCGACGCACCGCAGGCCACCGCAGAACGGGCACCACAGCCCGGTCGTCGCGTGCAGGGGGCAGGTGAGCAGCCCGCCGGGAGCGACGGCATACCCACCGGTCTGATGGAGCCAGCCGACAGCGGCACCGGCTACCGCCCCGCCGGCGAGCCAGCCGAGGGCACGACCGCGCCGCGCCCGGACCGCCGTGGCGGCTCCGGGCGCGGCGAACGTCGTGCTGGTCTCCGTCGTCGGCTACTTGGCCTGCGGCTGGGCGAGCACGACGGTGCTCATGATCTTGTCGGCAATGGTCTGACGCTTGTTGTCCCACAGCGGGAACAGCCAGCCGACGTAGCAGATGATGCTGTCGACGATGTGGGCGATGTCGCGGACGAACGCCATCCCCGCGCCGATCGGCTCACCAGTCGACTCCTTGACCAGCTTGCAGCCGGCCACGCCGCGACCGATGGTGTATCCGGTCGTCCCGCCGCGGTACCAGCGGTTGTAGATCCAGAGAGCGAGAATGTAGAGGCCGCCGAGGTAGTAGAGGAACCCGGGACCGGACTGCACGATGGTGTTGCCGACGATCGTCGTCTTCGGCGCGCCGAGCCAGTAGAGGATGTAGCCCGGGATGGCCAGGGCGATGAAGTCGATGACCCAGCCGAGCGCGCGCTGCGGCCACTGGGCCAGGGTGCCGGTCGCGGCGCCCTGCTCGTAGGGGCCGGTGTAGGCCGGAGCCGCGCCGTAGCCCTGCTGGCCGTAGGCGGGCGGTGGCGGTGGGGGCGCGTAGCCGCCGTCGGCGGGCGGGGGCGGGGCATAGCCGCCGTCGGCGGGCGGAGGCGGCGCGTAGCCACCGCCAGCGGGCGGCGGGGGCGGAGGCGCCTGGCCGAAGCCGGGCTGCGGGGCCGACGGTGGTGGGGCCGCGACGGGCGGGGGCTCGGCCTCGCCGTACTGCGGCGGGGGCGGCGGTGGCGACCCGTAACCCTCGGCCGGCTGCTCCGGGGTGCTCGTCGGGTCGGGTCGGTCGTCGTCCGGGGGCGGCGGCGTTGATCCGTATGACATGGTCGGGCCTCTCTCTGAACGGGCAGTTCGCAACGTGCTACGGCTGTTCAGCGCCCCCTTGGACGCGACATAACGACGATAGTGCGACAGGGACCCGTTCGGGGGGCGCCTCGCGAGACGACGCGTAGGTCTACTGGGTGCCGCTGTCGACCTGCGTACGGCCCGGCAGCTCGGCGCCGCCTCCGCCACGGTGCGTCGCCTGGTACGTGCTGGCCTTGGCGCCGTATCCGGCCATCGCCAGGACCTTGCCGGCGATCGCCCCCACGACCACGACGATCGCCCCGACGACGAACCACAGCACCGATGGGAACACGACGGCCAGCGCCATGACGAGAGACCCGACCAGGATGATCGCGACGGCGGTCCAGGCCGCGACGCTGTGGCCTTCGCTGTCGTGCTCCTCGTCGCCGTGCTCGACTCCGGAGGTGGGCTGCGTCATGGTGGTCGTTCCTTCACGTCGTCACGGCAGACCGGGCAGGTGGACCTCGCGGTGGCGAGTCGCGCCATTGTGTCAGGTCAGTGCCCCGTCGGGGAGTGACCGGGCTGCTCGGAGGTCTGCTCCGACGTGGGCGACGGGGTATGCGGGTCCGCCGGCTCGACGGTCGGGTCCCGGCCCTCACTGAGCTCGTCCCAGGTCGTGCGGTGCCCGCCGCGTTCGCTCACCGCCGAGGCGCTGTCCCCGGCGCCGGTGGACGGGGCGTCGCCACCCTCGTCGACCGGCACCTCGAACCGGCTGGACAGCCCGGACCACCGGCTGGCCGCTACGGCGGCGAGCAGCGATGCGAGGAACAGGACCACGCCGGCGACCAGCGCGACCCACGCCCAGGTCGAGACGTCCGCCGTGGTGCGAACGACGCCGGTGCGCCCGAGACCGGCGGCGGCGACCCGGCCGAGCGCCTGCTCCGGGTCGGTGAGCGGAGGCACGATGAGCGCCACCGACCCGGCTGACGCGAGCACGAGGACGACCGACGACACGCGCCGGACGACGGGGCCTCCGGTCAGCATCGTCACCAGGGCGACGAGGGACACGAGGGCGAGGGCGACCACGCCGGGGGCGACCTGCGACCCGGTGGCCGACACGACCCCGCCGCCGAGCAGTGGCTCCGCCGAGCGACCGGTGAGCCAGGTCCGGGTCGTCGCGAGGAGCAGGACCAGCCCGGGAACGGCGACCATCGCCGAGACGGCCCGCTTGCTCGTCAGCCGGTCCGTCACGACACCCATGCCGACACGTCGGCGGCGGCCCCGTCAGGGGTGGGCGCGCGCATACCCCGGGCCGCCTGGACCGCCCGGATGACCGCGGCCGCCTTGTGCTGCGTCTCCTCGAACTCCAGCTGCGGCACCGAGTCGGCGACGATGCCCGCCCCGGCCTGCACGTGCGCCACCCCGTCCTTGATGACCGCGGTCCGGATGGCGATGGCGGTGTCGAGGTCGCCGGCGAAGTCGAGGTAGCCGACGACGCCGCCGTAGACGCCTCGCCGCAGCCCTTCGTACTCGTCGATGAGGGCCATCGCGCGCGGCTTGGGCGCACCGCTCAACGTCCCGGCCGGAAAGGTGGCGACGAGCGCGTCGTAGGCGGTCCGCTCGGGGCGCAGCTCGCCGACGACCGTGGACTCGAGATGCATGATGTGGCTGTAGCGCCGGGTGGTCATGAACTCGACCGTGTCGACGGTCCCGGCGTGGCAGACCCGCTGGAGGTCGTTGCGCGAGAGGTCGACGAGCATGAGGTGCTCGGCCCGCTCCTTATCGTCGGCGAGCAGCTCCTCGGCGAGGCGGACGTCGTCCTCGGGCGTCTTGCCACGCGGCCGTGAGCCCGCGATCGGGTGGGTGATGACGCGACGGCCGGTGACCTTGACCAGCGCCTCGGGGCTGGAGCCGACGATGTCGTAGGCGCTGCCGTCCGGGTGGGGAAGCCGGATGAAGTACATGTAGGGGCTGGGGTTGGTCGCCCGCAGGGCCCGGTAGACGTCGAGCGACGGCGCCGGGCAGGGCAGCGAGAAGCGCTGGGAGACGACGATCTGGAACGCCTCCCCCGCCCGGATCGCCTCCTTGCTGCGCTCGACCATGTCGTGGAACTGCTCCTGCGTGTGCGAGCTGGTCACGTCGGCCGGCGTCGGCTCGATGACGGCAACGGTGCTGTCGGCGGGCACGGCCAGCTGAGCGGTCATCCGGTCGAGCCGGTCGACGGCGTCGGCCCACGCCCACTCGACCCGCTCGTCCGTCGCGTCGAAGTTGACCGCGTTCGCCACGAGGAGGAGCGAGCCGTCGGTGTGGTCGAGGACGGCCACGTCGGTCGCGAGCAGCATCCCGATCTCGGGCAGGTCGAGCTCGTCGCGCCCGGTGTCGGGGACCTTCTCCCAGCGGCGCACCGCGTCGTAGGTGATGGCGCCGACCATGCCGCCGATGAGTGGCGGCAGCCCGTCGATCCGCGCGGTCGCGAGGGCCTGCAGCGTGCCGGCGAGCGCCACGGTGGGGTCACCGCCCGTCGGGACCCCCACGGGAGGCTCACCGATCCAGTGGGCCTCGCCGTCCTTCTCGGTCAGCGTGGCGTGGCTGCGGACGCCGACGATCGAGTACCGCGACCAGACGCCACCGTGCTCGGCCGACTCCAGGAGGAAGGTGCCGGGCTCGTCCCGAGCCAGCTTGCGGTAGAGGCTGAGCGGGGTCTCCGCGTCGGCCAGCAGCCGTCGCACGACGGGGATGACCCGCCGCTCCCGGGCCAGCTCGACGAACAGCCCGAGCCGCGGCCAGGTCTGGCCCCAGCTGAGGTCGGCGGTGAGGTCCTCAGCCACCGGGACCGCCCACCGCGGCGTCCAGCGGGTGGGTGTCGAAGCAGGACCGAGCGCCGGTGTGGCAGGCGGGACCGACCTGGTCGACGCGGACGAGCAGGGCGTCGCCGTCGCAGTCGAGGGCGACGGAGTGGACGTACTGGACGTGCCCCGACGTGTCGCCCTTGCGCCACAGCTCCTGACGGCTGCGGGACCAGAACGTCACCCGGCCGCTGGTGAGGGTCCGGGCGAGCGCCTCGTCGTTCATCCAGCCGACCATGAGCACCTCACCGGTGTCGTGCTGCTGGACGACCGCGGCGACGAGGCCGGCCGCGTCCCGTTTGAGCAGGGCGGCGACGTCCGGGTCGAGCTGCCCGTCGACCGGCCTGGACATGGCGTGGTGCGTCACCCCGACATTCTGCCGTTCCGGCCCGGAGGTTCACACGGCGGTCGAGGGCTCCGCGGCCAGCTGGTCGCGCAGCGCGCCCTCGTTCATGACCTCCCAGGCCTCCGCGATCCGGCCGTCGACGACCCGGTGCACCGTGGCCCCGTCGACGGCGACGGGCCGTCCGGTGGCCATCTCCCCGAACAGCGACCCGGTATGCGTCGCTCGCGCCACCCAGCGCACGGCCACCCGGTCGTCCTCGGCGACCATGTCGCGGACCTCGACGCGCACGTCGGGGAAGGCGGCGCGCAGACCCATCGCGCCGGCGACGAAGAACTCGACGTCGTGCGACTCGGCGTCGCCGCTGTGGTGCACGTAGTCCTCGGCGACCAGCGCACGGACCGCGTCCCACTCGGCGGCGTTGTAGGCCTGCCAGAAGGCGGCGACGATCGGCTTGGCGTCGATGCTCACGCGGCGATTGTGCCCTCCCGACGGCCCTCGTGGCGGCAGGACGCGTCCGGTCGGCTCAGTCGCCCTGCTGCTGGGTCACCCAGGAGGCGTGCAGCGTGGAGTAGACGCCGCCGGCGTCGACCAGCTCGCTGTGGTGGCCGCGCTCGACCACCCGGCCGCCGTCGACGACGATCACCTCGTCGGCGGCCTGCGCGGTCGAGAGCCGGTGGGCGATGGCGATCGAGGTGCGGCCGCGGGTCAGGCTGTCGAGGGCGCGCTGGATGCGCACCTCGGTGCTGGGGTCGACCGCCGACGTCGCCTCGTCGAGGACGAGCAGGTCGGGGTCGGCGAGGTAGGCCCGGGCCAGCGCCACGAGCTGCCGCTCCCCCGCCGACAGCGACTCGCCGCGCTGGCCGACGTCGGTGGCGAGGCCCTGCGGGAGGGTGGCCAGCCACGGGTCGAGCCCCAGCTCGGTCAGGGTCAGCCGCACGTCGTCCTCGGTCGCCTCGGGGGCCCCGAACCGGATGTTGTCCAGCAGTGACGCGTCGAAGAGGAAGCCCTCCTGCGGGACGAGGACGACCCGGTTGCGCAGCGAGCCGAACCGCACGCGACGCAGGTCGACGCCGTCGATGGTGACCTCGCCGCTGGACGGGTCCATCAGCCGGGTGAGCAGCTTGGCCAGCGTCGACTTGCCAGAACCGGTCTCGCCGACGATCGCCACCCGGGACCGCGGCGCGATCCGCAGCGACACGTCGTGGAGCACGGTGTCGCCGCCCGGGTACGCGAACGAGACGTCGTCGAACCCGACGGTGATCGGCCCGCGCGGGAGCTCGACGCCCGACTCGCCCGGGTCGGACACGTCGGCGTGCGTGTCGATGATCCCGATGACCCGCCGCCAGCCGGCGACGGCGTTCTGCATCTCGTTGAGGATCTCGGTGGCCTGCTGGACCGGGGTGGTGAAGAGGTTGACGAGGAAGAGGAACGCGAGCAGCTCGCCCAGGGTCAGCGAGCCGTTCACGGCGAGCAGGGTGCCGACCACGATGACCACGGCGGTGGTGAGGCCGGACACCAGCTGGCCCGTCGTGAACGCCATGACCGCGCGGGTCTGGGCCCGGACCGCCGAGCGGCGGTGCGCCTCCACGGCGGTGTCGATCCGCTCGGCGGTGCGGTCCTCGACGCCGTACGCGCGGATGGTCGCCGCTCCCACGACCGCCTCGGAGATCGCCGCGAGCATGTCGCCGACCCGCTCGCGGACCGCCGTGTAGGCCCGACCGACGATGCCCTGGAACTGCCGGATGATGAAGAACAGCGGGATGTAGCAGAACCAGACCACGCCGGCGAGCGGCGGGCTGTAGATGACCATGAGCACGGTCGCGAGCAACAGCTGCGCGATGTTGACCATGAACATGAGCCCGCCGAACTGGACGAACATCGAGATGGTGTCGACGTCCGAGGTCACCCGCGAGACCAGCGACCCTCGCCGCTCGGTGTTCTGGGTCAGCACCGACAGGTCGTGGATGTGGCGGAACGCCTTGATCCGCAACGACGACAGGCCGTTCTCCGACGCCGTGAAGAGGCGGACGTTGACGAAGTAGGAGCACGTCGCGGTCACCGCCACCCCGACCATGGCGATGAGGACGTAGCGCAGGACGATCTCGGCGTCCGGGCCGCCGGCGGCGAGGATGCCCTCGTCAGTGGTGCGCTGGACGACGAACGGGACGAGCAGCTTGCCCACCGTCGACAGGATCGCGAGCACGACGGTGACCCAGATGCCGCGACGGATCTCCGGCGACAGCGCGACGCCACGCTTGAGCGTCCCCCACGTGGTGAGGTCCTTGCCCGACTCGATGCCGGTGTGGTCCACCGGCGGTGCGGATCGAAGGCTCATCGGTCGGCCCCCACGGTCGCCCGCTCCTCATCGGCGGCGACCGCGGCGCGTTCGGCGGCCTCCCGCGCATACGCCGTGACGAGCCGCTGGTACCCCTGGCAGCGGCCGAGCAGCTCGCGGTGGGTGCCGTGGTCGACGACGCGGCCCTCCTCGAGGTAGACGATGTCGTCGGCGAGGGTGATGGTGGCCATCCGGTAGGCGACGACGAGGACCGTCGTCCCGCTGCTCGCCTGGCGCAGAGCGGCGAGGATCTGCTGCTCGACGGCGGGGTCGACGGCCGAGGTCGCGTCGTCGAGGACGAGCAGCTGCGGGCGGCGGATCACGGCCCGCGCCAGGGCGATCCGTTGGCGCTGGCCGCCCGAGAGACTCGTCCCGCGCTCGCCGACACGGGTGTCCAGGCCGTTGGGCAGGTTGCCGACGAAGCCGTGGCCCTGCGCGACCCGCAGCGCGGTCCAGACCTCGTCGTCGGTGCGCTCGGCGCCGAGGGTGACGTTGCCGCGAACCGTGTCGTCGAACATGAACGTCTGCTGCGACACCAGCGCCGCCGCGTCGGGCACGCCACCGCGACGGACCTCCCGCAGGTCGAGGCCGTCCAGGCGGACCTGCCCGGAGTCGGGGTCGACCAGGCGCACGACGAGGTTGGTCAGCGTCGACTTGCCGGAACCGGTGGGGCCGACCACCGCGGTGGTGCCGCCGGCGGGGATGTCGAGCGTCACGTCGCTGAGGGCCGGGTTGCGCTCGGTGCCGCCGTGCTCCACGTCGACCTCGTAGGCGTAGGACACGTTCTCCGCCTGGACGGTGCCCGCACCCCGCTCGGGGACCTCGGACGACCCGTAGGTCATCGACCCGGTGGCGTCCAGGACGCCGTGGACGCGGTCCCAGCCGACGACCGAGCGCGGCATCTCGGCGAGCACCCAGCCAAGGGCGCGTACGGGGAAGGCGAGGATCGAGAAGAGGTAGGCGATCTGGACGACCTCGGCGGCGCTGATGTGGCCCGTGCCTACCCGCCAGGCCCCGACGGCGATGACCGCGAGGGTGCCGATGGTGGGGATGGCCTCGATGGCCGGGTCGAAGACGCCGCGGGTCCGGCCGACGCTGATGTTGGCGTCGCGCAGCTCGTGCGTCACCCGGGTGAACCGGTCGGCCTCCTGGTCCTCCCGGCCGAGGCTCTTGACGACCAGCGCCGCCTCGAAGCTCTCGTGCGCGACCTCGGACACCTCGGCCCGCATCTGTTGGACGCGGGTGACCTTCGGCGACATGGCCCGCTGGAACAGCAGGTTGGCCACGAGCAGCATCGGGAACACGGTCAGGCCGATCGCGGCGAGGAACGGGTCGACGAGGATCATCTGGACCGCGCCGAAGACGAGCATGACGACGACGCCGAAGGCCATCGGCAGCGGCTGGAAGACGTTCCACATCGACTCGACGTCGGAGTTCGCGTTGGACAGCAGCTGGCCGGACGGGTGGCGGTGGTGCCAGGCGAGCGGGAGGCGCAGGTACTGCCGGGTGACCCGGCGGCGGTAGGTCGCGCCGAGGTTGTAGACCGCCACTCCGGCGGCCACCCGGCGAACCACGATGCCGACCACGTTGACCAGCACGACGCCGACGAGGATCAACGCCGCCCGCACCAGGTCCGGCGTTGCGATGGACCCCGCCGCGATGGCCGGGGCGACGGTGTCGTGGATGATGCGCCCGATCACCCAGGCCGTGCCGCCGGTCATGATCCCGTAGACCGTCGCGCCCGCGATGGCCAGCCCGACCCAGCCCTTCTCCTCGCGGATCCCGTGACCGATGACCTTCCAGCCCGCACGCAGCGTGGCGGTGGACGCGACTGGGCCGAGGGACGACAACGCAGGGCTCCCTGGTGGGGCGAAGGGGTGGGCGGACGAACGTCCGCGCTCTCGACACTGAGCGGCCTACCGGCATACCGACGAGCAGCACGGCTCGGTATGCGTCGGGCACTGGGCGGACGACTTCCTACCTTCTCATGCGCCCAGGACAAGGCCCGACCGGGTTTCGCCTCGTTCCGCCGAGAGGCCAGCTTCGGCCGCTCTGGGCCCTTCCAGAGCGGCCGAAGCTGGCCTCTCGCCGGCCGGAGGCGGTGGTGGCCGGAGGGCCTCCTCAGGGAGTCGGGGCGTCCAGGGGGGCGAGCGCGTCGGCGGGGGTGTGCCGGTAGCGGATCGCCACGCAGAACGAGGCGGCCACGACGCACAGGGCGCCGGCGACGTACCAGGCCAGGTCGTAGGTCCCCAGCTGGTCGTGCACCACCCCGGCCCCGAACGCGGCGGCCGCGGCACCCATCTGGTGCGCCGAGAAGACCCATCCGAAGACCACCGGCCCGCGCTCCCCGAAGGCGTTGCGACACAACGCCATCGTCGGCGGGACCGTCGCGACCCAGTCGAGGCCGTAGAACAGGATGAACGCCAGCATGCTGACGTGCACCTCGTCGCCGAACAGCGACGGCAGCAGGAACAGCGAGGCGCCGCGCAGCGTGTAGTACATGGCCAGGAGGAACCGCGGGTCGTAGCGGTCGGTCAGCCATCCCGAGAAGATCGTGCCGACGATGTCGAAGATCCCGACCACCGCCAGCAGTGACGCCGCGGTCGTCTGCGGCATCCCGTGGTCGTGAGCGGCCGGGATGAAGTGGGTCCCGACCAGCCCGTTGGTCGACGCCCCGCACACCGCGAACGACCCGACCAGCAGCCAGAACACCCCGCGCCGGCTCGCCACACGAAGCGAGTCCACAGCCATCCGCGCCGGGTTGTAGGGCAGCGGCGCCTTGACGCCCACCCGCTCGTCGGCCGGTGCGCCGTAGGCGGTGAGGCCCAGGTCGCGGGGGTGGTCGTGGAACCGCCACAGCACCAGCGGGACGACGAGCAGGGCACCGGTCGCCGTCGCGATGGCCGCGGAGCGCCACCCGTGGTTCTCGGCCAGCCACGCGAGGAACGGCAGGAACAACAGCTGCCCGGTCGCCCCGGCCGCGGTGAGCACGCCGCTGACCAGGCCCCGCCGCGCCACGAACCAGCGGGCCGTGACGACGGCCACCAGCGACATCGACATCGCTCCGGTGCCGAGCCCGACCAGCAGGCCCCAGCAGAGGATCAGCTGCCACGACGCGGTCATCCAGATCGGCAGGATCGACCCGATGCTGACGAGGACCAGCGCACAGGCCACGACCCGCCTGATCCCGAACCGCTCCATCAGCGCCGCGGAGAACGGCGCTGTCAGTCCGAACAGCACGAGGTTCACCGAGACGGCGAGCCCGATCAGCCCGACCGGCCAGCCGAACTCGTCGTGCAGCGGCGTGATGAGCACGCCCGGCGTCGACCGGAACCCGGCCGCGCCGATCGCCGTGAAGAACGCGACGGCGGCGACCCACCACGCCGGGTGGATCCGCGGCGTCGGGCGCGGCCGCCCGCCGGGCCGGCCCAGCTCCTCCAGGGAGGCGTCGGTGGTCGTCACGCCGCCACTCTGTCCGATCGCCCGCACCGAACAGAAGTGGCCGGAAGGACAGGATGTGCAAAGATCCGGCCATGACCTCTCCGACGACGGTCTCGCGACTGGTCACCGGTGGCCCGCCACCGCACCGTGTCGTGGTGCTCGCCCTCCCCAGCGTGGTGGCGTTCGAGCTCGGTCTGCCCCATCGCTTCTTCGCGGCGAACTCGATCGACCCGGCCTGGACCGGAGCCGGCGCCTACGCACCGAGCCGGGCTCCGGCGTACGAGGTGCTCACCGTGACGGTGGACGACGGGCCGGTCACCACCTCGGCGGGGTACCAGGTCACCCCCACCCACCCGCATACCGTCCTCGCGACCGCCGACACCATCGTCATCCCCGGGATCGTGGACCGGTATGCGGCCGGCGACGGCGCGTTGCCGGCCGACCTCGCGGCGCTGCTCGCGACCGCGCGGCCGGGCGTGCGGTGGGTGTCGATCTGCACCGGCGCGTTCGTCCTGGCCGGCGCGGGCCTGCTCGACGGGCTGGAGGCGACGACCCACTGGGCTCACGCCGAGCACTTCCGCCGGCTGTTCCCGCGGGTCCGGCTCAACGAGGACGTGCTCTACATCGACAACGGCGACATCCTCACCTCGGCCGGCAACGCAGCGGGGATCGACCTGCTGCTGCACATCCTGCGCCGCGACCTCGGCTCCGACACCGCGAACCGGGTAGCCCGCGGCGCCGTGGTCGCACCGTGGCGCGCCGGCGGCCAGGCGCAGTTCATCGAGCGGCCGGTCCCCGAGGCCGGTGACGAGGGCACCGGGCCGGCGCGGGCGTGGGTGCTCGACCACCTCGACGAGCCGATGACGCTGTCATCGCTGGCGGCGCGGGCGGGGATGAGCGTACGGACGTTCACCCGCCGGTTCCGCGACGAGACCGGCGAGACGGCGGGCACCTGGCTCTTGCGGGTCCGCGTCGACCACGCGCGACACCTGCTCGAGACCACCGACCTGCCGGTCGACCGGGTAGCCGAGCGGTGCGGGTTCGGGACGGCCGCCTCACTCCGGCAGCACCTCACGGTCGCGGTCGGCATGCCCCCACTCGCCTACCGCCGGACCTACCGCGCCGAGGGGGCCTGAGCCGATGGATCCTCTCGACCTGGCCCACGGCGCGGTGCGGCGCGTCGACTTCGGCTACTTCGTCAGGCCGGCGTCGGAGACGGGGACCGGTTCGCCGCGGGTCGAGGCGGTCCTCGGCTACGTCGTCCGGGCCGGCGACGCAGTGCTCCTTGTCGACACGGGGATGGGCTCGCACCCAGAGGTCGACGCGCACTACCGGCCGCGGACCCGGTCGCTGTCGGAGGCGTTGACGCCGCTGGGTCTTCGGCCGGACGAGGTCACCCACGTGACGAACTGTCACCTGCACGTCGACCACTGCGGCGGCAACCCGTCACTGGCCGGGTCGCCGGTGTTCGTCCAGAGCGCGGAGCTCGCTGCGGCGCGGACGACCGAGGACTACACCCTCCCGGAGCTGCTCGACGGGTCGCGGTTCGTCGAGCTCGACGGCGAGGCCGAGATCGTGCCCGGAGTGCTCGTCGTCCCGACGCCCGGGCATACCGAGGGGCACCAGTCCTTCGTGGTGCGGCTGCCGGACGGGTCGGTGGTCGTCGCCGGTCAGAGCCACGACACGACGACGGCGTATGCAGCCGACGTGCTCGCGCTGCGCGCGCACCAGGACGGTCATCCGCCGCCGCTGCCGGAGCCGCGCGGTGCCTGGGTGGCCCGGATCCAGGAGCTGGACCCGCGGATGGTGGTCTTCGCGCACGACCACTCGGTGTGGGTGCCGTGACGCCGTCGGGAACGGCCCGAACGGTGACCATGCTGTTCACCGACATCGAGGGCTCGACGGTGCGAGCGGTGAGGACCGTCACCCCTTTCCGACTGGTTCCTCGTTCTCGCTGGATGTCGACGTAGGCCGGACCGCCGAGGCTCCTAGGCGCTAGCCCCGGCTGTCGTTACGGCTGCTGGGCCAGGAAGCTCTGGACCCGCAACGTGACGGGAGCTGTCGCTGAGCCCGACAGGTAGCTGTAGAACCCGACCGCGCCGGGGTTCTGCAGGGCCGCGGTCGTGTCCGTCGCGGTCAACGTCCAGACGGTCGGCTCGCTGGTGCCGGTCAGCCAGATCTTGCCGCGCACCGTTGTGGTGCCGGAGCCCACCGCCTGCAGCCGAAGGTTGATCTCGTCGGCCGGCGTCATGACGAACCCGGGCACCACCTGCGACGCGAGCACCGTCTCGGTGCCGGCGATGGTCCTGACCAGGTCCAGGGCCGTCGAGGTGGCCGTGCTGCGGACCTTCACCCGGTAGTCCGACGTGCCGATCCGGCGCGCGACCATCGAGGTGTAGATCGTGCCCGTCGCGGCCTTGTCGTAGCGCAGGGCGGTGACGAGATCGACGTCCCGTGCTGAGACCCCGTTCAGGTATGCCGAGGGGCCGGATCCAGCCGCCATCTGCAGGTTGCCCGCACCTCCCGACACGGAGAAACTGCCCGCCACGGTCAGGCTCCACGCACCCCCGACATCGGCGGAGCCCCAGCCACTGGCCACATCGTCGCTGAACGCGTCCGAGGCAATCACCCCGGTCGCTGCGACGGTGACCTGGCGAGTGGTCGTCGCCGTCGCGCCGCCGTTGTCCGTGACCGTCAACGTCACGGTGTAGGTGCCGGCTGCCCCGTAGGTGCGGGAGGCGGTGACGCCTGTGGCCGTCGCGCCGTCACCGAAGTTCCACGCGTAGCCGGTGATGGTGCCGTCGGGGTCGCTGGAGCCTGAGCCGTTCACCGACGCAACGAGTCCCGAGCTCGACGTCGTGAACGACGCCGTCGGCGACTGGTTGCCGCCACCCCCACCGGTCGTGGCAACCTGGTACTGCGTCTGGATCTGGCTGGCGCTGAGTGCCGTCGGATACACGGCGATCTCGTCAACCGACCCGATGACGTTGCGAGTCGGAGGAGCCGACGGCCATCCGTCCAGGCTGTCGCCGCCCAGCCGCCAGTAGCCGAGATACGACTCGCCCGCGGTGGTGTCGGTGCGCTGGCCGACGAGCGCACCGTCCACGTACAGCCGCATGCCGGCGGAGCTCATCGTCGCGGTCACCATGTGCCACCGGTTGTCGTTGTAGCTGGCCGTGCTCGAGACCGTGCGCAGAGTGTTGTTCTGCGCCTTCACCCCGAAGACGAGCCGGCTCGAGGCGTCCAGGTAGATCTGCCGGTCCCGGTGGCCGGAGCTGCCGTTCTGCAGGTCGCCGAAGCCCAGCAGGCGGCCGCCCTTCTTGTTCGACGCCAGTGCGCCGGACGTCTTGACCCACAACTGGGCCGTGAAGGTGTCCGGCGCGGTCTCGGTACCCCAGTTGCAGCCCGCGGTCACCGCGCAGTTGCCGGCGAACACTCGGCTGAAGTCATTGTCGCCCAGCGACGCCGCCGTGTCCCCGCCGACGATGGCGCCCGGCTGACCCCAGGTCACCCCGGTGTCCGCCCGGCCGTCGGTGACTCCCACGCCCGGCCCGCTGGTCGACGACGCGGCGCGGTCGTTGACCGTCGTCCCCGACGACTCGTTCATGGGCCAGTAGATGCGCGCGCCGTTGGAGCGCACCGACTGCGCATACGGGTTGGTTGCGGGAGCGGCTGCCGGAATGGTCACCGACGCCGTTCCGCCGAAGACCCGGTTGCCGTCGGTGTCGCTCACGACGATCTGGTAGCTGTGGTTCCCGTTCGCCAGCCCGGCATCGACGAACCCCAACAGTGGCAACGTCCACCAGTTCGACGCGACGGTCGTCGTATAGACGGGGGTCCCGAAGGCGCCGTCGCGGACCACCTGGTAGGTGAGCAGTCGACTGTCCCGGTCATAGCCGGCCGGCCAGCTCACCCGCGCCGACGTGGCCGAGGTGGGCACGAGCCGCGGCACGATCGAGTTGTCGACGAAGCGCGGGCCCTCCTTGGTCGGCGCGATCGGCCGGACGGCGAACCGGACCAGGCCCTGCTGTCCCACGCCGTTCACCGACGGGAACTCCCCGCCGTACACGACGTAGTCGTTGTTCCCCGCCACATTCCAGCCGGCCTGGTACTGGCCGGTGAAGCTGCCGATCGCCATCTCCGGCAGCCAGTTGACGATTGAGGGCCCCGGCTCCACCCCGTGCCAGTTGGTATAGCCGTAGACGTCGTTGAGGATCTCGCTGCCACCCGGGTTCAGCGCGTCGGTCCAGGCCATGGCGTGCTGGAAGCGCCACTGGGAGTACTGCGGGAAGCCACCGCCCATGTTGCCGCAGTAGTGGGAGTGCCCGGCGGTGTAGACGATGCCCCGCATCACGAAGCTGGAGTAGTTGTCGCCGTGGCAGTCGGTCACCCATTCGACCGCGGAGCTGGTGACCGGAACCTTGAACGTCCCCTCGAGGTTGCCGCCCGGGCCGAAGACCCACGTGGTTCCGTACAGGAAGTTGTTCTGCACGCGCAGGCTGCCCACGCCCGCATCGTTACCGGCGCTGCGGACGGCCGGGTGCCAGTTCGTGTCCAGTGCGCCCGAGCTTCCGTTGATCCTGGACACACCGTAGGCCGGCGCCCCGCCGACGTTCTGGAACTGGCCGCCGGCGAAGACCCAGGCCCCGTCCGCGGTGATGGCGAGCGCCCATACCGTGGAGTCCGCGTTCGGGTTCCACGGCAGCACGGCGCCGTCGGATGCCCGGTATGCGGCAAGGTTGTTGCGCAGGGTGCCGTTCGCCAGGCCCAGGAAGCCGCCGCCTACATAGACGCTGTCGTTGGTGGCGATCACGGCGCGGGCCTGCGAGTTGGGACCCGACGGGTTGAACGAGGTGACCAGCGCCCCGGTGGCCGTGCTGTATGCCGCCACCCGTCGGCGGGCCTGACCGTCGGCGGTGGTGAAGTCGCCGGCGACGTAGATGCGGGACCCGTCCGGCGAGGCCGCCACCGACAGCACCTGAGCGTTGAGGCTCGGGGCGAACGAGGTGACCAGGTTGCCCGTGGTGATGTCGTAGGCGAGCAGGTTGCTACGCGGGGTGAGGTTGGTGCCGGGCGCGGCCCCCGCCGGGCGCGCGTTGTTGAACTTGCCACCCGCATACACCGTGTTGCCGACCACCGCCTGCGACCAGACCACGCCGTCGACCTGCACGGTCGGCAGCCGGTCGGCCGTCACCGTCTCAGCCGGCTGCACCACCGGTGCCGGCGCCGCCGCGGCCGTCTCGGTTTGGACGACCACCTGAGTCGCCAACAACGCCAAAACGCCGACGACGCCGAGAAGGGGCCTTAACAGCTGCGAATACGTCGACATCGAAACCCTCCCGGCGGAAAGGCCGAGCACGCCTTTGGCGAAGACGGGGCCGCACACCGGGCCAAAACTCACACGTCGGACGCAACTCCGACGCCGGTTGCGCCGACCTGGCGCGAAGCACACCGCTCCCGCGTACCGAGGTGTGCCAAAAAGCCTTAGAGAACACCCAGAGTAATCACAGAAAGGCGCGAAGGCATCCCGGAGTGAATACCGACTTCGGTCAATGCGAAACGATGTTCTTCGGCAATTCCGACATATCCGACGGACGGGATCATCAAACCGCTGACCGGCGTCACCGCGTCAGATTTCCTCGTCGAGTCTCGTGTCGTCCTTCGGTCACATCCTCTCGTCGGCGAGACCGTCCGACCACCGCCCCCGACCGGGCTCGGCGAGGTCCACCCAGTAGCGACGCTTGCCGTTCCGGATGTCCTCCAGCACGCCGCCGTTGCGCTCGATGACGGTGGACGAGGCGACGTTGGTGTCGTCGCACGTGATGAGGACCCGGTCGATGTCCAGGCGGCGGCACTCCTCCAAGGAGAGCGCGGTGGCGGCGGTCGCATACCCCTTCCCCCGCTCCGCGGGGCGGATCGCGTAGCCGATGTGGCCGCCGAGCTCACGCAGGACGTCGTTGAGCTCGTGCCGGATCGACAGGAACCCGACCAGCCGGCCGTCGACGGCGACCCACCGGGTGGTGCTGGCCACCATCTCGGCGGGCACGTTCTCGTCGCGCTCGTGGTCGAGGAGCATCGTGACCCACGCAGCAAAGGCCGTCGGGTCGCGCAGCTCCTCGACGGTCTGCGAACCCATCGCCCCGCCGTCGATCCGGTCACGGCCGAACTCGTCGGCCATGGCGAGCCACTCCACCTGCCGCGAGGCGTCGGGGCGGACCAGCTCGAGCATCCGGCCAGCGTAGAAGGACGCCAGATGTGGCCGATCTCCGGGGCTTTGACAGGATGGCCGGATGACCTCCTACGCGCAGCAGGAGCGGGCCGCGATCAGCGACTCGCTCCTGCGCCTCGGCCCCGACGCCCCGACGATCGACGAGCCGTGGCTGGCGCGTGACCTCGCGGCCCACCTCGTGATCCGGGACTCGCGGCCGGACCTCAGCGCGGGGATGTACGTCGGCGCACTCCGCGGACGGCTGGACGGTGCGATGAAGGAGCTGGCGGCCACCGACTTCGTCGAGCTGGTCGAGCGCGTCCGCCAGGGACCTCCCGGCTGGTCCCCGGCCCGGATCGCTCGCGTGGACGAGGTCGTCAACGGGGGCGAGTACTTCATCCACCACGAGGACCTCCTGCGCGGCACCCCGGGGTTCGAGCGTCGGCGTCTGGACGTCGGACACGAGCGGTTCCTCTGGGACATGCTCAAGCGCGGGTCCCGGCTCTACTTCCGAGCGGTCCCGACCGGTGTCGTCCTCGTCGCCGAGGGCCACGGCCGGCACGCGGCCAAGAAGCCGGCCGACACCGGCACCGTGGTCCTGCGCGGACGGCCGGGCGAGCTGGTCATGTATGCGTCCGGCCGGTCCCGGGTCGCGGAGGTCGAGCTCGACGGTCCACCCGAGGCGGTCGCCGAGATGGAAGCGGCCCGGTTGGGGCTGTCCTAGCGGGCGAACAGGACTGCGCCGTGCTCAGCGGACGGTGACACCCGCCTCGCGCATCGCGTCCTTGACCTCGCCCACCGTGAGGTCGCCGAAGTGGAAGACACTCGCGGCCAGCACCGCATCGGCCCCGGCGACGACCGCGGGCGCGAAGTCGCCCGCCTGCCCCGCGCCTCCGCTGGCGACGATCGGCACGTGAACGGCCTCTCGTACCAGTCGGATCAGCTCCAGGTCGAACCCGTCCCGCGTCCCGTCGGCGTCCATCGAGTTCAGCAGGATCTCGCCCGCGCCGAGATCCGCTGCCCGCGCGCACCACTCGACGGCATCGAGGTCGACCGCCGTACGGCCACCGTGGGTGGTCATGACGAAGTCCCCGGTGGGACGCCCGTCGTCGCCACGTCGTCGGCGCACGTCGGCCGACAGCACGAGGACCTGCGACCCGAACCGGTCCGCGATCTCCGCCACCAGCTCCGGCCGCGCGATCGCCGCGGTGTTGACGCCCACCTTGTCGGCGCCGGCCCGCAGCAGCCGGTCGACGTCCGCCACCGTCCGGACCCCACCGCCGACGGTCAGCGGGATGAACACCTGCTCGGCGGTCCTGGTCACGACGTCGTAGGTCGTCTGGCGGTCGCCGCTGCTCGCCGTCACGTCGAGGAAGGTCAGCTCGTCGACGCCCTGCCCGTCGTAGACCATCGCCAGCTCGACCGGGTCGCCGGCGTCGCGCAGGTTCTCGAAGTTGACGCCCTTGACCACGCGGCCGGCGTCCACGTCGAGGCACGCGATGACGCGGGTGGCGACGCTCATGCCGCCACGGTACCCAGCCACCGCTAGCCTCCCCGCGTGCCTCTCGCCACCCGGGACCCCGCCGCCGCCGTCGCCGAGGCGGTCCGGCTGACCGGCACCCGAGGTCCTCGCCGCGGCCCCACGACGGTGGTGGCGGTCGACGGTCCGAGCGGGTCGGGCAAGTCCACCCTGGGCGCGGCGATCGCGAACGCCCTCGGCGCTCCCCTGGTCCACATGGACGACATCTACCCCGGCTGGGACGGCCTGGCCGAGGCCGTCCCCCTGGTCACCACACAGGTCCTGCAGCCGCTGGCCGCCGGCGAGCCCGCCGCGTACCGGCGGTGGGACTGGGTCCGGAGCCGCTGGAGCAGCCGCACCGTCGCGGTGCCCCCGACGCCGCTGCTGGTCCTCGAGGGGGTCGGGTCCAGCGTCGGGCCGGCCGGGGACCACGCCGCGGTATGCGTGTGGGTGGAGGCCGAGCGCGCGGTGCGGTTCACCCGGGGCATCGACCGCGACGGCGAGGCGTACCGGCCGCACTGGGAGCGGTGGGCCCGCCAGGAGGAGGCCCTCTTCGCGGCCGACGGCACCCGGGGCCGAGCCGACGTCGTCCTCGACACCACCACGCTCTGAGTAACCTCGGGTCCGTGGAGCCGCAGGACATGATGGCCGCGGTCACCGGCTCGATGGCCGAGCGCACCGGCCGTACGGTCGACGGCTGGGTCGAGGCGGTCAACGGCTCCGGAGTCGACCCGCTGGACCAGCGGGCGGTCCGACGCTGGCTCAAGGACGTCCACGGCGTCCCGCAGAACTCGCAGTGGGCCATCGCCTTCGCCGCCGCCGAGGCCGCCGGCTGGGAGCGGCCGTCCACCGAGGGGTATGCGGACCAGCTCTACTCCGGAGCGAAGGCGTCGCTGCGACCCCTCCACGACGCCGTCGTGGACCTGGCCCTCGCCCAGGGTGACGACGCCGAGGCGCAGGGCCGCGGCACCTACATCCCGGTGGTGCGGAAGAGCCAGTTCGCCGCCATCGCACCCGGTCCACGCGGGACGCTGCGGGTCGGGTTCCGCTACCGCGCCACGGTTCCCGACGACCCCCGGCTCGAACCGGCCAAGGGCTTCGCCCAGGCCACGCACTGGGTGCATCTCGCGGGCGACACCGACCCGGACACCGTCGAGTGGCTCGCACCGCTGATGGCCGAGGCCTACCGCCAGAACGGCTGACCAGCCGCGCCCCGCGCGAGCGGAACGTGTGACACTGGCGGGGCCATGTCGAGCACGGTCCCCGAACGCGCCACCTCGTCGGCGTCGCCCACGACGCCAACGAGCACCCGGGCCTTCCCCTGGCTGCCGCCGTCCTGGGTCCTCATCGTGGCCCTGGTCGCCGTGGCGGCGAACCTGCGCCCCGCCCTGGCCGGCGTCCCACCGCTCGTTCCACAGATCCAGGGCGAGCTGCACCTCAGCAACGCCTGGCTCGGCGTGCTCACCCTGCTGCCGGTCCTCTGCATGGGCGTGTTCGCGCCGGTCGCGCACTGGGCCAGCACCGTCTGGGGCTCCGCGCCGGTGGTCATGGTCGCGACGGTGCTGCTCACCATCGGGTCGGCCCTGCGGCTGGGCGGCTCCAACGTCCTGGTTCTCTACACCGCGACCCTGGTCGTCGGGATCGGCATCGCCGTCGTCGGCACGCTGCTGCCGCGGCTGGTCAAGACGCTGTTCCCGCCGGAGCGCGTGGGTCTCATCACCGGCGTCTACATGCTCGCGATCATGCTGGGCGCCACGATCGGCGCCGGGATGTCCGAACCACTGGCGACGGCCCTCGGCTCGTGGGAGCAGTCCCTGGCCGCCTGGTCGCTGCTCGGCATCGTCGGGCTCGTGGCCTGGGCTCCACTCGCCCTGGTGGTCTGGCGGCATCGGACCGAGGCCACCGCGCAGTCCGTCGGCTCCGCCCTTCCCTGGCGCAGCTTCACCGCGTGGCTCATCGCCGCCTATCTCGCCACCCAGTCGTTCGCCTTCTACTCGACCCTCGCGTGGATGGCGCCGTCCTACGTCAAGCTCGGCTGGGACGCGGACGACGCGGGGTACCTGCTCTCGGCGTTCACCGCGGTCCAGATCGTCGCCGGGCTGCTCATGCCGGTCATCAGCGACCGGGTCCGCGACCTGCGGCTGCTGCTGATCCCGGCGACCATCGCCGCGGCCCTCGGCCTGGTCGGGATCGGCGTCGCCCCGACCGCGGCGCCCTGGTTCTGGGCCGCCCTCATCGGGTTCGGTCAGGGCAGTGCCTTCGCCCTCGCCCTCGTGCTCCTGGTGCGGTTCGCCGCGACGCCTCACGCGAGTGGCGGGCTCAGCGCGATGGGCTTCCTCGTCGGCTACGGCGTGGCCTCGGTCGGCCCGTTGGCCATGGGCGCCCTGCGCGACGCGACCGGCGGCTTCGAGGTGGTGTGGGTCGTCCTCGCTGCGCTCATGCTGCCGCAGCTGGTCATCTGCTGGGCGCTGCGGCCCGGCCTGGCCAAGGTCGGCGTGGAGGCCGGGACGGCGTGATCATCGACGACGCCCTGGCCGACCTCGGGCCACGGCCGCCGGGTCCGGTCGTCCACGTGCTCGGCCGGGTCTTCCCGGGGGTCCGCGAGGTCCAGGCGCAGACCGAGCCCTACGCCGCTGCCTGGGCGCGCGCGAACCAGGCGGCGCTGACCGCCACCGGTCCGCTGTGGGTCGCCCTCGGCGACTCGATGAGCCAGGGCATCGGTGCGAGCGCGTTCGACCGCGGCTGGGTCGGGCAGCTGTCCGAGCGGCTGCGTGACGGCGGCTGGGACCACCGCCTCGTGAACCTCTCGGTCACCGGGGCCCGCGTCGACGACGTGCTGGAGACCCAGCTCCCCGCCCTCGACGCGGCGGTGCGGTTCACCGGGCCGGCCGCCCTCGTGACCGTGGTCATCGGGTCCAACGATGTTGTCTCGCCCCGGTACCGCCGCGGCCTGGCCGACCGGTTCGCCGCGCTGCTGGACCGCCTGCCCGACGGAACCGTCGTCATGAACCTGCCCAACCCGCACCGCGAGGCACGCCGAGTCGACGCTCTCCTGCGGGAGCGCGCGGCCACCGGCCGCGTCGTCGTCGCCGACATGCGCGGCGAGGGTCCGCGCTCGTGGCGCGGGTTGCTGGCACCGGACTCCTTCCACCCCAACGACCGTGGGTATGCGGCGATGGCCGACGTCGTCGCGCGCGCCCTGCGCGGCGCCGGCCTTCCCGCGCGAGCCCCGTGACCGCCGGCACCCCGGTCCGCGAGCGCTACCAGGGCCGGATCGGCGGCGTCGGCACCACGTCCGGCACCCGGCTCGTCGTCGGCCACTGGACGCATACCCCGCTCGGCTCGTTCTCCGACGTCATGGTCGAGCGACCGGACGGGCACCGGATCCTGCTGGCGCCGTCCGAGGCGGTCCGTGACGTCATCGAGGCGACCTATGTCTTCGACGAGGTCCGCCTGGAACCGGTGTCGGTCGTCGAGACCGACGGGTCCTGGCGGGTCTCGAGCCCCTCGCTGTCGATGCGAATCGGGTTCGGGCGACGGTCCGGGCTCGGCTGGCTGCTCCGTGCGGTGCCGTCACGGCTCGCGACCAGCACGCACTGGGCGACCCTGGTCGACCCGGTGGCCGCTCGCGTCCTGGACGGCGTCCGGACCCGCGGGGTCGCTCGGGAGGGCCGGCAGGAGTGGTACGGCGCCACCGACCTGCGGCTCGTCACCTCGGCCTCCGGGTCGTTCGACGGGGAGCCGCTGGGGTCGCTGGCGCCGGTGGACCCGCCGTGCCGGTTCGGGTTCTCCTCCACGCCCCGCACGCCCTCGGTGACGTCGGTGACGACGACGATCGAGATCGGCTGAACCGAAGGACCGCTACCGCGCCTCGCCGAGGTCGCGGACCAGCCCGGCCAGCCGCTGGGCCTCGGTCATCGCCGTCGCCCCGTCGGCCCGCTGGATCGCCATGACCGCCACGGTGTCCGTGTCGTCGAGCTCGAGCGTCACCCAGGGCGCTCCCCCACCGAACTCGACGTCGATGACCTGCGCCCAGGCGATCGTCCGGGTCACGGCGAGGTTGCGCACGACGAGACCGTCCAGGCTCGGGACGGCCCGGATCGTCGCGTAGCGCCAGCACGCGAGCGCGATGAGGACGCCGAGACCGGCGACCAGGCTGCGGTCGACCGGCTGCCAGGTCGTGAGGCCGGCGTTCGTGGGCAGCAGGATCGCGATGGCGCCGAAGACGACCAGCGAGACCACCGCCATGACCGTCGCCACCAGCCGGCCCCGCCGGCTCCGGAACGGTCGCAACGCCTCGTCGCTGACCACCACGTCGACCTCGGTCCTCGGTATGCGGGCGACCGGCTCAGAGCCGGCAGGCCGCGATGTCGGTGACGAGGATGGCTCGGGCGCCCAGGTCGTAGAGCTCGTCCATCACCCGGTTGGTCAGGCTGCGCGGCACCATGGCCCGGACCGCGCACCAGCGGCGGTCCTGCAGGTGCGAGACCGTCGGCGACTCCAGACCGGGAGTGATGCGGCAGGCCTCGTCGACGAGGTTGGCCGGCACGTCGTAGTCCATCATCACGTAGTTGCGCGCCGTGACGACGCCCAGCAGCCGGCGGCGCAGCACCTCGAAGCCCGCGTCGCTCGCCTCCTCGCCCGCGCCGACCCGGCGGATGAGGACCGCCTCGCTGTGCAGGATCGGGTCCCCGAAGATCGCGAGCCCCTGGCTGCGCAGCGTCGCCCCGGTCTCGACGACGTCCGCGATGACGTCCGCAACGCCGAGGGTGATCGCCGTCTCGACCGCACCGTCCAGGCGGACGACCGCCGCGCGGACGCCGTGCTCGGCGAGGTCCTTCTCCACCAGGCCCGGGTAGCTGGTGGCCACCCGTTTGCCCTCGACCTCGGCGACGCTGCGCGCGTCACCCGGCCGCGCCGCATACCGGAACGTCGACCGCCCGAACCCCAGCGTCATCACCTCGACGGCGCTGCTCGAGCTGTCGAGGAGCAGGTCACGGCCGGTGACCCCCGCGTCGACGGTGCCGGACCCGACGTAGATGGCGATGTCGCGCGGACGCAGGTAGAAGAACTCGGCGTCGTTGTCGGGGTCGGTGACGACGAGCTCCTTGGTGTCGCGGCGGACGGCGTAGCCCGCCTCGCGGAGCATGTCGACAGCGGACTCGGAGAGGGATCCCTTGTTCGGGACGGCGATGCGCAGCATGGTGGGTCTTCCTACAGGTGGTCGTAGACGTCGGCGAGGGCGATGCCGCGGGCATGCATGAGCACCTGCAGGTGGTAGAGCAGCTGGCTGATCTCCTCGGCCGTCCGGTCCTGCGACTCGTACTCCGCCGCCATCCAGACCTCGGCCGCCTCCTCGACGATCTTCTTGCCGATGGCGTGCACGCCCGCGTCGAGGGCCGCGACGGTCCCCGAACCCTCGGGGCGCGTCGCGGCCTTCTCGCCGAGCTCGGCGTACAGCTGGTCGAAGGTCTTCACGACCCTCAAGCGTACGGGGGTATGCGCGTGGCCCCCGACCGCCGGTCCGCTGCGGGCGCTGCGGTGATCACCCCGTCGACGCAGCGGCCTCCTCCGGTTCCCTGTCCGGCCGCTCCGTGCGGGTGGCCCGCACCCAGGCGACGAACCCGTAGATGACGAAGACGGAGTAGAACGCGTACAGGACCGCCGTGGGGATGTACCCCGAGTGCACGAGCAGCGGGACGCCGACGATGTCCACGCCGATCCAGGCCAGCCAGAACTCGTTCCAGCCGCGGGCCATCGCGTACGTCGCGATCATCGAGCCGACGAAGATCCACGCGTCGCACCAGAAGTACCAGCGGGGAGCCGGGAAGCCGGCACCGATGGTCGCGAAGACCTGCTGGACCACGAGAACGCCGACGACCCAGAACACGCCGAGGCCGATCCGCTCCCGGTTCGTGGCCCAGCGTGGCGTGATCGCCGGCTGGTCCGCGCCGTGCTGGTTCAGCTTGCGGACCTCGTTCCAGCGCCACCACCCGTAGATGCTGGTGATGATGAAGAAGATCTGGCGGCCGGACTGGCCGAACAGCGGCGCGCGCCCGTCGGCCTGGTCGAACGTCACGGTGATGTAGACGAAGAACAGCAGGACGTTCCCGATGATGCCGACCGGCCACGCCCAGACGCGGCGGCGCAGGCCCCCGATCGCGGAACCGAGCCCGAAGAGGACGCCGATCAGCTCGAGCCAGTGCAGCTGGTAACCGGCGACGGGGATGCTGGCCTCATACAGCCAACGCAACAGGTCCATGGTGGGTGACTCCTTGTCGTCCGAGGGTGTCCCTCGTGCTCAAACCCTGTGGGGCGAGCTCCGGGACGACGCACGGCACGACAGCCGTCGAGACCGACGACGCCTCCAGCGCACCTGGCTGGCGGATCACCGATCTGTACGTGCTGCCTACCATCCGGACTTTCACCGTCGGTCCTGGAGTTCCACCAGGTCCACCGGCCGCTGGCTGCGGCCGGGTCGCGGACTGTCACCGCCGGTTCGGAGTTACACCGACCCCGGAGCACGTCTGGACGAAGTATGGCATGCGGCCGACCGGCGGGATACGGGCGGACGCGTGATCCACCCGACACGGCCTCCCCCGTGGGCCACCGCCGGTCAGGACCGGCTGGTCACCGTCGACGAGCCGATCTTGAGCACGCCGCCGTCGTCGACGAGCCCGAAGGTGGTGCGTTCGCGGGTCACCTGGCCGCCCTTGGTCGTGTAGGTGATCGTCGCCGTGACGGTGGACGGGGGCGAACCCGACACGTCGGTGGCCGTCACCGCTGAGAACCCGTCCCAGAACCGTTGGTACGCCTGACGTCCGCCGGCCACCCGGGTCTGGTAGTCGGCGGTCATCAGGCTGAACGCCTGGTCGAGATCCCCGGGGATGAGTGAGTAGTAGCGGTCCACCGCCGCGGCCAGCTGGGCCGCGTTCGGTGGTCCCTGCACGGGTGGGGGCGCGGACGAGGCGTTGCTCGACGTCGCCGGCGGCGTGGTGGGCGGCACGGTCGTCGGTGGGGGCGCGGGCGTCGTCGTCGACGTCGTGGAGGTGGGTTGGGCCGAGGGAGCTCGCCGCCGGGACGTCGGCGCCTCGGGGGCGCAGCAGGACGACGCCCGCGACGACGAGCGCGGCCGCCACGAGGAGCGCGACCACGGTCAGCAGGCGGCGAGACCGCCGGGGACCGGACGAGATCGGCGGGCCGACGGGAACGGCACCGCTGTCGCCGGACGGACCGGCCAGACCGGCCGGCTCGACGGCCGGCTCGCCTTCGTCGTCGGAGAGCAAGGGCGCGCTGGGGTCGACGGCGAACCGGTGCAGCTGGTCGGCGACCTCGGCCATCGTCGGCCGGGCGTCGGGATCGGACGCCAGCATCCGCAGAAGCAGGGGGGTGAGGGCTCCGGCGTGCTCGGGCGGAACGACCTGTCCCGAGGCCACCCGGTGAAGCAGCGCCATCGAGTTCGGCTCCTGACCGAACGGAGGCGCACCCTCGAGGGTCGCGTACAGGGTCGAGCCGAGGGAGAAGACGTCGGACGCATACCCGGACTCGTCGCCGCGGGCGACCTCGGGCGCGAGGTATGCGGGCGTGCCGGTGACCACGCCGGTCGAGGTGAGGGAGCTGTCGTCGATGGCGTGCGCGATCCCGAAGTCGCTGATCCGAGCGGTGCCGTCGTCGGCGACGAGGATGTTGGCCGGCTTGACGTCCCGGTGGACGATGCCCGCGGCGTGGGCGGCGGCCAGCGCCGAGGCGACCTGCGCGCCGAGGGTCGCGGTCTCCTGCTCGTGGAGCGAGTGGAGCTCGGCGAGGATGTCCGAGAGTGGTTGCGAGGGAACGAGCTCCATGACCAGGCAGGGCTGCCCGTCATGCTGGATGACGTCGTAGACCGTGACCGCGTGAGGGTGCTCGAGCCGCGCGGCGAGGCGGGCCTCCCGCATGGCGCGACCGACCACGACGGAGCGCGCCTCGGCCGACTCGGTCTGGGGCTTGAGCATCTTGAGGGCCACGGGGCGGCGGAGTCGCTCGTCCCGTGCCTCCCATACCGTGCCCATCCCACCGGTCCCGATGAGACGGACGAGCCGGTAGCGGCCCGCGACCAGGTCGTTCGGCGCGTCCACACCACCCTCCTTCCGTCATCGTTCTGCGAGGTTGACGTGAGTCATTCCCCCTCGTCGGGTTCGGCACACCCTCCAGGGTGGCGGAGCCCCGTTCAGGGATGGTCGTGGGCGGCCACCAGCGCGCGCAGCTCGGCGATCGCGCCGGGCACGTCGTCCTTGCCGTAGACCGCCGACCCCGCCACGAACACGTCGGCGCCCGCCTCGGCGCACTGCTCGACCGTCGCGGCACTGACCCCCCCGTCGACCTGGATCCACACCTCGCCACCGAACCGCCGCACCGACTCGCGGACCGCGCGGACCTTGGGCATCTGGTCGGCCATGAACGACTGGCCGCCGAAGCCCGGCTCGACGGTCATCACCAGCACCATGTCGAGATCGGGCAGCAGGTCCTCGTAGGGCTCCCACGGCGTTGTCGGCTTGATCGCCATCCCGGCCCGCGCGCCGAGGCCCCGCAGCGTGCGCGCCAGCCCGCGGGGGTCGGCGGCGGCCTCGACGTGGAACGTCACCGACTCGGCCCCCGCCTCGGCGTACCCGGGCGCCCACCGGTCCGGGTCGTCGATCATGAGGTGACAGTCGAGCGGGACCGGGCTGACCTTGGCCAGCGCCTCGACGACGGGCAGCCCGAGGGTGAGGTTCGGCACGAAGTGGTTGTCCATGACGTCGACGTGCGCCCAGTCGGCGCTGCGGATCGCGTCCAGCTCGGCCTGCAGGTTCGCGAAGTCGGCGGACAGGATGCTCGGCGAGATCTGCACGGACCCACCCTAGGAGCAGTCCGGTGGACGGCCGTGGGGGTGGCACTGGGTACGGTGCTCCGGTGCAGGCCCGGTATGCGACGACGTGCGGCGCGTGCGCCCGTCCCGTCCGCGTCGGCGACACGATCGTGTCGATCGGCGGCCGCACGGGCCCGTGGGTGCACGAGGCGTGCGCTCAGCCGGTCCAGACCGGGTTGTTCGAGGGCACGGCGCCCGCGGCCGCGCCGGTCGCGAAGAAGACGGTCGCCGCGGCCAAGAGCGCCGCCAAACCTCGCCGGGTCGACCCCCCGCTGCCGGAGGGTGCGACGTCGGTCTACACCGACGGCGCCTGCTCCGGGAACCCCGGACCGGGCGGCTGGGCGTGGGCGGTGGCCGACGGGCGGCAGGCCTCCGGCGGTCACCCGGCGACCACCAACCAGCGGATGGAGATCCAGGCGGCCCTCGAGGCGGTCCGGGCGCTGGCCGACAGTCCGCTCGTCGTGGTCAGCGACTCGACCTACGTCGTCAACTGCTTTCGCGACGCCTGGTGGCGTGGCTGGCAGTCGCGCGGCTGGATGACGTCGCAGAAGAAGCCGGTCGTGAGCCGGGACCTCTGGGAGCCCCTCGTCGAGCTGGTCAACGACCGCGGAGATGTGACCTTCCGTTGGGTCAAGGGTCACTCCGGCGACACCATGAACGACGTGGTCGACGGGCTCGCCGTGGCCCAGTCCCAGCTCTTCCGCACCGGCTGACCCCGGTTCCCCGCCTTCCGGGCGCCCGCTGTTGCCGGTTTCGGGCGTCCGGCTGGCCCGAAACCGGCAACAACGGACGTCTGGAAGCGGGTCAGCGGCGGCGGAGCAGGGCGACGAACATGCCGTCGGTGTCGTGCCGATGCGGCCAGAGCTGGACGAACGGCGCGTCTCCGGTGCCCGGGATCGGGCGGCCCTCCCGGTCGACGAACAGCTGCGTCGCGTCGACCAGCTCCACGTCGGGTCGGCGCTTGACCACGTCGGAGACGACGAACCGGGTCTCCCCGAGGTGCGGGCTGCACGTGGCGTAAGCGACGACGCCGCCCGGGCGGGTCGCGTCGAGCGCACTGGTCAGCAGCTCGCGCTGCAGGGTCGCCAGCCCGGGCACGTCGGAGGGCTGGCGTCGCCAGCGGGCCTCGGGCCGGCGCCGGAGCGCGCCGAGGCCGGTGCACGGAGCGTCGACGAGCACCCGGTCGTACGCGTCGGGCTCGGCCGCGCCCACCTCCCGGCCATCGCCGGTCCGGACGGTGACCTGACCCGGGCGGCCCCGGGCGATGGCGGCGGCCAGTGTCCGGCGGACCAGGTCGGCCCGGTTCGGGTTCACCTCGTTGGCCACGAGGTCCGCGTCGCGTTCGAGGGCCAGGCCGGCGAGCAGTCCGGCCTTGCCCCCGGGCCCGGCGCACAGGTCGAGCCAGCGCTCCCGGCCGTCCGCGCCCTCGACCGGAGCGGCGGCCAGCGCCAGGGCGACCAGCTGTGACCCTTCGTCCTGCACGGCGGCCCGGCCCTCGCGCACGGCCGGGATCGCGCCCGGGTCGCCGTGGTCGAGGACCACCGCGGTCCGGGCCAGTGGGCCGAGCGTCGCGCCGTCTCCGAGCAGCTCGGCCACGTCGGCCAGTCCCGGGCGAGCCACCAGCGTCACCCGCGGCGGCGCGTTGTCCGCGGCGAGCAGCGCCTCGAGCTGGGCGTCCACGTCGGCGGCGGTGGCACTGCCGTGACCGAGCAGGGCCTGTCGCAGCGCTCGCACCACCCACTCGGGGTGGCTGGTCCGCACGGCCGCCGCCGCCAGGGGCTCCGTCCCCGGCGGGGCCACCTCATCCAGCCACGCCTCCCGGTCCCGCTCGGACACCCGGCGCAGCACCGCGTTGACGAACCCGGACGCCCCGATCCCGTTGACCTGCCGGGCCAGCGCGACGGTCTCGTCCACCGCGGCGTGGGTGGCGACGCGCATACCGAGCAGCTGGTGGACCCCGAGCCGCAGCGTGTCGAGCACCGCACCGTCGATCTCCCCCGCCGGCCGTTTGGCGGCGACCTCGACGATCCGGTCGTAGAGGCCGCGCATCCTGGTCGCGCCGTAGACCAGCTCGGTCGCGAACGCCGCGTCGCGACCGTCGATCCGCTTGTCCCGCAGCACCTTCGGCAGCTCGAGGTTCGCGTAAGCCCCGTCGGCGACGGCCCGCATCACGGTGTAGGCGGCGAGCCGCACCGGGTCGGACCGCCGGCCCCGCTCGGCCGGACGTTGCGCCGAACGACGCCGTGGTGGCCGCCGGTCAGGCATCTCCGAACCGCTCACCGGGTTCGACTCGTATGCCTCGGGCCCAGTCCGCGGCCGGCATCGGCTTCTTCCCGTGGCCCTGGACGACACCGAGCCGGACGCTGCCGGACCCCGTCGCGACGTGGACGTCGCGCTTGGTCACGAGCAGGGTCCCGGGAACTCCCTCCGCGGCCTCGACGGCCGGCGTCACCGGTTCGACCTTGACCCGTTCGCCCCGGAACGTCGTCCACGCGCCGGGCTTCGGCGTGCAGCCCCGGACCAGACGGTCGACGACGAAGCCCGGCCGGGACCAGTCGATGCGTGCATCCTCGACGGTGATCTTCGGGGCGATGGAAACCCCTTCCGCCGGTTGGGGTTTCGCGACCAGGGAGCCGTTCTCGAGGCCGTCCATCGTGGCCACGAGCAGACCGGCGCCGCCGTTCGCCAGCCGACCGAGCAGGTCACCCGCGGTGTCGGTGGGCCGGATGGTCTCGGTCATCGTGCCGAGGACCGGACCGGTGTCGAGGCCCTCCTCGATGAGGAACGTCGACGCCCCGGTCACGTCGTCCCCGGCCATGACCGCACGCTGCACCGGCGCCGCACCGCGCCAGGCGGGCAGCAGCGAGAAGTGCAGGTTGACCCAGCCGTATCGGGGGATGTCGAGGGCCGCCCGCGGGAGGAGGGCGCCGTACGCGACTACCGGGCAGGCGTCGGGAGCCAGCGCGCGCAGGTCGTCGTGGAACGCCGGGTCCTTGGCCGTCGACGGAGTGAGCACCGGCATACCGAGGGCCTCCGCACGGACGCGAACCGGTGACGGGACGAGCGAACGTCCCCGTCCCGCAGGCGCATCCGGCCGCGTCACCACGGCGACGACCTCGTGTGTCGACCTCGCGAGCGCGTCGAGGCTGGGCACCGCCGCGTCAGGAGTACCGGCGAAGACCAGCCGCACTACATGCCCCGGCCGAAGGTGGCGTGGGGGCTGACCCGGACCGTGGGTACCGTCCCGCCGGCCCACTCCGCCTCACGCACGGCCTTCATCGCGAGCTTGCGCGTGGCGGGGTCCATCCGGTCGACGAAGAGGATCCCGTCGAGGTGGTCGGTCTCGTGCTGGAGGCAGCGGGCGAGGATCTCGGTGCCCTCGATGGTCACCGGCTCGCCGAACATGTCGAACCCCGTGGCGACCGCACTGGCGGCCCGGCGGACGTCCTGCTTCAGCCCAGGAAAGGACAGGCAGCCCTCGGGGCCGTCCTGGCAGTCCTCGGACAGCTGCAGCACCGGGTTGACCAGGTGGCCGAGCTCGCCGTCGACGTGCCACGTGAACACCCGCAGCCCGACGCCGATCTGGGGCGCCGCGAGTCCGGCACCCGGCGCATCGACCATGGTGTCGGTCAGGTCGGCGACGAGCTGACGCAGCTCGCGGTCGAAGGTGACGACCTCGATCGCGGGAGTGGTCAGGACGGGGTCACCGAAGAGGCGGATGTCCTTGATCGACACGGCGGGTATGGGTTCCTCACGGGTATGCGACGGGCGGGGGCGACCGGGCGACCAAGTCTAGGCACGGTCGTGGACCACGACGTTCTCCAGGTTCCGGACCGAGGGCGACAGCAACGTGCCCAGGGCCAGCACGGCGTACACGATGCCGCTGACGACGAGCACCGGCTCGGGGTCGAACCGGTCCGCGAGGAGGCCGAACAGCAGCGACCCCACCGGCATCGCGACGAACGACCCGAGCGCGTCGTAGCTGGAGACCCGCGACAGCACCGCCTCCGGGATGTGCTCCTGCATCGCCGTCGCCCAGCCGACGCCGAACAGCTCCGTGCCCGACCCGGCGACGAACATGGCGAACACCAGCGGCCACGTCGACGGGGACAGGCCCAGCATGACGATCGGCACGGCGATCGCCGCGATGGCGACCATGCCGACCCGCAGCGGGTACCGGACCGAGATCCGCAACATGACCACGGTGGCCACGACGGTGCCCACCGCCTCGGCGCTGAGCGCGAGTCCCCACCCGCCGGCGCCCAGCGTGGGTGCCCGGCTCGAGACCAACGGTCCCAACACCCCGAGGGCCCCGAAGTGGATCGCGTTGAGCAGCCCGAAGACGACGACCACGACCCAGAGCCAGGTCCGGGACGCGAACTCCGACCAGCCGTCGCGCAGCTCTCCGAGCATCGACGTGCGTTCGGGAGCCAGGGCCGGGTCCCGTTTCGGCAGCCGGACCTGCCAGAGGCAGAGGATCGCCACCAGGTAGGTCCCCGCGTCGAAGGCCAGCGCCCAGCCCGGTCCGACGGTGACGACCAGCAGGCCCGCCACGGCTGGTCCGATCACGGTGAGGCCGCTGCGCGAGAACGCGAGCAGGGCGTTCGCCGGCTGCAGCCGCGTCCGGTCGACGATGAGCGGGACGATCCCGGCCATCGCCGGGAAGGTGAACGCCGAGGCGGCGCCGTTGACCGCCTCGATGCCGGTGATCATCCACAGGTCGGCGTGGCCACTGATGACCAGCGCGGCGGCCGTTCCCTGGGTCACCGCGGTCAGGGCGTGGGCCAGCTGCAGGACCGTGGTCCGCGACATCCGGTCCGAGACCACGCCGCCGACGAGGAGGAAGAGGACCATAGCGGCGGTGCGGGCCGTGAGCACCTGCGCGAGCGCGCCGGCCGAGTCGGTGAGGTGCAGCACCGCGAAGGCCAGGGCCACCGGCGCCATCGCGGTACCGGCCGTGGAGACGGTGCGGGCGGCGAAGTACCACGCGAACCGCCGCTCCCGCAGGACGCCGACGGCCTCACCCCAGGTCATCGGTCCTCCTCCAGTCGGAAGGCGAACACCGAGAGGTTCGCGCGGAGGGTTCCCTCGGTACGCGGCGGGCGGGCCGACTCGTGCATGAGCCGGGAGGCCTCGGTGAGGCGCTCGAGCACCTGGTCCCACACCTCCGGCTCCACCCAGAGCGCCGCGTCGGTGTAGTGGCCCGGCGTGCCCCAGCGGCGCTGGCCCAGCCGGGACGCGCCCACGTCGAACATGGCCCGGATCTCGGCCTCGGCGTCGGCGTCCGCGTGGTCCGGGTCGCGCGGCTGCTGCCGGTCCCAGAGCGCGCGGTACCGCTTGGCCGTACCGCCGTTGACCTTCTCCCGGCCTGCCTCCTCGAGCAGGCCGGCGGTCCGCAGCAGGCGCAGGTGGTACGACGCGTTCGCCTGGGTGATGCCGAGCTCCCGGGCCACCTCGGCGGCGCTCAGCTCCGCGCCGGTGAGCAGGGACAGCATCTCGAGCCGGATCGGATGCGCCGTCGCGCGCAGCCTGCGGACTCCGGAACGTTCACCCGCCAAAGACATGTTGGGGAGTATGCCGCGGCCCAGCCGATCCGTCAAACATCTCTTGGGGAGGTGCTTCACGTCCGCGGTCCGGCCACCTCCTCCTCCGCCGGCGCACCGAACCGGGACAGCCCGAGCGCGCCGGCCAGGGCGAGCGCGAAGCCGGCGACCGCATACGCCTCGTCGCCGGGCATCGGCCGGTCGCCGCAGACCACCAGACCGAGGATGGCCGCCGCCACCGCCTCCGTGGCGACGGTCGCGGCGGTGGCCGTGACGACCGAGGCGCGCTGCAGCGCGGTGGCCGAGACGAGCAGGCCGAGGAGGCCGGCGAAGCCCATCGCCCACGCCGCGGGGTCGGCCAGCAGGGTGAGCGGCCCGTAGCCACGCAGGATCCGCGCCCCGAGAACGAGGATGGCCAGGCTCAGGCCGGCGATCACCCCGAGGGCCACGCCGGACCGCATCCCCGGTGGCTGCCGCGCCACCAGGACGGCGACGAGACCGAGCACGGCCACCGCCGCCAGCATCCCGAACCGGACGGCGTTGCCGACCTCGGCGGCCTCCTGCGGCCCGGAGGTCAGCCCGAGCAGGACGATCCCCACGCCCACCGCGACGACCGCGGCCAGCTCCGACCAGAGCAGCCGCTGCTTGAGGACGAGGACCGACAGCAGGGCGGTCACCCCGAGGCTGGAGGACCGCACCGCCTGAACGAGGTACAGCGGCAGGCTGCGCAGCGAGAACACCGCCAGCAGCAGGCCGACCACGAGCAGGCCGAGCGCCGCCAGGTAGGCCGACCGCCGGAGCAGCCGGAGCAGCAGCCCGGCGTCCAAGTGGTCGGCGGTGGGCAGCCGCCGGACCACGCCGGCCTGGAGAATCGTCGCCGTGCCGGAGCACACCGCCGACAGCAGCACCGCTCCGAAGGCGAGCATCCACCCCTCCTGGTCGAGGTGGGTCCGTCGGGGTCATTGTCCAGGGCGGGCGCCCTCGGGGGCAGGTTAGGTTGGCGTATGCCCGGCGCCGCCTACGTCAAGGACCCCCGCGTCGACGCCTACATCGACGCGCTGCCGCCGTGGCAGCAGGCGATCTGCCACGAGGTGCGCGACCTGGTGCACGAGGCGGACCCGGAGGTCGAGGAGACGGTCAAGCGCACCGTGCAGCCCTACTTCGTGCTCCAGGGCAACATCTGCGCGCTGCTCGCGGCCCGGGACCACGTCAACGTGTTCCTCTACGACGGCGCGATCGTGCCCGACCCCGAGGGCATCATCACGGCCGGTCACGACAACCAGACGGCCCGGACGGTCGGGATCCGCGAGGGCGAGACGATCAACCGTCCGGCGCTGCTGGCGATGTTCCGGCAGATCGTTGCCGACAACCGGGCCGGTGGCTGGCGGAGGCTCAAGGCTCAGCCCTGACCGTCGGCGAGGTCCATCCGGACCGAGACCGACTCCGGCTCCTTGCGGGCCGAGCGTTCGGCGCGCATCGCGGCCAGGTGATGGGCGAGGTCGAGGTGCTGGTCGCGGGGAACCCGGAGGAGCACCTGGACCAGGGCCGGGCCGTCGGTCGCCGCCGCCGCGGTGCGGAACGGGAGCGGACCGAGGCGCTCGACCGACTCGGGGAGCCCGGCCGCGTCCACCGCCGCGACGAGAGGCGTGCGGGGACCGACGACCTGGGCCATCGTCACGGCGGGAGGCAGGGCGAGCTCGACGCGTTCGGCCAGCTCGCGCGAGGCGAGCCAGGCGGGGTCCCAGCGGACCAGGGCCTCGACCGCCGGGATCGTCGTATGCGTGGGGGTACCGGCCAGGACGACGACCCCACCATCAGGGGCCGGTCGGGTAAGAGCCGCCGCTCCGACCCAGCGACGCAGCGCCTCCACGGCGGCGTCGAGACCGGACCGGTCGAGCAGGGCCCAGCCGTCGAGGAGGAGGGTG
>CAVWQU010000034.1:0-20147 GCA_963757225.1 uncultured Actinomycetota bacterium
GGTCGCGCGTGCGCAGGATCGCCACGCCGATCAGCGCGGCCAGGACCGGGAGCGCGCCACACGAGAGCAGGAGTACGCCCGATTCCAGTCCGGCGACGAACCCGGCCAGGGCGGCACCGGCCGCGCCGGACGCCAGCTTGACCCCGGCACCGAGCGCAAACACCTGCCCTCTCAGCGCGGCAGGAGTGCGTCGCTCACGGGTCAGGAAGACCGCGCCAGTCGCCGGTCCCAGGGCCACGCCCGAAAGGGCCAGGAGGGTGGCGACCGTGGCGAGGTTCGGCGCCCAGGCTGTCAGCGCCATCGGCACGCCCACGGCGACCTGAGCCCACATCGCCAGTCCGGGCGCCTGCTCCACCGAGGCGGGCCGCCAAATCCAGCCCAAAGAGCCGAGCAGAGCGCCGACCGGAAGCGCCGCCAGTACCAGTCCCGCCGTCTCGACCGTCCCCTGTCGGGAGGCCACCATCGTCACGACGACACCCAAGGCACCGAGTCCGACCTGCGCCAGGCAGCTGGCGGCCGTCACCGCCGCCAACGGACGGTCGCGACGCATGACCGACCAGGCCGCCGAATGTCCCGGCCCGGCGGTCCTGTCCTCGACCGCACCCCGCGACGGTGCCATCGGCAGGAACCACACCGCGACCGAGCCCGCCACCCCGCCGACGGCGAGAGCGGTCATCGGCAGTCCGGCCCCCCGTACGGCGAGGACCCCGACGGCGGCAGGACCCGCTACACCACACACGTTGTAGACGACCGAGTCGACCCCGAACGCCCGAGCGGCGCGACGACGCCCGACGAGCGAGCCGAGCCGGCCGCTGAGCCCACCCGTCACCGACGGTGCCATCGCCCCGCCGGCGACCAGCACCACGACAACGACCACCACACTCACCCGGCCCACGACGGCCGAGGCCAGCCCGAGGCATACCGAGAAACCGGCGACCAGCACCGCCAGGGTCCTTGCGGGACGAGCGGCCCGGTCGACGGCCCGCCCGACCAGCGGGGCCGCCACGACCTGCGGCACCAGGAGCGCCGCGACGAGGACGCCACCGAGCGCGGCCGAGCCGGTTCGCTCCACGGCCAGCAGGATCAGGCCCACTCGGGCACCTTCGTCCGCGATCCGCGACAGGACGGCCGCGACGACGTATCTCGGCATTTCGTCACCTCCTTGACCGGTGATGCAGATTCCACCGTTGCCCACCAAATCGTCACCTGTCAAGATGGTGACGTGAAGGCTGAGTTCATCGCCGACCGCCACGTTCTCGACTTCGTCGCGACCGTGGCCGAGCGGGGGACGACCGACGTCGAGCACCTGGACACACCGGCCGACCTCGCCGACTGGGTGGAGCAGTCGGGACTGCTGGACCAGCGACCGACCGTGGCCAGCACCGATCTCGCGCGCGCCCGGGAGGTCCGCGACGCGATGTTCCGCGTGATCGCCGCGCGCATCGACGGCGTCCGCCCCTCGGCCTCGGACCGGTCCCTGGTCAACGAGGTCGCGTCTCACCGGGGACGGGAGGTGAGCCTCGGGAGCGACGGCGCCGTCCGATGGCGCGGGGACCTGTCGGCGGTCCTGGCGGACCTCGCCCGCGACTGTCTGTCGCTATTCGGCGACGCCGACGGAGCCGACCTGAGGTGGTGTGCCGACCAGCGTTGCACCCGTCCGTTCGTCGACCGGTCCCGTGGGCACCGGCGCCGCTGGTGCGGGATGCGAGGGTGCGGCGACCGGGCCAAGGCCGCGGCCTACCGCGCCCGTCGTCGCGCGGCCGGGAGCTGAGTGCGTGGTCGGGTCGCGCCTGGTTATTCCGACCGTCGGGCGGCGGAGAGCTCGGCGATCTGCGCCCGTGCCGCGGTGACCAGCTCGTCGTTGGTGTTCGCGTGGCCGAGCAGGCCCCAGCCACCCGGGACGGCCTCGGTGAGCAGCACCCAGGTGCGCTGCGCAAGTCCCGGGTCCCCCGCCGCATCGGCGACGATCTCGGTGAGGCGGCGGACCACCTCCAGCTGCTGGTCGCGGTCGAGGGCGCCCTGGTTGGTGAGTACCTGGACCCGCACGTAGCGGTGGTCGCCGTCCACGTTGGCGAGCGCGTCGGACGGCAGGTCGTGGACGAACGCAGCCGTGTTCTGCCGGAACATCGGGATGTCGGGGACCTTCTCGACGCTCATCACGGCGGAGGCGAGGTCGATGGCGAGGCGGTGGCGGTCGCCGAACGTGTCGGTGGCGGCGTAGACGTCGATCATGGGCATGACAGGGTCCCTTCCCAGGGCGCGACTATGATGATCGGCATAGTAGCCCATCACTATGCCGATCGTCATAGAAGGAGTGGAACCCCATGGCGAAACCCGGCGCCCGCGACCGGATGATCGACGGCGCGGCCGTGCTCCTGGCCAAGCGCGGGCTCCAGGGGGCGTCGTTCTCCGAGGTGCTCGAGGCGACCGGCGCGCCCCGCGGCTCGATCTACCACCACTTCCCCGGCGGCAAGGACGAGCTCGTCGCCGCGGCGATCGCGCGCGTCAGCGAGCGGACCCTGGCCCGGCTCACCGAGCTCGGCGGCTCCGCCACGAGCCTCACGGAGGGGTTCCTCGCGTTGTGGCGGGCACTCCTGGACCGGTCGCGCCTGACCGCCGGGTGCGCGGTCGTCGCCGTGAGCGTCGCGGCGTCGGACGACCTGCTGGACCGGGCCGGAACCGTCTTCCGCGACTGGACCGCTCACCTCGCCGCGTTGCTGGAGGAGGCCGGAGTCGCGCCGGCGCGAGCTGCGTCGTTCGCCGTGCTCCTCATCTCGGCCACCGAGGGCGCCGTGGTCATGGCCCGCGCGCAGCGCGACCTGGCGCCGTTCGAGAGCGTGGCCGCCACGCTGATCGCGTCCGCCCGAGACCTCGACGCGGCGTCCTGACTCAGACCCCCGGGCTGCCGTTCACGGCGATGGTGGCGCGCAGCCGGTCCGCCGGGTCCAGCGCGTGGTAGACCCGCTCGGTCACCTCGATGTGGTCGAGGAACCGCTGGTACGTCGCGGCCGCCGTCAGCTGGGTCACCGGACCGAGCAGGTATGCGGCTCGCGCGGGGTCGCTGCCCGGCACCTGCTCCGCCCAGAGCCGGGTCCAGAGCGCCGAGATCCGTTCGCGCACGTCCGGATCGACCAGTCGCTCGACGAAGGCCCGCTGGTCGACCATCGGGTTGCCGACACCCACGTCGCCCCAGTCGAGCAGCGTCAACCGGTCACCGTCGCGGCGCCAGTTGCCGGGATGCATGTCACCGTGCAGCACGGTGTCCGGTAACCCGCACGCGGCGATCTCGTCCAAGCGACGCGGCAACCCGTCGACCAGCGTCTCGATCGCGGCGAGCTCCCTCGCGCTGAGGGCCGTCCGCACCTCGCGCCGGCCCAGCAGCGCCTGCGCCTCCGCCACCAGGGGTGCGGCTCGACGGTCCCTGGCACCGACCGCCAGGACGTGCTCGACGTCGTCGAGGAGGGCACCCTGGGCGGCCACCCATCGCCGTACCATCGCCTCCGCCACGTCCGCGTCGGTGAGCCCGAACTGGTCTTCGCCGGCGACGTGGTCCATGAGGATCGCCCGCCGTCCGGGATCGTGCGCGAGGACCACCGGCACGAGCTCCGGGTCGACGGCCGCGACCCGCCGGATGACGCTGCCCTCGTCGGCAAGGAACGGAGGGGTCGCCTTGAACCACACGTCACCCGTAGGGGTCGGCGCGGTCAGGACGACCGAGAGGTTCCAGGTCTTGCGCTGGCGCAGCACCCCGGTCCGGCGCCGGCCGTGGGCCCGCAACGCCGCGTCGACCCACGCGGGCAAGTGGTCGAGACCGCCGGGCTCGGCCCACCACAGCCGGTTCGTGCCGTCGCTCTCGAGAGCGGCGGCGACCGGTCCGGCCGCCGGTGTCGTCAAGGTCGGCGGTCCGGACCGGATCTGGGCGAGGTAGGTGACCTCGCCGCCCGCGTAGTCGGTGTCGGTCGTCAGCAGCCGCAGCACGGTGACGACCAGGCCGTACCGCTCCTCCACCGCGGCCACCACGGTGTCCACCTCGGGCCACCACCGCGGGGTGACGACGACCGGTGACGGGAGCTGGCCGACGACCTGACCGTCGTCGGTGCACAGCACGACGGTGACCGACCGCTCGTCGGCGAGCGCGGGAGGCATACGCGGAGGCTAGCGAGCCCCCTTTCGCTAAGGGCGGTCCATAGCTAACCTGGGTGGATGCCCACGGCGACAGCGGAGCGCCGGGCCGCCCGGCCCTACCGCTCACGCATCAGGGCCGAGCAGGCCATGCGGACGCGATCCCGGATCCTCGGGGCCGCCCACCGCCTCTTCGTCGAGCGCGGCTACCCGGCGACGACCATCCGCGCGATCGCCGACGGGGCGAGCGTCGCGGTGCCGACCGTCGAGCTGCTCTTCGGGACGAAGGCGCGACTCCTCACCGCGGCCATCGACGTGGCCATCGCCGGCGACGACGAGCCGGTCGCGGTCCTCGACCGGGACTGGGCGACCGTTGCGCGCCGGCAGACGAGCGCGCGCGGACTGCTCCGCGTCACCGCCACGGTCCTGCGCGCCGCCCAGGAACGCTCGGCCGGCGTGATCCTGGCCGCATACGAGGCGGCCGCGAGCGATCCAGCGGTAGCCCGGCTCGTCGACGACCAGGAACAGCGCCGCGCGGTCACGGCGCGATGGATGGTCGACGGCGTCGCCGCGCTGTCGCCGCTGCGGCCCGGCCTCACCGCCGACGACGCCACCGAGTCGGTCTGGCTGCTGATGGACCCGGCGGTGTTCGTGCGGCTGACCCGCCGACGCGGCTGGACGCCGGAACGCTACGAGACCTGGTGGGCGGAGAGCGTGCTTCGCCTGCTGACCAACGAGGAGGAACCGTGACCATCGTCCATGGCCAGGTCTGCTACCTGCAGGTGCCCACGACGGACCTCGCGGCGTCCGCCCGGTTCTACGCCGCCGTCCTCGGCTGGCGGACCGACCCCCAGGAGGCGGGGTTCGAGGCCCCCGGCGTCATCGGCCAGTTCGTGACCGACCGGGCACCCGCGGCCGACACCGGCCTGGTCGCGTGGGTCGCGGTCGACGACGTCGAGGTCGCCCTCGTCGCCGCCGAGGCCCATGGCGGCCGGGTGCTCGAGGCCCCCTCGCCCGACGGCCCGAGCCGCGTCCTCACGACGGTCGCCGACCCGTCCGGGAACCCGGTCGGCCTGGTCAGCCACGCCGGCGGCGTCCAGGAATAGGGGCCCACACCGAACTCAGATGTTTGCCGGTTTGGAGCGGCCGCAGCCGAGAACCGGGCAAACATCTGAGTCCGGTCGACCGAGACGGCAGGAGGCCCAGACCATGACGGTCCGGGCCTCCTCCACGTCTGACGCGTAGCCCCGACGGGATTCGAACCCGCGCTACCGCCTTGAGAGGGCGGCGTGCTAGGCCGCTACACAACGGGGCCCTAGCTGGAACGAGACCCTACCCGGACAGCGTGGTCGCGACCGAATCGGTCGGGCTTCCGAGAGTGCTCATCCACTCGCTGGGGTACCAGGACTCGAACCTAGAACAACTGAACCAGAATCAGCCGTGTTGCCAATTACACCATACCCCATGGGGGTATCGCCGCAGGCGGGTCACGGGTGACCGCCACAGACGAGACCGAGGAGCGATGTTACCGGTCCTCCGTACCGGCACCCAAATCAGAGGGTCGCGCGCAGGGCGTGGATCCGGGCCAGCGTCGAGGTCTTGCCGAGGATCTCCATCGACTCGAACAGCGGCGGTGACACCCGCTGGCCGGACACCGCGGTCCGCAGGGGGCCGAACGCGAACTTCGGCTTGATCCCCAGACCGTCGACCACGGCCTCCCGGAGCGCCCCCTCGATCGCCGCGGCGGTCCAGCCGCTCTCCGACCCGAGCAGGCCGCGCGGATGGTCGTCGATGTCCCCCAGGGCGCGTACCGCCGCGTCGAGCACCGCGGCCGAGTCGTCGTTCAGCTGCGCGCGGGCGTCGTCGGCGATCTCGATCTGGTCGTCGCCGACGAAGAACGGGCGCACCAGCGGCGTGGCCTCCGAGAGCTTCCCGATCCGGGTCTGGATGAGCTCCGCGACCGCCATCAGCCGGCCCAGCTCGCCGAGCGACGGCGAACCGGACAGCACGCCGTCGGCCTCGAGGTGGGGCAGGAGCCGGGACGTGAAGTCGCGGACCTCCAGCCCCCGGATGTAGACCCCGTTGAGCCAGTCGAGCTTGTCGAGGTTGAAGATGGCCCCCGCCCGGTTGACGTCCTCCCAGCGGAACCGCTCGGTGAACTCGGCGAACGAGAACACCTCTCGCTCCGTGCCGTCGGCCTCCACGATCGGCGGGTATCCCTGCAGCGCCAGGAAGTTCACCAACGCCTCGGGCAGGTAGCCCTGCTCCTTGAACCACGTGAGCCGGGCCCACGGGTTCTTCCGCTTCGAGATCTTGGCCTTCTTCTCGTCCCGCAGCAGCGGCATGTGCGCGAACTTCGGGGGTTCCACCCCGAACCACCGGTAGAGCAGCAGGTGCTTCGGGGTGGACGAGATCCACTCCTGGCCGCGCACGACGTGGGTGATCCCCATCTCGTGGTCGTCGACCACCACGGCCAAGTGGTAGGTCGGGAAGCCGTCGGCCTTGAGGATCACCTGGTCGTCGGGCCGCGGCGCGCGGGTGCGGCCCATGATGAGGTCGTCGAACTCGAGCTGGACGTCGTCGGGGACGAGCATCCGGACCACCGGCTCCGGTGAGAAGCCCGGCATACCGGCGCGCTCCTCCTTGGTCAGCCCGAGGCAGAGCCGGTCGTACCCCGTCGGCTGCTTGGCCCGCTGCTGCTCCTCGCGCATCTGCGCCAGCCGCTCCGGCGAGCACCAGCAGAGGTAGGCGTGACCGTCGGTGAGGAGGCGGTCCGCATACGGACGGTAGGTGGCGAGCCGCTCGGACTGCCGGTAGGGCGCGTCCGGGCCGCCGATGTCCGGGCCCTCGTCCCAGGTGAGCCCCAGCCAGTGCAGCGTGTCGTAGAGCTGCTGCTCGCTCGTGGGCGAGAACCGAGCCCGGTCGGTGTCCTCGATCCGCAGGACGAACCGGCCGCCCTGCTGGCGCGCGTAGGCGAGGTCGAACATCGCCATGTAGGCGGTGCCGACGTGCGGGTCGCCGGTCGGCGACGGTGCGACACGCAGCCGGACGGGGCGGGACGGCGAGGTTGACGACGGGGTATGCGCGGAAGGTGCTGCGGACATGCTCATGGTTCTGCCAGCCTAACGAGAGTGGCCGGGGTGCTCGGCTAGTGTGGAGATCGTCCGGAGCCGCGTCGCTGTTCGAGGAGTGGGGTGTCCCAGGTCAGCACGTCGTCCGGGAGGGGCGAGACGGAGTCGACCTCGTTCCTGCAGTCCCTTCGGCCCCTGCTCGACATCGTCAGGCGCGTCCCCTACACGGTGTCGATCGTCGTCGTCATGGTCATTCTCGGCGTCGTCAGCCAGGCCTTCTGGCGACCCATCAGCGAGTCCGGCTGGTGGCCGCACATCGCCTACGGTCTGCCGGCGCTCGAGGAGGGCAAGTGGTGGACCCCGATCTCCGGCGCCTTCTTCGCCCGGGTCCCGGCGCAGTACATCCCCGTGCTGGGCGGCTACGTCCTCATGGCCGGCTTCGCGGAGTGGCGGCTGGGCACCCGGTGGACCGTCATCACGACCGTGGCCGGCCAGGTGCTCAGCGTCCTCGGCACCGCCGCGATCTTCGCGCTGTTCCGTGGCAGCGGCTGGACCTGGGCCGTGGACACCGGCCGGGCGCTCGACGTCGGGTTCTCCTCGGGCGCGATCTGTGCCCTCGTCGTCGCGGCGATGACCCTCCGGGCGCCGTGGCGTGCCCGGCTGGTCGTCGGCGTCTTCGGCTACTGCCTCGTCAGCCTGGTCTGGGTGGGGCTGGTCTGGGACGTCGAGCACATGATCGCCGCCGCGCTGGGCCTCGCCATCGGGTGGCCGCGCGCCCGCAGCCTCTTCGAAGGTGACGGCCACCTCTCCCGCCACGAGGCCCGCGTCATCGCGACGGCGCTCATGGTGCTCATCGCCTTCGCCCAGATCCTCGCGATGGTGTTTCCCGAGGACGGCCCGCTCGGGCCGGAGGTCACCGTCGTCGGACGGCCGCTCATCGTCCTGTTCGTCGTCGCCGAGCTGCTCGTGGCCGCCGGCCTGCACCGCGGCAGCCGCCTCGCGTGGAGCGCCGCCACCGCCTTGTCCATCACCGGTCTGCTCACGTCGACGGCGCTGCGGCCGGTGCCGCGAGGCGTCGCCGCCGCCGTGGTCTTCCTGCCGCTGCTCATCGTGTTGGTCCGGACCCGGCGGGCCTACACCGCCAGGGTCATCCCGCCGTCGTCGATCCGGATGACGCGCGACCTCGCCCTGCTCGGCATCGGGTTCATCCTCTACGTGGTGCTCGGGTTCATCGTCATCGAGGACTTCGACCCGCCGCCCGACCTCGTCATGCAGGCCCGCGAGCTCATCGCGCGGCTGTTCTTCTCCAGCAGCGGCACCTTCCACGCGACCGGCCGACCGGGCGTGGTCTTCCTCGCGTCGCTCTCGCTGATCCCGATCATCGTCTTCTTCAGCGTCCTGCTCGTCCTGCTGATCCGGACCCGCAAGCCAGTGGCCGCGGTCAACCGCGAGCGGACCATCGACCTGCTGCACACCTACGGCGGCGGCAACCTCTCGTGGATGACCACCTGGCCCGACAACGCGCACTTCGTCACCGCCGACGGCAACGCGGCCATCGCCTACCAGGTCAAGAGCGGCACGGCGATCGCGCTCGGTGACCCGGTCGGCGACCCGGAGTCGGTCTCCCACGCCGTCGTCGAGTTCGCCCGCCACTGCGAGACCCACGGCTGGATGCCGTGCCTGTTCTCCTCGACGCGGGTGGTGCTGCCGCAGGCCGAGAGCCTCGGCTACCGCTACGTCCAGGTGGCCGAGGACACCGTCATCGACCTGCCCGGGCTGCAGTTCAAGGGCAAGGCGTGGCAGGACGTCCGCACCGCACTCAACCGCGCGGCCAAGTCCAACATCGAGTTCCGCGTCGTCCGTCTGGTCGACGAGTCGTTCCAGATGGTCCAGCAGGCGCGCGGCATCTCCGAGCAGTGGGTGTCGGACAAGGGTCTGCCCGAGATGGGCTTCACCCTCGGCGGGACGGACGAGGCCCTCGACCCCGAGGTTCGCGTCGGCCTGGCCGTCGACGACAAGGGCATCCTCCAGGGCATCACCTCGTGGCTGCCGGTCTACGGACCTGACGGCGTCGTCACCGGCTGGACGCTCGACGTCATGCGACGGCTCCCCGACGGGTTCCGGCCGGTGATGGAGTTCATGATCGCGTCGGCCTGCCTGGCGTTCCGGGAGCAGGGCGCCCTGACCGTGTCCCTCTCCGGTGCCCCGCTGGCCCGGTCCGAGGACGACGCCGACAGCCTCGGCGCGGTCGACACCCTGCTCAACCAGCTAGGGGAGATGCTCGAGCCGGTCTACGGGTTCCGGTCCCTGCACGCGTTCAAGACCAAGTTCAAGCCGCGCTACGAGCCGATGTACATGGTCTACCCCGACGAGGCGGCCCTGCCCCGCGTCGGGGTGGCCCTGACCCAGGCGTTCCTGCCGGACGCCCGGCTGCGCGACTACGCCTCGGTGCTGCGGAGCTGACCACGTGACCTCGGGTCCGCTCCGAGCCACTGCCGCGACGGCGGTCCGCGAACCCGGGATCCGCCGCACGGCCTGGCGCCGGTGGCGCGACTTCCTCGAGTACCGCCGCGGGGCCCTGTGGCTGCTGCCGACGGTGGCCGGGGTGCTGGCCCTGGTCATCGGGTGGGTTCTCTCGTCGATCGACGTGGGCGATACCGGCCCGTTCGGGTGGGTCGTCTTCGAGGGAACGCCCGACGACGCCCGCACCCTGCTGACCGTCGTGGCGACGGCGATGATCGGCGTGATCGCGACCGTCTTCGGGCTGGCCGTGGTCGCGATCCAGCTGTCCTCGACCCAGTTCTCCCCGCGCCTGGTCCGCAACTTCCTGCGCGACGGGGTGACCCAGTGGGTCCTCGCCGTCTTCGTCGGCACCTTCGCGTATGCGGCGGCCGGGCTCTACACAGTGGGGCTGGGCGCCGGCGGTCGGATCGAGCGGTTCCCCCGGCTTGCGGTGAGCGGCGCCATGCTGCTGCTGTTCATCAGCGTCGCGGCGGTCATCGCCTTCGCCGACCATCTGGCCCACTCGCTGCAGGTCGACTCGATCCTCGCCGTGTCGACGCGCGGGACCCTGCGGGCGATCGAGGCAGCCCGGGAAGGGACGGACGAGCCGCCGCCGGTCCGGCCGGACCACGCCGTCCCGGTCCTGGCCACGAGGTCCGGGTACGTCCAGGTGTTCACTCCTGGCCATCTGCTGGGGTACGTCGAGCAGCAGGGCCTCACCGTCGCGCTGGTCCCGCGGCTCGGCGACTACGTCGTGTCCGGCACGCCGGTGGCCCACATCTGGACGACCGACCCGTCCCGAGGCCTCCCCGACGGCGACGAGCTCTCGTCGGTCGTCGCGACCGCGGTCGACCTCGGGTTCGAACGGACGCTGCAGCAGGACGTGGGGTTCGGGATCCGGCAGCTGGTCGACACCGCGTGCAAGGCGCTCTCCCCGGCGGTCAACGACCCCTACACCGCCGTCCAGGCGGTCCATCACCTGTCCGACATCCTCGTCTCCCTCGCGGCACGCACGCTGGGCTCGGTGGTGATCCATCGCTCCGACGGGACGCTGGTCGTGCCGGCCCGCCGGTTCGCCGACTACCTCGCGTCCGCGGTGGGTCCGATCCGGCGCTACGGCGCCGCCGAACCCACCGTGGTCGTCGCCCTGCTGACGCTGATGTCGATGTCCGCCGGACACACCAAGCTCACCCGGAGGCGCGCGGACGCCATCCGCGGCGAGGCCGCCCTCCTGCTGGAAGACGCCGAGCGCCGCACCGAGAACCCCGCCGACCTGCGGACGGTGTACGCCGCCTACGCCGAGCTGGAGCGAGCGCTCGGCGCCTGGCCGCCGGTCTAGTCAGCCGGGGTCGAGCGCCGCCCGGGCGGCGGCGAGGCGCCGGTGCGACGGCCCAAGGACGGCCGCGCTGTCGGACCACTGCTCGACCGAGCCGACGCCGGGCGGCAACCGGGCCACGGCGGGGTCGGTCACGTCGCGCAGGAGAAGGGTCGAGGTCTCGGCCGGCACCGTGCGGAACGGCCGGTCCCAGAACGGCTCGGTGGCGGCCTCGGGGCTCGGGAGCCCGAGGCCCCGCTGGGTCTCCAGCATGGCGTCCAGGGCCACGACCAGCCCCGACTCGCGCTCCGGCCAGGTGGGTGCGCCGACAGCGGTCGCGAGGGCGGCACGGGTCTGGGTGGCCACCGGAAGCGCGTCGTAGGCGGTGCCCAGCCACTTCGGGTAGGGCGGCCACCGTCGTTCGAGGAGGAAGCCCAGGTGCATGGCGGTACGGACGAGCCGGGCCATGACGACGCGCGACCCGGTCTCGTCGCCGAGCTGTCCGGCCCGTCCGGCCAGCGGCAGCTCCTCGCCGAGCCGGGTCCAGTCGGCGGCCAGGACGTAGCGCCAGACGTCGTCCGGGTACCACCGCAACGCCTCTCGGACGGCCCGGAGCTCACCGGCCGAGTCGTGGAACACCTCGCCGGCGACGAGCTCGAGGATGCCCTGGCCGGTCAGCGAGAGCCAGGTGACCGGGTCGAGGCGGTCCCGGGGGTCGACGCCGAGGCGCGAGACCGCGAAGTCCCCGGTCGCGTCGACCTGGACCTGCACCTGCTCACCGGGAAGCCAGGTCGTGGCGAAGCGCGTCGGCCGCCCCTTGTAGGAGGCCGGCAGCTCGCGGTCGAGGTGGTCGCGAACCTCGGTGACCAGAGCGTCCGGGACGAGCACGTTGAGCCGCAGCCCCCAGTCGTGGTCCTGGGACATCTCGTCGTCGTAGCCGAGGACGTCCGACCCGCTGCCCAGCCGAGCCGCGGCGTACGGCAGGTCCGGCCATCGGCTGGTGAGGATCGGGCCGACGACGTCCCGGTGGTAGACCCGCGCGAGCGCGATCCCGCCCGACGTCATTGCGGCTCAGCGACGGACGAACGGGTTGTCGAGAGTGCCGATCCCCTCGATCTCGATGCTGACCCGCTGGCCGGCGGTCACCGGACCGACCCCGCTCGGCGTCCCGGTGAGGATGACGTCACCGGGCAGCAGGGTGAAGGCGGCGGACGCATACGCGATGAGGTCGGCGACCTGGTGGACCATGTCCGCCGTGGTCCCGTCCTGCACCACCTCGCCGTCCAGCCGGGTCACGAGCCGCAGGTCGCTGACGTCGAGCTCGGTCTCGATCCACGGCCCGAGGGGGCAGAACGTGTCGAACCCCTTGGCCCGGGCCCACTGCCCGTCGCTCTTCTGCAGGTCGCGCGCGGTGACGTCGTCGGCGACGGTGTAGCCCCACACGCAGTCCAGGGCATCCTCGACGCGGACGTCCTTGGCGATCTTGCCGATGACGACGGCCAGCTCACCCTCGTAGTGGACGTTCGTGCTCTGCCGCGGGATGACGACCGGGTCGCCCGGGCCGACGACGGCGGTGTTGGGCACGAGGAACATCAGCGGTTCGGCGGGCACCTCGTTGCCCATCTCCCGGGCGTGGTCGGCGTAGTTGCGGCCGATCCCGATCACCTTGCTGCGGGGGATGACCGGGGCCAGCAGTCGGACCTCCTCCAGCGGGATCTCACCCTCGCCGGGCACGATCCCGATGTAGAGCGGGTCGCCCTGGAGCGCGAGCACCACCTCGCTGCCCGGCTGGCCCTCGACAACTCCGTATGCCGGGTCCTCCCCGGTCGTGTACCTCGCGATCCGCACGCCCCCACCCTAGGACCGAGGGCGCACGCTCCCGTCCGGACGGATCCCCCGAGGGTCGCTCAGCGCGCAGCCAGCACGGCCGCCGCCATCGCCGCATACCCGGCGTCGTTGGCGTGAATGTCGTTGCGGGAGCACATCCACGTCCAGTCGCAGATGCGCTTGACGTTGGTGGGCTGCGGCGACCCGGACGAGTCGGTCGTGGCGAACGCCCCCGCGACGTCGGCGACCTTCGCCGTGGCCGCCTTGGCCGCCTTGGTGATCTCCGCGTTGAGCCCCGCGAGGAGCGGCTGCGACTGCGTGGCCGTGGCCCTGCCCTCCGGACCCTGGAGGTAGGCGGCCAGCAGCGGGTTGTAGTAGGTCAGCACGACGATCGGCACCGACGGCGCCACTGCCCGGACCTGAGCGAGGATGCTCGCCAGCTCCTTGGCCACGGTGGCCGTGGTGCTCGCCGCGCACGCCTGGTCGACCGTGGTGCGGGCGCACCGCAGGACGTTGTTGGCCCCCATGTCCAGGGTGACCAGGCGGGTCGTCGCCGCGTTGGCCTTGAGGAACGCGACCGTCGCCGCCATCTGGCTGCCCTCGGGGTAGGAGCAGAGGCCGCCCTTCAGCATCGAGGTGGTCGTCTCGCCGGAACATCCGAGGTTGCGCAGCTGGGTGCCCGCCTGGGCCTTGCGCACGCCCTCGAGCACCGGTCCCGCATACCCGCGGTCCTTCTGGTCGCCCGTCGTGGGCTGCATCCCGGCCGCGAGCGAGTCACCCAGGGCCACGTACCAGCCGGTCGCCGGCAGCGTGGAGGTGCTCGGCGCCGGTCGAGGGGCAGCCGTCACCGACGCCGGTGGCGTCGTGATCGTCGCGACGATGCCCTGAGGTCCGGCCGGCTCGGGGACGGCGCCCGAACATCCGGCCAGCCCGAGGGCGACGGCTGCGGCCGCCACGACAGCGGCGAGACGTCGACCCACCGACCCAGCCTGCCACGCACCGGCGGCCGCGATCACGCGGAGTCCAGGGACCGCCTCGACAGGCCCCGAGAACCGCAGCCAAACAACCGACACCTCCGCCAAACTGCCCCTAGGATCGCGCTCAGTTGATGTTCGCGTCACGAGGATCGGGGGAGCCGGTGGCCGGACTCAGCCGTCGGGCCTTCCTCACGCAGACCGCCGCGCTGGCGGCGCTGACCGGTCTCGACGCGCATACCCTCGGCGGCCTGCTCGCGGAGCCGGGCGAGGCCGCCGTGGCCCCGTCGACCCTGGTCGGGACCGTCCTCCAGGGGCCGGTCACGTCGGGCAGCTACCGGCGGCTGACCGCCGGACCGGGCGAGCCGTACCTCCCGCGTCTCGACGTGCTCGGTCGCGCCCCCGCACCGAGCCGGCTGGCCGCGCGCCGCTCGCTGCTCTACCTCGGCCACCTGTCCGACCTGCACGTCATCGACTCGCAGTCACCGGGCCGGATCGAGCCGATGATCGTGTCCAACCACGTCTCCTGGGGCTCGGCCTTCCACCCGCAGGACGCGCTGACCGTGCACGTCGTGGCCGCGATGGCCCAGGCCATGAACGACCTGCGCGCCAGCCCGCTGACCGGCGCACCGATGGGCGCTGCCGTCGTCACCGGCGACAGCGCGGACATGCACTCCCACCTCGAGCTGCGCTGGTTCATCGACCTCATGGACGGGCGGAGCGTGCGGGCCAACAGCGGCGCCCCGGACCGGTTCGAGGGCGTTCAGGCGTGGCCCGAGGCCACCTGGGCCTATCGACCCGGCGACCCGTCCGGCGGCGACTTCGGCAGCTACGGCTTCCCGACCCTGCCCCAGCTGCTCGAGCAGGCGATCCGCGAACCCGTCCAGTCCCCCGGCCTGCCCAGCCCCTGGTACTCGGTCTACGGCAACCACGACGCGCTGCTGCTCGGCACCTTCCACCTCGACGCGGCCTTGCGCGCGCTCGCCGTCGGTGACCAGAAGGCGTTCACGCTCGAGGCGACCGCGTCCGGGGCCCTGTCGGGGTATGCCTCCTCCGCCAGCCCGCTGCAGCGCTTCGCCGACGCCCTCGGGATCTCGCTCGGGATGCGCTCCGGTTACCGGCCAGTGACCAGCGACCCGGCGCGGTTCCTCTTCGAGCAGCGCGACTTCATGGCCGAGCACTTCCGCACGGAGCCGACGCCCGGGCCGGTCGGCCACGGATTCACCCAGCGCAACCTCGACACCGGGGAGACCTGGTGGAAGGCCGAACTCAGCCCGCGGGTACGCGCGTTCGGGCTGGACACCTGCAACCAGGTCGCCGGGCCCGACGGCGCCGTGCCCGACGACCAGTTCCGGTGGCTGGAGGCCGAGCTGACCACCGCCCAGGCCGAGCAGCGCCTGGTTCTGCTCCTGTCCCACCACAACAGCCTGACCCTCGAGAACCGCGCCACGCGACCGGGGTTCGACCAGCCGCTGCACGGCGCCGAGGAGCTCGTCGACCTGCTGCTGCGCTACCCGGTATGCGTCGCCTGGCTCAACGGACACACCCACCTGAACCAGATCCTCGCCCACCGAAACGCGCAGGGCACAGGCGGTTTCTGGGAGGTCACCACCGCGTCGTGCATCGACTTCCCGCAGCAGCAGCAGGTCGTCGAGCTGGTCGACAACCGCGACGGCACGATGTCGATCTTCACCACGGTCGTCGACCACACGTCACCGGCCCGTCCCGGCACCAGCGGCAGCCTGGCCGACCTGGCCTCGCAGAGCCGCGAGCTGGCCGCCAACGACTGGGCCGAGACGCCGATGATGCGCCGTGGGTCTCCCCTCGACCGCAACACCGAGCTGCTTCTCCCGGCCCCGTTCGACCTGTCCCAGATCACCGACGCCGACCTGGAGACGCAGCACCTGGCCGAACGCGCCCGGATCGCCGCGACCGCTGCAAGGACCCTCTCGTGACGCGGCAGGGCATCACGGCCGTCGCCCTCGGGGCCCTCGTGACCGCCGCGCTCTCCGCCTGCTCGCAGGCGGCGGCACTGGCTCCCGTGGGCGGCGACCGGCTCGCCACCGTCCGGTTCGCCGCCAACGACATCCTGGTCCAGAACCGGGTCTCGGTCCTCGCGGCGCCGGCGTGCACGGCCGACGGCGTCGCGATCTCGTGCACCGGGTCGACCACCGACGGCGGGGCCATCTCGGTGTCGTCGACGGCCGACCACCAGGACCTCATGACCGTGACGGTCGGGTCGGCCACGCTCTACAACGGCGCGATCATGGACGTCATCGAGCGCGCGGCCAGGCCGACCTCGTGACCACCCCCACGCGCCCGGCCGCGACCCGCCAGGGCAGCGTCAGTGGCTGGTTCATCGCGGTCGTCGCGGTCGTGGTGACCGCGATGATCCAGGCCCTGCTGGCGCAGGTGAGCACCGATCCCGGCTGGTCCGCCGCGTTGGTCGGGCTCGTCCTGGTGTCGTTCGCAGACGCGGCGCTCGGGCTCTGGCTGGTCGCGTCGGCCATCGCCACGACGGTGCGCCGGAGCCAGGCGAGCAGCGTCAAGGGGCTGGTCTGGACCGTCCTGCTGCTCCTCGTCGTCGTGGCCGCGGGGGTGGTCGTGCCGTGGGCGGTCCCAGTCGTCGTCGTCCCCGTGGCGTGGCTCCTCGCGGCCGTGGCCCTGGGTGAGCGGCACACCGTCCGCGCGGCCATCAGAGCGCTGCGCGCCTCCCCGGGCCGGCACGTGCTGGTCGTACTCGTCACCGTCGTGCTGGCCCTTGTCGGGTGGCTGGTCGCGCTGCTCCTGGGTGTCTTCCTTCCCGGGCTCATCGGCGCCGCCGCGACCTGGCTGTGGTTCGGCGTGACCGCCATGGTGATCCTGCGGATGTGGTGCGGCCCGCACCGCCGGGTGGAACCCGGCCCGGCCGGCTAGACACCGTCCGCGGCGAACCCGCATACCCTCGTATGCCGTGACCGTCCTGTCCCCGGAGCAGTGGAGCCTGCTGGAGCGCGCCCACGCCGACCGGGTCGACGCGGCCACCGCCGCACATCGCGCGCGACGCGCCGACGGTGCCAAGCATCCGGTCGAGGACTTCCTCTTCACCTACTACGCGAACTCGGTATCGGCGCTGCGGCGTTGGCACCCGGGCGCCGGGGTCGGGCTGGGGCACGCAGCCGGCACGGAGCGGGCGACCTGGCGTTTCCACCGCGCCGAGGGTGGCGTCGTGACCGTCGACCTCGACGCCTACGTCGCCGAGCGCGGCACCCGGGTCGCGGCGATCCGGCGCCTGCTCACCGCGACGGTGAACCGGCCCGGCCAGTTCGGGTGCTTCGGACTGCACGAGTGGGCGATGGTCCACCGACTCGACCAGGAGGGCGTACGCCACCCGGACTGGCCGCTGCGGCTCGGCACCGTCGGTACCGACCGGGTCGTCGAGTCGCACCAGCTCGCGTGCTCGCACGTCGACGCGTTCCGGTTCTTCACGCCGACGGCCCGGCCGCTCAACGCCCTGCAGCCGACCCGCGACCAGCAGGTCGCCCTCGAGCAGCCGGGCTGCTTGCACGCGGGAATGGACTGCTACAAGTGGGCTTACCAGCTGATGCCCGTCGTGCCGAGCGAGCTGGTCATGGACTGCTTCGACCTGGCCCGCGACATCCGGGTCCTCGACATGCGGGCGTCGCCCTACGACCTGAGCGCCCTGGGCTTCGACCCCGTCCCGGTCGAGACGCGCGAGGGCAAGGCGGAGTACGTCGCGGCGCAGCGCGCGTTCAGCGGTCGGTCGCAGGAGCTCCGGCGACGGCTGCTCGACGCCACCGACGACGTCCTCGCGGCCTCAGCCGCCTGAGGTGACGAGCTCGGCCAGCTCGCGCCGGTTGGTGATGCCGAGCTTCGTGTAGACGTGCCGCAGGTGGTACTCGACGGTCTTCGGGCTGAGGAACAGCGCTCCGGCCGTCTCCCGGGTGGTCCGGCCGTCGACGAGGAGCTGGACGATCTGCCGCTCACGGGGGGTGAGCAGATCCAGCCCACTCGCGCCGTGCGGAGCGACGGTCACCCCGGTCGCCGCCAGCTCGTCCGCGGCGGCCGCGGCCCACGGCCGGGCCCCCAGCCGCTCGAACGCCTGGTAGGCGTCCTCCAGCCGGCCCCGCGCGTCGATCCGCCGCCGGGCACGCCGCAGCCGCGACCCGTACGCCAGGTTGGTGCGGGCGGTCTCGTAGACGTCGGGCGTCTCGGCGTGAAGCCGCAGGGCGGTCCCGAACACCGCGTCGAGGTCGTCGTCGCCGGCCAGCAGGCCGGTGACCCGCCAGGCGCGGGCGATCGACCACGGTCGGCCCTTGCGCTCGGCCCGCCGACGGTGCTCAGCGGCCACCTCGACGGCCCGCGTCACCTCGCCGGTGCGCAGCAGCACCTCGGCCAGCTCGGGGGCCGGCGACAAGTCCACGTCGCGGATCCGGGCCGCATCGAGGAGCTCCACGAGGGACGCGTACCGGTGCGAGGGCCTCGTCCATGCGGCCCGCGCCCAGCTCAAGGTCGCCGAGGGCGAACCCCGCCCAGATCCGCGCGATCATCACGCGGCGCGGCGCGGCGAGCGTCACGGCGCGGTCGGCGTGCCGCCGGGCGGCCGCCTCGTTGCCGCGGCGCGCCTCGAGCCACGCGAGGCCCGCCATCGCCATGGCCTCCTCGGTGGTCTGCCCGAGCTCTTCGGCCAGGGCTCCGGCCTCGGCGTAGTCGGACTCCGCCGCCGCCCAGCGGTCGGTCGTGGCCTCGTCCCGCGCCAGGTGGAACAGCAGGTGGGGCAGCCGACCGACCGACGTGTCGGCTCGGGCTTCCTCGACCGCCCGCAGCAGGCGGCGGCTCGACCCCTCCTCCCGGAGGAACAACGCGCAGATCATCAGCCAGGTCGCGTCGAACTCGTCGGTGGGTCTGGCGTCCTCGCCGCCGAGCAGGTCGAACCCTTCACGCAGCTGCACCGACCCGTCCTGTCCGTCGAGGACCTGGGCCATCCCGATCGCCAGCCGGCCGACGGCCGCGGCGCTGCCGTCGACCCCCCGGTCCAGCAGTGACTCGGCCAGCCGCTGGGACTCCCGGGCTACGTCGCCGTCGGCGAGGTAGAAGGCGACGTCGACCGCCTCGGCGACGAGATGGAGCGCCCGGCTCGGGTCGGTCTCGGCGACCTCGCGCGCAGCGGCGACGAGGATCGCCCACGCCTCGTCCAACGCCCCGCTCCGCGTCGTGATGGCCCCGCGGAGGGCACCGGCCCGGCTCCGGGTCCCCGCCGGAACCGTACCGGCCGTCGCGCCGGCGAGCAGCCGCAGGGCCCAGGCCGTGTCGCCCGCGTCGAAGGCCGCCGTCGCGGCGGCCACGCCGCGGTCGGCGCGCTGCACGTCGTCGTCGCTCAGCTGGGCGGCCCGCTCCAGGGCGGACGCCGCGACGGCGTAGGCGCCCCGTCGGCGGGCCGCGAAGCCGACGTCCTCGAGCGCGTCGGCCGCCGCGGCGTCAGGCCCCAACGCCGCGGCCGCACCGTGCCAGGCCCGTCGCGCCGAGTCGTGCCGCGGCAGCGCGGCGACGACCGCCCCGTGGACGGCCCGGCGCTGGTCCGGAGTCAGGCTGGCGTACGCCGACGACCCGACCAGCGGGTGCGTGAAGACGACCCGCTCGGCCGTGGTCCGGACCAGGCCGGCCGACTCGGTCAGCGGCAGGGTTCCCGGGTCGAGGTGGAGGACCAGGGCTCCGCCGAGGACCACCCGCAGATCGCCCGCCGCTGCCTCGACGAGCGCGAGCAGGGTCGTGGCCTCCCCGCCGACCGCCCTGGCGCGTCGGACGAACCCCTCCGCGAGTGCCGCCGGGACGGGCAGCGGCGCCACCGCGTTCGCCCCCAGTGCCGCGATCTCCGGACCGGCCGCCCCGCGAGCGAGCTCGACGATGGCGAGCGGGTTCCCGCCGGTGGCGCGGTGGACCCGCTCCGCACGGTCCGGCGCCGCCAGCGCGGTGTCGGCCGACCGCAGCAGGTCCGCGGTCCCGGCCTCGTCGAGGCCGGTGATGGTCAGCACCGGGAGGTCAGCGGCGCGCAGCGGGCTCGGCTCGCCCTCCCGCAGGGCCGCCACGACGAGGATCGGGTCGGCGACGAGGCGACGGGCGGCGAACACCAGGGCCTCCGCGGAGGGCCGGTCGAGGTGATGGGCGTCGTCGAGGAGGATGGCCAGGGGCTGACGTTCGGCGCGACGGGTCATCACGCCGAGCGTGGCGGCGCCGACGGCGAACCGGTCCGGCGGCGGCCCGGTGTCGAGGGCCAGCGCGGTCCGCAGGGCCGCGGCCTGCGGGGGCGGCAGCTGGTCGAGGTCGGCGGTCGCGCCG